>JASGEP010000030.1:0-9732 GCA_047606285.1 Luteolibacter sp. | reverse complement strand
GCAGGGGTGGAGGAGAAGTAGAGCTTGGTGTTGTTGCCGAGGAGGGAAACCGCGCCGGTGCCGTCGGCATTGGCGGAGAAGTTGGCAGTGGACCAGTCACTTCCGCTGGCGGCGTTCCAATAAGCGGCGGTGTCTCCGAAGGTGTCGGTGATGACGGCCTTGAGACTGTCACCGCTGCTGGAATCGAGGAACGCACCTTTGCCCGCTACCACGATGCTGGAGAGAGTAAACTGGGTGGCGTTGATGCCTGCGGCGTTGGTAATGAGATCGTAGCTTCCCTCGTTGGGTGTCTCGATCGCGTTGAGGGTGATGGTGGCGGTGCCGGCATCGGTGAAGGAGTAGGTGCCGCCGGAAGCGATGGCGATTTTATCGGCGCTGGAGGTGCCAAGATCGAAGGTCAGAATATCTCCGGCGTGGAGATTGAGCTGGCCGACGGTCAGGGTTCCATTGGCCGAGCCGTCGCGGAGATCGATTTGAGAGCCGCCTCCCGAGGTGGTGGTGACGGAGCCGCCGATGGTGCCGGTTCCGCTGAGAATGCCCGAGTTGCCGATGGTTACAGCGGATCCGGTCGCCAAGGAGCCGTTGACGATGAGTTTGCCTCCGTTGATCGACGTGGCTCCGGTGTAGGTG
The DNA here is from genome assembly GCA_047606285.1 of Luteolibacter sp. Lineage (GTDB taxonomy): Bacteria > Verrucomicrobiota > Verrucomicrobiia > Verrucomicrobiales > Akkermansiaceae > Luteolibacter. The sequence goes on along the minus strand of JASGEP010000030.1, from coordinate 9,102 downwards.
TTCGCTCCGTTCAGGGTGAGCGTGCCGGTGCCGTCTTTGGTTAAGGTTCCGGCACCGATGCCGATCACGCTGCTGACGGTGATGTCACCCGCGCCTCCGAGGGTAAGGGCGAAAGCCCCGCCGATGTTACCTGTCAGGTTAAGAGATGAACCGGCGTCAACATTGATGCGAGACGCGCTGGCTTGGGTGATCGCTCCGCCCCAGGAGTTTGCCCCGGAAATACTGCGAAGGCCACCGCCGTCGCTGATGCCGGAGCCATTCAGGGTGAGAAGTTCATTGGCGACCGCAATACCGCCCGTCAGTTCGAGGGCCGCGCCACTGTTGACTTGGGTTCGGTTGTTGGAAGCTCCTCCCGAGCCGAGTGCCTCGGAATGTGCGATACGAAGAATCCCTCCGGCAATCCCTGCCAAAGTGGTTCCGGTATAAGTGTTCACTGCGTTGAGATTGGTAATGCCTGTCGAGTTATGGTTGACTCCGCCCGTGCCGGAAATCGTGCCGAAATGAACTCCTTGAGTGATTTCGTCCGTTCGCTGAAAGCGAAGAGTGCCGTTATTGACGATGTTGCTGGCGGGATTGAGTGAACCTGATGTCCCTTGGTTGCCGATATTCAGCCCTCCTGCGGAAATGGTGGTGGGACCACTGTAGGTGTTGGTTCCAGTCAGGGTCAGGTTGCCCGCTCCTTCTTTGGTCAGTCCGCCGGCGTCCGTGACGATATTTCCTTCGAGGATGACATGACCGGCTCCACCGATGGTGAGATTGAAACCGCTGCCGGTGATGTCACCGGTATTATTCAGGGTGAGGGTGCCCGCGGTCGAGGTGATACGGGTATCCGTCGAGAGGGTGAGCTGACCACCGAAGGTGTTGTCTCCGGAAACGTTGACGAGAGCACCGCCATTTTCGATGCCGGTGCCACCTAACGTCAGGGTTTCCGCTCCTACGTTGATGCCGCCCTGGATTTGAAGGACCGCGCCGCTGGCGACAGTGGTGCCTTCATCCGTGGTGCCCAGGGCGGAATCATGCTGAATGTTGAGAGCCCCGGTGTTGATAAGAGTGGTTCCCTGATAGGTGTTAGCTCCGGACAAGGTCAGGATACCTGCTCCTGTTTTTGTGATCCCCCCGGTGGTGCCGGAAATAATACCGGCATAGTTATTGGAGGATGCTTGATTGATGGTGAGGGTATTCGTACCGAGTGAAATCTGACTGGTTGCCGAGCCATTCAGGGTGCCGATCGTGGTTCCCCCGTTGGTGAGTGCGGAAATATCGAAGCCTCCGGTTCCCGCAAGGGTGAGTGCTCCGGTGGACAAAAGGGAGCCGGTTCCTGTCAGATGAAGGGTTCCTCCGTTGATGGTGGTTCCGGCATCGTAGGTGTTGGTTCCGGAGAAATAGAATCCTCCGGTGCTCGTTCCCGTGAGGTTCAATCCTGTTCCCGTACCGGTGATATTTGCGGAAACGGTGATCGCATTGTCAGATTGGTTGAGCCATGGTTGAATGCTGCTGAGAGACAGTTCTGAATTGGAAATCGTGAGGGCGCCGGCACCTGTATGGGAAATGATTCCACTTACGATGGTGAGTTTCTGCGTGCCTGCGATTTCGACACTGTCGGTTTGGTTCGAATCGATAATGAGGCTTTTTACGGCCTGATCCGTCGCCAAGGTGGTAAGGGTCGCTACCGGAGCTGGCGATGTGGCGGAAAAGTGCACATCGGTTACAGTATTGATGCCCGTGGCGGCGTTCACGCCTGCGGAGTCGGTAGAAAAATTGCTGGGATCCCAATCACCACTGGTTCCGTTCCGCCAATAGACCGTGCCGTCTCCAATAACCGGATTCCCCACTGTCAGGACGAGGGAACCTCCGATGGAGATCAAATTTACAGGTTGTGAATCGAAATCGCCATTTGTCGTATCCAGCGTATAATTGGAGGCGTTGACTGCCCCCGTGGTGCCGACAAGGGAAATCAAGATATGGGCGCTTTCAACGGCGGCACCCGTACCAATGGTGTGTAATTGTACCGTAACCGAAGAAGCGTCGGAAAAAGTCCCCCCAGTGACCTTGATTTGGTCGGTGGTGTTGGTTGTGAGATCGTAGTCGAACAGCAAGGTGGAGCCAGCTTCAAGCACCAGGCCGCTATTCAGAGTGATCTCTCCGATGGTTCCATCGGCAAGATCGATCGATCCCCCGGAACCGGCCGTGAGCAATCCTCCGATCGTTCCAGTGCCTTGCAAAGTTCCTCCGTTGAGAGTTACGGGACCCGAGAAGGTACCGGTTTCCGTCAGGATCAGAAGGCCCCCGGTGTTGACTTGTATCTGGTCGGAAATCGTTCCTGTTCCTGTTACGGTAGCTCCGGAGTTGACCGTGACAGGACCTACCACGGAGGCGCCGCTTCCGAGCCGCATTGTTCCTTCGTGGACGATGGTGGTTCCGGTGTAGGTGTTGGCACCATTCAAGATGAGTTCTCCGGCACCTGTTTTTGTAAATCCACCCGATCCTGAGAGGATGCCGGAAAGGGTGATGTTGAAAGCGGCGTCTCCCGCCTCATTGGCGGTTTTAATGGTCAAGCTGGAACCGTCCGCTGCGCCATCCAAGGTAATGGCTCGGCTGCTACTCCAGTTGTTGTTCGCACCAAGAGTGCCGGAGGTGAAGGTGGTCGTGCCGTTCGTGACATTGATCCCACCGCTTCCGAGGTAAAGAGATCCCGCACCATTCAGGGTGACGTTGACACCACGGGTGCCATTTTGAGTAATACCGGAAGCCGCCAATTTGCCGTCAGTGACGATGATGGAGTTCACATCGTTGTTGGAGTTCATCCGGATGTTGCTGGCAAAGGTCAAGTTGCCGTTCCTTACTTCGAGTGTACTGCCGGTTTGCCAATCCGATTGGGCGGCGACGGTGATCGTCTGCCCATCTACGATGACGAATCCACCTCCGGTGCCCCGCAAAGTGGACAGGAAACTTGTCCCTGATCCTGAAAGAATGACAGTGCCCGCGCCGGTATTGGCCAAGATGAAGTTAGCGGTGCTGTCCCCAATAGCTCCATTGAATATGACGGCGCCTCCGCCCGCCACAGTCGAGACGTTCAGCGTTTTGTTTCCAGCGGTGCTACCTGTGATCGTACCATTTATTGTTAGATCTTGGGTGCTCTGGTTCCTGAAACGCATGGTGTTATCCGAAATCGCGGAAACGATATTGGCGTTTATGGTTTGAGCAGTGGCGACAGTGGCCGTCACGTCGATATTTTGGACGCCCGTAATGCCACTTATGGTGAGAGTTTGCGCGCCAATCCCTCCTGAACCGATTGTGTAAGCAGCGGCATCCGCGGTATCAAAGATGATGTTTCCCACCGTCACGCCCGTGCCGAGATCGATGGTGGTATTGCCGTTCCCAGCGCTATTGAAAGTGGCTGTATTTCCGATTTCAGGGACAGGAGCGGCACTCCAGTTCGCTTCGGTTATCCAAGCGGCATCCGCCGTTCCGGTCCAGGTGCCACTGGCTCCCAAGGCAATACTGGAAAATAGAGCTGAAGCGGTAATGCCAAAACAAAGGCTCATATGGCGGGGGAACAGACGAGAGCGAAGACGGAAATTGTTGGGTTTCATATTGCTTTGGCACAGAGTGACTTAGGTTTGAATCTGTCTTTTTTTGAGTTCACTCCACATGGAATAGGTGCCGGTGGATTGATAAAGCGGCCAAATTTCCTGAAATTTCTCACAAGCCGCCTGCAAAATGGCAGGGATGTTTCTCCGAAACGTCCGGTGGCGAAGACTCCCTGCGTCCCGATCCATCACCGCCCTCTGATCGATTGCCTTCCTCCCAACCGGACGTTTCGGAGAAACGTCCCTGCCTTCACGATTTTCCGGAACTTTCCCTCGTCAACGGGGTTGGAACCGGGATTAGGATTGGAACGATGAATGGTCGGGTGCGCGCGGTGATATACGGCTTGGTGGTCGTATTGTGCGGCGTGTTCGGATGGTGGCTGACGCAGGATCTGCCGCGGCGGGCGGTACAGCCGAAGGCGGAAATCGAGGAGGTTCCCGTGTTTCAGAAGGTCGGTCGCGATCGGATTTCGGCTCCGTTGGTCGAGGAGCGCCGGACGTTCGAAGACGGGGCGACGGTGGAAATCATGGGCAGCAGCCGGGAGCGGGAGGCGATCCTGCGTTTTCCTTCGGATGCGGCGTATGCCTCGTTTGTGCAGGTGGTGAGAGAGTCGGAAGTGCGATTGCTGGGCCAACTGGACCGGCTGCGGGCGATGCGGGTGGGATACGACGATCCGGGCGATCTCTCCGTGCTGCTGGCGGGGGAAAATCTTTCGGTCTATCCGGCGGTGACGCGGATGCCGGATCGGGTGAAGCCGGGGGAGGATGCGCTGCGTGGGGCGGTGGGCTTCGATGATGGAGTGCTGCGCTGGTTGGGAGTGCGGAGCGATCCGTCGTGGGGGCGCGGGGTGAAGGTCGCGGTGCTGGATACCGGGGTGGTAGCGCATGAGTCCCTGCCGGAGTTCAAATCCATCGAAATCGAGCCGTTTCCCGAAGATCCCGCGCAAGTCCACGGTCACGGCACGGCGGTGGCTTCGTTGATTTGTGGCAGAAGTGAACTCGCTCCCGGTATCGCGCCGGGGGTTTCTCTGATCTCGATCCGCGTGAGCGGTGAAAACGGTGTGACGGATTCGTTTTCGGTCGCCGAGGGGATGCTGGCGGCGATGGACGAGGGGGCGGAGATCGTCAATCTTTCGCTGGGTTCCTACGAAGACAGCCCGCTGTTGGCGGATGCCATCTGGATGGCTCAGGAGCGGGGAATCGTGGTGGTGGCGGCGTCCGGCAACGATGGCCAGGAAAGAGCGGCGTTTCCCGCGGCGTATCCGAACGTGATCGGTGTCGGGGCGGTGGATGCGAGAGGGGAGCAACTGGAGTTTTCGAATTTCGGCGACTATCTCTCACTCACCGCTCCGGGCTATCAGGTCAATGTCGCCTGGCCGGGCAACCGCTATGTCCGGCTCAGCGGCACCTCGGTGAGCGCGCCGCTGGTCACCGGAGCGATCGCAGCGGTGATGACCGCGGAGCCGACCCGTCTGAGCGCTCCCGAGGCTGCGGCACTGGTCCTCGAATACGCCGACGAAGCGGGCATTCCGTGGCCGGATTCGCAATACGGCAATGGCATTCTCAATCTCGCACGGGTGCTGGAGCGGAAAATACCGGGCATCGTGGACGTGGCGATCACCGGCCAGCAGATCGTGACCACGGAGACCGGGCAGGATGAATTGCAGGTCACGATCCAGAATCGCGGGACGGAAATCCTCATCAACACCCTGCTGGAAATCCAAACCTCGCTGGGGAACCGGACGTTCAATCTGACCACGCTGGCTCCGAAAAAAATCCACACCTTCAGGTTTCCATTGCCGTCGGCGGCACACGGGATGCAAGTGGACGTCACTTCCACGGTCACCTTGGGAACGTGGGGCGTGGACCGCTCCCCGGAGAACAACCGGCGCGACGATTCTTTTCAGAAGTAGCACGATCCTCCATGGACAAGGGTCCCGGGCCCCGTATGGTTCGGACCGTTCCCCGGTTTTTTCCTTATGTCGATCATCCTGATTATCGTCTTTTCCATTCCGATGCTGTCATTGGTGTGGTGGATTTGGGCGCATCGCCAGCTTCACCGGCTGGGAGCGGACGCGTGCTGGAAACTCGCCATGGCCATCGGGATGATTACCCTGTTGGGCGGATTTCTGTGGACCATCGCGAATCGCATGGCCTGGCTGGAAGATCCGATTCCGGAAAAACTCAACGCGTTGATCCTGCTCTGGGGCCTGCTGTTTTTACCGATGATGGCCCTGCCGCTGATGTTCGGATGGATGATCGTTTCCCTGGCGAAGAGAGCGCTTGAACGGGCCATTTCCCGGTCGGCCACCGAGCTGAAGCTCCCCACACAGTGCTCCACGAATCGGCGGAAATTGCTGGGGATGCTCGCGCTTCTCGCCCCCGTGGCCGGGACGTTCGGTGCGACCGCATACGGACTCCGGCAGTTGAGGCATTTCCGGATTCGGCGGATCACCGTCGAGCTTGCCGACCTGCCCGAGGGACTCGACGGCATGATCATCACGCACCTGACCGATACGCATGTCGGGAAATTCTGCCACGGAAAATTCCTGCGCCATCTCACGGAGGCGGTGAATGATTTGAAATCGGACCTCACCCTGTTCACCGGCGATCTTATCGATTTCCAGATCGACGATCTTCGTGAGGGCGTGGAAATGATGCGGGGAATCAAGCCGCGCTCCGGCATTTTCATGGTCGAGGGAAACCACGACATCGCGGACGACCGCGAGGGATTCTATCGACAGGTCCGTGCCAGTGGAATTCCGCTGTTGCTCAATGAAGCCGCCACCATTCGGGTGCGTGGCGTGCCCGTCCAGATTCTCGGCATCAGCTGGAGCAGGCGCGATGAAGGAACCGATCGCAACGTCGATGACGTGGCGGCGCTTCGTGAAGACGGCGCCTTTCCCATCCTGCTCGCGCATCATCCGCATGCCTTCGATCAGGCGGCGAAACACGGCATTCCGCTGACGCTGGCCGGTCACACCCATGGCGGGCAACTGATGGTGAGCAAGGACATCGGGGCGGGACCCTTGCTGTTCCGCTACTGGTCCGGACTTTACCGGAAAGGCAGGAGCGCTCTCGTCGTCAGCAATGGTGCGGGAAACTGGTTTCCCCTGCGCGTCCATGCTCCGGCGGAAATCATTCATCTGACGCTGAAGCGTGCGTCCGCCTGATGAGGTGTTTTCATGCGGCGCATGATTTCATTCAAGGGCGGGGAGGTGCGTTTTCACTCCCGCTTGCATGAAATGTGCTGATTCGGGCAACCGGATGCTCAAATCTTTCCTCAAACAACACACCGGTCCGCTGACGCGGGATCTGGTTTTGGAACCGGGAAATTTCGGGCTTGGAAAAGTCCCGGCGCGGCTGAAACCGGCCTCGACGGTGACTTCGATCTGTGGGTTCTGCGCCACCGGCTGTCAGTTGAAAATCCACCTCGATGAAGAAGGTCGCGCGATCAATCTGACGCCGCAGGCCGGTTATCCTGTGAATCTCGGCATGGCCTGCCCGAAAGGCTGGCAGGCGCTCGATCCGCTTATTTCCGACGAACGCGCCACCACGCCGTTGTTGCGGGATGAGCGGGGAACGCTGCGATCGGTCGATTGGGCGATGGCTCTGGATGCGTTTGCGACGCGGTTCAAAAAAATCCGGGCCGAGCACGGTCGGGAATCGGTCGCGTTTCTATCCACCGGCCAGATTCCGCTCGAGGAATTGGCGTTTCTTGGTTGTCTGTTCAAGTTCGGCATGGGTTTCATCCACTGCGATGCGAACACCCGCCAGTGCATGGCCACGGCGGTGACCGCCTACAAGCAATCGTTCGGCTTCGACGCTCCGCCCGCGACCTACGCGGACTTCGAGGAAAGCGACGTGATCGTGCTCGTCGGGGCGAATCTCTGCATCGCCCACCCGATCCTCTGGCAGCGGGTGATGCGCAACAAACGGAACCCGGAAATCATCGTCATCGATCCCCGCGCCACGGAAACCGCGCAGGCCGCGACGCGACATGTGGTTTTGAAACCGAAAGGAGATCTCGCTCTACTTTACGCGCTGGCTCACTGCATCATCCGCGATGGCCGTATCGACGAGGAATCCATCGCGAACACGGAAGGTTACGAGGAATTCGCGGAGTTCGTAAAAGATTACCCGCCCGCCAGCGTCGCCGAACGCACCGGCCAATCCGTCGAACAAATCGAGGAACTGGCCCGCATCGTTTCCGAACCGGGCAAGCGGGTTTCCTGGTGGTGGACGATGGGCGTGAACCAATCCTACGAGGGCGTTCGTGTCGCTCAGGCGATGATCGCTCTCGCACTTGTCACCGGAAACATCGGCAAACCCGGCACCGGCGCGAACTCGATCACGGGGCAATGCAACGCGATGGGATCGAGGTTGTTTTCGAACACCACTTCTTTGGTCGGCGGTCATGATTTCGCCGATCCGGCACATCGCGAAAAAGTCGCTGGAGGGCTCGGCATTTCCCCGGAATCGATTCCTACGGAAACGTCGCTGGCCTACGACCAGATCATCGAAGCGGCGGAGCAAGGGAAAATCAGGGGTCTATGGGTGATCGCGACCAATCCGTTCCATTCGTGGATCGATTCCGGCAGGGTCGAAAAGCTTCGCGAGAAACTCGATTTTCTGGTCGTGCAGGACATGTTCGCCACCACCGAGACCGCCCGTCAGGCCGACCTGCTTCTGCCTTCGGCGGGGTGGGGGGAAAAGCTCGGTTGTTTCATCAATTCCGAACGTCGGATCGGCACGATCAAGCCGGTGCGTGAAGCTCCGGGGCTCGCGCTCTCGGATTTCCGGATTTTCCGTCTCATCGCCCAGGCGTGGGGCTGTGGCGGGATGTTCGAAAAATGGACCGATCCGGAGGCGGTTTTCGGGCTGTTGCGCGACCTGACAAAAGACCGCCCGTGCGACATCACCGGGATTCGTGGTTATCGACACCTCGACGAAGAATGCGGCATCCAGTGGCCGTTTCCCGATGACGGGGAACTCCGCGCCCACGAGAGGCGGCTATACGAGGACGGGAAATTCTACACGCCGAACCGGAAGGCAAAACTGCTGTTTTCACCTCCCGCCGAGATGCCGGAAAAACCGGATGCGATCTATCCGTTTCTTCTGCTCACCGGGCGCGGCACCAGCAGCCAATGGCATACGCAATCGCGCAGCGGAAAATCCGACATCCTGCGGAAACTCTATCCGGCGAAACCTTACGTCGAGATTCATCCCGCGGATGCCGCCAAACTGCGGGTGGGCGAGGGGGAAATGGTCACGATTTCCTCCCGCCGTGGCAGCATGAAAGCCGCCGTTTACCTCGCGCCGACGGTGCAGCGCGGCCAGGTATTTCTGCCGATGCACTATCCGGAAGTGAACGGTCTCACGCTGATGGCGGTGGATCCCCATTCGCGCCAGCCAAACTACAAGGCATGCGCGGTGAAGATCGAAAGGTGAATGGAGCGCCGACGTTCACGTCGGCTCTTCTTTTTTCTTCGCGAGCCGACGTGAACGTCGG
>JASGEP010000029.1:0-28937 GCA_047606285.1 Luteolibacter sp. | reverse complement strand
CTCCCGAAGGCTCGTCGAGTTTCAGGTAAAGCTTCTGACCCACCGACAGAAAATCACTGTAGCCATCCCCATCCGAATCCGCCATCAGGGCATTGAGTCCAAGCTCATACTCTTCCAGATTGGACACCCCATCCTGATCCAGATCCCCTTCCGGAGTGATGTCCTCGATGGTCAGGTTCTCTGAATCCGGAAGCTGTTCGATCAACGACAATTCCCACCGGTCATCCATTCCGTCTTCATCCAAATCCGTGAAAAAAGTCGCATTTTCAAACCTTAGAGAAAAAACCGCCTTCAGCTGTCCCACCGTCGCGGGTGCTTTGTTGTTGTCGTCCACCGTGGTGAGAGTCCACGGGAAGTAGTTCGCCGGATCACCCGCATCCTTGGTTTGATTGAGCGACAATTCTCCTTCCAGCCAATCGGGATCGGCCGCATGCAATGCCTGATAAAATGGAGCCGCGATAGATTTCAATTGGCCGATCAGCAACGGAGCATGCTGGGCGTCCTTTTCCGCTTGGGTAACAGGAGCCGCCCAACTGGCGATCGGTTTGCCAGTACCCACCAGATTGGATTCCACGGCATTCGCTGTTACGGGGTCGACGGCACGCAAGGCGGCCAATGCCTGGTACGCCATATTTTTAGCCTGCCCCACGTTGGCGATTCCCCTATTATTCGCCGGATTGCTATTGACCACCGGCGAACTGCCACTTGTCCACCAAGCGGGCTGCGCAGCGAAAATCATGCCCGAAAGAGCCATTAGGCATACGAGAGACATCGGAACACGATTCGCCAAGCGGTGGCAAAACCAAAGAAAAGGGTTTTTCATGGGCTGGAAAAAATAGCGTGCGACAACCTTCCAAACGAAATGAGTGAAAGCTCCCAAGATTTATTGATAGATTCCCATGGAAATATCCCCTTGAGGTTGGGAAATCGTCACCGTTCCTTCCAGGACCGTGTTTCCTTCAATCACTGAATTTCCTTTTACCCTTGAGTGACCTTCGATCAAGAGTGCTTCGCCTGATGAATATATCTCCTCTGTAGGAACCGCAGTAGGATTTGATGCATTCCATCCTTTATTTTTCAACTGGGTTTGACCGTTTTTCAAAACGGTCATGGCATTGGAGCGAGTCTCCCATGTACCATTGCCTACTTGAAAAGCCGGACCTAGAGGATGTGGTTCCCAAGTATTGGGAGTTGGCCAATAATCATCGTCTACCGAAGATGGTACGTTATAGGTCCCTACCACACATTCAGAATATGCATTTGCAAGTGTTCCATCTCCCATTGCCGATGAATTATGCCCATTTGCAACTGCCATCAATCCTGCTGCAAAAGAAGATTCTCCATTGGACTGAGCCCCATCTCCAAACGCTACTGCTGCGAAACCATTTGCTGAACTGTAGTTACCAACCGCGAGGGAATAGTCTCCCTTTGCTTCAGCTCCAATACCAGAAGCAAATGCTCCTTCACCAGATGCAAGCGTGGATTCCCCCAACGCCACCGCCTTTGCTCCAGTTGCATTTGCTTGAACTCCCATCGCGATCGCAGAGTTTCCACTGGCATTGCTTTGCGAACCGAATGCAATCAATCCTCCATTACTTACGCTATTTGTGGATCCTACCACGAGAGCAGGTAAATTTTTAATCGAGTTTGGCAAAGTGGAAGTCGTCAAAAACCCCTGCCCTCCCAAAACAGTTGGAGCACTCGCACTCGTAATGACGGGACTACCGGCAATGTTGACACTTGATCCCAATACGGAAAGAGTTCCTGGAATTCGGACCTCATCATTTCTTAAAACAACGAGGCCGTTTTTCCTGTTTACGCTAGATCCGGTTCCCACAATCAGTGATGCATTATTAACTGTTTCTGCATAGGTTCCCAAAGTCACCGTGTCCTCCTGACCCAAGTTCCCTTCTCCTAAAATGTAAGATTTGTCTTCGTATGAAACATTATTGTAGCCTAGCAAAACAACCAGATGGGCCGATTCTACTCCATTATCGCTACCCAACAAAATATTATAATCCCCATCATTTGCGTAGTTAGCAGTCCCAGCTACCAGCGAAGCATATTGATCACAAACATAATTACTACCACCCAATACTGAAGAACCGTATGAATCCCGCAAAGTATTATTGTCCCCTATATTCAGAAAATTCTGAGCATGAACATTCGATGAAAATGTTCCAGCAACCATGCAAATTAGCAAAATTGGTTTACGTTTCATTGATACATCAGATAATGAGTTTAAAAGGAGTAGAATATTTTTTTATCGCTGATATTTCACATTCGTGATATTCGCATCAGTCACTCCATCATGACGTTATGGCCGTTTTTGTTACCCATTTGAAGGATGTCCCTCGCAGCTCCCGGCTTTCAAGCCGATCGAAAAAAGGAGCTTCAATTCCGCAAAATGTTGATGGGTTCATGTCAGTTAGTTCGTTTGAATCGATCTCATCTATCCAACTCCGTTTGCTAGTCGTTTGCTGAAAAATTGACAAGAATATTTCCGCAAAAATAGAAAAATCATCTCCTATGGCCGGATATGGGTATCATTTTGTGAATAAGTTGACTTTTCCGAGTGTGTCTTTTCCCCGAAGGGCACCCGGAACGCAAAAAACCAGCCATGCGAAATTAACGAGGTCGTAGGCCCAAGGAGGGTGAGCCATGCATTCATTTTGGTAGGCCCGGTGGGGTTCGAACCCACGACCAAGGGATTATGAGTCCCCTGCTCTAACCGCTGAGCTACAGGCCCGTCAAGGGATGGTGGCGATTCCCGGCTTCTATGAGCATCGCGCGGGGAATTACTACGCCGTGGCGAAGGGCCATGGCAAGAGAGGATTGTGATTGCAGCGTTTTCATAAACCCGCCGCCTGAAACCGGGATTCCCACCCGAAAATTACCCTCATGGCTCACGGCTTATCCGTTCTTCGATCTTTGTGCCCGCCTCCAGCCGAATGGAGTCGTAAATCACTCCGGAGCCGATGGCTGCCGGTTTGGTTTCCCGGGTCCAGGGTGATCTGCCACGAAGTTGAAACGTCAGGACGTTCGTGCCGCGCTGCAGTTTCGACGATGGAAATTCAAACCGCACAAGGCCATAACGCGAGGATTTCGTTACGGAGCGGTTGATGCTGGAATCATGGGGCGGCAGGGTCAGCGTGGTAAGCGTTTTGCCGTTTAACGAAACATTCAACCTCGGCGGCACATCCCCGCCGTTCGTAGTCCCCACGGTATCGATCACCAGTGCCGCCGTGGGACCGGGAATCGAGGTGAGTTTGAAGGAAACGTTCCACTTCGGGGAAAAGTAGGTGCGATCGTCCATCGGCAGGACGCACTGGGCATAATACCAGTTCGAGGGCGAAGAGGCGTCCACATCATAGTTGAGATCCTTCGTTCCCATTTCGCTCAGGTAGCGCCACCACAAACCATACTGGCGCATCCGGTCCCCGAACCGGAATTCAGCCGATGAGCGATCCGGAGTCCCGATCTGCCAAAGTATCTCGGACAATCGCGGAGGCGTCCACGAAAACTGGCCAAGGGAGGTGGTATGGCCTCCCTTCACGGAAACATCGGATAAACGCATCTCGCCGGAAGTCCCGGGAGAGAAGGCGTAAAGCGAATAGGTTCCGGGACGGACTTTCGGAATCGTGAATGTTCCATTGTCATCTCCGCGCGTCCAAAAGAGATAATCCGCCCCCTGAGCCTGCCAATCGGAACCGGGCTGGGCCAGGACGAATGTGGCGTTCGCCGCGGCTTTGCCATCAATCATCCATCTTCCCGTCACCGATCCACGTTCGATCGGGTAGGAAGATTCCTTCATCCAGGAATACGGCCACTCCGCACGCTCCTGATCGGCCTTGAGCAATGCATCTCTCCACATCTCCATCGGATTCGTCCCGGAATTGATATAGACGAAAAAAGGACCATAAATCTTCTCCCATTTCCGGTTGGCGGGAAGGTGGATCTTAGAGTCGTCTCCCACAAAGTGAGCAGAATGATAGGTTTTAATCATGAGCGGCGTGGTGGGCGTTCCATGAACCATCAGCTCAGCCCGGGTCGGGCCGCCATTCGTGAATTCCTCGCTTCCTCCGAGCATCCACAGCCCGACGGATTTCCCGGCGAGGCCATGGGCTTTATGGGATTCCTGATAGTCCGCCCAATCGTACTTGGTATAAGTCGGAAATCCGTCTTCGGTCAGGCCGGTCGGCTCGACGTAGCCGCTCTTTTTCGGGAGCTTGTGGGTGGCATCTATCACGCTGGGGGTATGGGCCAGCAATGCAGGGTCGATCATTCTCCCGATCTTATCCTTCGAACTGAAGGCATAGATAAACGTTTCCGGATCACACCGGAGCACCATGCGCAATTGTTCAAGATAAGTCGCCCGGTCTTTCTCGCCGTGACGCATCACCAGATAGGAATAAAAACCGGACCGACCGGCCTGCATGACGTAATTTAGTTCCGCGGTGAATTCTCCCATACGCCCCGCAAACCGGATATGAGCCTGTTCCGGCGTGTGATTCACCATCTCATAATTTCCGGTGAATGTGTGGTGTTCGCCCCCGGAATCGGAATCAAGATACAGCGAACCTCTTTTCGATAACAAATTCTCTTCCCCTGTGATACGGAGATCCGAACATCTTCCATCCGTTTTTCTGAAAACCGCACTCACTCTTCCATTGCTCAATCTTACGCTTTTCCCCAGATCCTGGATCTCGACGACGTGATCTCGCCGGGATTGCGCGGTGGCGGACGTGAGGATCGCACAAAATATCATTCCCGTAACGACACGTTTCGATTTCAGCATCTTGACGATTTGAACGACTGGCATGGATGGAAAGAAGGAAAGATCAAAAGGTTTCACGGCTTGGAGGAGATCGGGCAAAGCCAGCACTCATGAAAAAATCAAAGAGCTGAAATGGGCGCTTCGCAAGTTCACTGCCGCAAAACGCACCTCAAAGAAAGTTCGAAAGTGCTGAAGACATACCACCAAAGTGGTAGCCTCCACGAATTGACAGCCTGCGGGAAGGGCAGAGATATTGCCATGGCAAACATGGAGCCGGACCATCCATAACAATTTAGTTAGAAAAAACTTACCGTTCGCAGAATTTCCCTTTGGGACATGTCCGAAGCACCTATTGAACAACTCCCCTTTTCTGACCAAGGTCCATTTCATCAAACCCGCTATCACGGAAAAATTTCCTCCCAAGATCCTCAATATCCCTTTGTCATGAGATTCTTTTTTTTCACGGCCCTCTTCTCGATCTCTCTTTCTTTTTCCTTCGCTCAATCTCCCCTCGACAAGCCCCTGAACGCTCAAGAGGTGGCCGGAACCATCAAGCGAGCGGCCGATTGGCAGCTTTCCAATCCGAATCGCACACCCCTCAATGATTGGGTGATCGCTCCGCTCTACGACGGACTGATCGATCTGAGCAAAACCACCGGCGACTCTAAGTATCTCGCGGCAGTGATTCGCATGGGCATGCAATCCGGCTGGATGCCCGGCTCTCGGGTTTATTTTGCGGACGATCACGCGGTGGGACATGCCTGGCTCGACATTTATGCGATGGACCCGTCTCGCAAGGAACGCCTCACTCCGTTCAAAAAGCGTATGGATTTCATCCTGGCACAGCCAATCACGGCCAAGCTCAGCCTGCTCCCCGGTTCCTCCGCCAAGAAATTCCGACCGACCGACCGCTGGACCTGGTGCGATGCGCTCTACATGGCTCCCCCGACGTTGTCCCGCCTCGCGAAGTTGACAGATGACACGCGCTATCTGGATTTTCTCGATGCCGAATACAAGGTGACTTACGACGACCTCTTCGATGTGGAGGAAAACCTTTTCTATCGAGATGCGCGGTTCCATTCACAACGTTCTCCGAATGGCCGGAAAGTTTTCTGGAGCCGGGGTAATGGCTGGGTGTTCGCCGGTATTCCCATGATGCTCGATACATATCCGCAAGATCGGCCGGCACGGAAATTTTATACCGAACTTTTCCAAAAAATGGCTCCCGCCATCCTGGCCACCCAACAACCGGATGGGCTGTGGTATCCGAACATGCTCGATCCCGGGGATATCCCTACCGGCGAAACCAGCGGTAGCGCTTTCTTCGTTTACGGCATGGCCTGGGGGGTGAACCACGGGTTATTGGATCGCGAGAAATATTGGCCCGCCGTCATCCGAGGATGGAACGCTCTCCTCAACCACATCGGGGAAGATGGCTATGTAGGATACGTTCAACCGATCGGCAGCGCTCCCTCCCGGTTGAGCATGAAATCCACCCAACTCTATGGAACCGGTGGAGTCCTCCTCGCCGGTGCCGAAATTTTACGCGGCTTGAAGGCGGTGAACCCCATGCCTCCCGCCGAATTGCTGGCGCAGGCGGAAAAACAAATTTCCGAAGATCAAACGCCCCGCGCCTACGCCCGTTTTTTCCCCGAGCGCAAAGATGACCTCGCCTGGGAAAACGATAAAGTCGCCTTCCGCATCTATGGTCCCGCGCTACAAAAATCGACCGAAGCCAGCGGAATCGATGCCTGGATGAAAAAAGTTCCCCATCCGGTCATCGATCGCTGGTATGCCGACGACCTCGCCGGCCGCCGCAGCTATCACAAGGATCATGGCGAAGGCTTCGATGGTTTCAAGGTCGGTGATTCCCTCGGCTGCGGCGGGATCGCGATTTGGAAAAACGACAGGCTGATAACCGCCAATGTCTACGATGAAGCGAAAATCCTCTACACCACACCGGACGTCGTGGAGATCGAAGCGTTTTACACCTATCCCGACGTCGATGGGATCGAATACAAGGAACGCCGTATCATTCGCCTGCGTCAGGGCGAGCGTCTCAACGAGGTGATTTCCCGTTTTTCTTCTTCGAAAAAACCTGCCGCGGACATCGAAGTCGCCGTAGGCTTGATCGCCCAAACTCCCGACGCGCAATTCACCTTCGAGCCCGAACGCGGCCTCATGGCGGTGTGGGACACATTGGAACCCGGAAAAAAAGCATTCGGCATGGGAGCGATCGTTCCCGCGGGAGCCCGGATGCTCACCCATCCCCACACGACCTCCGCACCGAAAACGGATCACGCCCTCGCCATTTTACGCACGGACGAAAAAGGGGAAGTGCACTACCGGGTCGGATCCGGATGGATCGAAGACGGGGAAACCACCTCGCGGGAAGCCTGGATCAAGTATCTTGGGCAAAAACTGGAAAAACCTTAATCCGGTCTATCACATGAGCAGATCATTTCACTTCGTCACCGGCCTCGTCGCCGCTCTTTTCCTACAGGCCAACGCCGCGGATACTCCTTCAGACCCCGGCACCCCCGTCGTCACCATCGCACCCGATGGTGCCTGGACATGGTTCAACGATGAGCGCGCGATCATCCATCAAGGTTCCATTCTCTGTGGCTACGTCCGGGAAGACGGCCATTATGGCGTCACCCGTTACGATCCGGGCAGTGGGAAATCCCATCACTCGGTCATCAGCACAGAGGAATCCCGCCAAAAGGACGATCACAACAATCCCTCCCTGACGCCGCTTTCCGACGGAAAAATCCTCGCCCTGTATTCCCGTCATAGCCGTGGCCGGAAACTCTATCAACGCACATCCCTGCATCCTCTCCCTTCCTCGGATGCCGATTGGGGGCCCGAGATCGCCCTACCTCTCCCCGCCGCCAATACCTACGCGAACACCTATCGACTCAGCGAGGAATCGAACGCGATCTACAATTTCAGCAGATGCATCAACTACAACCCCACCCTCATCCGCTCCCGAGATGAAGGGAAGAGCTGGGAAACCCCAATCTCCCTAATCAGGACAGGCGACGGAAAAGTCAGGCCTTACGTCCGCTACGTATCCAACGACAAGGATCGGATCGATCTGATCTACACCGATGGCCACCCGCGCAATGTCGAAAATTCCGTCTATCATCTTTCCTACCATGGGAATGCTTTCCACAAAAGCGACGGTTCCCCCCTCAAAAAAATCCCCGAGTTGCCACTGGACCACGACACCGGAGAACGGGGATCGGTGATCTATCAATACTCCGACAAGCCGTGGAGCGGGCAACAGGGTCCCGATGACTGGATTCCCACCGGCCGCGCCTGGGTATGGGACATCCACTACGGCAAGGACGGCCACCCCGTATGCGTATTTCAAGTGCAGATCGGAGATCCGGGCACCTGGTCCACCACTTCCCGCATCTACTATTATTATGCGCGCTGGACCGGTTCCGCCTGGCAAAAACGTTTCATCGCCCAGGCGGGACGAAGCATTTACGCCAAGGAAACCGATTACGGCGGCGGAATGTGCCTCGATCCGGACGATCCGCGTGTGGTCTATATTTCGACCAATGCAGCGAAGCCATTCGCTCTGGAAGAAATCGAAAACGTTCCTCTCGCGCCAAACTCCCGCTATGAAATCTGGCGAGGTGTCACCCACGACGGAGGATTGTCTTTCGAGTGGACGCCTGTCACCACGAATTCCAGCGAGGACAATCTGCGTCCGATCGTCCCGAAACATCATGGCAGGACCGAATGCTTGCTTTGGTTCGCGGGTTCCTATTCGACCTTTTCGGATTATTCCACCAGGATTCTCGGACGCATAGGGCCTGAAAAATAAAAATCCTCGTGGCCGCTGCCTTCAGTTGCACAGTAAATGTATCTGCACGCGGAAACCCTGCGGGCCGTTGACGAGCGTGATCTCGCCACCATGCCCCCGGAGAATCGAACGGGCGATGGAAAGTCCGAGTCCTACGCCACCGGTGTTCCGATTGCGGGAAGCTTCGAGGCGAACGAAGGGAGAGAAGACTTTTTCGCGCAGCTCTTCGGGAATGCCCGGGCCGTCATCGTCCACCAGAATATCCACTCCCTCGGCGGAGGGTTGCAGACTCACCCGTGCCTGATCGCCGTAGCGCACGGCGTTTTCGATCACGTTTCGCACGGCACGGCGAAGGGAGTCCGGACGGCAGTTGCAGGTGACCCGCTGGCCTTCGGTGAAGGCGACGTTCCAGCCGAGCTCGACGAGATCGTCGCACAGGCTTTCCAGCAAGGCGTTGAGATCCACCTTGCGGGTCGGCTCGGAGGCCGCCTCGGAACGGGCGAAAGCGAGCGCGGACTCGGTCATGGCCTGCATTTCATCGATGGTGGCGAGCAGTTTTTCCCTCACCTCCGGTTCGCTGACGAATTCCGAGCGCAGGCGCAGAGACGTCAACGGCGTGCGAAGGTCGTGGCCGATCGCCGCGAGCATGCGGATGCGGTCTTCGACGAAGCGATGCAGGCGGATCTGCATGCGATTGAAGGCGGCGACGGTGCTGCGGATGTCGTCGGGCCCGCTTTCCGGAAGCAGGTCGATTTCCTCGCCGCGTCCGAGTTTTTCCGCAGCCGCGCTCAGGTGGCGCAGCGGCAGGGAGATACGACGCGAGACGTGGAAAGCCGCTAGCAGGAAAACGAGGATCGTGAAGGCGAGCGCGATGTAGTAGCCGGGCGTGAAGGTGGAGGAAACGAGGTAATCCGGCTTTGCCGTCACGGTGTGAAGCCACGTCCCGTCATTGAGCTGGACGGTGAAGCCGAAACCATTCCATTCCGGCAGGGGCAGCATCTTCACCGGCAGACGGAGCAGCCAGGCATCCGGAGACAAAGTCTGCCATTCGGTGCGGGAAACGCGCGACAACGCGGGATCATTGCCAAAGCGGTTGACCGAGCCGCTGCTGGAGTGGTTTTGAAGCAATTTTTCTCTCGCGGTCTCCTGCCAGGCTTCCGGGGTTTCCGGCATGGTTCCGGAGATCCAGTAACGGGTCAGCGGCGTGCCGATGCGCTCAAGCGTATTTTCCCGTTGCTCCGTCGGAGTTTCCATCATCAACCGGTAGCCCAGCGCCACGCGTCCCAGACACTCGTCGCGCAGGACACAGCGCAGGGCGTAATCGCGCTCGAAGTGATGGACCAACAGGGAAACTCCCTGCGAAAGCCCCACCGCCACGAGCATCACGACGATGAGACGCCCGGCCAATGTTCGCGTGAGAAAACGCTTCATAATGGCACGACCTCCGCCGTGAACTGATAGCCGTCACCCCAACAGGTCTTGATGAGGGTGGGGCGCGCGGGATCGCTCTCGATCTTGCGGCGCAGGCGGCTGACCTGGTTGTCGATCGTGCGATCCCAGACATCGGCGGTGCGTCCGCTGGTGAGATCGAGCAACTGGTCGCGAGACAACACCACTCCAGGATGCTTCAGAAAAACGCTCAGCAAACGAAACTCCGCATTGCTCAAGGTGATCGCCACGCCATCGCTGCCGATGATTTCATGGCGGACGGCATCGAGCACCTTGTCATCGAAGCGCACCCGCCGATTCAGTTCCTGGATTCTGAACGAAGGCGGACTCTGCTGCGAAGCGCGACGCAGCACCGCCTTTACCCGGGCCAACAGCTCGCGGGGATTGAAAGGTTTCGTCAGATAGTCGTCCCCGCCGATTTCCAGACCGATGATGCAATCGGTATCCTCCGCCATCGCCGTTAGAAAAATCACCGGCACCTGGCTGGAGGCGCGAAGTTCACGGCAGATCACCAGTCCGTCGTCTCCCGGCATCATGATATCGAGAATGATGAGGTCCGGAGGATCGGTTTCCATCAGCCTCCGCAGGACGTCTCCCCCATCCGCCACGCTCACGCGGAAACCGCGTTCGCCCAGATAACGCGCCACCAGTTCGCGAATGTCCTGATGATCGTCAACGACGGCAATGTGAGGAAGTAAGTCCATCGGCAAGGTCACGCGGAGCATACCAGAAAATCCGGCGTTGCCTTATCGAAAAATGTAACAAGGTGTGGCGCTCGGCGATTTCGATTCGCAATATCCTTACAATTTCGGCCCGGCGCTGGCGTACTTTCCACAGAGCTTCGTGCTAGCCTGCTTCCTCGTTTCACCATGTGGATTGTTCTCTTCGCCCTGCGCTACAAGTACACGATCGGTGTGCTCGCCATCCTGATTCTACTGTTCGGAATCATGTCCGCACGCCGCATGTCCACGGACATCCTGCCACGTGTCGAAAGCCCGGAACTGACGGTCGTCTGGAACTACGGCGGCCTGAACGCGGCGGAAATGGCCTCGAAGATCACCTCGTTTTCCGAAATCGCGATTCTCAACAACGTCGACGACATCCTCGAAGTCCGCTCGGAGACATCCAACGGCGTGGGACTGGTGAAAATCAAGTTCCAGCCCTACGTGAATATCAACGCCGCCATGGTGCAAGCCACCGGCGTTTCCCAGACCATTCTCCGCCGCATGCCCGCCGGCACCTCCCCGCCGCTGATCGTGCGCACCAGTCCGTCGAGCGTGCCGATCCTCCAACTCGTGCTTTCCTCGGACACGATGAACAGCGGGCAGCTTTTCGACTACTCCCGCCTCACCCTGCGCGCGCAGCTCCAGAGCGTGCCCGGCATGCGCATCTCTTTGCCCTACGGCGGTGCCTCCCGGCAGGTGATGGTGGATCTCGATCCGGAAGCGCTCCATACCTACGGCCTCTCCGCGAATGAAGTCAGCGCGGCGATCAGCCGGCAAAACCTCACCCTTCCTTCCGGCACGCTCCGCGAAGGCCGCCGCGAGCTTCCCGTGGAGCTCAACGCCAGCCCGGAGACGATCCAGGCGTTCCTCGATCTGCCATTGCGCGTGGTGGATGGAAAAATGCTGCTCTTGCGCGACGTGGCGAACGTCCGCGACGGCGAGGCGGTGATGACCAATATCGCCCGCCTCAACGGCCAGAACGCGGTGATGATTTCCATCCTCAAACTCGGCAACGCCTCCACCGTGGACATCATCGATGGCATTCTGGAACGCATGCCGGAAATCCGCGCTTCGGCACCCGAAGGGATGAACATCGAGCCGATCTTCGACCAATCGATTTTCGTCCGCGCAGCGGTGGATGGCGTGAAGCATGAAATCCTGCTCGTCGGCAGTTTGGTGGCGGCGGTGGTGCTGCTGTTCCTCGGTTCCTGGCGCTCCACCTGCATCGTACTCACCTCCATTCCGCTCGCTCTACTGTGCTCCATCATCGGCCTGAATCTGGCCGGAGCCACCTTCAACCTGATGACACTCGGCGGCCTCGCTCTGGCCATCGGCATCCTCGTCGATAACTCGCTCGTCGAGATCGAAAACATCAAGCGCCAGATTTCGTTAGGAAAACCCGTGCAACAGGCGATCGTCGACGGTGCCCGCCAGGTGGCCTTCCCCGAGTTCGTTTCCACGCTTTCGATTTGCATCGTATTCCTGCCGATCTTCCTGCTCAGCGGCACGGCTTCCTACGTGTTCCGTCCGCTCGCGCTCGCCGTGGTGTTCGCGATGATCGCGAGCTATTTCCTCGCCCGCACGCTGGTGCCCACGCTCGCCTCGCTGCTGCTTCCCGCCGAAGCTCGCGCGGAGAGCAAACACGCAGGCAAGCCCCCTCGCGGGCTGATGAAAATCCATCACACCATCGAAGGAGGCATGGACGCGGCTTCCGAGAGACAAGGCAGGATTCTCTCGTTCCTCCTGAAGCGGAAATCCCTGATTCTCATCCCTATCCTCATCGCGCTCTCACTTGGCGTATGCGGCGGTCTTTTCTCCGGCCGCGAATTTTTCCCGAAAACCGACGCCGGACTGATCCGCCTCTTCGTGCGCATTCCCAGCGGCGTTCGGCTCGATGAAACTTCCGCCAGACTCGCCGACATCCAGCGCGAAATCCGGGCCATCATTCCCGCCGAAGAACTGCAATTCATCGTCGAAAACATCGGCACGCCCAGCTCCGTGAACCAGGCGTGGGTGGAAACCACCGCGATCAGTTCCGCCGATGGAGAAATCCTCGTCCAGCTCGCCAAGGAGCACGGCCCGAGCGAACTCTACATGGATCAAATCCGCGCGATGATCGCCGAGAAATTCCCGGACGTGCAATCGTTCTTCCGCCCTGCGGACGCCACCAGCCAGACGCTCGCGTCCGGAGCTCCTACGACCTTCGAAGTCCGCTTCATGGGTCGCGACGTGGCCGGAAATCTCGCGCTGGCGAAGGAACTGCGCGAACGTTTCAAAAAACTTCCCGGAGCCGTGGATGTGACGCTGCGTGAAGTGCTCGATCAGCCGTCCTACTCGATCCGCGTGGACCGCTCGCGCGCCGCCACCTTCGGCATTACCCAGCAGGATGCCACCAACGCCCTGCTCGCCGCTCTCGGCAGCGGCGGCTCGGTGAGCCCGAATTTCTGGTCCGATCCCTCCACCGGCACCGCCTACGACGTTCAGGTCATAGCCCCCCCGGCGAACCTGACATCCGTCGAACAACTGTTGAACCTCCCGATCCGCCCATCCGTCGGGACCGGCCAGGTCGTCCCATTGCGTTCCTTCGCCACCGTGCTGGAAAAACGCGGTCCCGCCAGTGTTTCCCGCACCACCCTTCAACCGACCTTGACCATCGTCGCGAACGCCGCGGGGCGCGATCTCGGCAGCATCACCCGCGAGCTGGAAACCATCCTCGCCGACCTCCGCACGAAACTCAAACCGGCTAACAAAATCGAACTCGCCGGTCAGGCCGCCCTGATGGAAACCGCCTACGCCGAACTCATCGGCGGTCTCGGCCTCGCCGCCGTGCTGGTTTTCCTCGTGATGGTCGTGAATTTCCAATCGTGGTCCCTGCCCTTCGTCGCGATCAGCGGATTGCCCGTCGCCGTTTCCGGAGCCCTGTTCGCCCTGTGGGTCACCGGCACGCCGGTGAGCGTCCCGGCGCTGATGGGCATCATCATGGTCGTCGGCGTTTCCACCGCGAACAGCGTGCTCGTGAGCAGCTTCGCGAGGGATCTTTACGACGAAGGAGTCGATGCCACCGAGGCAGCGGTCAAGGCCGCGACCACCCGCCTGCGGCCCGTCATCATGACCGCTCTCGCCATGATCCTCGGCGTCATTCCGATGGCCCTCGGCCACGCGGAAGGCGGAGAACAAAACGCTCCGTTAGGGCGCGCGGTGATCGGCGGATTGCTCTTCGGCACCTGTGCCTCGCTGTTTCTGGTCCCGCTCGTTTTTTCCATCGTTCGTGGCCGTCACAAACGCCCTGAGCCGGAAGTTTCCATCGCAGAAGCCTGACTTTCCATTTTCCACCGCCATGACCGTTTACTTCCTCTCCCGCACCTCCGCCATCCTGCTGCTGCTCTCGCCCCCGGTGCTCTTCGCCCAGGAAGCGCGCGAGGTGAAAACCGTGACCCCTCAACCGGCCACCGCCGCCCGCGATTACGATCTCCCCGGGCGCACCGAGCCGCTGGAATCCGCCACGATTTTCAGCCGCGCCACCGGCATCATCCGCGAACGGAAATTCGACATCGGAGACATCGTGAAAGAAGGCGAGCCGATCGCCATCGTCGACACTCCCGAACTCGACCGCGCGGTGGAAGCCGCCGGTTCCTCGATCGAGCAAGCGAAAGCCCGTGCCAAAAGCGCTCGCAGCCTCGCGGACCGCTCTCGCTCCCTGCTGGAGTCCCAGGCCGTTTCACAGGAAGAAACCGATCAGCGCGAAGCCTCGGCGCTGGAAATGGAAGCCGCCGTGAAAGTCGCCGAAGCGGAACATGCGCAGCTCGCCGAATTGCGGAAATTTTCCACCGTGCGCGCACCCTTCGATGCCATCGTCACCGCGCGGAACTTCGATCGCGGCGACCGCGTGCGTGGAGACTCCAGCACTGCGGAAGGCTGGCTCTATCGAATCGCACGGGTAGACCAACTCAGATTCGTCGTCAATGCCACGCCCGATCTCGCCTTACGCCTGACTTCGGAAAATCCCGCCGGGATCCGTTTCAACGAACTTCCCGGAAAAACCTTCTCCGCCAAGGTCTCCCGCGCCAGCCGGGTGTTCGATCAAGCCAGCGGCACCATGCGCGTCGAACTTCTGATGGACAACAAGGACCTCAGCCTGCCCGTCGGCCTCACCGGCATCGCCTCGTTTCCTCTGAACGCCTCTCCGGAAACCTATCTGGTGCCGACCAACACCCTGACTCTCCGCGAAGGCAAACCGGTGCTCCTCACCGTGAACGACGGCATCGTGAAGCTTCAGGAAGTCGTTCCCGGCCGCAATTTCGGCCCGACGGTGGAAGTCACCTCCTCCGCCCTGAGCCCGGAAACCGCCGTCATCATCAACCCGAACGCGCTGATCCGTCCCGGCGACCCCGTGACCGCGACGAAGTGATAGAACAAGGAGCGCCGACGTTCACGTCGGCTCTGATAAAATAAATGCCGGTGGGGACACCGGCGCTCCACCCCCTCCCCCCATTCACGCTTTCATCCGGGAAACCCGCAGGCGCTCCGCCATCACGGTCGCCCGGAAGCGTTCGTAGTCGCTCTCCTTCGTGGAAGAAAGCAGGCAATACGTATAGTTCCGCCAGTGCGTCATTTCCTCCAGCGCGTTCTGCATGCGCAAGGCGATGATTTCCCCGCTATCCGTGCCGCGACCGGCAAGCCGTTCGTGAAGTTCCTTTTCTCCCGGAGGCATCACGAAAAGATCCACCACCGCCGATAAAATCTCCGCATCCCGGCAAGCGCGAATCTGCTCAGCTCCCTGCACGTCGATGTCCATCACCACGTCCGTGCCGTGTTCGAGGAATTGCAGGACCTCCGTTTTCAGCGTGCCGTAGAGATTTCCGTGCACCGTGGCGTATTCCAGGAAATCTCCCTGCGCCAGCCGCTGTTCGAAAGCCTCCCGTGTCAGGAAATGGTAATCCCGTCCATCCTCCTCACCCGGGCGGGGAGCGCGAGTGGTGCAGGAAATCGAATAATGCGCTTCTCCCTCCGCCGCGAGGCGACGGCAAAGCGTGGTTTTTCCCGATCCGGATGGACCCGATACGACAAGAAGAATGCCAGTGCGCGCAAACATGGGACAAAATTCGGCAGAGCCCGCATGGCGACCGGAATTGACGAAAAGAGCAAGGAATATCCGTCAAAAGCGTCACCGGACCGGTATTTCACGAGTGGAAAATTTGACTCAATTTCCCATTTGCGCCGCTCCGGATCCACGCTTAGAAAAGGGATGTCCAAGGAGGATTCAACCGCCTCCTTCGGAACACCTACACGATCATGAAAATCATCCGTAAAACCCCTGACGGACGCCGCCGCGAAACACTCCTCAAAGAGTATTTCATCACCGCATCTCTCATCGCTCTCCTGAAGCGCGCCGGTGAACAGGCAGCACGGGCTACCCTTCAGCCGGAAATGAAACCCGCCGTGGCCCGGATCCGCCGATAAGGCCTTCGTTTCCGAACTTTTTCACTCTCAACCGCCGTGCCTCACCTTCGAGGCACGGCATTTTTTTTGATTTCCTTACCAATTCCCGTCTTCCAAAAAAAATTCCAAAGACGATCCAGTTAGGGAATGCGAATCAGGATTTTCCAACCGCGAATGAACGCCAATGGACGCGAATGAATCATGGTTTCCTAAAAATTCGGAAAATCCGTATCCTATTTATCCGGATCGTTTCTGGAAATCACCCAATAGCCAATGCGCAATTATTCGCGGCCATTGGCGTTCATTCGCGGTTGAATTTCTCTTTAGCTTGGGAGCCAAGGTAAAATTCCCCGCATTTCGAATTTGCAGCCCTCCAAAACCTGAGGCATATAAATCCCTTAAGGATGTTTCTTCCGGGATTCAGAGAACTGGTCAAACCGCAATGGGTGGACGCCATCGAGCAATTGAAATTGTCGGGCGGACTGCCGGTCAGCGAGTTATCCCGTCGGCTCGGAGCCAGCTACATGGCGGCCAAGCAATATTGCGAAGATCTGAAGGATCTCGGTTACCTCGAGCGCATCCGGCTGCCGAGAACGGAAGTCGGTCGCCCGGAAATCCTCTACCGCCTCACCCCGAAAGCGGATGCGCTTTTTCCCCAGGCCGGAGCCGTTTTTTCGCTCGAACTTCTGGAACAGGTTCGCGCCCTTTTCGGCGAGAACGCACCGGAACGCCTGATTTTCCAATACTTCCAGAACCAGCAGGAAAGCTGGAAACCGAAACTCTCGAAAGCCAGATCCCTCGTCGAAAAAGCCACCCTGCTGGCCGCGTTGCGCGAAAAAAACGGCTCCTTCGGTCGTTGCCGCTACGACGCCGAAAAAGGATTCCGCATCGAGGAATACCATCACCCGCTGGGTGCGATCTTCAAAAAATACCCCCGCGCCATCCTCATGGAAGTGCGCATGCTCGAACAACTCCTCGGCACCCGCGTGAACCGCGTCGAAATCCCCGGCGGCAAACAAGGC
Source organism: Luteolibacter sp. (assembly GCA_047606285.1). GTDB lineage: Bacteria > Verrucomicrobiota > Verrucomicrobiia > Verrucomicrobiales > Akkermansiaceae > Luteolibacter. The sequence goes on along the minus strand of JASGEP010000029.1, from coordinate 11,708 downwards.
CCGGCGCGTGTGGACTATGAAGTCGCCACACTCGGCCACTGATCCGGGTAAGAAAAAATTTCCCCTGAATGATTCGAATCGCGGTATCGTCATAGATTCCAACTTTCCCTCGTTCCATGAAACCGAAAACCCTCTTCCCGTTCGCCGTCCTGGCCATGCTCGCCACCACCTCCTGCGACCGGCAAAATCACGACCGCCTCGCCGAACTCGAGCGCAAGGCAAACCAGGCCGAGCAAAAACAACGCGAGCTCGAACAGCAAATGGAGACCGAGCGCCTCGCCGCGGAACGGGACTCTCTGGAACGCGAGCGCCAATCCCTGGAAGACGCCCGTCTGGATCTGGAAAATTCCAAGGCCCAGGTCACCTCCGAACAGGAAGAAGCCCTGAAAAAACGCGAAGCCGAGCTTGCTGCACGCCAGGCGGAACTCGATGAGCGCATCGGGCAACAGAACGAACGTGAAGAAGCGCTTTCCGATTACGAAGACGATCTGGACGAGCGCGAACGTGAACTCGCCGGACGCGAACCGTCCCGTTTCTATCAAGGTGTATCGGCGGGCCCCGTCGGCGACTACGGAATGTTCTACGATTCCCTTTCCGCCTACGGTTCCTGGTTTGAAAGTCCGGACTACGGTTACGTCTGGCAACCCGCCGCCGTGCGGGAAGCCGGTTGGCGTCCCTACACCCGCGGGCGCTGGGTATGCAGCGATCGCGGCTGGACCTGGGTTTCGGACGAACCCTTCGGCTGGGCCACCTATCATTACGGACGCTGGGCGTTTCTCAGCGGCCACGGCTGGGTCTGGGTTCCCGGGGACGAATGGGCTCCCGCGTGGGTGACCTGGCGGGAAAATGACGATTGCGTCGGCTGGGCACCGCTCCCGCCGGAGACGCTGGCCTATCGAGGCAGGAACTGGGATTCCTCCGTGGAAGTCACCTTTGCCATCGCCACCACCTGGTTCACCTTCATCGAGGTCCGCCATTTCCATGAACCCGTTTATCGCCACTTCCTGCCCATCGAGAGAAACCGCGGTCTCAGGGATCGCACGCGGAACGTGACGAACATCCGGTTCGCCGATAACCACTTTTTCATCGGAGGCCCAAGTCGCCGCGACCTTTCCCGCCGCAGCGGCCGGGAAATCCCCTACTATCGTCTCGCGGTGGATCAGAACCGCCGCCCCGGTGCCAATGCGGCATCCATGCGACCGACCTCTTCCCGTGGCGTCCTGAGCATGGCGGCTCCCAATCTCGCCGTAAAATGGAACGAGGCACTCCGCCCGCAAACCGTGCGTGGTCGATGGACCCAAACCCGCGTCGAACGGGAGCAACCGCTCAACCGCGAGATCGTGGAACGCTTTGCCTCCACCCGGCAGAACCGCCGCCAACAGGCCACTCAATTCGTGGAATCCACGGGAGGAACGGAGCGATTCAACCAGCGTCGTCGCGAGGAACTCCAGAACAACCGCCGCGAAGCGGACGCCGAAGCCCAAAAGCTCCTGCGCGAAAGAGAGCAACGTCAACGAAGCGAACGCCAACAACAGGAGCAACAGCAACGGGCGCAGGAACAGCCCCGTCGCCAACAGCAGGAACAATCCCAACGGGAAGAAAACCGCCGTCGCGAACAGAATGAAGCCCGTCGCCAACAAGTGGAACGCGAGCAGGCTCAGGAACAAAGCCGTCGCCAACGGGAGGAGCAAAATCAACGTGACCAGCAACAACGCCGCGACCGGGAACATTCACGCCAGGCTCAGGACGAAACACGCCGTCAGCAACAGGAACAACAACGCCAGGCTCGGGAGCAGGATCTCCGACAACAGCAGCAACGCGAACAGACACAGGAAGAATCACGTCGTCGCGAACAGGATCAACTGAATCATCAGCAACAGCAGCGCCGGAACCGGGAGCAGGCGGCGGAAAATGCCCATCGCCAGCAGAGCGAACAGAATCAGCGCGAGCAACAACGTCCGGATCAGGAACGCTCCCGCCGGATTCAGGATGAAACCCGGCGTCAACAGCAGGAACAACAACGCCAAGCTCAGGACGAAGCACGTCGCCAGCAACAGGAACAACAACGCCAAACGCAGGAAGAGGCACATCGCCAACAGCAGGAACAACAACGCCAAGCACAGGAAGAAGCTCGTCGTCAACAACAGGAACAACAACGCCAGGCTCAGGAAGAAGCTCGTCGACAACAGCAGGAACAACAACGCCAAGCTCAAGAAGAAGCCCGTCGCCAGCAACAGGAACAACGTCAGGCTCAAGAAGAAGCCCGTCGACAACAGCAGGAACAACAACGCCAGGCTCAGAACGAAGCCCGTCGCCAACAGCAGGAGCAACAACGTCAGGCTCAGAACGAAACCCGTCGCCAGCAGCAGGAACAACAACGCCAGGCGCAGGACGAAGCCCGTCGCCAACAACAGGAACAACGTCAGGCTCAAGAAGAATCCCGGCGTCAGCAGCAGGAACAACAACGCCAGATGCAGGAAGGATTGCGCCGTCAACAACAGCAGCTCCAGGAACAATCCGAACGCATGCGCGAACAATTCGGCAACCAACGCCGCCAACGCGACTGATTCACCGGGGATTTCCCAACCGGTTTGACAGAGGCCCCACATTGCTTCCAGCCTCAGCCGGTTTCATTTTGCATTGTGACAACGCACACCTCACCACTCACTCCCGATCAGGTCGTTCTCCTCAGGCAGATTCTCGACGATCAGGGATTCGAGTTCGAAACCCGGCCCTATGCCGTGTTTTCAGCCAAAAAGGGAAAACTCAACGTCACCGTGTATGAAAAAGGGCCCAAGGTCCTCATTCAGGGCAAGGAAACCGAAGACTTCATCTGCTTCACCCTCGAGCCGCTTGTCCTTGGCGAAGCCCGGTTGGGCTACGAAGCCATTCACGATCCGGAGCAGTTTTCTGCCCACTTCGGGATCGATGAAAGCGGCAAGGGCGATTTTTTCGGACCCCTCGTCATCGCCGGAGTCTATACCGATGGAGACATCGCACGGCGTTTGATCGATGCCGGGATCATGGACTCGAAGCGGATCTCCAGCGCGGCCCGGATTCGCAAGCTGGCCGCCATCATCCGGAGCACTCCCGGTTGCATCGGGGAAATCGTTTCCATCGGCCCGGAACGCTACAATGAGCTGCACACATCCTTCGGAAACCTCAACCGCCTGCTCGCCTGGGGCCACGCCCGGGTCATCGAAAAACTCGGCCTCGCCCGCCCGGATTGCCCCCGCGCCCTGAGCGACCAGTTCGCCCGCGCGGAAGTACTCGAACGCGCGCTGCGCGAAAAAGGCGTCCGCATCCGGCTGGAACAACGCACCAAGGGCGAATCCGACATCGCCGTGGCCGCCGCCTCGATTCTCGCCCGCGAGCGTTTTATCGACTGGATGGATCAAACATCCGTTGCAGGCGGAGTTAAACTTCCCCTCGGAGCCTCCGAGGTCGTCATCGCCGCCGGAAAGGAGCTCATCGCCCGCCATGGCACCGACTCTCTGGGGAAGGTGGCGAAACTGCATTTTCGCACAACTTCCGCTATCTTAGGGAATTCCTGAGACATTTCGTGACACTTTTTTCTTCTCATGGCACGAAATCCGCATCAGGAAAGTTGACCTTCCGACACAATTTGGACATTGCACTGCCTTGCCAAGTCTGTGCATATCTAACCTTACACCATTCCCCATAACTTCTATGGCCACCATTACGAAACGCGAACTTGTCATTCAAATCACCGACAAACTCGGAGCGAAGGGGATTGAAATCACCCAGCAGGACGTTTTCGAAGTCGTCCAGACCCTGATCGATGAAATCACCGAATCGCTCGCCCAAGGCGACACCGTGGTGATGCGTAACTTCGGGGCCTTCCAGGTGCGCGAAATGAAAGCGAAAATCGGTCGCAACCCCAAAGACCCCAGCAAGGACGTGCCCATCCCAGCCCGCGCCGCGGTGAAATTCAAGCCCGGCAAGGAAATGAAGGAAAAGGTGGCGACCACGCTCCACCTCATCCGCGAGCGCCAGTGAGACTTCCTTTTTCCCTGCTTCTCCATCGTATTTGCAAACGCCTCACCTTTCCCGCGGGTGTGGCGTTTTGCTGCGTACTGTCCGTTTCCTGTCTGGCTTACCCCGGTGGCTACAAAGGCTACCAGACGCGTAGCTACACCGTGCGGGGCCAGCACTATCAGCCGATGAACGTCTCCACCGCCCTCGACTACGAGGAAACCGGAATCTGTTCGTGGTATAACGAATCCTCCTGGCTCGGCCTGAAACGCGGCACCACCTCGCTCGGGGAAAAAGTCATGCCATGGCATATCATCGGAGCCCACAAGACCCTGCCGCTCCCCTGCATGGTCAAAGTCACCAACCTGCAAACCGGCAAGTCTCTCAAAGTGCGTATCAACGATCGAGGTCCCTTCATTCCGAACCGCATCCTCGACGTCAGCCCCAGGGCCGCGAAAAAACTCGGATTCCGAGAGCAGGGCCTCACCACCGTACATGTCGAAGTCCTCTCCGTGGGAGACGGTTCCTACAAACGGAAGAAAAAGCGGTTCTTTTTCTTCTGAGCCGAGCAAGGCTTGAAACCGCACGCCATTCCATCGCACAGTGCGCGCCCGCTCGCCCGGCTCATGCCGCCTCGCGCCCGCACAACGCATTCGCCCCATGTCCGCCTCTCCTGAAATCCGTGTTTTCGCCCCGGCCACCGTGGCGAACGTCGCCTGTGGCTATGATGTCCTCGGCTTTGCCATCGACTCGCCCGGCGATGAAATCGTGGTCCGCTTCGGTGAAAAACCCGGCCTCCACATCACCAAGATCACCGGCGACAACGGCAAACTCCCGAAAAATCCCGCCCAGAACACCGCCGGAGTCGCAGCCCTCGATCTCCTCAAACACCTCGGCATGACCGATCGCGGTATCGAGATGGAGATTCACAAGAAAATGCCCTTCGGCTCCGGTCTCGGCTCCTCCTCCGCCTCCGCCGTCGCCGGTGCCTTCGCCGTGAACAAGCTCATCGGAGAGCCTCTCAGCAAAAAACAGCTCCTCCCCTTCGCCATGGCCGGTGAAGCCTCCGCCGACGGTGCCTGGCACGCCGATAACGTCGCCCCCTGCCTGTTCGGCGGCATCGTTTTCATCCGCTCCAACGACGAGCTCGACTTCGCCCAGATTCCCGCTCCGAAAAACCTCTGGGCCGCCGTCGTTCATCCCGACATCGAGATTCTCACCAAAGTCGCCCGCGAAATCCTGCCGAAGGAAATCCCCCTCGAAAACGCCACCCAACAAATCGGCAACCTCGGCGGTCTGATCTGTGGCCTGATCCAGGAAGACTACGGCCTCATTTCCCGCTCCATCCACGACGTGATCGCCGAGCCCCGCCGTCAGAAACTCATCCCGGATTTCTACAAGGCCAAGCGCGCCGCCCTGGCTGCCGGAGCACTCGGATTCTCCATTTCCGGTGCCGGCCCGTCGGTGTTCGCACTCTGCGAAGGCGAAGAAACCGCCAAGAAAGTCGCCGCTGCCATCAGCAAGGTTTTCTCCGCCATCCCCGTGAACAGCCAGGCCTACGTGTCCCGCATCAACCCGCACGGCGTCCACGTGGTGGAAAGCTGAGGTTTCCCCTCCTGAAAACCGGACTCCGCAAACCCGCAAACTTTCCCCGTGCTCTACCACTCCACCACCACCCCGTCCCACCGCGTCGATCTCAAGGAAGCGATCCTTCGCTCCCTCCCCCCCGACAACGGCCTCTACATGCCGGATCAGCTCCCGACGCTCGGCAAGGACTTCTGGGAAATCTGGCGTTACCTCAGTTTTCAGGAAATCGGCTTCGCCGTCGCGGAAGCCTTCTTCGGCGAAGACGTTCCCGCACCCGCGCTGCGTGAAATCGTCGAAGGCACCGTCAGCTTCGACGCCCCGCTCGTCACTCTCTCTCCCGGCGATCACATTCTGGAGCTATTCCACGGCCCCACCCTCGCCTTCAAGGACTTCGGCGCCCGTTTCATGGCCCGCCTGATGGCCTGGCTCACCCGCCATGACGACCGCGAACTCACCGTTCTCGTCGCCACCTCCGGCGATACCGGTGGAGCCGTTGCCTCCGCCTTCCACAACGTCCCCGGCACCCGCGTCATCATCCTCTATCCGAAAGGCAAGGTCTCCGGACTTCAGGAAAAACAACTCACCGCGCTCGGCGGAAACATCACCGCGCTCGAAATCGACGGCTCATTCGACGACTGCCAGGCACTCGTAAAGTCCGCCTTCCTCGATCGCGAGCTTTCCGAACGTCTCAATCTCACCTCGGCGAATTCCATCAACCTCGCCCGGCTCGTTCCCCAGAGCTTCTACTACATCCACGCTGCACGCCAACTTCCGGAAGGCGTGAAGCCCGTCTTTGTCGTGCCATCCGGGAATTTCGGCAACCTCACCGCCGGACTGCTTGCCACCCGGCTCGGCCTGCCGGTCGAACATTTCGTGGCCGCCACCAACCGCAACGACGTGGTGCCCTCCTACCTCAAATCCGGCGACTACCAACCGCGCCCCAGCATCCAGACGATTTCCAACGCGATGGACGTCGGCGCACCCTCGAACTTCGTCCGCATGCAATCACTGTTCGAAGGCTCCTGGGAACAGATGAAAAATCGCATTTCCGGTGCCACCTTCAACGACGACCAGACGCGGGCCGCGATCCGGGAAGTCAAATCCCTACACGACTACGTCATCGATCCCCACGGCGCCGTCGCCTGGCTCGCCGCCCGTGAATGGCGCACCACCCATCCCGGCACCGCCACCGTCGTTCTCGAAACCGCTCATCCCACCAAGTTCCCCGACGTTATGGAGGCCGAGCTGGGCAAGGACTTCGAAGAAATCCCGGAACGCCTCGCCATCCTCGCCAATCAGCCGAAAGTCGCTATCCCGCTCACCACGGACAAAGCCGCCTTCCGCGATTGGCTGTGCACGTTGTAACCCGGAGCGCCGGTATCCCCACCGGCTCTTCCCTTATAACAAAATCCGCGAAGCTCACTTCACGAATTGAGCGAACGTTTCCCGCTCCAGGCGGTCGATAACCTGTTGCCTCAATTCTCCGAAGGTATCGTGCAGGGGGCATCGCGGGCCGACGCCGCACCAATGCGGGCCGAAAGGGCACATCACCTGGTTTTCCGGATCCTCGAAAACCCGCACCACATCCAGCAGGGAAATGTTTTCCGGTTCACGCGCCAGTTGATAGCCTCCCGTCGGTCCCGACTTGCCGATGACCAGCCCGGCGGAAGAAAGCATGGTAAGGATTTTCGCGACCAACGCTCTGGAAAGCTCGCGCGCCTCGGCGATCTCGCCGCTTCCGGCCAGCCGACCGTCAGCGCCGTTGGCGGCAAGATAACTGACGGCGGCGATTCCGGCTTGGGCGAGCTTGCTGTAGGTGAACATTCAGGACGGCATTACGATGCCTTCTTTCCGGAGGTTTCGCCAGAAGCAAGTGACCATCCGGTTTTCAACCCCAGCACGAACCAGCTCAATGTCACCGTGCCAACGGCGAAGATCGTGTCGCCCACCACGCGCAGCCACTTGAAAAGATCCATGACTCCCGAGCCGAGAAACTCGTCGCTCCGGGCATACCACAGACCGTGATTCACGCTGGCGACCGTTTGCAGCAAACCGAGCGGCAGCAGGCTCAACAACGCCATCAGCAGCAGACCGATATTGATCGACCAGAAGGAAAAGCGAATCAGCCCCTCCTTCCACTGACCGGGAGCCGCCAACCCCTTCGCCACGAACAGCATCAGCCCGATGCCCAGCATGCCATAGACTCCGAAGAGCGCGGTGTGTCCGTGCAGCGGCGTGGTATTCAGCCCCTGCATGTAATAGAGGGCAATGGGCGGATTGATGAGAAATCCGAAAATCCCCGCACCCAGCATGTTCCAGAACGACACCGAAAGCATGCACCAGATCGGCCAGCGATATTGGCGGACCCATTCCTTCGCCTTGCTCAACTTGTAATTGTGCCAGGCTTCGAAACCGATCAACACCAATGGCACCACTTCCAGCGCGCTGAAAGTCGCACCCAGCGCCAGCACCGACATCGGCGTGCCGGAAAAATACAAGTGGTGGAACGTTCCCAGAATACCACCGGCGAGGAAAATCGTGGTGGCGAACAATACCGCCGCCGTCGCCACCTGGATGCGCAGCAATCCCATGCGAGTGAACAGGAACGTGATGACCACCGTGGCGAAAACTTCGAAAAATCCTTCCACCCACAGGTGCACCACCCACCAGCGCCAGTAAGTGGCGATGGAAAGGTGCGTCTGGCGCTGCCACATCAGGCCCGCCGCGTAAAAGATCGCGATGGCCACCGTGGAAAGGAAAAACAGGATCAGCAGATTCCGGTTTTCGCTGGGACGGCGCAATGCCGGCCACATCGCCCGGCCCATGAGGAGCAACCAGAGAAGCAATCCGACAAAGAGCAGGATCTGCCACAAACGTCCCATTTCCGCATATTCGTACCCTTGGTGACCGAGCCAGAAGTTTTCCGCCAACCCGAGTTTTTGCATGATGCCGAACCACTGTCCCGCCATCGACCCCAGCAGGACGAAGACCACCGCACCGAAGAGAACATTCACTCCCAGTTTTTGGAATTTCGGTTCATGTCCTGAAACGGCAGGCCCGATGTAAAGTCCCGTCGCCAGCCAGGCCGTCGCGATCCACAGCACCGCAAGCTGCACGTGCCAGGTCCGGGCCACCGTGTACGGCAGCCAGTCCGACAACGGAAGGCCGTAGAATTTCTGACCCTCCACCCCGAAGTGAGCCGTCACCACGCCCATAATGACCTGCACCAGCAACAAACCGCACACCACCCAAAAATACTTGAGCGTCGCACGCATCGATGGCGTCGCCACCTGACCTAACAAAGGATCGGTTTCCGGCAAAAACTTGGCGTCCGGCAGCTCCTCCTCGCTACCCCGCGCATAGTGGAAAGCCAGCAACGCCGTGCCGACGAGCAGCATCATCACACTGAAACCCGTCCACAACATCAGGTCGCCGGTCGGCACGTTGTCGATCAGCGGCTCGTGCGGCCAGTTGTTCGTATAAGTGATAGATTTTCCCGGTCGCTCGGTTTCACAAGCCCAGGTCGCCCAGAAAAAGAACGCATTCAACGGTGCCAACCGCTCGGGATCCTTGATCGTCCGATCCATCATCGCGTAAGCCTCCCGCAACCGGTCCAGCTCCTCCGTCTTCTCACCGCCAAACAGGCCCGCATAGTAGGCGGAATTGCTGCGGATGGCAGCCGCCCGCGCGGCGCTCACCGTGATCGTCCCCGTCGCTTTGTCGTAACGGTTCGTCCTCAGTTCCCTTTTGAGCCGTGCCTTCAGGGAAGCCTGCCGCTCCACATCCAGTTTCTCGTAATTTTCCGCCCCTTCCTCCTTCGCCCAAGCATCGAGAAGAAACACCGCCTCCCGATGCAGCCAGTCCGCCGTCCAATCCGGAGCCACATAACTGCCATGCCCCCACACGCTGCCAAGCTGCTGGCCGCCCGTGCTTTGCCAAACATTCTGGCCATCCCGGATCTGCGTGGAGGTAAACAAAACCTCACCCGTTTCCTCGATGACTACCTTTTCCGGAATGGGCGGAGCCTGGCGATAAAGTTCTCCGCCATAATAAAGCAGCACCGCGAAAGACACACCCACCACCAGACCTAAAAGAACCCACAAACGTTTGAGATTCGTCATGGGCGGAGCCTAGGAACTTCCCCGGGCAGAATAAAAGAATTTTTTTTCTTTAATTGATTTATCGGGCATTTACCCTGCTTTCGAAGCATTCAGACGGCTTGCCATGACTCAAAAGACACCTGCGGAAAAAACCGACATCGAGAACAGGGCCGACATCGAGCGGCTCGTGAACGTTTTCTACGGCCATGTCCGCAAGGATCCGACGCTCGGCTTCATTTTCGATGAAATCGCCCAGCTCAACTGGGAAACCCATCTCCCCAAAATGTATGCCTTCTGGGAACGGGTGCTGTTCGGCACCGGAGATTTCCGAGGCAATCCTATGGCCGCGCACGCCCGGCTGGTCCCTCAAACCGAAATGGGTCGTAAGCAATTCACCCGCTGGCTGGAAATTTTCCACCAAACCATCGACGATCTCTTTCAGGGTGAACGCGCCGGACACCTCAAACGCTGCTCCGAAGACATGGCGAATGTCATTTATTCCCGTATCAACGGAGTGCCGGATCCCCGCTTCGATCCTGCCAACCTCACTCCCGAGCAACACGAGCGGTATCGCAACTACCGCGAAGACCGGCCGGAGACCTGATCCACCTTCTCAAAAATGAGCTTTCCCGCCTGCAAACATCGACGCCGCACGGCACTTCCCGCTCATCCACTCCGGTGGCTCGCCGCCGAACCCTACCGGATCTTCTTCGCACTCGGCGCACTCTGGAGCATCGTCGGAGTGGCCCTGTGGCCTCTCTTCTATCAAGGGTGTCTCAAGTATTATCCCCTGTTCGCCCACGGTCGCCTCATGATCGAAGGTTTCGGTGGAGCTTTTGTCATCGGCTTCCTCAGCACCGCCGGTCCGCGCATGGCTTCTGCTCCCAAGCTCTCGCCGCGGGAATTGCTCTGGCTCATCTTCCTGCATACGGCCAGTTGCGTTTTTCACCTGCTGGATCGGCGGCTGATCGGGGATGCGATTTTCGTCACACTGCTTCTCTCGCTGTTGACCAGCTTGATCGCCCGGGTGCTGATTTTCCGCAAAGAAGCCCCACCCCCACAACTTCTGCTGGCCTTTGCCGGTCTCCTCAGCGGCACGGTCGGAGCCGCGATCCTCGCTCTTTTCGGAACCGCCATCACCAGCCCACAACTTTACCGTCTGGCCTCCCTGTTTCTGCACCAGGGAATGCTCCTTCTGCCCACACTCGGAATTGGCTCCTTCGTTTTCCCCCGCATTCTCGGAGGAAACTTCGGCGATCCATCCACGATTGAGGAAACGCGAAAAAAGCGATTTCGGACTCTCGCCGCAACCGTCCTGCTAATTGGCAGCTTCATCCTCGAAGCCTACGGTTTCCCGGCCATCGGAACCCTGCTCCGGGCGCTGACCTGTCTGATTTATCTTCTGCTGGAAGTGCGATGGAAAAACCAACCCCGCCAAGGCACCCTGGCCGTCGGACTGAGGATTTCGCTTCTCGTCGGACTGTCGGGCCTGGTCCTCGCCGCTTTCGTCAGCCCATCGCAACGGATTTCCGTCGACCACCTCCTTTACATCGGAGGATTCGGGCTGCTCATCCTGGTCGTCGGCAGCCGTGTGCTATTCGGCCACAGCGGCCAGCTTGCCGCTTTTGCGACACGTTCATGGACCGCACGCAGCATCGTCGGTCTCAGCCTTCTCGCCGCGACCACCCGCGCCGTGCCCGCATTGGCCCCGAAAGTGACCATTTCCCATCACCAATACGCCGCCATCACGTGGGTTTTTCTGGCAGCACTCTGGCTGATCTGGCACCGGCGACGCTTCATCCAGAAAGAGGAAGAAAAATAAGCCCTATACGCCCTATACACCCTATAGGTCTTATAAGCCGTATAGGTCCTATTGGTTTCCCTCCAGGAGTTCTTTTCTCTCCTCCAAGGTTCTTTCTCCATTTCAGGCCCTTTCCCGCCAAAAAAGAAGCCCGGCTCCTTCGTTAAAAGGAGCCGGGCATATACCTGGCGACGACCTACTCTCACAGGACCTATCGTCCCACT
>JASGEP010000028.1:0-137790 GCA_047606285.1 Luteolibacter sp. | reverse complement strand
CCCCAGCTCGGCTTATTGGAGATGCCGGGTTTGGAGATGCCGAGCTGGGGCTCGGCGCTCCCGGGCTGGCGCACTCCAAGCAAATCAAAAATCCGTAAAATCCGTTAATCCGTAGTCAAATCATCCCGATTTCTCAGGAAAACCACGGATTGGTTGATGGTGCGAAATTGGAATAGAATCCTTCCTTACCTCACCCGGCCGCTTCGTTTCACCAGTCCCGCGTCGATTTGCGCCTGCCAATCTTCGTAAAGCTTCATCGCCTCCGCATCCTGCGCTTCGAGACGTTCCACGTCGCGGTTGAATTGCTTCCATACCATCGCCGCCTTGCGTTCCTCCTCGCTGTCCTTGCCTCTCAGTTTCCTGAAAACCGAGCGGAATCCATGCAGCCACGGCATCGCGGAAGCATATGGTTCCGGGGATTTCGCGCGGATCATTTTGGTGTGGCGATCTTCTTTCCAGCGCGGTTCAAGCGCGTCCAGCAACATGCGGAACATCTGCTCCGCCGGAAACGGCACGAATGACAGCCATGGCTTCCCACGGCCCACGAAATGCACGTTCACCGCCCGCGCCGCCAGCTCGGGAATCGCCGCCACCGGATCGTAATGCTCGCGGTGCGTTTGCAGGTTCCAGCCCGCATCGAAAAGATACGCCTCACCTTCGAGAGCGTAATTCAGCGCGCTGCGATCATGATTCCGGCACGCCTCCGGGTGCGTCTTCAGGATTTCCATGGCCCGCTCGAAAACTCCGGCCTGACGCACCGTTGGCATATCCAGCACCAGCAGCCCGCAGCTCAAGTAGCTCCACCCCGGATCGTGCGAACCCGGGATTTCCGGGAAATCATGCTCAAGCGTCGGACCGGACCGCTCCAGCACCCCGCCCACGCCTTTTGCCCCCGGCGGCCCGCTACGGGTCAGCTCGCTGAGATCCCGGAGCACCAGCATGTCCGTGTCCAGATAGACCACCCGCTCCGCATCCACCTTTTCCGGCAGCACCAGCCTCGCATAGGCCATCGCCGAGCTCAGATCCCCATCGGGAAACAACCCGAAATCCGCATCCACCGGCACGAACTCGACCTGCGGACCATTCTCCAGCTTCTCCATGGCCGCCGTAAGACGATGTTGATCGCTGCGCGAAAGCCCCTCGTGAAGAAACCGGACGTAAATGGACGTCTCCCTCGGCACCGCCAGCCGGACGCCCGCCAAGGTGCCGATCGCACCGGGCAGGTAACGGGAATCACTGGCAACGACGAGATGGAGCGGAGATGACATAAAAGCTTCAACGGCTTGAAAGGCCGCCGCAAAACCTCCACCGATCCACGCCGGAGAAAAAGCACAATACGCCGCACCACGCGGATTTTTCCCGCAATCCGCTCCCCGGCAGAATCCCCTCGACTTTCCCCCACCCACCCCTTCCCTTTTCCGCAATGGAAAATCGCTTCTACGGGACCTTCGATACCGAACGACGCTCCGGCCGTCAGGATTCCGGTGATTACCGCACGCCTTTCCAGATCGACCGCGACCGCGTGCTGCACACCACCACCTTCCGGCGTTTGCAGAATAAAACCCAGGTCTTCTGGAGCGGAGAATACGATTTCTACCGCACCCGCCTCACCCATTCGCTGGAAGTCGCGCAAATCGGCAAGGCGATCTGCCACTGGCTGAGAACCCGCCCCGACGGTCCGCTGGAGGCCGATTATTTCATCGATCCCGATCTCGTCGAAGCGATCTGCCTTTCCCACGATCTCGGCCATCCGCCGTTCGGTCACGCGGGAGAACGCACGCTCAACCACCTGATGCGCGATCACGGTGGATTCGAGGGTAATGCCCAAACCCTCCGCCTGCTCACCGAGCGGATTTTTTCCGCCCGCAAAACCGGCATGGACCCGACCCGTGCCTTCCTCGACGGCGTACTGAAATACAAAACCCTGTGGTCCGAACTCATCGGCCCGAAAGGCGAGCGCCCACAACACCATTTCATTTACGACGACCAATTTTCCCAACTCGACTGGTCGCTCGGCGGCAATGATTTCCCCATCGAGCTCACCCCCGGAAAGGCGCGCGATTCCTTCAAATCCATCGAGTGCCAGATCATGGATTGGGCGGACGATACCGCCTACTCGCTCAACGATCTTTCCGACAGCGTGCGCGCCGGATTTCTCAATCTGGAAAAAATCGAAAGCTGGGCGGAAAAAACCGGCCACTCCACCGGCGAAGGCACACCGCTCGGCGACCTCATGCGCGCGATCCGCAGCCGCAAGGTCGATCCCTTCGTCGGCAAACGCATCGGCACCTACCTTCAGGCCACCCGCCTCGAAACCGACGTCAATTTCCTCAGCCAAACGACGAACCGCTACCGTTACCGCCTCGCCATCGACGAAGCGGTCCGCGCCGAGTGCGACGTTTACAAAAAGCTCGCCTACGAAGTCGTCTTCCTCTCCCCGCAGCTCAAGCAGCTCGAATACAAGGGAAACCGCATGCTCCACCAGCTCTGGGACGTCCTCGCCCAGCGCTACGTCCACAGCGGTGAAATCGACGGCCAGGATTTCCAGCTCCTCCCCGCCAATACCGCCGAGGAACTGGCCACTGCCCCCGATCAAGCCACCCGCGTCCGCCTCATCTGCGACTTCCTCGCCGGCATGACCGACGGCTACGCCGTCCGCACCTACAAACGCCTCTTCGTCCCGAGCTTCGGATCGATCGGGGATCTTGTCGGCTGATTTTTACCGCAAAGCAGCAAAGGTCGCGAAGGAACGCGAAGCTTTGGAAAATGGAGGATTCAGTTTCAAGCGAAACGCGGAGACGCCGAGGCCGGGGAGAGGAACGCTGAGTTTTACTTTTATCTTTGCGAACCCCTTTGCGATCTCTGCGCCTCCGCGTTTCGCTCAATCTTAAAAACTTTGCGCTTCTTCGCGACCTTCGCGGCTTTGCGGTAAATAGATTCGTCAGCGATCAACCTACACTTCTCCGTCATTGACGTTTCACCCATGACGATTGTTCATTCGTGCACGTCTCCATGCCTTCCTCTCCCGCCGATTCCAAACCGCTCGTCATGTCGCCGCATGAGGCGCTGAAGCGGTATTTCGGCTTTTCCGGGTTCCTCGACGGGCAGGAAAACGTCATCTCACAGATCGTCAATGGCCGGGACGGGCTGGTCGTCATGCCCACCGGCGGAGGTAAATCGCTGTGCTATCAGATCCCCGCGCTTTGCTTCCCCGGCGTAACGCTGGTGATTTCCCCGCTCATCGCGCTGATGAAGGATCAGGTGGACGCCCTCGTCGCCCGCGACATTCCCGCCACACTCATCAACTCCACCCTTTCGTGGCCTGAGCAACGTGAACGCCTCGACGGCATGCGCAGCGGGAAATGGAAGCTGGTTTACGTCGCACCGGAACGCTTCCGTGCCGAAAGTTTCCTCAACGCGCTCCACGGCGTGGAAATCTCGCTCTTCGCCGTCGATGAAGCGCACTGCCTCAGCCAATGGGGCCACGATTTCCGGCCGGACTACCTGCGGCTCGGCAAAGCGCTGGAAAAAATCGGCAGTCCCCAGTGCGTCGCGCTCACCGCCACCGCCACGCCGATCGTCCGCGAGGACATCCGCTCGGTGCTCACCCTGCGTTCGCCGTTCGAGACCGTCAGCGGATTTTCCAGACCGAATCTTTCGCTCACCATCACCAGCGTGGAAAAAGCCGCGCAAAAGGACGAACGCATGCGCGCCGTCATCGCCGCCCACAAGACCGGCATCGTCTATTGCGCCACCCGCAAGAAAGTCGACGCGGTTTCCGAAACGCTTGCAAGCTGGGGCATCAAATGCGTCGCCTACCACGGCGGCATGAGTGATGCCGAACGCGTGCGCGCGCAGGAAGTTTTCATCCGCAAGGAAGCCGACGTCGCCATCGCCACCAACGCCTTCGGCATGGGGATCGACCGCCCGGACGTGCGTTTCGTGATTCACTACGAAATCCCCGGCAGCGTCGAAGCCTACTATCAGGAAGCCGGACGCGCCGGACGCGATGGCGAAAGCTCCGTCTGCGAACTGCTCTTCAACTACGCCGATACCCGTACCCAGGAATTTTTCATCGAAGGCGCGAACCCCACCTCGCAGACCATCCGTTCGATCTATCAATATCTTCTGAATCAGGCCGACAAGGAATTCGAGGTCCACCGCACGCTCGATGAAATTTCCGAAGGTGCCGAAGTGAAAAATCCGATGTGCGTCGGCTCCGCACTCAGCATGCTCGCCCGCTCCGGATACATCGAGCGCTTCGACATCCCCGGCCGCCGCGTTCGTGGCACCCGCCTGCTCAAGCCCGACGTGCTCGCCCGTGCCCTTCAGCTCGATGAAACCGCCATCGAGGAAAAAGACCGGCGCGACCGCGAAAAGCTCAAGGCCATGGTGGAAATGTCCTACTCGCGCATCTGCCGCCAGAAATGGATCCTCATGTATTTCGGCGAAGACAATGCCGAGACCTGCGGATGCTGCGATGTCTGCCGCGAGGAAACTTCCGGCGATCTCCGCGCTCCCACCGCCGAGGAAGCGCTCGTCGTCCGCAAGACCCTCAGCGGCATCGCCCGCATGTCACGCCGCACCGCGGACGGCTGGGAAGCCCGCTATGGCCGGGGCCGCATCATCCAGATGCTCGCAGGCAGCCGTTCCCAGGAAATCACCAGCGCCAGCCTCGACCGCCTCACCACCTACGGCATTCTCAAGGAAAAGGGTAACGGCTACCTCAACGCCCTCTTCCGCTCCCTCACCGACGCAAGATTGATCCAGACCGTGACCGGCGAATACCCTCTGGTGACGCTCACCCTGTTAGGCGATAAAGTCATGCGCGGCGAGGCGGACTTCAAACTCGTCTGGCCGGATGCCGACGCGGGCAAAAAAGAAGCCAATCTCACCGACCAGGGCTTCGATTCCGAGCTCTACTCGATGTTCCGCGACATCCGCACCAAGATCGCGAAACGCGAAAACGTCCCTCCCTACGTGGTTTTCAGCAACAAAACGCTGGAATGCCTCGCCCGCTACCAACCCTCCACCACCGAGGAAGCCTTGCAGGTTCCCGGCATCGGCAGCGCCAAGGTCCAGCGCTACCTCGATCCGTTCCTGGAAACCTTGCGTGCCTGGAAAAAACTGCGGCGCTAGCCTCATGGACCGCTGACGTTCACATCGGCACAAAGGCTGAGCTTGCTCCTCCATCAGCCATCAATCTCTTCATCCAGCGGTTCCAATCTTTTCCTTCGACCGATTGCGTTTCGCGTCTAGGTTTTCCGGGTTATGACTCCAGCCCTCGGTTACGCATCCCAATCCGCCACGGATTCCCTCAAACCTTTCAATTTCGAACGTCGCGATCCCACCGCCCGCGATGTCGAAATCGAGATTCTCTACTGCGGCGTCTGCCACTCGGACCTCCATCAGGCACGCAACGAATGGCAAAACACCGTCTACCCGTGCGTCCCCGGCCATGAAATCGTCGGTCGGATCACACGGGTCGGCTCCTACGTCAGCAAGTTCAAGGTCGGTGATCTCGCCGCCGTCGGCTGCATGGTGGACTCCTGCCAAGAGTGCGCGCACTGCAAGGCGGACCTGGAACAATTCTGCGAAAACGGTGCCACCTTCACCTACAACGGCGCGGACAAACACACCGGTGGCCACACCTTCGGCGGCTACTCCAACAGCATCGTCGTCGATGAATCCTTCGTGCTGCGCGTTCCGGAAAACCTCGACCTCGCCGCCACCGCGCCGCTGCTCTGCGCCGGCATCACCACCTATTCCCCGATCAAGCGCTGGGGTATCAAGAAAGGCGACAAAGTCGGCATCGTCGGACTCGGCGGCCTCGGCCACATGGCTCTCAAATTCGCCCACGCCTTCGGTGCGCACACCGTGCTTTTCACCACCTCTCCCGGCAAAACCGAAGACGCGAAACGCCTCGGTGCCGATGAAGTCGTCATTTCCAAAAATCCGGAGGAAATGCAAAAGCACGTCGGCACCTTCGATTTCATCATCGACGCTGTTTCCGCCGATCACGACATCAACGCCTACCTCGAACTGCTCAAACTCGACGGCACGCTGACACTCGTCGGCGCTCCCGAAAAACCGCTCCCGGTTTCTTCCTTCAATCTGATCTTCGGCCGGAAAATTCTCACCGGCTCCCTGATCGGCGGCATCCGCGAAACCCAGGAAATGCTCGATTTCTGCGGAGAACACAACATCACCGCCGATATTGAGATGATCGCAATCCAGGACATCGAAAAAGCCTACGATCGCCTGCTCAAGAGCGATGTGAAATACCGCTTCGTCATCGACATGAAGTCGCTGAAATGATGGAGCGCCGACGTCCACGTCGGCTTGGCTTCGAGGGAAAGAAAAGAGCCGACGTGAACGTCGGCGCTCCTCCCCTCTCAATCTCTCACGATGATCGCGCGCGGCACCGGCGGCGGGAGGTCATCGTGGGTTTTCACCATGGTCGGCGGTGCCACGGGGATGGAATCCGGGATGCTTTCCTGCCGTGGTGGCGGCACCTGTTTTTTCTCAACCTCCTTCTGCCGGATTTTTTCCAGATACTCCTCACCCGCCATGCGCGGTTCGGCGGTCGAAATCTGGGATTCGAAATAATTGACCCCCTTCCACACCGCATATCCCAACCCCAGGGTGACCAGAAGATAGAACGTCACGGAAAAGAATCCGCTGGGAGACGAAGACGACACCGCGCGCCGCTCGCGAAGCGGCTCGATTCTCGCCGTCGGGTGCTTTTCTTCGAAAATCGTATGCAGCCCCTCCGTCTGGACGAAACGGTTCGGCTCCAGCGCGCTCAGCCACATATGAGCGTCCACATTCAGAAAATCGCTGTATTGGGAAAGGAAGCTCTTCGCATACGTCGGGCTGGAAAACACGCTGAAGTCTTCCGCTTCCAGAGCCTCCACCACCGAGCGCGGCAGATGGGCGCGATGGACCACATCCTCGACCGAGTAGCCCGCCGCCTCGCGTGCTTCCCGCAGGAGTTTGCCAATTCCCTCGTCTGAATCCTGTCCGGTCATCGTTCCTCGAATCTCGACAAAGATAGAGCACAGGACACGCCACCGGGCAAGTCCATTGCGTTTGACGAACGCATCGCAAAACACCACTTTACCTGCCCATGTCCGTTCCGAAGCACGTCCTCTTCATTTGCACCGGGAACACCTGCCGCAGCCCGATGGCGGAAGGGCTGTTTCGGAAATTCATCGGAAACCGCGGCGACTACGCCGTCGGCTCCGCCGGAGTCGCCGCCACCCGGGGGACTCCCGCCAGCAAGGAAACGCTGGCCATCCTGAAAAAACGCGGTGCGACACTGGACTCCTTCAAGTCCCGCCTCGTCAACCGCCGGATTCTGGAGGAAGCGACCCATGTATTCGCGATGACACGCGGGCATCTGCTCGCCCTCGAAGATCATTTCCCGGAATTCAGCGACAAGTATTACCTCGTCTGCGAATTCGCGGAAATCCCCGGCCAAGGGACCGGCGCGGACGTTCCGGACCCCATCGGTATGGGCGCCGCCGCTTACGAAAAAACCGCCGATGTGCTGGAAACCGCGATTCCCACGATCATCGCGTATATCGACCAGACGGTGAAGTAGGCGGGCTATTGGCGCAAATTAGCGGCAACCCGGAATTCATCGCGCTTGGCAAACATCCAGCCAAAAAGAAAAGCGGACAACTTCCGTTGCCCGCTCTTTTTCGGAAATCCGCTTCAGTAGCGATAGTGCTCCGGCTTGTAAGGACCTTCCACCGGCACTCCGATGTAGTCGGCCTGCTCCGGGGTGAGCCTGGTGAGCTTCGCCCCGATTTTTTCGAGGTGCAGGCGGGCGACTTCTTCGTCGAGATGCTTCGGCAGCACGCGGACCTCGCCGGGCTTGTAAGTGTCCTTGTTCGCCCACAGATCGATCTGGGCAAGCGTCTGGTTCGTGAAGCTGTTCGACATCACGAAGCTCGGGTGACCGGTGGCGCAGCCGAGGTTCACCAGACGGCCTTCGGCGAGCAGGTAAATGCTGTTGCCGGCCGGGAAGGTGTATTTGTCCACCTGCGGCTTGATGTTTTTCTTTTGCACTCCGGCGGCCTTTTCGAGGCGCTCCACCTGGATCTCGTTATCGAAGTGGCCGATGTTACAAACGATCGCCTGATCCTTCATCTTCTCCATGTGCTCGAGGCGGATGATGTCCTTGTTACCGGTCGTGGTGACGTAGATATCGCCCCAACCGAGCGTGTCCTCGAGCGGCAGCACGCGGAAACCTTCCATCGCCGCCTGCAGCGCGCAGATCGGATCGATCTCTGTCACGACCACCTGCGCCCCCTGGCTGCGAAGCGCCTGAGCGCAACCCTTGCCTACGTCACCGTAGCCACAGACCACGCCGACCTTGCCGGAAATCATCACGTCGGTCGCACGCTTGATGCCGTCCACCAGCGATTCGCGGCAGCCGTAGAGATTGTCGAATTTCGATTTCGTCACCGAGTCGTTCACGTTGACCGCCGGGACGAGCAGCGTGCCCGCCTTCGCCATCTGATAGAGACGGTGCACCCCCGTGGTGGTTTCCTCGGAAACGCCTTTCCAGTCTTTCACGATCTTCGCGAAAACACCCGGTTGCTCGGTGTGGATCTTCTTCAGCAGGTCCTTGATGATTTGCTCTTCCTGACTTCCGGAAGGCGTGTTCACCCAGTCCGAACCGTTTTCCAGTTCGTAGCCTTTGTGGAGGAGCAACGTCGCGTCGCCGCCATCGTCCACGATGAGTTGCGGTCCGAGACCTCCCGGGAATTGCAGCGCCTGCCAGGTACACCACCAGTATTCCTCCAACGTCTCGCCCTTCCAGGCGAACACCGGGATTTCCGCCGCCGCGATCGCCGCTGCCGCGTGGTCCTGGGTGGAGAAAATGTTACAGGAAACCCAGCGCACGTCGGCACCGAGTTCAACGAGCGTTTCTATCAATACAGCCGTCTGGATCGTCATGTGCAGCGAGCCCATCACGCGCACGCCTTGCAGCGGCTTCTGCGGACCGTATTTCGCACGGGTGGCCATGAGACCGGGCATTTCGTGCTCGGCGATTTCGATTTCCTTACGGCCGAATTCGGCAAGGCCGATGTCGTGGATTTTATAGTCGGAGAAGTTAGGCATATGATTGTGTGGTTTAGAGATTCAAGACTTCAAGAAGCAAGACCCAAGAGAAAGAGTCAGGCGCGGAAATCTTTAGAAAAATAGGGATAGAAGATGATTGAGAATGCCGGGACCGATCAGGCGCTTGCGAAGTCCTTCGATCATGGCTCCGATTTCTTTGGCTTCCTTGATGAGAGGACTGGCGGTTTCGTGCGTAAAAACTCCAGCAGCCAAGCCGATGTAAAGTTGGGTCCGAAGTTCGCCGACCGATCCTTTCGCAATAGAGAGAAAGCGCCGGAATTCCCGGTTACTTTCCCGTTCCGCGCCCTCGGCAATGTTCGATGGCACGGAGATACAACTCCGCGCCATTTGATCCCTCAGCGCATAAAGACGAATCGGATCGACCAACTGCAAGACATCCACCGCAAGTCTCGAACTACGTTTCCAAACTTCCAAATCTTCGAAATGGTGCAGTGGCATAACTTGCTCTTCTCTTGCTTCTTGTATCTTGCTGTCTTGCGTCTTTGGTTTATCCGACCGCCTCTTTCAGCGCATCGACCTTATCCGTGCGTTCCCACGGAAGATCGCAATCCTCCTTGCCAAAGTGGCCGTAGTTGGTGGATTTCGAGTAGATCGGACGGAGCAGGTCGAGTTGCTCCACGATGTCGGCGGGCTTGAAGGAAAAGACCTTTTTCACCGCCGCGAGGATCTTGTCGTCAGCGATGCTGCCGGTGCCGAAGGTATCGACGTGGATGCTCACCGGCAGCGGATGGCCGATGGCGTAAGCGAACTGGACCTCGCACTTCGAGGCGAGACCTGCGGCCACCACGTTTTTCGCAACCCAGCGACCCATGTATGCGGCGGAGCGATCCACCTTCGACGGGTCCTTGCCGGAAAACGCACCACCGCCATGGCGCCCCATGCCGCCGTAGGTATCGACGATGATCTTGCGTCCCGTCAGGCCAGAATCTCCCTGCGGGCCACCGATCACGAAATTACCCGTCGGATTGATCAGGTATTCGGTTTCCCCGGTCAGCATCCCGGCCGGAAGGACTTTCCGGATCACCTGCTCGATGCAGAATTTCTCGATCTCCGCATGCTTCACATCCGCCGCGTGCTGGGTGGAAATCACCACGTTGACGATCCGGGTGGGCTTGCCATCCACGTATTCCACGGACACCTGCGACTTCGCATCCGGCCGCAGCCACGGAGCGAGTTTCCCTTCCTTGCGGATGCGTGTGAGCTCGCGGCCGAGGCGATGCGCGTACATCACCGGAGCCGGCATCAGCTCGGGCGTTTCGTCGCAGGCGTAGCCGAACATGATGCCCTGGTCGCCCGCGCCCTGCTCGGCGTGCTTTTTCCCCTCCGCTTCTTTCGCATCCACGCCCTGGGCGATGTCCGGAGATTGGCCGGTGAGGTAGTTGTTGATGAAAACCTTGTCCGCATGAAACACATCGTCGTCGTTCACGTAGCCGATGCCACGGATCGCCTCGCGGATGATCCGCTCGTAGTCGATCTTCGCCTGGGTGGTGATTTCACCGGCCACGACCACCACATTGCTCTTCACCAACGTCTCGCATGCCACACGGCTCGCCGGATCCTGCGCCAGGCAAGCGTCCAGAATGGCATCCGAGATGGTATCGCAAACCTTGTCCGGATGGCCTTCGCCAACGGACTCCGATGAAAAAATATACGTGCTCATGGACGCGCGTAGCATGCATGGAAAATTCGCATCGTCAAATCGTGATTTGTTGATACCATCATTCCATGCCTTCCGTGCTGAAATCCCTGAAACTCATCTCGGATCCCACCCGCCTCCGCATACTCATGCTGTTGAGCCGGGAAGAGCTTTCCGTGGCCGAGCTTCAGGAAATCCTCGGCATGGGGCAGAGCCGCATTTCCACCCAGCTCTCCCAACTCAAGGCCGCCGGACTCCTCACCGACGAACGCAGTGGAAAAAACAACATCTACGCCTGTACCGCTCCCGCCGACCTCCTCGAAGTCGCCCGCCACGCCGCGCTCGAAGTCCCGGAAGTCGGTGCGGACGAAACCGCGCTCCGTCATTTGCTGAGGAAACGCCGCGACCGCTCGCGCGCGTATTTCGACGAACTGGCCGGACGTTTCGGCAAGGATTACGTCCCCGGCCGATCCTGGAAAGCGCTCGCCGAAGCACTCATCAAGGTGCTGAATTACCAGGTCGTCGCCGATCTCGGCGCAGGCGAAGGCACGCTCGCCCAGCTCCTCGCCCAGCGCGCGGAAAAAGTCATCGCCGTCGATCTTTCCCCGAAAATGGTCGAATTCGGCCAAGCCCTCGCCGCCCGGCACGGCCTCTCCAATCTGGAATACCGCCTCGGCGACATCGAAAATCCCCCGATCGACGACGCCTCGCTCGATCTCGCCATTCTCAGCCAGGCGCTCCACCACGCCGAACACCCGCAACGCGCGCTCGATTCCGCATTTCAAAAGCTGAAACCCGGTGGCCGCCTGATTGTCCTCGATCTCCTCCAGCACCAGTTCGAGGAAGCCCGAGAGCTCTACGCCGATCGCTGGCTCGGTTTTTCCGAAAGCCATCTCGCTTCCATGCTCGAACGCTCCGGATTCATTCAGATCGAAACCCTGGTCGCAGACCGCGAGGAAGCCGCCCCACGATTCCAGACCCTTCTCGGCATCGGCCAACGTCCGGCGGAGCGCTGACGTTCACGTCGGCTCAAAACCCCGCTTTCTTTTTCCCACCGCTCCACTACGTTCCGCCCATGCGTCTGATCGCCAGCGGATTCATCGCCCTGCTCTTCGTCGGCTGTTCACAAACACCGCCTCCCGAGCCACCCCGGCCCGCGCCCGCCACCAACACCGCTCCGAAAGCCCTCGAAGCCCGGCATTCCCCGTCCGCCGTCGTGGAGGTGGCCCGCCGCAGTGAAAAAATTCCTCTTCTTCCCCCTTCTCCCGCCCGCCTGACCACACACAGCGCCCAAGGCATCACCTTCGAAGGCGTGACGTTCGATTCCCGCAGCCACCGCCTCGCCGTGATCGATCAATCGGGCGGCCCCGGCTCACGGTTTCCCGATGCCGCCCGCGCCGCCGCCTCCTGTCAGGCCATCGCCGCGATCAATGCCGGCTTTTTCACCCCCGAGGGAGATCCCTTGGGACTGGTCGTCTCCAATGGCCGCGCTTCGGGAGCATGGAACAGCGCCTCCTCCCTCGGCAGCGGCGTCTGGCTGCAACAACCTTCAGGTCATTTAAGCATCGTCCGCCGCCAGGCACTCGGAAAGAGTGTGGCGAAATCGCAACAGGAACTCATTCAGGCCGGACCCATGCTGATCGAAAACTCCCGACCCGTCAGCGGTCTCGAAAACGCGAAATCCACCGTCCGCACCCTGATCCTATGGGACGGAAACACCCGCTGGTGGATCGGCCAGGCATCCGCCTGCACCTTGCTGCAATTATCTCAGGCTCTTGCACATACCCAACCGGCGGGCTGGCCCGTCCGACATGCCCTCAACCTTGACGGCGGCCGTTCCTCGGACCTCTGGGTTTCCTCCAATGTTTCCGGCGGCCCGTTGACCCGACGCGCCCCGTGGAACCGCCCGGTGCGCAATTTCCTCGCTCTCGTGCCACGTTGAAGCCCTCCGAGCCCTCCGCTTCCAAAACCCGGCATCGACACCGGTTCCAACTGTGCTAGCTTCCCGCCCGGAACCGCTCCACTCATGAAACCAACCCTTTTTGCCAAATTTTCCCTTCTGGCACTGACCCTCGGTTTATCGTCCTGCGGTACCATGCAAACGGTCAAAACCACCGCCACCGCGACCAAGGATCAGGTCGCCAAGCTCGGAAAAGTCCGCATGCCCAAGCTTCCGAAATTCGGCGGCGAACCGGATATTTACGTCGTCGAAGCCCGCGAAAAGGACCTGAAAAAAGTGCGCTCCGGCCACGAACAGGCAGTCGCCTACCATTCCTCCACCAAGCGCAACTTCTGGATCTTCGGCGGACCCGTCCATTTCAAGGAGCCAAGCCTGCCGGTCGCCGGAGGCGAAATGGACGGCAGCCTGCTCCCGCCGAAAGCCGAATGAACGAACCGGAAACCCCTCCGCCGGATCGCTTTTTTGCGGGTATCTCGCGATTCGCGACTTGAAGGCCCGTCCTCCATACGAATGATTCCCGCCATGTCACGGCTGCTCTTCGCACGTTTTGCCGCTCTCCTTTTCACCGTCGGTCTGATTTCCTCCTGCGGCGGCAAGGCACCGCCCCGCAAACCCACCCAGGCCCCGGTGGCGGACTACGCCGCATCCGCCCCCTCCTCCATCATCCCGGGAAATCCTCCGCCTCCCATCGTCGCCCAGAGTGCCATCGTCGTCGACCTCCAGTCCGGTCGCGTCCTCTACGCCAAAAACGCGGACACCCCTCGCGCCGTCGCCAGCACCCAGAAAATTCTCACCGCCCTCTGCGTGATCGATACCGGAGACATCGACAAGGTCATCACTGTCCAGCCCTCCGACAGCGCCTGCGAACCCACCAAACTCGGCATCAAGACCGGCGAAACCTACACCCGCCGCGAACTCCTCAAGGCTCTCATGGTCAAGAGCGCCAACGACGTCGCCCGCAGCCTCGCCCGCGACGTCGCCGGCAGCCAGGAAGGATTTTCCGCCATGATGAACCGGAAGGCAGTCTCCCTCGGCATGCGGAATTCCAATTTCCAGAACCCACACGGCCTCACCGAGCCCAACCAGTATTCCACCGCGCGCGACATGGCCATCGCCACCCGCTACGCTTACCGCAGCCCGCTGCTGCGCTCACTGGTTTCCACCAAGGGTTACACCTTCCAGTTCAGCGATGGACGCACCCGTTTTCTGGAAAACACCAACAAGCTCCTTAAAACCGTGCCCTACTGCGACGGCTTCAAAACCGGCACCACCAACGCCGCCGGCCGCTGCCTCGTCGCCACCGGCAGCTTCAACGGACGCTCCGTCGTCGTCGTCGTGCTGAAATCCACGACTCCCAACATCTGGAAAGACTCCGAAAAACTCCTCTCCTGGGCCCTCGAACGCCCGATTTCAGGTTAAAGGAAAGTAGCTGTGGCGTCCCGCCGCAGACCGTTGCCGAAGCCTCTCGCTCCGATTTTCGCAAATCAATCGCGGCATACCTCTTTCCCCCATGACTCCCGCCGAATCCCTCAGCCGACTTGCCGCTGAGGGATTGCTGCGTACCACCCGCCCCCTCGACTCCCCCTCCGGCGTCCAGGTGGTTCGCAACGGAAAAACCCTCTGGAATTTCGCCTCGAACGATTACCTCGGGCTCGCCCGGCATCCCCGCATCGAAGCCGCCCTGATCGAAGGCGTCCGCCAATACGGCGCAGGCTCCGCCGCATCCCGCCTCGTCTGCGGCACACTTCCTCCCCACCAGCGGCTCGAAGAATCCCTCGCCGCCGCCAAGCAAACCGAAGCCGCCCTCACCTTTTCCTCCGGCTTCGCCACCGCCCTCGGCACCATCACCGCCGTTTGCGGAAAGGAGGATACCATCATCCTCGACAAACTCAGCCACGCCTCTCTCGTCGATGCCGCCCGGCTCTCTGGAGCCACCCTCCGCATTTTCCCCCACAACGATCTCGAAAAACTCGGACGCCTGCTGAAATCCAGCCGTGAAAAATCCCCCGCCGCACGCATTCTAATCGCCACCGAATCCGTCTTCAGCATGGATGGCGACACCTGCCCTCTAGCGGAAATCCTCACCCTCGCCGAACAATACGACGCCCTGCTCCTCCTCGACGAAGCCCACGGCTTCGGCGTACTCGGTGAGAACGGCATGGGCCTCGCCGAAGCACTCGGCCTGCAACACCGCGTCACCTTCCAGATGGGCACCCTCAGCAAAGCCGTCGGCCTCTCCGGAGGCTACCTCGCCGCCTCCCGCGACTGGATCGATCTCATCCTCAATCGCGCCCGTTCCTTCATCTACTCCACCGCCCCGCCTCCCTGCCTCGCCCACGCCGCTACCGAGGCGCTCGCTCTCATCCGCTCCGAAGAAGGGAAAAAACTGCGGGAAAATCTCCGGCGGAATCTCTCCCTGTTGGAACCGGCAAAACTCACACCGATCCATCCGGTCATCCTCGGCACCAACGAATCCGTCCTTCAAGCATCCGCCGACCTCGAAGCCCACGGTTTCCTCGTCCCCGCCATCCGCTATCCCACCGTCCCCCGCGGTACCGCCCGTTTGCGCATCAGCGTGTCCGCGGTCCATCCGCAGGAAGCCATCCAACAGCTCGTAGCGAATCTAACCTCGGTCCAACCCACCTGATGTGAAGAGTAAAATAATGGGGAGTCACGGTCTTACCCAGCCAGTGAAACACTCACGATTTGGATGAAAGACCTCGTGACGTTCCATCGTATCCTTCCAGGCTTTTCCGCCTCATCGATGAAATCATGAAAATCCTTCCAAAATCTCCGGCCTCCCGATTCGGACTTTCCTTCTGTTTGGCCCTTTTTTCGACATCCGTATCGCTGGGTGCCAAGGAAGTGCCACAAGAGCGGATGCAGCAGGTATATGAAGAGGTCAAAACCCCTTACAAATACGGCATTATCCTGAATCCGGAGAAAGGGAAAATGCTCGACTGCCCCAATGTCTTCCGGTTCGGCGATAAATGGTACATGATGTATGTCCAGTTCGAGCCCAAGCCCGCAGAAGGATACACCACCCAATTGGCGGAAAGCGACGACCTACTGAATTGGAAACCCCTGGGAACCATCCTGGATCGGGGGGCCGAAGGCACCTGGGATTCAGCCAACGCCGGAGCGGGAGTCGCCTTTTTCGACAAGCAATGGGGAGGCAGCAACACCTTGGAAAAGCATGAGGGGCGCTACTGGTTGAGCTACCTCGGCGGTAACAAATACGGGTATGAAGAAACTCCGCTTTCCATCGGCCTCGCCTCCACCGACGATCCATCGAAGCCGAAGCTCTGGAAAAAAGAGCCGGCTCCCATCATGAAACCGGACGATGCCGACGCGCACCCCGGCGAGGCGGAGACTCTCTATAAAAGCTATATCATGCGCGACGAAACCCGTTCGTTGGGCGCGCCTTTCGTGATGTTTTACAATGCGAAACCGAGCAAAAAAGGAGATGAACGCATTTTCGCCGCCGTTTCGGAAGATCTGAAAACCTGGAAGCGATATGGAACCGGGGCCGTCATCGACAATCCCCGTCCCCCCGGCTTCAACCAATATGTCATCAGCGGCGATCCGCAAATCGTCAGGATGAACGACCTCTGGGTGATGTTCTATTTTGGACACCGCTGGAAACCCTACACGTTCGATACCTTTGCCGCTTCCTACGACCTGGTCAACTGGACCAAATGGAACGGGGAAGATCTGGTAAAACCCTCGGAGCCTTTCGACACACCCTACGCCCACAAACCCTGGGTCATCAAGCACGACGGAGTGGTCTATCACTTCTATTGTGCCGTCGATAAGAAAAGACACCGCGCCATCGCCGTGGCGACCTCCAAGGACTTCAAGAAGGAATAACAATTCTGTGTCACAAGAAAATCAGCCAGGAGCACCCGCAAGGGCGCTCTTCGGCCGACGCTACAGCAAATCCGGTCTCATCTTTCTTGTCCGCTCCAGCGCCTGCTCTTTTTTCCACACCTCGATCTTCGCGTGATGACCTGATAGAAGAACCTCCGGCACTTTCACCCCGCGAAATTCGATCGGCCGGGTGTAAGCCGGAGCCTCCAACAGGTTCGGATCGGAAAACGATTCATTCACGGACGAACGCTCATCACCCAGCGCTCCCGGAAGCAGACGAATCACGGCATCGCTCACCACGGCAGCGGCGAGCGCGCCATTGGTCAACACGTAATCGCCGATGGAAATTTCCTCATCTACCAGTGCCTCGATCACCCGATGATCCACACCTTCGTAATGGCCGCAGAGGATGAGCAGATGCGATTTTTGCGAAAGTTCGCGGGCCACGGATTGTTTGAACGGACGACCTTGCGGAGTCATGAGGATGACAAGAGTGTCGTCCCTCCTTAAAGCTTCCACCGCGGCGAACAAAGGTTCGGGTTTCAGCAACATCCCCTGCCCTCCACCGCACAGGGTGTCATCCACCCGGCGATGCTTGTCCTGCGACCAGTCGCGGAGTTGATGCGCGTGGATTTCCACGATCCCGGCCGCGCGGGCGCGCTGGATGATCGAGTCGCTCAAGGGCGCGAGCGCCACTTCGGGGAACAGCGTGACGATGTCGATCCGCATGCGGCTCAGATCACGGCTTCCGGTTCTTCCGCTTGGGCCTCCGCCAGACGGCGGAAATGCACTTGCCCCACACGGCGGCCATCGGTGCTGGTCACCTTGGCTTCGTAGCCCAGCACTTCCAGCGTTTCACCGGCTTCGGGGAAACGACCGAGCTGCTGGGTGAGGTATCCTCCGACGGTGGTCACCTCGCCGCTTTCCAGGAAAAGCTCCGGCACATAACCGGCGAGATCGTTCAGGGTCATGGTGCCCTCGATCACGAATTCATCCCCGGAAATGCGGGTGAAGGGCGAACGTTCGTTGTCGAATTCATCCTGAATGTCGCCGACGAGTTCTTCCATGATGTTATCGAGGAAGACGATTCCCGCCGGCGTGCCGAATTCATCGACGGCCATGGCGAGGTGCGCGTGTTCCTTGAGGAAGAATTGCAGCAGCGAATCGAGCGGCATGGTGTCCGGCACGATCTTGAGTTCGCGCTTAATGCGCATGAGATCCGGGTCCGGATCGTTGATGAGCTTGAAGAGGTCCTTGATGTGAATGAGGCCGATCGCGTGATCGAGGTGCCCTTTCACGAGCGGGAAACGGGTGTGCTTGCTGCGCAGGGCGACATCCAGCGATTTTTCGAAGGGTTGATCGACGTCGAGCACGATCACCTTGTTGCGCGGCGTCATCACATCTCGCACCCACAGTTCGTTGAGACCCAGCGCATTGATGAGGATTTCGCGCTCCGTCTCGGTGACTTCCTGCTGCTCGCCGCTCTGATTGACCAATACGGCGATTTCTTCCGCGGAGTGGATGTGCTCGGCTTCGCTGACCGGCTCGATTTTGAACAACTTGCGCAGCAGCCAGTTCGCCGTGCCGTTGAGCAGGGAAATCGCCCAATGAGCGGATGCGTAAAACCAGTGCAGGGGGCCGGCCACGGCTAGGGTCACGGCCAGGGAACGGCGGATGGCCAGGGATTTCGGCACCAGCTCACCCACCACCACGTGCAGGAAGGTGAAGGAGAGGATCGCGATGGTGAAGGAAATCGCCTTCACCCACCAGACGGAGAGCCCGGTTTTAATCAACAGCGGGGAAATGATCGCCGCGACGAAGGGCTCACCGAGGAAACCGAGTGCCAGCGAGGCGATCGTGATGCCGAGCTGGTTGGCGGAAAGATAGCCGTCGAGATTCATCACCACCCGCAGGGCGGTGGCGCGGCGGGGATCGGTCGGTTCCAGTTCGGATTCGATCTGGCTTTGCCGGACTTTGACGATGGCGAATTCCGCCGCCACGAAAAAGGCGTTGAGCAACAGAAAGAAAACGATGCCTAAAATATAGAGCGTGGCCTTTCCACCGCTCGGGAAGTCGGTCGGCAGATCGGGAGCGATGCTGGCGAGGGATGAATGCAGGAAAAACACGTCGATCATGGTTCAGAGTTTTTCGTACACACCCGTGTCCCGTTTTTCCAGGATGGTGAAACCGGCTTTCTTGGCGTCGACTACGGAAAGGGGCTTGGAGACCTTCGGGGTGTTCACCCGGGAAATCACCTTTTTGACCGGATTTTTACAAAGCGGGCACACCTCGAGTGCCGGGCGGTCAATGGGACGTCTGAGTTCGAAACTGCGTGCGCACACGCGGCACGAGTGCTCGGGGTCGTCAGGGGCTTCGGAAACGTATTCGTAGATCGGCATAAAAATGACGTGAGACGGGTAGTTACCGCCCCACGTCAGGAAAAACTAGCGTATTTTATGCCAGCTTACCAGCTGGACTTGGTCACGCCGGGGATCATTCCCGCGGAAGCAAGTTCGCGGAAACTGATACGGGAAAGACGGAAACGGCGAAGGAAAGCGCGACGGCGACCGCTGAATTCGCAGCGATTGACAAGACGAGTCGGGCTGGCATCGCGAGGAAGCATGGTGAGACCGATATAATCCTTCTCAGCCTTCAACTGTGCGCGGAGGGCTGCATACTTTTCGACGGTGCCTTTTTTGCGCTCGTTGCGCGCGATCCAACTTTTCTTAGCCATAATTTCGGGCCGCAGGTGTTAAAGGATCGGACCCGCGATGCAAGCGCAAAGTTGCTTTTTCCCGGATTTATCCTGTTTTTCAGGATTTTTTGAAGAGCCGACGTGAACGTCAGAGCTCCTTCAAACCTTTAAAGCATCGATCATCCGCAAAATCTCTTCCACGGCCGCCATCCGTCCGACACCTTCGTAACCGCAGGCGAGCAGGCCCTCGGCGGGCTCGATGAAACGGCAGCCGTCTTCGCGCAACCTGCTCACATTCCGTTGCGTCGCGGGGTGGAGCCACATTTTGCCGTTCATGGCCGGGGCGAGCAGGACCGGCGTGGTGCGCGGCAGGGCGAGGTAAATGGAAGACAGTGGGTCCGGGGCCAGACCGTTGGCGAAATTCCCGAGCGTATTGGCGCTCACCGGGGCGACGAGCAGCAGATCGGCCCGATCCGCCAGCTCGATGTGGCCCGGTTTCCACGATTGTTTCTCGTCTTCAAGGGACACCAGCACCGGCTGGCGGGTGAGCGTCTGGAGCGTGAGCGGTGTGATGAACTCGGTCGCCTGGCGGGTCATGACCCCATGCACCTCGTGCCCAAGCTTCACAAGCTGGGAAGCGAGGTCCGCCGCTTTGTAGGCGGCGATGGAAGCGGTGATGCCGAGAACGATGTTCATGATTCAACGAAGCATGGTGACCGCCTTGCGAACGGCGGTGGCGAGCGCTTCCACGTCCTGCAACGAATTGTAGACGGCGAAGGATGCCCGTGTGGTACCGGAAATCCCGAAGCGCGCCATCAGCGGCTGGCAGCAGTGGTGGCCGGTGCGTACCGCGACGCCCATCTGGTCGATCAAGGTGCCGAGATCGTAATGATGCACGCCCTCGATCGCGAACGACAACGCTCCCGTCCGATCCGGAGGACCGTAAAACCGGATGCCCGGAATATCGGACAGAGCCTCCTCCGCCGCACGGATCAGCCGTGTCTCATGAGCGTGGATTTCCTCGATCCCGATCGATTCGACAAAGCCGAGCGCCGCCGCGAGGCCGATCGCCCCCTCGATGTTCGGGGTGCCCGCCTCGTATTTGAAAGGCAGGTCGTTATAGGTCGTTTTTTCGAAAGTAACTTCCTTGATCATTTCACCGCCGCCGCGCCACGGGGGCATGGATTGGAGCACTTCAGCCTTGCCCCAGAGCACGCCGATGCCGGTGGGGCCGTAAATCTTGTGGCCGGAAAACGCGAAAAAGTCGCAGCCGATCTCCCGCACATCCACCGGCAGGTGCGGCAAGGCCTGCGCCGC
Organism: Luteolibacter sp.; assembly: GCA_047606285.1. Lineage (GTDB taxonomy): Bacteria > Verrucomicrobiota > Verrucomicrobiia > Verrucomicrobiales > Akkermansiaceae > Luteolibacter. The sequence continues at coordinate 117,156 of JASGEP010000028.1, read as the reverse complement.
GTCGATCAATACGTAAGCGCCCGCGTTTTTCGCCAGACGGGTCATTTCCAGCACCGGATTGACCGTACCGAAGGCGTTGGAAATCCAGTTGAAGGCGACGACCTTCGTCCTTTCGCCGAGCAGAGCCGCGTAGGCCTCCTGATCCAGCACGCCGGAATCGTCGCACGGGATCACCCGCAGCACCGCGCCCGTCTGTTCGCAGAGCATTTGCCAGGGCACGATATTCGAGTGGTGCTCCAGCGTGGAAATCACCACCTCGTCCCCCGCCCCGATCTTGCCGGACCGGGTGAGAATATTCGCGACCAGATTGATCCCATCAGTGCAGCCGGAATTGAAAATCACCTCTTCCGGCGCGGGTGCGTTCAGGTAGCTCGCCACCGAGCGACGGGCGTTTTCGAAAGCCGCCGTCGCCGCGCGCGCGAGATGGTGGGTGCCGCGATGGATGTTCGAGTGGATCGTTTCGTTGTAATGGCGGATCTGGTTCATCACCGTCAGCGCCTTCTGGGTGCTCGCCGCATTGTCGAGATACACCAGACGATGCCCGTGGATCGTTTGGTCAAAGATGGGAAATTCGGAAAACAACGATTCGGGCTGGAACATAACGGAACTGAGAAACGGGCTCGGCGCCCGCGCAGAGAGTGCCGCAGGAAGGAGTCCGTCGCAATGACCGATTTTCCGGATCGCCCGCACAGGACACTTTTGCGGTTCTTGCTCTTGCTTCACCGGGTCTCCGCGCATTGAATCCCGGCCCCGCATGTATTTGCTCCATAAAGTCATCCAACTGCGCCAGAAGGCCGGTTACGACGAAGAGAAACCCTTCATCGAGCACTTGGAGGACCTGCGCACCATGATCCTGCGCGTGGCCTGCACGCTGCTGATTTCCATGGTCTTGTGCTTCTTTTTCCAGAACAGGCTCATGGAGGTGCTGCGGAAGCCGGTGGACAATGTCTGGAAACTCCAGCAGGCGGAAAAAATCCCGGATTCCCCCCGCGAAGCCACCTACCGGCTGGATGTCGAAAAGTGGGAAAAAGCGAAGGTCATCGAACACGCCACCCAAGGCCTCACGCCGGAGCAGCGAGAAGCATTTTACCACTCCATCCAGGACCCCGAGCTGATTTTCCACGCCCGTTCCATCTCCCTGCTGCGCGCCACGCTCGCGCTGCCGGTCGAAAAACAGGAAGCCTTTCTCGAACAGGCGGAAAAGTCCGCGGAACTCAGAAGTCAGGTCCGGCTGTTGCTGAAAACCGCGCCGAACCCCGATATCGACAGCCGGGGCAACGTCACGATGATGTCCGCGCTGAAGCCCACGGAGGCCTTCATGCTTTCCATGAAGCTGGCATTCTTCGCCGGCATCGTCGTTTCCTTCCCCCTGTTGTTGTGGTTTATCCTGCAATTCGTCCTGCCCGGACTGCACGCCCATGAGCGCAAAGTGCTGTGGCCCGCGCTGTCCATCGGCTTCGGGCTTTTCCTCGGCGGAGTGCTCTTCGCCTACTACGCGGTGCTGCCGCGCACCCTGCTGTTTTTCTACGATTGGGGCAGCCAGATGGGCGTTTCCAACGATTGGCGGATCGGCGAATACATTTCCTTCGCCACCCAGTTCACCCTGTTGTTCGGCGTCGCTTTCGAACTCCCCGTGGTCGTCATGGTGCTCGTCAAACTCGGCCTGCTGAGCTACGAAACGATGATCCGGACGCGCAGCTACGCCATCGTCGCGATTTTCGTCGCCGCCGCCGTGCTCACGCCGACTCCGGACATGCTGACCATGGCGCTCATGGCCGGGCCGATGATCCTCCTCTACGAAATCTGCATCTGGCTGGCCTACCTCGACATGAAAAAAAACCGCCGCCGTGAGGAAGATGAAGCCCGGCTCGAAGCCGAGCGCGAAGCTCGCGAACTGGCCCTCACTCCGGACGCCTCCGTCGAGCAGGATTTCCCGGAACCCGGGGACGACGGCTGGCACGAGGAAATCCCCGACGAAGACGAGTCCGGCGAGTGGCCCGCCGAGCCACCTTTCCCCGAACTGCCGGATGAAAAACCGGACACGCCGAAAAACGACTGATTTCACTCTTTCCCGAACATGCCGCCTTCCACCGTTCCCGATCCCGCCAAGGCCACCGGCCGCTCCCCTCTCGCCGGCTGCGCCATCCTCGTCACCGTCGGCGTGATGGTGCTCTTCCTCGTCTTCTTTTCCGTCTTCTCCTTCTTCCGCCAGGCGAACGAGATTGCCAAATTCACCGATACCAACCCGGTTCCGGTCGCGATCACCCCCATCGATGGCAGGGAAACGGAAATCCAGGCCCTCAACGCCCGCCTCGAAGCGTTCCACCAGCAGCTCGATCAAAAGGAACCGGCCACCCTCGCCCTGAGCGCCGACGACCTGAACCTCGCCATCGCCGCCTACGAACCGTTCAACGAGCTGCGCGGCACCTTCCGGATCGAACAAATCACACCGGAAAACCTGCACATCGGCTTATCCTACCGGCTCAATGGAAAACCGCGTTTCACCAAGGAAGGCGAGCCCGGCGTGATGACTTCGAATTTCCGCTACCTCAACGCCACGCTCATCGCCCGCCCGTGGCTGGAGAAAAACGAAATTTCACTCCGTATCGATGAAGTCCGCGTCCCCGGGAAGACCGTCCCGCCGGAATTCGCCATCCGCATGAGCCCGCTCCAGATCATGCAGCGCTACCTCGACCACCCGGTCATGGGGCCGGTCATGAAAAAGCTCACCCGCATCGAGCTTGCCGACGGTCAGGTCCTGCTGAAACGCATCCCCGGAGAAAACCAGATCAACACCATCACCAACGAAGAGGTGGACACCGCCAGCACCCGGCTTTTCACCGTTCTCGGCATCATGGTCACCCTTTTCCTCCTCGTCGTGGCCGTGCTCATCTACACCAGCTATCGCCGCCAGCTTTCGAAGGTGGAATGAAATCCGCGCTCCCGGTATCTCACCGGCTCAAATCCGACTGATACATCAGCTTGAAGCCGCTGTTATGCAGGACGGAAACGGCGAATTCGTAGTCCTCGACGTGCATCGCCAGCAACGAATGGCCCTCCGGGCACGGCATCAGCATGTAGGCGAAATCCACATTCGTTTCCGCCACCATCAGCGTATCGAGCACCTGCAACAGTCCCGGAGCGCTTTCACGCAGGGAAATCACCACCAGCTCGCAAGTCGTGTGCGGGATTCCCTTTTCGAAAAACAGGCGTTCCGCCGCATCCGGATCGGAAACCACCAGCCGCGCCACCGTGGCGTCCCGCGAATCCTGCACACTCACACCGATCACCTCGATCGAGGACGAACGGAGCAGCTTCACCAGCGCGGCGAACGCGCCGACGCGATTCGGAAGCATAACGGAAAACTGGCGCACGGGTTCACCGTGTTCGACGACTGTTGGGGCATCCATGGTGTGTTGAAATCGGATTGGGTAAAATTCAGCCGCGCGGGCCGCTCAGCGGGATGGTCCGCACTTCCTGCGTCTCGGCATCTTCGATGACCAGTTGGTTCGGGCGCACATCCGAAACCACGAATTCCCGGCCATCGGCTGCCTTGAACCGTTGTCCCGGTGAAGCGACGTAGCGGTTTCCGGTCGCTGCGTCTTCCACCAGGGCGACCGGATCATGCGCCCGCGAGGGCACTCCGGCAATCCAATCCCGCGTCGTTCCCGTGCTCTCGTCGCGCACCTCCACCACCGAAACCTCCAGCGGCTCGCCGTGATTCAGCTTACTGCTTTCCATCCGCCGCTTCATTCTCACCACCACCAGATTGGAACCCGGGATTTTTTCTCCTTCACGCACCCGCACCTCGCGTCCCCTGCCGCCTGAGATTTTCATCACCGCCGTCGTGCCTTCCACCGTCCGCACATCCACCGGTACCTCTTTTTCCCGATAGGCCCGCATCACCAACGGGGGAGCGGTAAAAGACGTCGTTGCCGGTTCGGTCCCCGCCGTGCCGGACGATGACGGCCGACCCGCCACCGGCGCGCTGAGCACTTCACCCGCCAGAGGTTTCACCTCGCGCACCGGCTTCGGGGACGTTTCCACGCCACCTTCGGTTTCGGCAGCCGCGGCTTCCACGTAAGCCTGCATCCGATCCGCCACTTGCGCGTCGGACTCGAGGGAAAGTTCCGAATCCGAGGGATCGGATAGCAGATATTCGGCGATCGGCTCGTAGCCCGACTCCCGGGCGAGATCCGCCGCCGTTTTTCCATCCGAATCGGTCGTGAAACGGCTCGATCCCAAGTCACGCAGCAATTTCACCGCTTCCAGATGGCCGTTTTCCGCAGCGATCATCAGCGGCGTCCGGCCATCCTCCATCCGGGCGTAAACGGATGCGCCGTAATTCGTCAGCGCGTCGATCACATCGTTCTGCCCCTCCATCGCCGCCAGCAGGAGAGCGTTGTCCAGATCCTCCCGGGTGTAAGAAGCCAGCTCCGATACGCAGTTCGCGCTGCCCGCCTTCACCGCTAGCATCAGCGGCGAATAGCCATCCTTGTCCTTGGCCTTCGGATCCGCTCCCTGACGCAACAGATAGCGGACCATCTCCGCCTGCTTTTCCATCACCGCCACCATCAGCGGCGTGCGCTGGTCCGCGTTGCGCTCGTCGATCGGCAACCGCCGGTTCAGCAGAAATTCCGCCGTTTTTTCCGCTCCGCTGCCCGCCGCGTGATGCAGGGCCACATTTCCCTGATCGTCCCGCGTCTGATCGGAAAAACCTCCCGCCAGAAACTTCTTCAGCGCCTCCACATCGTTCGAGCGACACGCCCGGAACCAATCTTCCGCCGTCAGCTGATAGCCCGCCTGCTGCAAATCCGAGGCCATCGCCTGCTGTGGACGTTTCTTGCATGACGGCGCGCCCAGCAGACAGATCGCCAGCAAAACGGTCCCTGTGGCGGACTTCGAGATCCATTTCATGGCCGCCAGATTACTTCAGAAAAATTAAGCATTCAACCCAGAACCTCCCGCCGCCCGAATTTCCACCACGCGACAAACGCCCTCCTGAATCACGAAACGCACGTCGCAACCGCACATCGCCGCACCGAACACCCTGTCCTCATCTCCCGTGCGGGTCGGCGGACGTGGATCGAGCGAAAGCGCCTCACGAATCACCGCCCGCGCCCGCTCCGGCAACTTTTCGAATCGGGCCTCCACCGCCGCGTCGACCACCACTTCCAGCCTGGGAATCGGTTCCTCCGCAAATCCACCCCGGGCCTCGGGGATCGATTCCGCATACGGCAGGTAAGGCTTCACGTCATACACCGGCGTGCCATCCACCAGATCCAGCCCGCCCAAAAGCAGCTCGCCGTTTTCCACTCCTTCCAGCCTCATCAGCGAAAGCCCCAGCCCGTTCGGCCGGAAAGTCGAGCGCGTCGCGAACACTCCGATCCGCTGGTTTCCTCCCAGCCGCGGCGGACGCACCGTCGGCTTCCATCCCTGCTCCACCGTTTGATGAAACCCGAAAATCAGCCACACATGCGAAAACCCCTCGATCCCCCGGACCGCCTCCGGACTGCGGTATTCCTCATGAAACACCAGCCGTCCCCATGCGCTCGGGCAAATCCCCGGCTGCCTCGGCACCGCGAATTTTTCCCCGAAACACGAACGAATTTCCCCGATCGGCTCGATCCGCATGATTCCGTCCCTCAAATTTCAGGCGATCCCCCCGATTCCCGGCGGCTGCTCTCTCGGCAGAAACAGATACACCACACTGCCGATGAGCCCGAGTATCACGATCAGCACGATTCCGATCAGCCGGTTCGAATCCGACAAGCGTTTGTTCGTAATGCAATGAATCAGCGACCAAAGCCACAGCCCCAAGAAAACGATGACGGAAATAATGAGCCCGATGACCAAAAGTTCGGGCACTCCGGGAAGCATGTCACTGGTCGGCTGCATCGTGGGAATCCATATAACAAACCGGAAATTTTCAGGCAAGCTCCAAACGTCCGGTACCGGGGCCGCCTCATTCTGAAAGTTGCCGCGATTCAAAGAGCTCTTCCAAAAGGGATTGCGGCGGGACGCCGCAACCACCATCCGGAAACCTCACCAATTCACCCGTCTCATCCACGACGCGGCATCCTTGGCACTGATGGCACAGGATTCGATTCGATAGAACCCTTTCCGCCCGTTGGGATCGGTCAGTTCGAAATCGACGGTTTTATAACAGGGAAAATCCGCGCCGCTTCCACCATCGTTCTGATACCATTTCACCGATTTGCCGAGAATGCTCATCGTGCGCCAGGATTGCTTGTTGTAACGGATCGCGAGAGTGTACCCGTTATCGTATTGCTCTTCCCAGTCCTTCGGTTTCGCGGGAACCGGCTCGCCCCGGGTCATGCCGTAAATATGGACGAAATTCAGACTCGTCCCCTGACGATACATCAGGTGATAGTGCCCCTCCCGATCGACCTCCACCCTCGGAGCACCCCAGTTCTTCTCCAGCCACGTGGAACTCAGCACCGGTACTTTCGCCAATGAAAGATCGGCGGAAACCTCTCCGGAATCTCCTTGGGGAACAGCGGAACCCGGCGTGCTGCCGCACGAAGGCAAAAGCATGGCCACCGCGAGTGAAAATCCGGCAAGGGCAAGAAACGGTTTCATGATGGGAAGGTCGATGGGTTTTTGAAGGAGCAACGCCGCAAACAGAAAACTGTCTGCGGCGTTGCAATGAAGCGGTTAGCGGGTCTTGAGGTGAATCGTCGAGCGAAGCTGGCCACTCTCGCGGCGGACGCTCACGTTCAGGCTGTCGAAGTCGTCGAGCGTTTCAATGCCCTTGGCGATCTTCGTCTTGTTCGCCTGGAACTCGGCGAGCTTGTCGGTGTCCTGTCCGAAGATGGCCACGGCGTTTTCATCTACCAGTTTCAGGGTTTCCTTCGAGTAATTCTGAAGGGCCTGGAAGTTCACGATGAAGGTCAGGCCATGGTTGGTTTCACCGCCCGCGACAGCTTGGTCGAGGAGATCCTGCGCCTGATTCTTGGAAGTGGAAACCGCGAACCATTGATCGCCGACGGTCACGGAAGGCAGGAAGTCGTCATTGAAGAACGGCAGCGAGAAGAACCAGGTGGTGAAGCCGTTTTTCTCGGAGCTGATCGGCTTCTGCATCGGGAATTTCTGCCCACTCATTTCACCGACCTTTTCCAGCAAAGTGGTGGCGCTGGCATTGATCTTGTCCCAGGAGGCGCTGACCTTCGAACGGTCCACCACCGGAGAGATCGCGGCGAAACGGGGGAATTTGCCCTGATCCACCAGCACTTGCGGCAGGCCGGGAATCGGCGGCACGGTGCCTTTGAGATCGATCACATACGCGCATTCCTTACCGAGTCCGTCACCGAGGTCATTGCTCAGGGCGTCCCAGATTTTCACGAATTCCGGGCGGAACTCGGTGTCGAACATGTCCACCATCGGCTTGTACTGAGCGAGCTGCCCGGTCTGCGGCAGAGCGGCCAGCTTGGTGGTGAGCGCGTAGGACGTCTCGAACAAAGCCTCGAAGTAAGCCGTGGCCTTTTCGTCATAGGCGGCATCCACCGTCAGGTTCGCGAACAACACGGTTTCCGGGGATTTTCCGAGATGGGCGAGCCTGTTCGGGCTTTTCCAGTCCAGTGCTCCGCTGTCGGTGCCACCGTAGGTTTCGATCTTGTAGCCATCCTCGATGTAGCCGACCACACCGGCCGCTTCGGTGGAGGCAAGCTCCAGCAGCGCCTTTTCGCGCTCGACGACCTGTTTCAGCAGCGTTTCCAGCTCGCCGAGTTCGCCGATGCCTTCCACGCCCTTCAACCCGTCGTGAATCCCCTCGGCGATGGACGAAATGCCTCTCGAAGCTTTCACCATCTGCTCCAGAGAGCCTTTTTCGCCGTAACCGACCGCCGAAAGATCCTTCTTCGCGTAGCCATCCGTGAAAGCGAGCGCGTCCGTGGAGACCAGCGATTCACCCGCGTTTCCGGCGAGCACCAGATCGTCCGGCGAACTGCCGAGGAACAGCACCACGTAATCTCCGATGAGACCGGAAACGGCGACGATGTCCTTTTTCTCCGTGGCCGCCAGCAGGCGATCCACGTTTTCCTTGCCGAGCGATGCCTCCATCGGCTCGCGGGACTGGCCCATCATTTCGGCGATCTTGGCGCCGGAAATCTTGTAACCGGTGAACTTGCCACCGGCCTGCTCCACTTCGAGCGGGGAAACCGCCTCACCGAGCATCGCCATGAATCCCAGAGCGCCCGAGATTTGTTGCAAGGCGACCTCGCGCTGCTCTTCCACCACGTGGAAGGCGATGTAAATCGGCGGGACATTGGCCTTTTCGAAACTGGAAATGCCGGACTCCGGGTCCTGGAAAAGATCCTTCATCACGCCTTCGCTCAGGCTGTTGCCGATTTTTTCCTCGAAAGCACCCGGCTCACCGGATTTCGCCGCTTCCGCCACCGCCTTGGCCAAGGCGCGGAACTGGAAATAATTCGAGCGTTGGCTCAGGTGCAGCAGATTCGCCACCTGCTCGCCGGTGGTTTTCCCCAGAGCAACCGTCACCTCGGTGCCAAGAAGGGCGGCCGGGCCGTAGCCTTCCGGTTGGGTATCATCGACTTTTTGAACCTCTTCCTCAGCCTTATCCGTATCCGCCACCTCGCCGTTCACCTCATGCTCGACGAATTTCCACAACTTCAGCGCCTTCAGCTCGGTCGCCGCACGGGAACCGTTGTGGAACGAAAGCAACGCCTCCGTGTCCTTCGGCAGGTGCTTCGCGAATCCAAGGAAAGCCGCGCGCTGCTCCGCATCGAGAGACTCCACTTTCGGTGCCTCAGGCGCGGGAGCCGTCGCCGGGGATTCCTGCTGAGAACCGGGCTCCGCCGCCGGCACTTCCGTCACTTCCTTTTGTTTACACGCTCCGAGACTCAGAGCGAGGGCGGGCACAATCATCCACTTGGCGCGGTTCTTCATAACGAGCGGTCAGGTTAGGAAAATCCGGCTTCCTCGCAAGAAGAATGGGCAAAGATGGAAAAATCGTCGCCATTTCCACCGGATTGACGCTCCCGGAGATCAGGGGTTGCCGGATGGCCGGATCTGTGGCTGTTTGTCCCAGCTCCCTTAGCTATGGCCACTTCCACCACTCCTGCCCGCGACAGCCTTTTTCCCTTCGATCTCGTCCGCCCCGAACTTGAAAAAGTGGAAGCCTCCATCCGCGAGCAGGTCCGCGCCTTCGATCCCTCCATCGAGCCCTACGTCGCCTACATCTGCAACACCTCCGGCAAGCGCATCCGCCCCGCCCTCGCCATCCTCGCCGGCGGAGCCACCGGCACCGTCACCGACGATCACTTGAAAATCGGCGTCATCCTGGAGCTCATCCACATGGCCACCCTCGTCCACGACGACATCATGGACGGCGCGGACACCCGCCGCATGGTCCCCACCGCCAACGCCAAATGGGGAAACGCTCTCTCCGTGCTGCTCGGCGACGCCCTTTTCTCCCACGCCCTCACCCTCGCCACCGACTTCAACAGCATCGAAATCTGCCGCAAGGTCGGCCACGCCTCCCGCGAAGTCTGCCAGGGCGAAATCATCCAGACCCAGCGCCGCTTCGACCTCACCTTCACCAAGGCCGAGTATTTCCGAGTCATCGGGATGAAAACCGGCGCCCTCTTCGCCGCCGCCACCGGTCTCGCCGCCCGCCTCTCCGGCGTCGATGAAGCCACCGAGCAACGCCTCTACGACTACGGCATGAAACTCGGCACCGCCTACCAGATCTACGACGACTGCCTCGATCTCGTCGGCTCCGAAGAAATCGTCGGCAAAACGCTCCGCACCGATCTCATCAAGGGCAAATTCACCCTGCCCATTCTCAACCTGCTCGAAACCGCCTCCGAGGCCCAGCGCATCAAGCTCAACAAGCGCATCCTCGATCAGGAACCCCTCGATCTCCCCGTCCTCCTCGGCATCGCCGAATACGAAGGAGCCGTCGAAAGCGCCATCGACACCGCTCTGGACCTCCTCGCCAGTTGCCGCGAAGACCTCGCCATCCTCGGCGGGTCCACCTACAAGGACGCCCTCACCCAGATCACCTGGTTCCTCGTCGGCCTCCTCGAAAAGTGCCGCCGCTGAGAACCTGCTTAAAACCGGGAAAAACCGCTGGCATGACATCTGTCTCAGACTTGTGAAAATTTTCACAAGCCAGATTGCCCTCGTTCGCAAATCATGCATTCTCCCCGCATGCCAACGCCCGCGGGTCACCCCGCCTTCCCACGTAAAGTCTTGATCATCGGTGGTGGCTTCGCCGGTCTCGAATGCGCGAGCAAACTCGCGAACGATGACAACTTCGAAGTCACCCTGGTGGATCGGACCAATCATCACCTGTTCCAACCCCTGCTTTATCAGGTCGCCAGCGCCTCGCTCGCCGCACCCGACATCGCCCGCTCCATCCGCCAGATCCTCGAACGCGCCCGGAACGTCACCGTCCTCATGGACGAAATCTCCGGCATCGATACCGAAAACCAGACAGCCACAGGCACCTCCGGCACGGAGTATTCCTACGACTACCTGCTCCTTGCCGCAGGTGCCCGCACGAGCTTCTTCGGGAACGACGATTGGGGAAAACACAGCATGGGCCTGAAATCTCTCGCCGATGCCCAGAACATCCGCCGCAAGATCCTCTCCAACCTCGAAAAAGCCGAGCTGACCTCAGATCCCGCCGAACGCGAGCGCCTCATGACCATCGCCATCGTCGGTGGCGGTCCCACCGGAGTGGAACTCGCAGGCTCCTTCGCCGACCTCATCCACCGCTCGCTGAAGTCGAACTTCCGCCGCATCGACACCTCCAAGCTCCACGTCATCCTCATCGAAAACGCCCCGCGTATCCTTGAGTTGTATGACGTCGACCAAAGCGGCTACGCCCGCCTTCACCTCGAAAAAATCGGCGTACAGGTCTGGACCGGCAAGCGCGTCACCTGCGTGCGCGACGGCGCGCTGGATTTCGCCGACGGCACCTCCCTCGACTCCGAAGCCATCATCTGGGCCGCCGGAGTCGCCGCCAATCCGCTCACCCAGAAAATCGGCGTCCCCACCGATCGAGGAGGCCGCATCACCCCGAACGCCGACCTCTCCATTCCCGGGAAACCGAACATCTTCGTCGCCGGAGACCTCGTTTCCATGCGCGATTGCGATGACAAATTCGTCCCCGGCGTCGCCCCCGCAGCCTCCCAGATGGGCCGCCACGTCGCGAAACTCCTCAAGGAGGAAATCCGCCTCGAACGCAAAGGCTTCGAAGACAGGAAACTCGATCTCCGCCCACGCTTCCGCTACTGGGACAAGGGCATGATGGCCATCATCGGCAAGAACCACGCCGTCGTAAAAGCCGGAAAAGTCCGCCTCGCCGGCTTCCCCGCGTGGCTCGCCTGGCTGTTCATCCACATCACCTTCCTCGTCGGCTTCCGGAACAAGCTCTCCGTCCTCCTCGGCTGGGCCTACTCCTACATCCGCAACACCCCGGAAACCCGCGTCATCGTCTATCCACCGACCGCCCCCTCGCCGCAACAGACCCAGGCCGAACGCCTGTCCGTCGGCTGACGGTTCAGTTGCCTTTTGTCATCAAGCCTGTCCGATGCTATGCGTTGGACAGGCTTTTTCTTTTCCAGCGCCATGAGCACCAACCTTCACGATACGGAAAAATTCCTCCTCGACCACATTCCCCTCGCCCGCGCCATGGGCGTGAAGCTGGAGGATCGCTCCAAAGGCGGCCTCATCCTCAGCGCACCGCTGGAAACCAACAGCAACCACCTCGGCTCCGCCTTCGGCGGCAGCATCAGCGCCCTCGCCACCCTCGCCGGATACGCTCTGCTCTGGCTCGAACTCGGCGACCCGAACGCCCACATCGTCATCCGCAGCAGTGCCGTTTCCTACGAATCCCCCCTCCACGGCGATCTCCGCGCCATCTGCCTCCAGCCCGACGAGCAGGCGCTCGCCACCTTCCGCGCCCATTTCAAAAAAGCCGGAAAAGCCCGCATTTTCCTGAGCGTCCATCTCACTGACGGCGAAACCACCCACGCCCGCTTCGAAGGCGAATACGTGGCAATCCGCTGAAAAATCCCCGAAGCGCTAACGTTCACGTCGGCTTTTTTCAAAAGCTTCGACTCCCTCCGCCACCATTGAAGCACTCTTCCACAAACGGACAAATTGACACTAAGACAGTGTGCACTATATTCGTGCGAAATGAAAAACATCACGTTAAGCGCCGACGAATCCCTCATTGCCCAAGCCAGGGAAGAAGCGCGGGCACGCCACACCACCTTGAATTCCCTGTTCCGTGATTGGTTGGCGGAACTCACCGCGCAGGCGGAACGCTCGAAACGTGTCGATGAACTCCTGAACCGTCTTTCTTACGCGAACTCCGGAGGAAAATTCAGCCGGGAGGAAATGAATGAGCGCTAAGGTTTTCCTCGATACCAACATCCTCGCCTATACCTTCGATCGGGATTCGCCCTCCAAACGCGCCCGTACCACCTCATTGCTTCGCGAGGAAAACTGGGCCATCAGTTGGCAGGTCGTTCAGGAATTTTCCTCCGTCGCCCTTCACCGGTTTTCCGTTCCTTTAACGGAAAAAGACCTGGCTGATTACATCGACCTCATTCTCATGCCACGCTGCAACGCCATGCCCAGCAGGTCGATCTACCTGCGGGCTTTGGAAATCCGGAAACTTACCGGTTATCGATTTTACGACAGCCTGATCGTGGCGGGAGCCTTGGAATCCGGGGCGGAAACCCTTTATTCGGAAGATCTTCAAAACGGACGCACGATCGGATCGCTGAAAATCGTCAATCCCTTCAATTAAATCATGCCACGGACGCCGGGATTTCAGAAATACCGGGTCACCGAGAGCCTGAGTGTGCGCGGCTCCGCCGGGTGCAGATGGATATCCTCCCGCGCGGCCACCTGTCCCGGTGCCCGGGATTCGTAATAGTACTCGATGTCATTGTCCTTGCGATCGAGCAGGTTCAGGCAATCGAGCGAGATTTCCCAATCGTTCCGCCGATAGCCCACCCGGGAATTCACCTGAAAGCTCGCCCGCGATTTCTCGCTGTTATCCTCGATCAAAGGCCGGGGGCTGAAATAACGGCCCCGCAGGCTCCCGAACCACCCCTCCCGCTTCCCGACCGTCAATCCCGCGCTCCAGACCAGCGGCACGGCTCCGGGAATCCTGTCGTCACGCCCCACATCCTGAAGCCTCCCTTCCGACAGCGTGATCTCGTGATCGAACATCAGCCACTCCTCCGGCTTCCAGTAAACGGACCACTCCACCCCGTAACGCACCGTCGCCGGTCCGGCCTCCGAATTTCCCGCGTCGCCGACGTAGATCAGTTCCGAATCACTGTGAAGATAGAACACCGAAAGCGTACTCACCACGTTTCCCGGCGCTTCCGTGCGGACTCCCAGCTCCGTGCCGTAAGTCCTCACCAAAGGATCCACCCGATCCGCCGGATCACCCGTTTCCGGATCGCGCGAGATCGTCACGCCACGGGCATCATTACTATGAAAACCGTAGCCCGCATTCACACAAAGCTCGGTTTTCTCCCAAGGCCCGAAAATCAGGCTCAGCTTGGGACTAACGATGCCGTCGCTCCGGGTTCCCGAGTTCGCCGGATCGTCACTGGAAACATCGAAACGGAAAACATCCGCCCGCAACCCCGGCTGAATCCGGAACCATTCATTCACCTGATAATCCAGCGTGCCGAAAACACCCACGCTATTCACCACCACGTCGTCCACCCGCACCGTTTCCAGACGCTCCCGGTTCGTCGTGTGATAGAGGCCGACGTCATCGATGAAATCATTCCGCGTTTGTAGCCCGGCGGTCACCTTGTTCTTCGCTCCGAAATCCCATTCCCGGCGCACTTCGCCACCGAAAAAGTAACGCCCATCCTGTTGCTCGAACTGATCCCCGTTGACCGGATCGTTCAACCGGTAAGTGAAATTCGAAAATAGATCGAGATCGTAGTAACCGAAGTAAACATCCGCATGGATACGACCGTTTTTCAGCTCCCTGTCCCACTCCGCCATCAGGCTGAAACGTTGAGAATTCCCACCGTCCGAATCATCCAGAGCACCGAAGCGATCCAGTGAACCTTCATCGATCAGACTTTTCGGCACCTGATCCGTCGAATTCCAATTTCCCGCATACGCCATTGCCGTCACACTGAAGCGATCCTCCCCCGAGTTTTTAAAATACTTCAGGAACCCGTTCATCCGCTCGGAATTCGAAGGAAACTTCCACGGGCCATTGTAATACTGATACTCCACCGCATAAGTGACGCCGGACTCCCCCGCCCAACGAACGGTATCCGCCAACATCCCCCGATAAAAATCGTTCTCCCCCACCGTCACGCTCGCGATCCCCCGTGGCAACGCATCGTAAAACCGGAACCTCGCGGCCCCCGCCGTGCTCAAATCCCCGATTTCTCCGAAAAACGGCCCCTTCCAGTAATCGAGCCGCTCCACCAGCTCCGGAATGATCGGATTGAGATCCGCGTAACCTTGCCCATGAGCATGCGTCACGAAATTCACCGGTTGGCCATCCATCGAGACCGAAAAATCCGTGCCGTGATCCAGATTGAAGCCCCGCACGAAATACTGGTTCGCCTTGCCGTCACCCGAATGCTGGGTAATCACCACGCCCGGGACCGATTCGAGCAATTCCCCCCGCCGCAGCAACGGGCGGTCCTGCAGCTCTCCGGCACTTGTCCAGCCCTCCGAGGCCGAAGTTGCGATTCCCGTAAGACTTCCCACTTTCCCGGTGACGATCACGGGATCGAGCGATACGGGTTTTTGCTGTGCATACGCGCAAAGTGGAAGAAGGAAAAAACAGATGAACTTCATGGATCGGGAAAACGTTCAGGCCCCATCATGGCAGCCCGAGCGAGAGCGGCCACCGACAGCATCCCCCATGCCAGCCGGGAAACTTCCAGAAACATCTCCAGTTCACTGAAAACCAACCTTTCAGCCCCCGCGTCCCGTCCCCATTTCCCGCGTGACGCCATTTTCGCAAAAACCGCTCTTGTCCGGCTGGCGGTCCATCACTTACGTTCGCCCAGCCTTTTGCAAGCGTGTCCGATTTTCCTCCAAAAACGTCAGTCCTCGGTGTTCTCCCCGCGCGGTGGGGTTCCACCCGCTTCCCCGGAAAACCGCTTCATCTCATCGCCGGCAAGCCCCTGATCCAGCACGTCTGGGAACGCTGCAAAGCCTGCTCGACACTCGATGACATCATCGTCGCGACGGATAATTCCCGCATTTTCGATGCCGTCACCGCCTTCGGCGGAAAAGTCGCGATGACCTCCACCGACCACCCGACCGGCACCGACCGCATCGCCGAAGTCGCCCGCCAATTTCCCGAGGTCACCCACATCGTGAACATCCAGGGCGACGAACCCTTGATCGATCCCGCCCTCATCGACGCCCTCGCCTCCGCCATGCTCGCCGATCCCACGCTGGACATGGCCACCGCCGCCAATCCACTCGACCCCGCCGACCCCGCCGTGCAGGACCCGAACGTGGTCAAATGCGTCACCGCCCTCGACGGCCGCGCCCTTTATTTCTCCCGCTCTCCCCTGCCATTTTTCCGCAACGCCGTTTCCGGACTCGCCGTGCTTCGCCACAAAGGCATCTACGCCTATCGCCGCGAATTTCTCGAAAAATTCGTCACCTGGCCACCTTCCCCGCTTGAAAAAGCCGAGTCACTGGAACAGCTCCGCGCCCTCGAAAACGGCGCGTCCATCAAGGTCCTCCCCACCGATGACACCTCGCCCGGCGTCGACACTCCCGAACAGGCTCTCGAAATCGAACGACTCCTCGCCGCTGAAAACTGAACATTCAAAAACTAGCAACCTCCCCATGAAATACATCTTTGTCACCGGCGGCGTCGTTTCCTCACTCGGCAAGGGCCTCGCGGCCGCTTCCATCGGAGCCCTGCTCGAACATCGCGGTCTCAAGACCCTGATGCAGAAATTCGACCCCTATCTCAACGTCGATCCCGGCACCATGTCGCCCTATCAGCACGGCGAAGTGTACGTCCTCGATGACGGAGCCGAGACCGACCTCGACCTCGGCCACTACGAACGCTTCACCTCCGGCGTCCTCTCCCGGATGAACAACCTGACCTCCGGCCAGGTATTCGATGCCGTCATCAAGAAAGAACGTCGCGGCGAATACCTCGGGAAAACCGTGCAGTTCATCCCGCATGTCACCGACGAAATCAAGGGCCGCATCCACAAAGTCACCCAGGACAATCCGGACGTCGATGTGCTCATCACCGAAATCGGCGGCACCGTCGGCGACATGGAAGGCCTGCTTTTCCTCGAAGCCCTCCGCCAGTTCGCCCTCGAAGTCGGCAAGGAAAACGTCTGCTTCATCCACGTCACCCTTCTACCCTACATCAAGGCCGCCGGTGAGGTGAAAACCAAGCCCACCCAGCAATCCGTCGCCAAGCTCCGCGAAATCGGTATCCAGCCGGACATCATCATCTGCCGCACCGAAACCGACCTCGACGAAGACAACCGGCGCAAGATCGCCATGTTCTGTAACGTCGAGAAAAAGAACGTCGTCGCCTTCCGCGATGTCGCCCACAGCATTTACGAATGCCCGCTCGACCTGCGTCGCGACAAGATCGACCGCCTCGTCGTCGATCGCCTCGGCCTCGGCCACACCCCATCCCCCGCCCTCGAAGACTGGGAGCGCTTCGTTCAGCGTGTGATTCACCCGAAAAACAAAGTCACCATCGCCGTCGCCGGGAAATACATCGAGCTTCAGGACGCCTACAAATCCATCTACGAATCCCTCATCCACGCCGGAGCCCACCACGACACCAAGGTGCAGATCGTCCGCGTCGAGGCTGAAGCCATCGAGGACCACGGTGCCCGCGCCGTCATCGGTGAAGTCGATGGCATCCTCGTTCCCGGCGGTTTCGGAGACCGCGGCATCGAGGGCAAAATCCTCGCCGCCAAATACGCGCGCGAAAACAAGATTCCCTACTTCGGCATCTGTCTCGGCATGCAGATCGCGACCATCGAATTCGCCCGCAACGTCTGCGGCCTCAAGGACGCGAACTCCACCGAGTTCGAGAAAAACACTCCCCATCCCGTCATCTGCCTTCAGGAAGAACAAAAGGGCGTCGAGGACATGGGCGCGACCATGCGTCTCGGCTCCTGCGAATCCATCGTCTTCGCCGGCACCCGCGCCGCGCAGCTCTACGGCAAGGACCGCATCCACGAACGCCACCGCCACCGTTACGAAGTGAATTCCGACTATCAGGATCGCCTTCAGGAAGCCGGTCTCGTCATTTCCTCCGTCTCCGCCGAGGAAGGTCTCGTCGAAATCGTCGAAATCCCAGATCACCCCTTCTACCTCGCCGCCCAGTTCCACCCGGAATTCCAATCCAAGCCGAACCACCCGCACCCGCTCTTCGCAGGCTTCGTCGCCGCGGCCCTCGATCAGGCACACCAGGCGCTCTAACCGGGACTTCCGGTATCCCTACCGGCAAAAAAAATTTCAAAAGAGCTTTTTAACCACAAAGAACACAGAAGACACAAATTTTGTTAGCCTTTGTTTACAGCGGTTTCATGAAAAGCGTGGCCGATATGATGAAGAAGATGCTCGCGCCAAGCAGTCGCTGAGATACAGGGTTTTTCAGAAGCTGTCTGAAAAATGGGAATGGCAGGGACGTTTCTCCGAAACGTCCGGTGGTGAGCGGTCCTGAAACAAGGAAATCACCCCAACGATAAGGTGAACCGCCATCCACCGGACGGCTGGGACAGCCGCTCCTGCCAATTTTCAATTATCTCGGCGTCCCCGCAGCTCCGCGCGAGGCCATGAAAAATCGAAACCATCGGCTACAAAAAAGCAAAATACTGTAAGGAATCCTTTGTGTTTTTTGTGCTCTTTGTGGTTACCCCTTTCCTCTTTCACTCCCGCCATTTTGCCGCCGCGAGGCGCCAGCCGTCCTTTTCCTTTCTCCAGGAAAAACTCACCGTGTAGCTCCCGTCCGCAGGCCGGTAATCTTTCAGCTCGACCAGTGCTTTCATGACGAATTCCAGCTCCGCCGTGTCTCCGGACACGTTCACGGCCTTGAACTCCTCCACCGAAAAATCCGTTCTCACCGCCTGGGTGCAAAGCCATGAAAAGTGAGACTCCAGATCCGTCCTGCTCAAGGTGCCGTTGAGTTCTTCCCGCTCCGGATTTTCCAGCATTACCTCCGGTGCTAACATTTTATTCAGCTCGAACGGTTTCATCATCCGCGCCGCCTTGCCGCTGTCTTTCTCGATCGTCAGCACCGAGAGAAAACTCTTCGTCCTCCGCTGAATCACCTGCTTCGGCGAAAACCACCAGATGCCGAAGCCAGCCAGCACCAGCACCGCCGCGATGATCGGGAAAATTCGTTTCATCCTTCACCTCCAAACAGATCCGGTGATTCGTCCAATGATTTTTTCGCACTCCGACGCGGTGCCGGGATGGCTCCATCCACCCGGCTGGCGACTTCTCCATCGGCAAACTTCGTCCGCAGCACATCGCCCGGTTGCAACTGACCGGAGGATTTCACCAGTTTCCCTTCCGCATCCAGCGTGATGGAAAATCCCCGCTGAAACGCCGAATCCGGCCCCAACGCACGCAGCATGCCGCGCAGACGATCGAGAGTTTCAACACGACGTTCCACCTTATCGGCAGCGAGTCGCTCCAGCCTCCCCCGCAGGTTCTGCAAATGATCGACCCGCCGTTCCAACACCTTCGCCGGATGGTGCGCCCGATGCGAAACACGTGCCTCGTTCAGACGTGCGCCAGCCTGCTCCAGCGACGAACGCAACGCCCGCTCCATGTGCGCGCGCAACGTGTCCAGCCGCATCACGGATTCCCGCAACAGCTTTTCCCCATCGCGTTGCAACACACCGCGCCGCAGACCATCGAGCATCGCCCGGTTCCTCGCCAGCCGATCCCTCACCTGCCGCTCCATGCGACGCTTCATCTGGTTCAGGCGTCCGACCAATTCCGTTCCATCGGGAACCGCCAGCTCCGCCGCCGCGCTCGGCGTGGGAGCGCGCAAATCCGCGACGAAATCCGCGATGGTAAAATCGATCTCATGCCCCACGGCGGAAATCACCGGGATCGGGCACGCCGCCAAGGCACACGCCACGATCTCCTCGTTGAAGCACCACAGATCTTCCAAAGACCCACCACCACGCCCAACGATCAGCACATCGCAACGCGGACAACCGTATCGCTCGGGATCGCCGAGTTTCCCGATCGCCTCCGCGATTTCCCGCTCCGCCCCCTTCCCCTGCACCCGCACCGGCAGAAGCACCGCCCGCACCCACGGCGCGCGACGGCCCAGCACGTTCATGATATCCCGGATCACCGCCCCGGTCTCCGAGGTGACAATCCCGACCACCGCCGGAAATTTCGGTATCGGGCGTTTTCTGGAAGCATCGAATAAACCTTCCTCGTTCAACTTTCGTTTCAACGCCTCGAAACGCGCCTGCAAATCCCCCAAACCCGCCCGCTCCACCTTCTGCACGATGATCTGCAACTGCCCGCGCGTTTCATAAACACTCGCCTCCGCGAAAACCCGCACCTTCACCCCGTCCTCCATCGCCTCCGCACCCGGACGTTTCCTCGCGCCGAACATCGCGCACTGCACCTGCGCCCCCTCGTCTTTCAGCGAAAAATACCAATGCCCGCTCGCCTGCTTCTTCAGGTTGGAAATTTCACCCTCCACCCACACCTCTCCAATCTGAATCTCCAACAGGTTCTTCATCCGCCGCATCAACTGCGTAACGGACAACGCCCTGGGCTCCGCGTTTTTCGATTTCGGAAACAAATCCACGCCGAAATGTGGCGCACCTGCCACCGACTTTCGAGAGCGAATCTCAAGGGTCTCTGGCAGAGACGGTAAAATAAGAGGACTTATCGTATCATCCTCGGATCCTATCTCACTCAAACACAAAAAAAGGAGCCTCCATGGCTCCCTTAATCGTTGATTTCCAAATGGTGCACTCGAGAGGACTCGAACCTCCACGGGGTTGCCCCCACTAGAACCTGAATCTAGCGCGTCTACCAATTCCGCCACGAGTGCATTCAGAAACCCGATCCTTGCGGTCGGGGCCGGAAAAACACCATGCCGCACGCAGGAATGCAATCTCGATTTCACAAGATTTTCATTTCCCGGGCAGAAGGACGATTTCGTGGCGCTTCTCCGTTGCCAAGTGCCGCTCTCCTTACCACGTTTTGACTCATGCAAAAGGCCACGCCGTTCCTTCTGGTTCTCATCCTCGCATTCACCGCGATTTTCCTCTCCGTCCGGGAACGCCCCGTCGTCCAGCCCGCCCCCGCCGCGCCGGTCGAAGAAACGGCAACTCCCCGGACGCCGTCACCGGCAGCCGCCTCAGCGGAACAGGCTCCTCCTCAAGCCTCCGCTGCCGCACCGGTCGAGCCTACCCCTTGGCCCCAGGCCGCTTCCGACATCGCGCCGGATGCCAAGGCCGTTTACGGAACCCTCGAAAACGGATTGCGCTACGTCCTGTATCCGAATCAGGAACCGCCAAAGCGTCTTTCCATCCGCCTGCACATCGCCACCGGTTCGCTCATGGAAGCCGACGATCAGCAGGGACTGGCCCATTTCATCGAGCACATGGTCTTCAACGGCACGAAAAACTTCAAAGCCGATGAACTCGTGCCCCGCATGCAGCGCCTCGGCATCGCCTTCGGTGCCCATGTCAACGCCTACACCTCCTTCGACGAGACCGTTTACATGCTCGATCTGCCGGACACCGCCCCGGAAACCGTCGATCTCTGCCTGAAAGTGATGCGGGATTTCGGCGACGGCGCGCTTCTCGAAGAAAAAGAAATCGAGCAGGAACGCGGTGTCATCCTCGCGGAAAAAATCAGCCGGGACTCCGTGGAAAGCCGCCTGATGGAGCTCCAGTTCAAGACCCTGCTGCCGGAGTCCCTCATCAGCCATCGTTTTCCGATCGGCATCGAAGACGTCATCGCCAAAGCCCCGCGCGCCCGCTTCGTCGATTACTACCAGCGCTACTACACACCCCGGCGCATGACGCTGGTGATCGCCGGAGATATGGACATGGCCACCTTGCAGCCGATCATCCGCGAAACTTTCGGCTCGATGAAAAATCCTGAAAACGCCGGTTCGGATGCGAACCTCGGACCGATCCCGGTGGTCGAAGGCGTCAAGGCCTCCATTTTCGCCGATAAGGAAGCTTCTTCCACCGAGCTTTCCCTCACCCAGATCCGCCCGTTCGAGCCAAAGCCCGATACCGTCGAAAACCGGATCGAACAAATGCCGCTCGACCTCGCACAGGCTATTCTCAGCCGCCGTTTCGAGCGCCAGAGCAAACAGCAAGGCTCTCCCATCCTTTCCGGCTCCGCCGCCGATTACGAACTCTTCAATTACATGAAAATCGGCTCCATCGACGTCACCGTCGCCGATGACCGCTGGCAGGACGCGATCCCCGTTCTCGAACAGGAATTCCGCCGCGCCCTGCAATACGGATTCACCCAGGCGGAGCTCGACGAAGCGAAATCCAACGTCCTCAACGCCTACGAACAAGCCGTCCAGCAACAGGCCACCCGCAAGTCCGAGACCATCGCCACCGCGATCATCAAGGCCTTCGACAACGACAAGGTATTCACCACTCCGGAAACCAACCTCGAAATCGTGAAACAAGGTCTGGCCGTCATCGATCCCGCCTCGGTTCACGACGCGTTCAAAAAATTCTGGGACGTCGCCGGCATGCACCTGATCCTCACCACCAAGGAAAAACCCGAGAACGCCGAACAAGCACTTTCCGCGATCTATCAGGAGTCTTTCGCTAAACCCATCACGGAAGCCACCGCCCGCGCCATCGCCCCCTTCGGATACACCAGCTTCGGCCGTCCGGGACGCATCGCCACCCGCAAGGAAGTCTCCGACCTCGGCATCACCCAGCTCGTGCTCTCCAATCAGGTCCGCGTGAATCTCAAGCCGACGGATTTCGAACAAAACAAAATCCGCGTGATCGCCCGCACCGGCTCCGGCCAGCTCACCCAGCCGAAAAACAAGCCGATGCTGCACTCTTTCGCCTCCGCCGTCTTCAATGGAGGCGGTCTCGGCAAGCACTCGAACGACGAACTCCAACAAATCCTCGCGGGGAAAAACGTCGGCGTGGATTTCTCCATCGGCGAAGAAGCCTTCGTGCTCTCCGGAGCCACCACTCCGGCCGATTTCCCGCTCCAGCTCCAGCTCATGTGCGCGACGCTGACCGATCCCGGATATCGCGAGGAAGGCCTCTGGCAATTCCAGAAAGCCGTGCCGATGCTCTATCAACAACTTCGCCACACCTCCGCTGGGCCGGAACGCGAAATGAACGCCTGGCTGCACGGCGGGGACTTCCGCTACACCGTCCCACCGATGGAAACACTCAACGGATACACCATCGCCGATGTCAAAAAATGGCTCACTCCGGAACTCTCCAAAGGCTATCTGGAACTGACGATCGTCGGCGATTTCAAGATCGACACCATCCTGCCCGATCTCCTTTCCACCTTCGGATCGCTCCCCGTCCGCGCTCGCACCGCTCCTCGCCTGGAAGCCTCCCGTGTCGTGAATTTCCCGAAGGCACCGCAGAGCCAAACTTTCACCTTCGAGAGCAAGATCCCACAAGCCGTGGCCACCGTCATCTGGAAGACCGACGGCCTGCGGAAAAACCAGAAAAACTTCCGCCGCCTCAACATCCTCGGCCAGATCTACTCGGACCGCCTGCGTGAGGAAATCCGCGAGAAACTCGGTGCTTCCTACAGCCCCGATGCCGGAGCCAGCGGTTCCGATGCCCTGAACGATTTCGGCTACCTCATCGGCCAAAGCGTCGGAAAACCCGAGGATGTCGAAAAACTTCTCACCACCATGCGCGATCTCGCCCACGAGCTATCCGAAAAAGGCGCCACCCAGGACGAACTCGACCGCGCCCTCAAGCCCACGCTTTCCATGCTGGATAAAACGCTGCGCGACAACAGCTACTGGTCCGCCACCGTCATGGCCCAATCCCAGCTCGATCCGGACCGCCTCGAACTCGCCCGCACCCGCGATGCCGATTACCGTTCGATCCACCTGGAGGAAATCAACGCGCTGGCGAAAAAATATCTCAACGCCGACAACGCCCTCTCGGTCACCATCAAGCCGGTGGAGTAAGAGGGGTTGATGGTTTTTAGTTGATGGTTGATAGAAAGAGCGCGCGATGCGGACTCTTCTTCACCATCAACTATCCACTCTCAACCATCAACCAAACCCATGCGTGTCGCCATCGTCCACTATCACCAGAAGCCCGGTGGCGTCACTTCCGTCATCGCCGCCACTTCACGGAATTTGGGCATCCCGCATGTCATCCTCAGCAGCGATGGCGAACATCCCATTCCCGCCCTCGGCTACGATCCTGAAAACCGTGGTTGCGGCGTTTCGCCCGAATCTCTTTTGGGAACACTACGCGCCACCGCCACCCGAGCTCTCGGCGGCCCGCCCGATCTCTGGCATTTTCACAATCCCACACTCGGAAAAAATCCGAACTTCCCCGGGCTGATCGAGCTTCTCGCTGAAGCGGGCGAACGCCTCCTGCTCCACATCCACGATCTCGCGGAAGACGGACGCCCGCAAAATTACCGCTCCATCCCCCCGCGCTATCCCATCGGGCCGCACATCCATTACGCCTTCATCAATTCCCTCGACCGCCAACGTTTCATCCAGTCCGGTCTTCCGGAATCCCACGCCCACCTGCTTCCCAATCCCATCCTTCCCTGCGGCGAATCCGATGGCGTTTCCGCCGAAAAAAGCTCCACGCCCCTTCTCTTCGCACCCATCCGCGCCATCCGCCGAAAAAACATCGGAGAACTCATTCTGCTGGCAAGCCAGCTTCCGCCCGGCGCACGCATCTCCATCAGTCGCGCTCCGGAAAATCCCGAATGGCTCCCGATTTACCGACGCTGGAAATCGTTCGCCACCGCCCAAAACCTCCCCATCGATTTTGAAGCCGTCCAGCCGGATGCCCCGTTCGAATCCTGGGTCGCACGAGCCACGCATTTCGTCACCACTTCCATCGCCGAGGGATTCGGACTTCCTTTCTTCGAAGCCGCGCAACTCGGAAAACCGCTCATCGGCCGCGACCTGCCGCACCTCACCGACCATCCGTCGCTCGATCGGCGCGGACTTTATCGCAGCATCCTCGTCCCGGCGGAGTGGATCAATGAACAAGAGTTGCGGAAAATCTATCAAAAAACTTACACCGATCATTTTCGGGATTATCATCGCGCAGCGCCCCCTCCACCTCCCCTCTCCGAAAACGGCAGCTACGATTTCGGAAACCTGCCCGAGTCCATCCAACGTGACATCATTTTAAAAATTAAGGAGGTCGGACACTCCTGTCCGACACATCTTGATGAAATCCGGGACAGGAATGTCCCGGCTCCCTACCTCAAATCCTGGCTCACACACGCCCTTGATCTCCCACCGCTTCCCCCCGTCACCTTTCCGCCTCAAAACCTCCTTCCCGTTTACCGAAACATTCTCAACCAAAAGCCCGGCCCCGTTTCCTTTCTCGATCCCTCGCGCATCCTCGATGCTTATCTCCCGGAGTTTCATTTCCTGAAAACCGCTCCTCCCTGGACTCCACGCGCCGTTCTTTTCGATCTCTACGGCACGCTGCTGATCGCCCGGGCAGGCGGTGTGAAACCGGATCCCACCGCCGATCCAATGTTGCGGACGATCATCCGAAACTTCGGCCACATCCCTCCCGACTCTCCCAGCACCGCATTGCATGAGGCGGTACTGCGCCATCATTCCGCATCCGCACACACCCATCCGGAAATCGATCTGAGAGAACTCTGGCGCGAAGTGCTCGGTCTTTCTCCCGAAGCGGATACGACGGACCTCGTAATTGTCACCGAAGCTGCCTGGCATCCTTCCTGCCTGATGCCTTTCGCAGAGGAAACCCTGCACGCCCTCGCCGCCAGCGGCCTGCCACTCGGCATCATCTCCAACGCGCAAATCAACAGCCGATCTTCGCTCGGACCGCTCGCCGGATTTTTCGCACCCGATCTCACGGTGTTTTCCTATCAGCATGGCATCGCCAAACCCTCGCCGGAGCTTTTCCGGATCGCCGTCGAAAAACTCGCCGTGCGCGGTATTTCTCCGAAGGAAACACTCTACATCGGCAACGATTCCATCCAGGACATCCTGCCCGCGGCTGCCGTCGGCTTCAAAACCGCCCTCTTCACCGGCCATCCGGATTCACTGCGTCCGGGACACTGTAAGCCGGATTTCGAAATCAACTGTCTGGATCGACTCTTGATCCTAACATGAAAGGGGTCGCGGCGTCCCGCCGCGGCATTCCTTTTTCATTGCGGCGGGACGCCGCAACCCCTTTCACAGCTTCACCGCACAGATCGCGATGAACATCGGGAATTCCTCAGCCGCGCGGTGCTCCGCCTTGCTGAACGCTCCGCCCGCCTGCGAACGCCGGTGGCTGAAAAGCTCTTCGCATCCCACCACGCCCAGCCCGCTTTCACCCAGCCCCGTCAGTAGATCCGCCAAGGGTCGGTGATAAAACGTCGTCGTCTGGCTCTCACCCTTGCCCGGATGCGTGGTGATCGGGATTTCCAATGCTTTCCCGTAACGATCCACCCGGCGGAACTGGATTTTCTGATCGTTATCGAATCCCCAATGAGACTGTTTCGGAATCCGGAAACACGGGTGCATGAAAACGAAAAGCGCCCGTCCGCCCGGTGTCAGCGCCTGCGCCACGCTCGAGAACAACCCCACCACGTCCGGAACGTCATGCACCGCCATCAGACAGGTGGCCGCGTCATAGCTTTCATCCGCCCACTCACCCGGAACACAGGCATCCGCGACCACGAAAGACACCCTGGCATCCCGGCCATGCCTTGCCTTGGCGGCTTCGATCAAGCGCGGACTGGCATCCACGCCGGTCACTTTCGCCACGCCGCTTTCGAGCAACGGCCGCACCAGCACACCCTGACCGCAGCACACGTCGATCACCCTTTCGCCCGGCTGAGGTGCGAGAATGCGCAGCGTCGCAGGTAAAATCACCTGCTGGTGGTAATCCGAGCCGGATTCCCCCACCAGCTTGTCATACCAGGCCGCGACCGGATCCCAGCCGCGCTCGGTTTTCGCGTCATGCTTCCGGGGAACCGGCCCTTTTTTCCCTCCGCTTTTCCCGGAAAATTTCGGCCCCGTCTGCTTCGGAGCGAACGACGCCTTCTGCGGTCCTTTCGATGCATTGCGGGAAGCGGGAGAAAACGGTTTCTTCCCCTGGCGATCCTCGGACGGGCGGCGTGGCGGTTGCGGCATGGGCGGAAGCGTGCGCCACAATCGCCCATTCCATCAACCCTCAACCATCCCGCTCCCTCACTTCTGGCGAACGCGCCAGATTTCGCAAATCTGGTTCCGCTCCGGAATGCGGCTGCTGAAGCGGTCCGTCTGTCCGAGATACACCGCCTGCACCTTCTGGTCCTGGCGCTTGATGCCGGAAATCAGCTCCGCCACCGCCGTGGCGCGATCCGACGAAAGCTTTTGGTTCGCCTCCTCATTGCCCGTTTCCGAAGCGTAGCCGATCACGAGAATCAGGTCGCCATCCGGCACTTCGGAAGTGAGCTCACGGATCGCCGATTCGTCATCCGGGGGGACCACGCTCGATCCGGTCTGGAAATCCAGCGTCCTCAGCACATTCGCGCCAAGGTCCACGCCCAGCTTGCTGTAAGCGCTCGTCAGGTCGGAATCCTTTTGGTCCTCCAGTCCGCGCAAATTGCGGAACAGCTCGACCGCCGCCGGCAGCAGTTCGTTCTCGGATTTAGCGAAAAGCCGTCCCTTCGCCAGCTCCGCTTCCAGTTCGGCCACGCGTCTTTCGTAAAATTCCTTCGCTTTCGAAGTCTCGTCGAGGCGACGTTGTAAATCCGCCAGATCATCGGCGGATGCCATCTGGCCCCGGGCGGCCAGTTCGGAACGGACCTTGGACAATTCCGCAGTCAATGCGTCGCGTTGATTTCTCATTTGCTCCTGGCTGCGGCGCAGCAGGTCGGCTTCGGAGCTTTCGGCAAGTGCTCGCTGCAGCTCAGACTGGAGACGCGACGTTTCCTGAAGCAAGCTCTGGCGCATCTGCTCGGAGCGCACCAATTCCGCGGTCTTGCCACTCAGAACGGCGTCTTTTTCCGTCAGCATTTCCTGAAACCGGGTGGTCAGCAGCACCAGGGTCTCGGCGTCCTTTTTCATCCGGTCCGCGATTTTTTCGATCGGCTCGCCTTCCGTCTGCAAAGGGGTGAGCCCCATCTCGGCACGCTGGCGGTTCAGGTAGGTCCGGTAAGCTTCCAGATCGGCCTTTGCGACGGAAAGATCGGATTCACGCACGGTTTGATCGATCTTGCGGCGCTGGATGTTCACCACGATCAATGCCACCAGCAACACGAGCGTCGCGGCGAGAAGAACCGTCGTGATGGGCATTTTCCCGTTCCGCTCCGAAGAGGCCTTTGGTGATTCCTCCGCCTCGGTTTCGGCGGGATTCCGTGCAGGTTCGGAATCCGGCTGCGGGGAGTTGGCAGACAGCGGGGACGTTGGCGACTTCGAAGGCTCTTCCGGCATGCGCCTAAGCTGCCGGGGAAACCTCTCTTCTGTCAATCCGGGGAAAAACCGCCCCTCATACCCGCGCCATCACCAGAACTTCCGCGAACGGCAGCTCCTTCAGCAGCCCGAACGACTCATGCCGGGAAAGACGTGCCCGCGTCGCCGCCGGACTGCTCATGCCGCACAGAAATCTCGCGAGCTGTCGCGGCGTGCCGAGAGCAGCATGTTTTTCCGCCTTGAGCGAGCGCACCCGTTCGAGTTCCTCCACCGTCACTTCGCGTGCCTTTTTCCTGCGCAAAACCCTGGCCGGAACACCCCGGCAACGATCGCAGTGGCCACAGGGAGCATCCAGATTTTCACCGAAATGGCGGGTCAGGTAAGCGGTGAGGCATCCTCTCTGACCGGAAATTCCCAGCACTGCCGAAAGCCGGTCCAGATCCGCGGCTTCACGCTCCAGAAATTTCGTCGCCAAACGTTCGGCCAGCTCGCGGAGATCGCCGGGGTCTTTTTTCAATCGATACCCCTGACGGATTCCCGAGACTTTGACTGCCGCCTCTCCCACGATTTCCAGTTCGCCGAGCGCGGCGACGATTTTTTCCCGTTTCACGCCGAGGGAATCCACCAGTTCCGATGGCCGGAAATGCAGATACATCCGCTTCATTTCCCCCGCCGCCAGCAAGGTCTGGAAAAACTTCCGGTCCCTCGCCGCCATTCCAGCCACGATCCGGGATTCGTCGCGCAAAAGTTTCACCTGATAGAGATCGTAAAAACCGCCGGTCGCTTCGATGAAACCCTCGATTTCGAGATAAGTCAGCACGGTCGCGATCACCGTAGTCCGGATATCGCAAGTGACGGATAGATCATACAGCGAAACGTCGAATATCGCGCCGCGCCGGAGAATGCGATCCAGCAGATTTCCCAGCGCTCCCGGTGAGGGCGTGTCCGCGTGGATGAAATTCTCCAACACCGTCAGGTCATCCGCACAGGCCAGAAGCTCGCAAATGGCGGGGAGGCCATCACGACCGGCACGGCCGATCTCCTGCGTGTAATTTTCCAGACTTTTCGGCAGGTTGTAATGCACCACCCGGCGGATGTCGGATTTGTCGATCCCCATGCCGAAAGCGATAGTCGCCACGATGATTTTCACCTCTCCCGCCATGAAGGCGCTTTGCGCGTCCGAGCGGAAATCGTCGGGAAGCCCCGCATGATACGCCCGCGCCGAAAGGCCCTGCCAGTTCAGAAAAGTCGCGATTTCCTCCGCCGTTTCCTGCCGCGTGACATACACCACCGTGGAGCCGTTTTCCCCGCTCAGGCGATCCAGCAGCAGCGCCTTGCGCTCCGCCGAGGCGCAAGGACTCACCCGCAGGTCGAGATTCGGTCGGTGAAAGCTCAACTGGACGTGATCTTCCGCGGAAATCCGGAAATGCCTGCGGATTTCCCGAGCCACCTTCGGCGTCGCGGTAGCGGTCAGCGCCAGAATCCGCGGAATTTTCAAACGACGGCTCACCCGGGCCAGCTTCAGGTAATCCGGCCTGAAATTATGGCCCCATTCGGAAATGCAGTGCGCTTCATCGATGGCCAGCAGATCGATCCGCCACCGCGCAACTCTTTGCCGGAACGCTTCATTCGAGAACCGCTCCGGCGCGATGTAGAGCAACTTCACCTCGCCCCGATCCAGCTTCGCGTACAGCTCGCGCGATTCCTCCAGATCCAGCGACGAATCCAGCCGCGCGGCGGAAATCCCCCGTGCGTTCAGCGCATCCACCTGATCCTTCATCAACGCGATCAGCGGCGAAACCACCAGCGTCATTCCCTCGAATATCAACGCCGGAAGCTGGTAACACAGCGATTTTCCCCCGCCCGTCGGGAACACCGCCAGCGCGGAACGCCCCGCCAACAACGCCTTCACCACCTCCTCCTGCCCCGGCCGCAATTCCCGATGACCGAACGTTTTCCTTAAAATTTCGAGCACGCGGAAAAATAGACAGAAGATCGTGAGACAGAAGACAGAAGACTTTCGAAGATCCGAAAAGGCCACTTTTCAACCGTTTCTTTTCTTCCGTCTTCTGTCTCAAAATCTTCCGTCTCCACGTTGACAGCCCGCAAATGCGTCCGATGTTTCCAATGCCATGCAACCCAAAACCGCCAATTTCGCGATCACGCGAATGGAGCACCCGGAGACCAGCACCTTCGGTTGGCAAGTGCGGATCCAGCGCAGGAAAGTCCGCTACGCGAAATACTTCGCCGACCGCAGTCTCGGAGGCCCCGAGAACTCCCTGCAAGCCGCCCGGGCGTGGCGGGACAAGGTCCTGGCAAAACTCTCGGAAACCGAAGGCGTACGCGTCTGCCTCACCTCCGCCCGGAACTCCTCCGGTGTGGTCGGCGTCTCCCGTGTCACCATTTCCGGCCCGAACGGCGTGGCCTATTACTTCTGGCAAGCCACCTGGTCGCTCGGTGACGGAGAACGCCGATGTGTCCGCTTTTCCGTGAAACGCTACGGCGAACGACAGGCCTTCCGCCTCGCCGTGCAAGCCCGCCGCGAAGGCACCCGGGGATGAGCATGGAGCGCCGACGTTCACGTCGGCTCTTACTCCCCCCTCTTCCTTTCCTCTCCCCCACTTTTCTTCATCCCCTCCCTCGCTTGGGACTTGTGGCCACCCGGCGGGCGGGCCAAAAGAAGGCATGTTCAGCGCCAGCAGTCTTACTCCGGAACAAAAAGACGCCCTCCACCAATGGGCAGCCGAGGGAGCCAGCATTTCCGACCTTCAGCGCCGGTTGAAAGAAACCTTCGGTCTGTCCCTCACCTACATGGATGCCCGCCTTCTGGTGCTCGACTTGAATATCCAGATTCTCGAAGCCCCGAAGGAAGAACCGAAAAAAGAAGAGGAGCCCTCCGCACCGGTGCCGACCGGCCAGGTGACGGTCACCATGGATTCCCTCACGCTTCCGGGTTCACTGGTTTCCGGCAAGGTCACCTTCAGCGATGGGGAAACCGCCATCTGGATGATCGATCAAAGCGGCCGCCCCGGCCTCGATCCCGACACCCCCGGCTACCGCCCGAATCAGGAAGACATTGTGGAATTCCAGAAACAACTCCACGAACTGATCCGTTCCAGCGGGTTGTAAACTGGAGCGCCGAAATGGAGCGCCGACGTTCACGTCGGCTCAATTCGATGATCTTCGCGAGCCGACGTGAACGTCGGCGCTCCCTCGCTCCATAAAAAACGCCCGACCGCAAATGCGATCGGGCGTTTTTGAGAAAGATGCTTCAGCCAAGCTTCGGCTTGCCTGCGCGGCGAACCGGCGCGCCGAAACGCTTCTGGAACTTGTCGATGCGGCCTTCGGTGTCCACGAACTGGGCCAGACCGGTGAAGAACGGGTGGGTATCGGAAGTGATGCCAACGGAAATCACGCTGTGCTCCACACCGTCGATGACTTCCTTCTTGTCGGAGGTCTTCGTGGAACGGGTGACGAAACGCTTGCCGCTGGTCATGTCCACAAACACGACCGGATTGTATTTCGGATGAATGTCCTTTTTCATGAGAATTTTCAGGTGCCGCCACGTTTCCGACGCGGCAGAGGGGCGGAGATTGGGGAAAATCCCCGATCTGTCAAGGCACATCCCGAACCCTGTAAAATTTTTCTTGAGTTTAGGACTTGCTTATTTTTAATTTAGCCTTCGGATTCCCCGGGATTTTTTAAGTCGCTTTTTCGCCCGGTTGTGCGAAGATACGTTCGTTATGGCAACCACCACGAAACGTACCCGGTTCTCACGTCGACTTCCTGACCATGTTACCGACGAACTCTGTAATGTCCTGGCCGAAAAGAAAATCTTTGGTTTCAACGACCTCTTCGAGCGTGTTTTCGAGAACCTGAAAGTCCGGAACGCGGTGAGCGGCGGCGAGGAAATGCTTCGTCTCCGGGCCTACGAAAAACTCCAGAACCTCGTCACCCGCGGTCTGGTGGAAAAAATCGGCAAAGAATACAAAGGCACGCCCCGCGTCCACGAAGCTTCCAGCGCGTTTGCCGCCGCTCAGGAAGCAGCCCGTGAAGAAGCGTGATCCCTTCGGGATTTCCCCACATTCTTTGAAAAAACCCGCGTCCTTCACCGGCGCGGGTTTTTTTTCTACCCTTTTTCCACCTTGTGGATATGACCTGAGGCCAACCCTTCGCCGTCATGCCTCACGATTACCTGCCAGTCCTCCTGCAAGTGCTCATCGCCATTGGCTTTGCGGCGATCGTTCTCGCGCTCAGCATCGTCGCCGGGCGCTCCGGCCGGAACAACCGGACCAAGGACACCCCTTACGAATGCGGCATGCTGCCGGTCGGTGAAGGCGCACCCCGCTTTTCCATCAAGTTCTACCTCGTCGCCATGCTGTTCGTGCTTTTCGACATTGAGGTCGTCTTCATGTATCCATGGGCCATCCAGTTCCGCGATCTGATCGCCCACGGCGTCACCCCGCTGCTCAGCATGGCAGGCTTCGCCGGCATCCTGATTTTCGCCTACGTGTATGCCCTGAAAAAAGGAGCCCTGAACTGGAAATCCTGAAGATTCCGGTTTCTTTCCCAATCTTTCCCAATCGCCGCCGTTTCCTCGCGATGATTCATCACGTCGTCAGCTTCCAGCTCAACCCCGAGGTGAATCCCGCCGACGCGTTGGAGGAACTCGTCCGCGCCAGCCGCAGCATGCTGCTGAAAATCCCCGAGGTGCTTTCCGTAAAATCCGGGCGCAATCTCGATCCGGAATCCCCGTGGCAATTCTTCTTCTCCATCGAGGTGAATTCCCGGGACAAACTCGAAGTGACGCTGGATGATCCGCATTACCTCAAGTTTCTGGAAAAACACATCCGGCCGAACACCGTGGCGGATTTCGCCCTGAGTTTCGAACTCGATCCCTCGAAGGATTTGAAATACTCATAGTTGAGCCAAAGCCGCTTCATCGAAATGGTGAAAATTTGGTACGATCCAGGCTTGAATCCGGTGTCGCATTTGCACACCTTCCGCACCCCGGCAGCAACCGGCCCTCCCCATCAATGGCCTCTCCGATCCTTATTCCCGATGACGCTCCCTTCACTCCGGAGCAACGCACCTGGCTGAGTAACTTTTTGGCTCAACTTCTGGCCGGTGGCGGTCAGGGAGCACCCGCCAGCGGCCCAGCCATTCCCGTCACCGTTCTCTATGGCTCGCAAACCGGGAATTCCGAAAGCCTGGCCAAAAAACTGGTCAAGACCCTGAAAAAAGGAAATTTCGAGGCCGAACTCTTCGACATGGTCGCCTACGACCGCGCCCGACTGCCCCAGGAAAAAAACCTGCTCATCATCACCTCCACCTACGGCGACGGCGAACCACCGGACAGCGCCGCCGATTTCCACGGCTGGCTCCTCAGCGACGCCGCCCCACGGCTCGAAGGCGTTTCCTTTTCCGTCCTCGCCCTCGGAGACTCCAGCTACCCGGATTATTGCAAGTGCGGCATCGAATTCGACACCCGTCTGGCCGAACTCGGGGCCTCCCGCCTCAGCCCCCGCGTGGATGTGGATGTCGATCCGGATGAACCTTACAGCCGCTGGTCTTCCGCCGTGTTGGCCGTCCTCACACCCGCCAACACCGGAGCCGCCTCATCCTCCACGAATGCCACGGCGGAACCCGTGGAAGCCGGTTTTTCCAAGAAAAACCCATTCCCGGCCCCGGTTCTCCAGAATTTCAACCTCAACGGAGCAGGCGACAAGGAAACCTACCACATCGCCCTCTCGCTCGAAGGTTCCGATCTCTCCTACGAAGCCGGAGACGCCCTCGGAGTCTTCCCGGTGAACCCAGCGGCGGTCGTCGACGAAATCATCCGGAACCTCCCCTTCAAGGCCGGCATCGTCCCCATCCCCGATGGCGGTGAAGCCCCCCTGCGCGAAGCGCTGCTCCACCACTACGACATCGGCACCATCAACAAATCCCTCATCCAGAAATGGCAGGCCCGCAGCGGTTCGCCTTTTCTCCGTTCCCTCGTGGAAGCCGATGACAAAAAGGCATGGAACGATTTTTGCTGGGGCCGCGACCTCATCGATCTCGTTCTCGATCATCCCGCCGATTTCACGGATTCCGAGGACTTCGTTTCCATTCTCAAGAAATTGCAACCACGCCTTTACTCGATCGCCTCCAGTCCGAAGGCGCACCCCGGCGAAGTGCATCTCTGTGTCGGCATCGTCCGCTACGAATCCCACGGTCGCAAGCGCGGCGGTATCTGCTCCACTTTCCTATCCGATCGTATGACCGGAGAGGTAAAACCCGGAGTGTTCGTTCACGCCAACAAAGCCTTCCGCCTGCCGGAAAACGGCGACACGCCCGTCATCATGTGCGGCCCCGGCACCGGCATCGCTCCCTTCCGGGCTTTCCTCGAAGAGCGCAAAGCCAGTGGAGCAGCAGGTAAAAACTGGTTGTTTTTCGGCAACCCCCACAGCGCCACCGATTTCCTCTACCAAGACGAGCTCCTCGCTTACCAAAAGGACGGCACCCTTTCCCAACTCGATCTCGCCTGGTCCCGCGATCAAAAGGAAAAAATCTACGTCCAGAACCTCATGCTGCAAAAAGGAGCCGAGCTCTGGGATTGGTTCCAATCCGGTGCCGCCTTTTACGTCTGCGGCGATGCCTCGCGCATGGCCAAGGACGTGGACGCCGCCCTGCACCAGATCGCCGAAGTTCACGGCAAACTCACCCCGGAAGAAGCCACCGCTTACGTTTCCCAACTGAAGAAAGAAAAGCGCTACCTCCGCGACGTTTACTGAATTTTCGAATGCCTCGCTTCCGAGCCGTGCTATCTTTTACCCTCATGTTCGCCAAACCCGTCACCGCCGCCCTTCTCCTCGTCGCGTTGACCTCCTGCCAGAAGAAGGAGCAACCTTCGGAGCCGGAAACCACTCCGCTCCAAGGCGAAAAAGTGATCGTCCCGATGGCCACCCCCGTCGAATCTTCAGAAACATCCTCAGTTCCGACTCCGCCCGAAGAGGAAATCGGTATGGAAGAACCCGTGATCCCGGAATCTGAAGTCGTGATCGGAGAAGAAGCATCCCCTTCCACCCCCGGCGAACATCTCGACCGCGCCATCCGCAAAACCGGCGAAGGCATCCAACGTCTCGGCGACGCCATCGAACGCAAGGCGGAGGAAAAAAGCCGCTGAAGCGTGGCACGCGGCTGCACCGCTTCACTGTGAGCTTATAGGCCCTAATAAGTCCTATAGGGCTTATAAAACGCTGCGGCTGTTCCGCTGAGCCGACGTGAACGTCAGCGGTCCATCAATTCCCCCGGCGGCGGCCTTGTTCTTCCATGAAGATTTCCGCGAGGCGGAAGCAGCGGCGGGCGAGTTCCTTCGCATCCTGATCGTTTATCAGCGCCACACCCTCCTCACTCACTTCCGCGAGGAAGATCTTCCACGCCTTTTTCGCCTGATCTTCCGGGGAAACTCTCGGGCGCTGGGAAGGTTGCGCTTGAGGCTGCTGGGGCGGACGAGATGGTTGAGGGGAAGAAGCTCCGGAAGTCGCAGGTGCCTCAGAAGTGACCGGTGATGCGGAAAGCTCATCTCCAGCCGCCGATCCCGCGTTTCCACCTTTTCCCTTGTTGCGGCGGCGCTTCCGTTTGTTGCCATTTTTGGACTGAGCCGCACCGGACGTTTCCGGCTCCGGCCATTCGGCGGTTTGCGCGGCTTCCGTCACCTCTTGCGGAGTTTCCGGTGTTTCGGCAGCGGACGGCAACTCCGGAGCGGATTTTTCCGTCGTTTCGACCGCCACCGGCTCGGGGACAGCGGGAGCGACCTCCTCCACCGCCGCTTTCGGTTTGGCTGCCTTTTTGGCACGCGGGTTGGAAATACGGCGTACTTTCGAGGGTGCCTTTTCGATGGAGGCTTCCGCGGGGGAAGGTGTTTCAGCAGCTTGGTCGCTCATGTGCGTGAAAGAAGAAGCCCGCCAAAATGGCGGGCGTCCAGTGGAAAGAATGAATTTCGGAAATTCCCTCTCAGGGTTCAGGGAGCTTTGAGATCGTCCTGGCTGAGACCGCTTTTGGCATCTCCGCTGTTGCCATCCTTGCCGGAGGACCAAAGATCAAAATCGGGCCGCTCGGTGTTGGGATTCGGCTGACCGGCGGCATTGACGGCGGACCGGTAGCGAATCTCGTTCCCCCAGGAATCGACGATCCTGAAGGTTTCGATGCTGTTGCCATCCAGCCAACCGAGCTTGCGGTTACCTGGGTCCAGCTCGGGAAGGTAGATTTTCTGGTCGCTGTCGTCTTCCGCTGCCTGTCCGTCCTCGTCGGAATCCCAATAAAGGGCGCTGAAGAGAGTCGGTGAATTCCCGGTTCCCGTTTCCGTATCCTCGGTCGGGGGATAAAGCCCTTTATCGACCTTGTAGTCTTCAAGGGCGTTGCTGATGCGTGCCAGTTGGACTCGGGTCTTTTCGTTGTTCTGCTTGTCGGTGGCGTATTTCAGTCCAGCCAGCACGACGGCGGAAAGAATCATGATAATCACGATCACCGCGAGCATCTCCACCAGGGTGAATGCTGCCGCACGATTGCGTCGGGTAAATTTCATGTCGATTTGCTTTCTGAAGGATGAATGGGCGGATTTCAGGCCGCGTTGCCCATGCTGGAGATCATCTTGATGAGCGGCAGGAAGAGGGCGAACACCACGGAACCGACGACCACCGCGAGCACGACGATCATGATCGGTTCGAGGATCGAGGTCAGCGCCGTCACGGCGTTATCCACTTCGTCGTCGTACACGTCGGCCACCTTGAGCAGCATTTCCGGGAGCTGACCGGTTTCCTCACCCACGTCCACCATGGAAATGACCATGTTCGGGAAAACGCCGGAGGCCTGCAGCGGGGTCACGATGGATTCCCCTTCTTTCACCGCTTCATGCACCTTGTCGATGGCGGAGGAAATGACGACGTTCCCCGCGGTGTCACGGGTGATGTTCAGGGCCTGCAGGATCGGCACACCGGAGGTGACGAGCGTCCCGAGCGTGCGGGAAAAGCGGGATACGGCGCTCTTGCGCTGGATGTCGCCGAAGATCGGGAGATGCAGCTTGAGCTTGTCGATCTTGAGTCGTCCTCCCTTGGTTTTACCCCAAAGCGTGTAGAGGTAGGCGAGCAGACCGAACCCGATGAAGAGGAAGGCGACGTTCGGAATGAACAGAGGGCGTGCCAGCATGAACTCGGACATACCGAAGACGATCTGAGAGATCAGCGGCAGCTCCTCGCCCTGACCGGCGAACATTTCCTTGAACTTCGGCACGATGAAAATCATCAGGAAAACAAGGATGGCGACGGCGATGAACATCACGATCACCGGATAGACCATCGCGGAGACGATCTTGTTTTTCAGCTTCTGGGCTTTTTCCTGATACTCGGCCAGACGGTTGAGGACGATTTCGAGCACACCGCCCAGCTCACCGGCTTTCACCATGTTCACGTAGAGCTTGTTGAAGATCTTCGGGTGTTGGGAAAGCGCTTCGGAAAAGGTGGAACCGCCTTGCACGGCATCGGCCAAAGCGCCGAGGGTGGCGCGCATGACGGGATTCGGCTCCTGTTTGCCGAGCACGGTGAGGCTGCGGAGCAGGGGCAGGCCGGAATCGATCAGCGTGGCGAGCTGACGGGTGAAAATCATCAGGCTCTTCGGCTTCACGCGGCCGCCGGTCTTGGCTTTCGGATCCGCCTTGGCTTTCCCCTTCCCTTTAGCCGCCACGGCTTTTCCCGCCGTTTTCCCCTTCGCCTTGGCTGCGCCTTTCGGTGCCTTGCCTTCTTCCTCCACCTTGGTGGGATAAAGGCCTTGAGCACGGAGTTTCTGGATGACTTCGGCTTCGTTGGCGGCGGAAATCACGCCGGTATTCTCTTCGCCTTTCGCATCGAGTGCGGAATAATGGAAATTCGCCATGGGTTACGGGGTCTTTGAATCTGAATTGGAGGTTTTTTTTGATATTTGGCAAGCCTGCGATGAAAAAAGCCTCAGGTGTATTTGAGGACTTCTTCGATGGTGGTGGCGCCGGTGTAGATGTTCCGCAAGCCGTCTTCACGCAGGGTGTTCATGCCCAGTTCGATGGCTTTTTGCTTGAGCACGACGGTCGGCGCACGGTCGGTGATGAGTTCCTTGATCGGATCGGAAACGTCGAGAAGCTCATACAATCCACGACGGCCTCGATAACCGGTCTGGCCGCAAACCGGACAACCGGCGCCGGTGAAGAACTGCTTGTCGCCGAGTTCGTGCGGGGAAACGCCGAGCTGATTGAGGATCGCTTCGTTCGGCTCGTAAGGGGTGCGGCAATCCTTGCAGATGGTGCGGACGAGACGTTGGGCGAGCACACCTTCGAGCGAGGCGGCGACGAGGAACGGTTCGCAACCCATGTCCACCAGACGGGTCACCGCGCCGGGAGCGTCGTTGGTGTGAAGGGTGGAAAGCACGAAGTGACCGGTGAGCGCGGCCTGGATACCAATGGTGGCGGTTTCCTTGTCCCGCATTTCCCCGATCATGATGCGGTCCGGGTCCTGACGCAGGAAGGCGCGGAGCACGCGCGGGAAGTCGAGACCGATGGATTCGTGGATGGGAATCTGCACGATACCGTCGATGTCGTATTCCACCGGGTCCTCGGCCGTGAGGAGCTTGGAATCGATGGTATTGATCCGGCGAAGCGCGGCGTAAAGCGTGGTGGTTTTACCGGCACCGGTGGGGCCGGTAACGATGAAGATGCCGTTCGGCTTTTCGATCGTGTCGGTGATGTATTCGAAAATGTGGGGTGGCAGGCCGAGGTTTTCGAGCGAGAGGTTGACGGACGAGCGATCGAGCACCCGGAGCACGACGGATTCCCCGTGGTGGGTGGGCAGGGAAGAAACCCGCATATCGACCTGTTTTTCGCCGACCTGCTTGACGATCCGACCGTCCTGCGGGATGCGCTTTTCCGCGATGTTCATGTTCGCCATGACCTTGACGCGAGAAATG
Organism: Luteolibacter sp.; assembly: GCA_047606285.1. Lineage (GTDB taxonomy): Bacteria > Verrucomicrobiota > Verrucomicrobiia > Verrucomicrobiales > Akkermansiaceae > Luteolibacter. The sequence goes on along the minus strand of JASGEP010000028.1, from coordinate 78,557 downwards.
ATTGGCAGCGCGAGGTGGATCGGCGGCGGCGCCATTTCGTAGAGCGCGCCGTCCACGCGGTAGCGGATCTTGAAGTCTTTTTCGAAAGGCTCGAAATGGATGTCGGACGCCTTTTCCTTGATGGCCTGATAGAGCACCAGATCCACGTAGCGGATGATCGGCGCGGAGCTGGCCTCAGCCTCAAGTTCGGCGGCGGACAGGTTGCTGGTGCCTGCTTCGAGCTGGCCAAGGAGATCTTCCATCGCCTTGCCCTCGCCGCCGTAGCATTCGTTGATCTTCTGCTCGACGAGGTAATCGGGTGCGATCACGACGTTGATTTCCCGATCCAAAGCGAATCGAAGATCCTCGACGGTCTGAGGGTTGAGCGGATCGACAAGCGCGACCGAGAGGCCAAGTTCGTCGAAGCTCACCGGAAGACAGCCATGCAAGCGGGCGGTCCCGGCGGGAACGAGCGCGAGGATCGCTGGCGGCGGTGTCCAGTTTGAAATATCGACGAGCTGGGCACCCAGTTCGGAAGCGATGATCGGCCAGACGTCGTCGCGATGCTGGATAACCTGATAGTCGGCGAGGATTTCGGCGATTTCCTTACCACTGTGGTCGACTTCCGCGAGGATGTCCTGGGCAAGGGAGCGGTCGATCAGACCGCGGGATTGGAAAAGTTCGATGATTTGCTTGTGGTCCATGGGACTGGAGACAAAAGGGTTTTGGAGAAATGGGGATCAGTCGGCGTCTGTCATGGTGGTGTGGACCACTTCGCTTGCGGAAGTGAGACCCGCGAGAACCTTGCGGATGCCGTCCTCGCGGAGTGTGCGCATGCCCAGTTCGCGGGCTCGGCGGCGAAGCTGGTTGCTGGGCAGTCCGTTGTTGATCATCTGGCGCACTTCGTCGTCGATCACGAACAGCTCGAAAATACCCATCCGACCCTTGTAACCGCCACCGCGGCATTTTTCGCAGCCGACCGGGCCGAAAATCGTCGCTCCAGCCATCCGGGAAGGATCGAGGGAAAGTGCGCGCATTTCCTTTTCGGTAAGTTCCGCCGGAGCCTTGCAGGCAGGGCAGAGCTTGCGGACCAGACGCTGGGCGAGCACGGCGCGCACGGCGGAAGCGATCAGGAACGGCTTCACCCCGATATCGGCGAGACGGGCGACGGCGGAAGGCGCGTCGTTGGTGTGGAGGGTGGAGAAAACCAAGTGACCGGTCAGCGACGCGTTGATAGCAATATTCGCCGTTTCCGCATCCCGGATTTCCCCGATCATGATGATGTTCGGCGCCTGGCGGAGCATCGCGCGCAGGGCTGCGGCGAAGGTCATACCCACGTCGGCTTTCACCATCACCTGGTTGATGCCCGCGAGTTCGTATTCGACCGGGTCTTCCACGGTGATGATTTTTTTGTCCGGGCGGTTGATGGCGTTGAGACAGCCGTAAAGAGTGGTGGTTTTACCGGAACCGGTCGGGCCGGTGACGAGCAGAATGCCGTCCGGCAGGCCGAGCATCTGTTCCCAAATCGCCTGGTCGTCGGAGAAGAATCCGAGCTCCGGCAAGCCCAGCATGAGCGAGGTCTTGTCCAGAATCCGCATGACGATGGATTCGCCGTGGTTCGATGGCACGGAGGAAACCCGGAGGTCGATTTCCTTGTCACCCATCTTGAGCTGGATGCGGCCATCCTGCGGCATGCGTTTTTCCGCGATGGACATGGTGCCGCTCATCACCTTGAGACGGGCGATGATGGCGGGAAGCAGTTTTTTCGGATGGGAATCGACCTGCACCAGCTTGCCGTCCATGCGGTAACGCACGCGGACCGAGGTTTCCATCGGCTCAATGTGAATATCGGAGGCGCGCAGGCGGAAGGCTTCGGTCAGCGTCTGGTAAACGAGGCGGATGATCGGCGCGTCTTCTCCGGAAGCGCCCTCCGCTCCCGCGAAGGAAATCCCGACATCGGCGGCGGCAGAGGTGTCCATGCCGTAGAGCTTGCGGATGTGCTCCTCGATATCGGTCGCCGTGGCGCAGTAGTAGCTCAGATCCCGCCCGGTCAGGTGCGGCAGGCTGTCGAGCATTTCGAAATTCAGGGGATCGACCACTGCCAGGGAAAGAGTGAATCCATCGTCCACCACCGGCAGCACGTTGTAGCGGCGGACCACGTCTTCGGTCACCGTCTGGGCCACGGCCGGATCGATTTCCACATCGCTCAGGCGAATGAAAGAAATCCCGGCGTTGGCCGCCAGCGTCTGGGCGACGTCTTCCTCGGACAAGGTGCTATTGGCCAACAGGTAACCAATCAACGTCTCACTCCCGGAAATGGCATTCCGGGCTTCATCGACCTGGTTGGGGCTCACCATGCCAGCTTCGGTGAGCAATTCTGCGAGGTAATCTTCGTTGGAAAACACTGGGTTTGGAATCCTTGGATGGTTTTGGGAGGCCCGACAAAAAAGAATCTTTTTTGCTGCGCGTGTCGCAGATTGGTCAACCTCATGCGGGGTTGTCAATCCACCTCGTCGGAAGAATCCACGTTTCTGAAAACTCCGGTCCCGACTCAGGTTAATTGCTTGACCTGAGCACCCTCCGTCCCCCTTCCCTCGCGGACATCAAGGCCCTCACAACCGCACCGGACTGCGGGCTTGTTTGGTCAGGGGAAATTCCCGGGAAGCGGCGGCACCCGCCTGTGAACGACGGTGGATGCCCACCAGCAGGCCGACGGCCGCCAGGCTGAAAACCAGGCTCGTTCCGCCGTAACTCACGAACGGCAAGGGCAATCCGTCATTGGGAAGCAATCCCGTCACCACCGCGATATTCTGGATCGCCGGCACCACGATCACGAAGGTCATGCCCAGCGCCAGCAAGCGCTCGAAGAGCGTCGCCGCCTGCAAGGCGATCCCGCAACCGGTCAAGGCGATGAGGACATAGCAAAGCACCGCTCCCAGCGTGAACGGCAGGCCGAGTTCCTCGCCGACGACGGGGAAAATGAAATCGATATGCGCGAAGGTGAGCGTGCCGAATTTTTCCACGCCGTTTCCGAGTCCCACACCCCATGGCCCGCCGTTGCCCAAGGCGAGTAAAGCTCGCCACTGCTGCATCCCTTTGCCGAGTTGGTTCACCGGATCGTCCAGATTCAGCCAGGCCTCGATCCGGGACCAGCGGTTCGGATTATTGGATACGTAAAACCATGCCGAGCTGAGGGCGAGAATGGCCGTGGGAATCAAAAACCGCAGCCGGGTGCCTGCCGCGATCATCATCGTCCCGACCACCACCGCAAGCGTCAGCGCCGAGCCCACGTCCGTTTCCCCGGCGATCAGCAGCAAAGGCACCCCGGCGAGAATGCCGGGAAGAACGAATCCGCGCCAGAACGTCGGGATTTCCGTCTGCCACCTCGCGAACCAGGCGGCGAGCGAGATCACCACTACCAGCTTCGCCAGCTCGGATGGCTGGAACTGCCCCAGCCCGGGAAGATACACCCAGCGTTTGGAACCATACGTCTCCACACCGATCCCCGGCACGTAACAAAGAGTCAGCAAAATACAGACGACAGCCAACACCCATGGCCACCAACGCCGCATCCAGGACACCGGACAAACCACCGCGAACATCGCGATCACCAGCCCCGCCCCGGCCATGGTCGCCTGCTTCCTGAGGAAAAAATAAGGTTCCTCCACCCCCCGCACCCACGCGCTCGTGCTCGTGAGCATCACCAATCCCAACGCCACCAGGGCGAGGACGGCGATGCACAGGACCAGCGAGCTGTAGCGGGTGAAAACTTTCACAACCTCAAGGGATGGTAATCGTGGTGCCGACTCTCACTCTTCTTTCGTCCTTGATGCCGTTGGCTTTTTTCAGGGCATCGAGGCTGATCTTGTGGCGCTGGGCGATGGACCACAGGGTGTCGCCCTTTTTCATCACGTGGGTTTTACCGCTGGCGGCTTTCGGCGTTTCCCGCACCGTCGACTGTCTCGTGGCAACATCAGCGGGACGAACCAGCACGGCCTTCGGCGCACTGCCGACGGGAATGGCCTCCACCAATCCATCGCCTTCGGGTTCCTGAGGTTCGAGAGGCACGTTCACCAGCTCGGCGGGAGCGACCTTGCGGGCCGGAATTTTCAGCACCTGTCCGGCACGGATTTGTTCGTTGTTGTTGAGGGCGCGCAGTTCGTTGACATCGACCTGGCTTTTGTAGGCGATGAGTTCGTAGTTATCGCCGGTGGCCACGAGGTAAGTCGGCTCGCCACGGGTGAGCTGCGGAAGATTGCCGCGTTCCAAGGGCTTGGGAGCGGTATTGGGGAGAGGCTTGATGCCCGCGTCCTCGGTCGCTTTCGCCACATCCGAGTGACCTTCGAGATATTGCTGATGGAAGAAAATCAGGCCGAGCACCACGAGGTGAAACAGGAAGATCACCGTGAGCGAACGCGAGATTTTCGAAGAGTTGTCTTCCATTTCCAGATCGTCCGCAGTGGTCGCGGCGCGCTGCTTGCGGGCGGTGGCGGCATAGAGTCGCTTGAAGACTCCCTTGGAAACGGGGCGGCGTTTTACGGGTAGAGTTTGCGATTTCATGATGGGTGTGTGGGTAAGGGTTCAGAAAAGTTGATGCACGAGGTCGCGGAAGACATTTCCACGCTGTTCGTAAGAGGAAAACTGGTCGAATGACGAAGTGCCGGGAGAAAGCAGGATGGTGGCTCCTCGAGGCGCCTGTTCGCGCGCCACGTTCACCGCATCCTCGAGTGTCACCACCGCCTGGGAAGGGACTGCTTCGGAGAACAAGGTGGACAGCGGACGGGCGATCTGGCCGAAAGTCACCGTAGCGATGGCCTTTTGCTTCAATAGCGGAAGAACCGGGCTGTAATCGAGCCCCTTTTCCTTCCCTCCGGCGATGAGCACCACCGGTCGGGTTTGGGAACGCAGCGCGCTTTCGAGAGCGTGCAGGTTCGTCGCCTTGGAATCGTTCAGATACTCCACGCCATCCAACGTGCGGATCAGTTCGCAGCGATGCGGGGGCGGGGCATATCCGTGCAGCGCTTCTTTCATCAAATGAGCCGGAACTCCCAGCGCCGAGCAAGCGGCGAGCGAGGCCATGACGTTTTCCGCGTTGTGCAGACCGCGCAGGCTGGTGTCCTGCTCCAGATCGAGAAAAACCGAACCCTGATAGAAAATCGTGCGACCGTCCGAGAACCACTCCGCCGATTCATCCTCGGTGGAAAAGACGACTTTCTTCGCGGCGATTTCCGGCAGGTTTTCCCCGGACCTGACCACCGCGACATCCTCCGTCTTCTGGTTTTCGAAAATCCGCAGCTTCGCCGCGCGATACGCTTCCACGGTGGGATAGCGGTCCATGTGGTCCGGCGCGAAATTCAGCCAGATGCTCACATCCGGTCGCAACGTGCGGATCGTTTCCAGTTGGAAGGAACTCAGCTCCAGCGCCACCGCGGCGGGAGGTTCCGGCGACATCACCACCTCGGCAAAAGGCGTGCCGTAATTCCCGCACGGCGTGCCGCCGAGAGAGGCGTGTGCGAGGATGCGGGCGACGATTTCCGTGGTGGTCGTCTTGCCGTTGGTGCCGGTGATGCCGACGATTTTTCCGTTGAAACACCGCGCCGCCAGTTCCACCTCACCGATCGTTTCCCCGGCGTTTTTCGAAAACGCGGCGACATACGAACCATAGGTGTCGATTCCCGGACTGACCACCAGCAGATCGCTCACCACTTCCCTCCCCTGCTCTTCGCTCGCGAGCGGATGGGCGCTCACGCCTTCCAGCAGGTTCCCGAAGGCCGAGGCGTCCGCCTTGTCCCACAGCGATACCGTGGCACCTTCGCGCAATGCGAGGGCCGCCGCCGCGCGTCCGCTGCGACCGGCACCCAGAACGACAACCTGTTTTCCCTGAAGACTCATGTTAGGCGATTTTCATAAGCGCCAGCCCGAAGAGGGCCAGCATGATGGAAAGGATCCAGAAACGGATGATCACCTGATTTTCATGCCACCCCAGCAACTCGAAGTGGTGGTGAATCGGAGACATTTTGAAAATCCGCTTCTTGCGCAGCTTGAAGCTGCCGACTTGCAGAATCACCGACATCGCTTCCATCACGAACACGCCGCCGACGATCACCAGCATCAGCTCCTGCTTCGTGCAGATCGCCGCCGTTCCCAGCGCGCCACCGATGGCGAGCGATCCGGTGTCTCCCATGAAAACCTTCGCCGGATGACAGTTGAACCAGAGGAATCCGAAACCGGCCCCCACCAGCGCCATCATGAAGACCGTCAGCTCGCCGAGATAGCGGTTGTGGGGAATGACCAGATAATCCACCGCCACCATGAAATGACCGGCCAGATAGGCGATGAGCGAGTAGGTCAGCGCCGTGCTGATCGTGCATCCGGTCGCCAATCCATCGAGACCGTCGGTGAGGTTCACCGCGTTCGAGCACGCCAGAATGATGATGGCGAAAAACGGGATAATCAACCAGCCGAGGTTGAGGATCGGCGTCTTGAAAAGCGGGAAGCAGATCGCGCCGATGTCGATCGGTTTGTCACCGAGACGATAGCCCGCGACTCCCTCCTTCAGTTGCTGCGCGGTCGCGCCGAAGCCGGAGATTTCCGGTTTGAAGAAAATGAAACTCGCCGCCACCAGACCGATCACCAGCTGCCAGAACAGCTTGGTGCGGCTGCTTACGCCGTCCGAGGTTTTTTCCTTCACCTTCTTGTAGTCGTCGCAGAACCCGAGAAGCCCGCAGGCGGCCATGGTGCAGGCGCAAACGGCGACGAACGGATTGAGAGGACGGGCGCAGATCAGGGTGGAAACCAGCACCGATCCGAGGATCAGTACGCCGCCCATCGTAGGTGTGCCGATTTTCCCGCCGTGAAGCTCGGCCAGCTTGTGGACTTCCTCGGCGGTGCGGATCGGCTGGCCGACTTTCAGCGAAATCAGCTTGCGGATCACCCGGGGGCCGAAAATCAGCGAGAGCACGAACGAAAGCAACCCGGCGCACGCGGCACGAAACGTGATGTATTGAAACAGGTTCAGAAACGAAAACGTGTGGGCCCAGCCGGGTTGGCCGGAAGCTTGTTCCATTTCGAAAACCTGGCGCCAGAAGTCGTAGATTGCGGGTAACATCGGGATTTATCGGGGAAAAGCGGCGTTCATCACGCGTTCGACGGTGGCGGTGCGGCTGCCCTTGAAGAGCACTGCGTCACCGGGTCTCACCTCGCGGGTCAGCCACTGCGCGGCTTCCTGGAGATCGGAAAAATACGGGGAATCGTTGGCGCCTTTGGCGATGCCTTCGGCCCCTTCGCCCACGGCGACGACTTCCAGCTTTTTCGCAGCCGCCAGCTCGCCCGTGCGAAGGTGGGCGGCGGGCGCGTGATCGCCGAGCTCCCCCATGCGTCCCAGCACGATGATCCGGCGTTTTCCTTCCTCGACCGGGGTATCGGACAGCGTTTCGATCGCGGCGGCCATCGATTCGGGATTCGCATTGTAGGTGTCGTCGAAAACGGTGATGCCGTGGTAATCGAATTTGCGGAGGCGTCCGCTGGTGAGCTGCACCGTGGAAAGGCCGATCGCGATTTCGGCGGGAGTCACTCCGAGTTTCCATCCCGCGGCGGCGGCCAGCAGGGCGTTGGTCACCATGTGCCGTCCCGGGACCGGAAGATTCACTTCCACCGGTGGCAGGCCCTGGATGACGAGATTGAAAATCGTGCCGTCGGCCCGGAATTCCAGATCTTCCGCGCGGACGAGCCCACGGCCATTCCCCACGCTGATCGCGGTCGCCTTGGTGCGGGCGCGCAGGTAGTCGTTGAAATCGCAAGCCGCCGGGAGAAACAGAATCCCGTCCGGTGGCAGACATCGGGCCAGCGTGCCTTTTTCATCCGCGATCGCTTCGCGCGAGCCGAGGAACTCGATGTGGGCGGTGCCGATATTGGTAATGATGCCGTATTTCGGCTGGGCGATCTGGCACAGCGGAGCGAGCTCACCGGAATGATTCATGCCCATTTCCCACACGGCGGCGGTGTGCTCTTCCGTCGTCGAAAGCACGGTGAGCGGCACGCCGATGTGGTTGTTGAGATTCCCCCTCGTCGCGGAAACGTTGAAACGCTGGGAAAGCACCGCGTTCGTGAAATCCTTGGTGCTGGTTTTCCCGTTGGAGCCGGTGATGCACACCACCGGGATGTCCAGTTGTTTCCGCCACCAGAACGCGAGACGTTGCAGGGCTAACAAGGCATCCGTCACAACGACGACCGCCGCGTTTTCCGGGCATTCGCCTTCCCAGCGATGCACCACGGCGAGCACCGCGCCGGCGTTCAGCGCCTGCCGCGCGAAGGCGTCGCCATCGAAATTTTCACCACGCAGGGCGAAAAACGCCGAACCGGTCGCGAGTGAGCGCGTATCGGTGGAAACGCCGCCGTTGACGACGACATCCGGGCTACCCGCGACGATCTTGCCGCCGAGGATATCCGCGATTTGCTGGACGGATAGAGGTTTCATCGGTTTTCGGATATGGCTTGGGCGCGATCGCGCAGGGCTTTGCTGGCCTTTTTACGGTCGTCGAAATCGATCGTTTCCTCAGCGAACTGCTGGGTCGTCTCATGGCCCTTGCCGGCGATGAGAATGATGTCTCCGGAAAGGGACGCGTTCACCGCGCGCTCGATGGCTTCCGTACGGTCCGGGACGATCAGGTAGTTCTTCAGGTTCACTCCGGCTTCGATGTCCTTGAGGATCGCTTCCGGATTTTCCGAACGCGGGTTGTCGGAAGTGAGAATCAAAGCGTCGCTGAAACGGGCGGCGGCGGCTCCCATCAGCGGGCGCTTGCCTTTGTCCCGGTCTCCGCCGCAGCCGAAAACGGTAATCAGGCGGCGCGGATTGAGTTCCTTCAGCGTGCGGCAGGCGTTTTCCAGCGCGTCCGGCGTGTGGGCGTAATCGACAAAAACCGTCGCTCCACCCGCGCTGCCGACGTTTTCCATCCGGCCCGGCACCTGCGGGGAATCGGCGAGTGCCGCGATGGCGTCGCGCGGACGGATGCCGCAGGCACTGGCGGCGGCGATGGCGGCCAGAATGTTATAAGCGTTGAAACGGCCGATCAGCGGCGAGCGCACGAGGTAGGATTTCCCTTTCGCCGCAAGCTCGAACTCCATGCCCCGGGCGGACTGGCGGAAGTTGTTCGCCCGGAAATCGCAATGCACGCCGAAGCCATAACGGAGGACGGGCAGCTTGCCATCGAGCGCGTTCGCCAGCTCCACGCCATGCGCGTCGTCGAAATTGATGACCGCCACGGTTTTCTTCCCGCGCGGATCGGCGGCAAGCGCGTGAAACCAGTCCGCCTTCGCCTGATAGTAGGCTTCGAGCGTGCCATGGTAATCGAGATGATCCTGGGTGAGATTGGTGAAAACGGCGGCATCGAAGCCGATCCCGGAAACGCGGTGCTGATGGATGCCATGGGAGGAAACTTCCATCGCGACGCCCCGGCAGCCGTGATCCGCCATGCGGACGAGCAGGCTGGAAAGCTCGATCGATCCGGGTGTGGTGTGGCGAGCAGGCTCGACCGTTTCCCCATCGTCCACCAGCACCGTGCCCAGCAGTCCGGCACGATGCCACTGGGATTTCATCACATGGTGGATCAGATAGCTGGTGGTCGTCTTGCCATTGGTGCCGGTCACTCCCGCGATTCGCAGGTCCTGCCATGGATTTCCGTAAAACGTGGATGCCAGCAGCGAAAGCGCGTAGCGACTGTCCGGCACATGCAGCCAGGTGACGCTCGTGGGCAAATCCGCCGGAGGCGCGGTTTCCGCGAGAATGGCCGCGGCCCCCGCCTCGATAGCCTGCCCGATGAACTGGTGGCCATCGATGGAAGTGCCGCGAATGGCGGCGAACAGGACGCCTGCGGAAACGTCACGGGAAGAAGCGGTCAAAGACGGAATATCGGTGTCGAGCGATCCGGCGATCGTGACACGGGCAAGGGAGGAAGCGAGATCTCGAAGAATCATTGGTTGGCGGAAGTGGCGAGCGGATGGGAGGAAATCGGTTCGGTCGGTTGCAGGTTCAGACGTGCGGCGATGCGGGGGGCGATCTTGCCGAAAACGGGAGCGGCCACGGTGCCGCCGTAGCGGGATACCTTGGTGGTGCGGGGATCGTCGATCACCACGATCGCGACGAAAGCCGGATCCTGCACCGGTAGCATTCCGGCGAAGGAAACGGTGTAGCTGTTCGCCAGATAGCCGCGTCCGTTCGGGTTGTGGCGTCGGGCGGTGCCGGTCTTGCCACCGGCGCGGAACCCTGGGACGGCGGCCAGCGTGGCGGTCCCGCCGGGCAGGACCACTTTTTCCAGCGCGAGGCACATTTTTTTCGCCGTGTCAGCGGAAACGGCCTGTGAAACCACCTCGGTCGGGAAGTCCTCGACGATGGTGCCATCGTTGGCGACGAGCGTCTTGACGATGCGCGGCTTGAGAAGCTTGCCGCCATTGGCCAGCGCGCCGTAGGCGTAGGCCATTTGCAGGGGCGTGACGTTCAGTGCGTATCCGTAAGAGGCGCGGGAAAAATCCACCGGATTCCCGGAATTTCTGGCGATGCCGGAGCTTTCGCCGCTGAGCTGGATGCCGCTCTTGCGGCCGAATCCGAAACGTTGCACGTAATCGTAAAACCGCGCGGTACCGAGCTGGCGGGCGAGCTTGTAAGCGCCGATGTTGCTGGATTTTTGCAGGATGCCTTCCAGCGTGAGCGAACCGTAAGGATGGTGGTCCGGCACCCGGATGCTGCCTTCGGAGTAAAGACCGTTGTGGCAGAATACCGAGGTGCGGGGCGAGGCCAGCCTTTCATTCATCACACCAGCGGTGGCGACGATCTTGAAAGTGGAGCCCGGCTCGTAAATGGCCTGAAGGGCGAAATTGAAGCCGTTTTCCGCAAGGTTTTCCTTCCGGTTCAGGTCGAAATTCGGACGGCTGGCCATCGCCAGAATGTCACCGGTCTTCGGGTCCAGCACGACGATGGCACCACGCGGCGCGGCGTATTCCTTCAGCGCGGCGTCGAGTTCCTCCTCGACGATCATCTGAATACCGATGTCGAGCGTGAGCTGAACATTGAGGCCTGCACGGGGTGGCAGCAGGCTTCCGGAATTCCCGGGAACGACCAGCCCGCGAGCATCGCGCCGCTGTTCGCGGAATCCGTCGCGCCCGGCGAGATATTCCTCCATCGAGGACTCAATACCGAAGCGTCCCTTCACACTGGTTTGCACGGAGCCGTTCTCGTTTTTCTTTTCCACCTCTCCGGTGAAACCGATCACGTGGGCGGCCAGTTCGGGCGAGGTGTACCAGCGCTTGATCGAGCTTTGGAACCTGAAACCTTGCAGATAATTTTCACTTACCAGATCCCGGAGTCCATCGGCGAGGTCTTCGGGGATTTCCTTGGCGATCGCGAACCACTTGCTCTTGTTTCCCTCGATTTTTTCGCGCAGTTCCTCACGGCGCATTCTCAGCGGGGTGGCGAGGAGGCCGATGGCATGGGCGAGATGTTTCTGGACGATAACCTCCGGTTTTTCCCGTTCCAGAATCTCGCCACGCAAGGCGCGAATCCGGCGACTGCGTTTTTCGGCATCCAGCCCCTGCCAACCCGGTTCGGTGATCGCTTCCCGATACGCCAGGCCGAAAGCGGCGAGCTTGGGATCGTCGAGGTGGTTTTTATCGATGTAGAGCGTGCACACCGGGATGCTTTTCGCCAGCGGCTCCTCGTTGCGATCCACGATCATGCCGCGAATGGCGGGTAGTTTTTCCGTGCTGTGAAAGGTTTTGCGGGAGCTCACCGCGTAGAGCTGGCGGTCCACCAACTGGATCTGGACCAACCGCCCCGAAAGCACCGTGAGCCCGGCCACAAGGACCGAGCACAACAGGACACAACGGGACTGGAAGGTGGATTTCACGGACTAGGGATCAGCGGAGGCGACGCTGTGACGGATCGGCGGCATCGGGTCAACCTCTTCGATCAATCCGATGGGGATCGGACGGAGTTTCGAGCGGGTTTCTTCAAGCTGCTTTCGGATCACGTAGCGGTTCAAAAGCTGGTCCATGCGCATATCCACCGTGCGGATATCGAGCTGCGCTTGCTCCATCCTGCGTTCGCTGGCCTCGATCGCGCGGGCGGTCAGCACCTGCCGGTTTTTGTAAAACGCGTGCAACACTCCTCCGGCCGCAATGATGCAGAACGAAAGGATCAGCGCGAAATACACGTGGACGGGAGTGCGTGGTTCGTTGCGGCGACGGTTCATGACGAGCGTTCCAGAAGCTGGGCCACCCGCAGTTTGGCGCTGCGGGCGCGGGGGTTGAGGGCGATTTCCTCAGGCGTGGGGGCGATGGCCTTGCGGCTGAGGAGGCGGAATTGCAAATCGGGGTTCGGTTTCGGCTCCGGCCAGCCCGGTTCGTCGAGCAGCGCGGTGGAGCGATGTTTCAAAAAGCGTTTCACCATCCGGTCTTCGAGGCTGTGGAAGGTGATAATGAGCAGGCGTCCGCCCGGTTTCAGCACGTTCGGAACGTGGTTCAGAGCGGTGGCGAGCGATTCGAGCTCTTCGTTCACCGCCATCCGGATCGCCTGGAACGATTTCGTCGCCGGGTGCGTTTTCCCCTGCCGACCGATCGCACGTTCGATGCAGTTCGCCAGGTCGAGAGTCGTCGAAAAGGGCTTGACGGCGCGTTGTTTCATGATCGCGTCGGCGATGCGACGGGCCTTGGACTCTTCGCCGAACTCGAACAGGATCCGCACGATGTCCGTTTCCGGCCAGCCGTTGACGATATCCGCCGCCGTGCGTGGACTGGACGGCCCCATCCGCATGTCCAGCGGGCCTTCCCGCATAAAGGAAAAACCGCGGGCTGCGGAATCCAGTTGGCGTGAAGAAACCCCGAGATCCAGCAACAGGCCGTCAGCCAGTTCCCCCTGCCGGATCTCGGGGATCTCGCGCATCTGCGAAAAGTTCCCCTCAAATGTGGAAAAGCGGCTGCCGAATCCGGCGAGCCGCTGGCGGGCGTGGGCGAGTGCTTCCGGGTCCCGGTCGATCCCGATCACCCTTGCTCCTGCTTGCAGGAACATCTCGCTGTGCCCTCCCCCGCCAAGTGTGCCGTCGATGATGAGTTTCGTCTCGTCCGGTGCCATCCACTCGACGATTTCCGCAGGGAAAACCGGCAAATGATAGCCGCCGCCATCGGAGGGAGCGGAAAAACGGACGCTCACGCCGCCATCGGAAAATCCCGAAGCCCGCGCCGACAACCAGCCAGGAGCGACGCGGGGCTTCGTTCTAAAAAGCGAAAGAAGCTCTGTCCCGAGAGACTTCTTCCGCCCAGCCAGAAAAGTGTCCCATGGCCGCACCGACAACCAGCCAGGAGCGGTGCGGACCATGGTTTGAAATAGCGAAAGAAGCTCTGTCCCGAGAGACCTCTTCCGCCCAGCCAAAGAAAGGGATGAAAAACTTCCCCACTCCCGCGCCGAAGCGAGGACGGCCGAAGCCGCCACGGGGCGGACCGCTTCAAGCGCTGGAGTGGAGGGGGTGAACAACATTGCTGTCGTTGGGTGTGGGTGTGAAATTTTAGAAAATACCGAGATCGTCGTCTTCCTCTTCGGCGGACTCGATCTCAAGGACACGGTCGAAGTTCTTCTTGCTCCAGATCTCGAAGTGCATGCCGCGACCGACCAGATACACTTCGGAATCCGCCGCGATGTCCGCTTTCTCGCTGACGTCCTTCGGGACGAGCAGCTTGCCCTGATCGTTGAGCGTCACCTCACGGCAGAGCATCGCCAGCTTGCCGAGCTTCTCGGTCTTCTTGGCGGGCGTCATATCGCTGGTTTCGATCAGTTGGACCCGATGATCGTAGGCTTCCTCGGAGAGCACTTTCACGACCGGCAGATCATGCCCCCGGGAAAATTGCAGAAACAATGGAGCACCAGGAGCGGGACGCCACGACGTCGGCACGGAAACCCGAAACTTCGGGTCCATTTTGTAAGGGTGAAACCCTTTATAGTGCTGACGGTTCTGACTCACGGGAAGAAACACTGACGGTCATGTCAGTGCTCTTTAATACACTGAAGTACACTTTCACATCAAGGGCAAATTGGAAGTTTTTGAAGTAATTTGCAATTTATTGAAAATTAGCAGTTTATTTAAGTTACTCACAACCTGTTCCCGGGAAATTCACAGGAAATTTTAAGAATTTCCACGAGGGATCGGCCTGATATCAGCCGAATTTTCCTAAAAATTTACCTTTGGTGTACTCCAACACCTGAAAAATCACGTCAGTGTACTGCGCCGCAGGGGAAGCCTCCCGTCACGAATTCCGCAACCAGTCTCCGTGAGCGATCCGACGGTTTTCGTCCACTTCACCCAGCCATTCCCACACCCATGCTTCGAAAGCGTCCCCTTCCAGCGGTTGGAACCAGGTTTTCACCCTCCGGTATTCACTTTCTTCCTCGCCGGCGGAAACGCCTTCGAACTCATCCAGATCTTTCAAACGACCGCTTCCGACCGCGTACACCTCGCCCACGATACGATCTCCCGCTGGATCGAGCACCAGGCCCGGATACCAATCGATCGCATACAAGCGCCCGAGGACCGTTCCTTCCGCCACTCGCTCGGTTCCTTCCATCCGGAAATGATTCGAGCCACCGGAACGCAAGGTGCCGTAGACGAAAACGAGCGATAGCTGATCGTGCATCTTGCCGGAATCATCCGTCATCAACGGACCGATGACAACCGTCACAGCAAGGAAATTGAAAGTTGACCGCGCCAAAGGCTGGAGAATCGTTTCAGAATGGCCACCCCAGACAAAAAGAACAATCCGAAGGCTCTTCTGATCCTTTTCGCCCTCATCAGCGCCGCCCTGCTGGCGATCATGACCGTCGGCTGGATCATGGCGGCGATGCGGGGATGAAGGGAGTTTTCACCCCTCCTCCATTTCACCGTCGGCGAACGCGAGAATTCCTTCCGCATGGAGCAGGAGCGTATCGTAAAGCGGGAGCCGGGAATGTTCTTCGTCGAATAACAGATTCAACTCGGTGCACCCCAGTACCAGCGCTTCCGCACCCAGCTCTTCCAGCTCGATCCTCAGTTTTCCGGCCAACGATTTCGCGGCGGGCGAAACCTGTCCATGCGCCAGTTCGTCCCAGATGATCCGGTCAAGCTCCTGTCGGCGTTCGTCGCCCGGGACGCACGATTCGATCCCGCAATTGGAAAAATGTTTCTGGAAAAATCCGGCTTCCATCGTCGGCCGGGTGCCCAACAACCCGATGCGCTTCACGCCCGACCTGCGAAGAGCCGAAGACGTCGCATCCATGATCGTATAAATTTCCAGCGGCGACCGAGTCCGGATGAGAGCGTAGGCATTGTGGGGCGTGTTCGCCAGAATCGCCGCGAAATCGGCACCCGCCGCTTTCAACCGATCCAGAGAAGCCAGCAGAATTTCCGCCACTTCGTCCCATGCGTTGCAACCGAAGAGACCAACCAGGTGTTGGAGATTGACGCTGTCCATGACGATTTCCGGAAAATGAAGCCCTCCCTCCCGACGGTTGTACATTTCGCAGAGGACTTTATAATAGCGGATCGTGGATTCGGGACTCAGCCCCCCGATGAGACCGATGCGTTTCGTGGGCTTCTTCATCGCTTGCGGACAACCTTAACAATTTCTCCCGCAGAGTCTCGTGATTTTCACGCCGCGTCTTGATCCGGATCAAATCTCCTAAGAGTCCGTTAGATCATGGGTGAACAAATTTTCGTCGAAGACCGCTTTGAGCGCCACCGGGTCCACGATGGTGATGATCCTGCCTTCGACTTTGAGTATCCCCTGTTTGCGGAGTTTTCCGAAAAGCCTGGAAAGCGTTTCCTGCCGCGTGCCCAGCTCGGACGCCAACACCGATTTCGGAATCGAAAGCTCGAAAATCACCGGCCCGGTCGATGGCCCCACGCGCTGCAACAGCCAGTGAAGCAAACGCCTTTCCGCATTCTGGAGTCGGTAGGCGTCGATGGTGGTAACGAGCTCGTGCAAATGACGGCTGAGCGAAGCGAGAATGCGCAGGGCCAGCTCGGAATTGACCTGCAGGTGTTCGAGAAAAGGCGCTGACCTCACCAATACCACCTCGGAAGGTTCGAGCGCCTTGGTGTGCGCCGGATAGCCCGGCAGTCCCGCCACGGCAGGCTCGGCGAACGATCCTCCCGGATGAATCAGGTGGATCACCTGTTCCTTACCCGCCTCATTGATTCGATAGGCTTCGATGCATCCACTGATGACGATGTAAAACCCGATCACTGCATCTCCTTCGCGAAACAGGATTGCGTTTTTTTCGAGAGACTGCCGCTCGCAATACCCGGCGATCTGCCTGAGCTCGGCTTCTCCCAGACCGGAAAAAATCGAAGTGGCCTGGAGCGCCTGGGCGAGAGCTTCGGTGCGGATCGTATCGGTGTCTGTCATGAATGATTCTGGAAAATTTGATATAGGTCAAATCCTCGACAGAGGAAGGTTGTCGCTAAAACTAGCCCGATTTTTGCTGCGCGCGAATGAATACACCGAATCTCGAACTGAGCAGCAAAACAATCGCGATCGTAAAAAGTACCGCTCCCGTGCTAGAGCAAAACGGTGAACTTCTGACACGCCATTTTTACCAGCGGATGTTCCGCGAAAATCCCGAGGTCGCTCCTTTGTTCAACCGGTCGAATCAAAACAGCGGCAACCAGCAACGGGCACTGGCGGGCGCGATTTGCGCATTCGCCGCCAATGTGGACCAACTCGAACTGCTGGGCAGCGCCGTGGAATCCATCGCCCACAAACACGCCGGACTTCGCATTTTGCCCGAACATTACCCGATCGTCGGAGCCAATCTCCTCGCCTCGATCCGTGAAGTGCTGGGAGAAGCCGCGACGGACGACATCATCGACGCATGGGCGGAAGCCTACGGATTTCTCGCCAATATTCTCATCGGCCGCGAAGAGCACATCTATCGCATCCAGGCTCGGACCGAACATGGCTGGAACGGCTTCAAACCCTTCCGCATCGCGAAAAAAATCGCCGAAAGCGAAACGATCGCTTCCTTCCACCTCGTCCCGTCCGATGGAGGAAACGTCCCCGCTTACAAGCCCGGCCAGTACCTCACCATACGGATTCCGGACGATCAGGGCAGCACTACCATGCGGAATTACAGCCTTTCCAGCGCACCACGTGAGGACCATTTCCGGATCAGTGTGAAGGTGGAACCGGAGGGCACCGTTTCAGGCTATCTTCACGGTCTGGAAGAAGGCGCGGAAATCGAGATCGGTCCTCCGTGCGGAGAATTTTTCCTCGACCTGACCGAGCATCATCAGCGGCCATTGGTCCTGCTTTCCGCCGGAGTCGGGATCACACCGGTGCTGGCCATGCTCGAATCCGTCCTCGTCGAACAACCTGAGCGGGAAGTCGTTTTCATCCACGGGGCGCTGAATGGAAAAACCCATGCCTTCCGCCAGCATTTGCTGGATCTGGCATCCCGGCACCCGAAGCTGAAGCTGCATTTCCGCTACAGCGAAGCCACGGAAAACGACCGGGCCGCGAGCTTGCACGACAGTGAAGGCTTCATCGACGCCGCCCTGATCGAGAGCCTCGTTCCGCGCCGTGACTGCGATTATTACTTCTGCGGCCCGAAGCCTTTCATGGTTCTGATCTATCGCCAGTTGCTCGCCTGGGGCATTCCCGGTTCGCAAGTTCACTTCGAATTTTTCGGTCCCCGCGAGGAACTGGAAAATCCCGCCGCGTAAGTCGTCCGGCAGGTTCCCGCTTTCCTCCCCCGGAGAGGCGGAATCCATCTTCCACGCTTATGTCAGAACCATCCCTCACTCCGAACGAGTCTCTGAAAGTCCGCTCCAATTATTTGCGCGGCACCATTTCCGAGAGCCTGCTGGACAGCTCCACCGGCTCTCTATCGGAAGAAGACCAGATCCTTCTCAAATTCCACGGCAGCTATCAGCAGGACGACCGCGACCTCCGCCCGGACCGGCGCAAGCACCGGCTGGAAAAAGCCTACATGTTCATGCTTCGCATCCGCCTGCCCGGTGGGGTGCTCACGCCCCGGCAGTGGCTCGATGTCGATCATCTCTCGACCCTTTACGCCAACGGGACGATGAAACTCAGCACCCGTCAGGCCATCCAGCTTCACGGCGTCATCAAGAGCAATCTCAAGCGGACGATGAAGGCCATCGGCGATTCGGCGATGACAACCCTGGCCGCGTGCGCCGACGTGAACCGCAACGTAATGTGCAATCCGAATCCCTTCCTCTCCAGTGTGCACGAGGAAGTGATCCACACCGCGCGGAACATTTCCGACCACCTGCTGCCAAGGACCCGCGCCTACCACGAAATCTGGCTGGACGGAGAAAAAGTCGAAACCTCCGGGCAGGAGGAACAGGAGCCGCTCTACACCCGTGTGTACCTGCCACGCAAATTCAAGGTCGGCATCGCCGTTCCGCCTAACAACGACATCGACGTTTTCGCCAACGATCTCGGATTGATCGCCATCGTGGAAAACGGAAAGGTGGCGGGCTACAACATCGCCGTCGGCGGAGGTCTCGGCATGACACACGGCAACGAAGCCACCTTTCCCCGCATCGCCGATGTCATCGGTTATTCCCCGGCGGAAAAAATCGTCGATGTCGCGGAGAAGATCGTGATGGTGCAGCGGGACAACGGCGACCGCACGAACCGCAAGCACGCGCGCTTCAAGTACACCGTGCAGGATCACGGGCTGGAGTGGATCAGGGCCGAGGTCGAAAAATATCTCGGCTACCCGCTGGAATCTCCGCGTCCCTTCCACTTCACCGACAACGGCGACCTTTACGGATGGCGGGAAGACGAAAAAAGAAACTTCCATTTCACGCTCTACGTCGAGGGAGGGCGGGTCCTCGATCGACCGGAGTTCCAGTTGAAAACGGGCCTTCGGGAAATCGCGAAAATCCACGACGGGGACTTCCGGCTCACCGGAAACCAGAACCTGATGATCGCCAATATCTCCCCGCGAAAGCGCGCCGAAGTCGAAGCGCTGCTGGACCGCTACCGCCTATCGAATAACAACGCGCAAAGCGGACTGCGCCTCTCTTCCATCGCCTGCGTCGCACTTCCCACCTGCGCGCTCGCCCTGGCGGAATCCGAGCGTTTCATGCCATCCCTGCTCACCAAGCTGGAAACGATTTTGGAAAATCTGGGATTGGGGCGTGATTCCATCACCATCCGCATGAGCGGGTGCCCTAACGGTTGCGGCCGTCCGTTCATCTCGGAAATCGGATTCGTCGGAAAAGGCCCCGGACGTTATAACGTCTATCTCGGCGGCGGCCATGCCGGGGAACGTCTCAACAAGCTCTACAAGCAGGACGTTCCGGGTGAAGAACTCCCCACCGTGCTCGAGCCGATCCTCCGCCACTACGCGGCGGAACGTCTGGACGGTGAAACATTCGGCGATTTCGTTATCCGTAGCGGATACGTCGCTCCCACGGTGCAGGGCGACGACTTCCACCTGAATCTCAAGAATGTCGTTTACCCGGCATCCTGACTCATGAGGGAATCGCGGCCTACTTCGTGAAACGATAGCCGACCTCGTTGTCGAGCACCTGTTTCAGGTCGTCGATTCCCTGCTCGTTTTCCGCCGAAATCGGGATGATCTCGACTTTCGGGAAACGGGCCTTGAACACTTCGAGATTCTCCTGCGCGCCTTCGAGGTCCATCTTGTTCGCCACGATCTTCCACGGGAAGCGGGCCAGCTCGGCATCGTATTCCTTGATTTCCTTGCGGAGAATTTCGAGGTCGGAAATCGGGTCGCGACCTTCGCTGCCGGCCATATCGATGACGAAAAGCAGCACGCGGCAGCGGGTGATGTGACGGAGGAATTCGTGGCCGAGCCCGCGGTTTTCATGCGCGCCCTCGATCAATCCCGGGATATCCGCCACGGTGCAACGGCGATAACCCGGAAACTCGACGACACCCACGCTCGGCTGGAGCGTCGTGAACGGATAGGAAGCGACCTTCGGCTTCGCGTGGGAAAGTTTTCCGAGCAGCGTGGATTTCCCCGCGTTCGGGAATCCGACCAGCCCGGCGTCCGCGATGCGGCGCAGCTCCAGATAGAAAACCGCCTGATCGCCCGGCGTGCCGAGCGTGTGTTCGGTCGGCGCGCGGTTGGTGGCGGTCTTGAAATTCCAGTTTCCCTGACCGCCTTCACCGCCCTGGCAGAGGACGAATTCCTGGCCGTTTTCGGTGAGGTCCGCGATGGGTTCCAGATCGATCCCCTCCTCGCTGCGCTCCATTTCCACCGCTTCCTGGATCGTCACCGCGTGGCTGCGATACACCACCGTTCCCGGCGGCACGCGGCCGATCACGATTTTCCCGCTTTTACCCGTTTTCCGGCCACCCGCGCCATTCTTGCCATCCTCCGCGATGAGCTTCGGATCGTAGTGGTAAGCGCGCAGGTTATCCGTCGAGGGATCGACCACCAGCACGACGCTTCCGCCCGCGCCGCCGTCCCCGCCATCGGGTCCGCCTTTCGGGACGAATTTCTCGCGGCGCCAGGAAACCACGCCATTTCCTCCGTCGCCGGCCTTGGCGAAAATGCGGATGTGATCGATAAACATGCCCGCAGCCTTTGCCTGATTTCCCCGAATGGTCAACGGGAATAAGAACCGGGCGATACAAGACCTCCAGAGACAAGACGCGAGATTGGAACCCTTCCGACAGCGATTCCTCTTCTCTTGCGTCTTCAAGTCTTGCGTCTTGCGTCCCCAATCTGCTTGAGTGCCCCATGCCCAGACGTTTCGCAGCCCTCCTGATACTGGTTCTTTTCGCGTTGGCACCCACCTCGTTCGCCGGTGGGAAACGCGGGGAAAAATCCCAGGTTTCGTTCCACATGGAGACTGAGGAATCGGACAATCCGAAAATGATTTTCTCTTATGAAGTGGCCGGGAAAAAGCGGTTCTTCCGCCGCCTGCCGGAAGTTTCCCTGCGTGACGTCACCTCCTTCAGCCCGTTTCCATCCGATGACGGCGCTTCTTACGGTCTGGTTTTCCGTCTGAAACCGAATGCCGGAAACCGCCTGAACGCCATCACTTCCGTGAATCAGGGGAAATGGCTCGTCGCCTCGGTCAACGGCCGTTTCGTCGATGCCGTCCTGATCGACAAGCCGGTGACCGATGGCCTGATCGTCGTCTGGCAAGGGGTTTCCCTCCCGGAAATCCAGCTTCTGGACCAGACCTTGCCGCGATTCGGTGAAAAGAAACCGAAAAAGAAGAAGTAATTTTCCACCATGTTACGTCTTCTCATCCTCACGCTCGGACTGGCGGGCAGCCTTCTCGCCCAGGAACCGCAAGCTCCCGCCCCGGCCTCCCCGCCCCTCGATCTGCGCCTGCCGACGGAAAATCACCACCTCTTCACCGGCCAGCTCGACAAGTTCTACATGTATGTCGACCGGAACTTCGAAGGCGAAGCCTCCCAACCGTGGGAAGCGGGCAGCTACGGTCTGGTCCGCACCCCCATCCGCCTCGGCAATGAAGTGCTGCTGACCAAATTCCACGAAGGCATCGACATCGCCCCCATCAAGCGGGACCGCGCCGGCAATCCGCTCGATCTCGTCAGCAGCATCGCCGATGGCACCGTCGCCCACGTCAGCCCTCTGGCCGGACGGAGCAACTACGGCAAATACGTCGTCATCGAACACCGCTGGGAAAACTCCTCCGTCTACTCCCTTTACGCCCATCTTTCGGACATCCTCTGCAAACCCGGCGATCCGGTCAAAGCCGGTTCCGTCATCGGCCGCATGGGCTTCACCGGCGCGGGCATCAACCGCGTCCGCGCCCATTGCCATCTGGAGCTCTGCCTGCTCATGAATTCGGGCTACGAGGAATGGCACAAACTCAACGGCGGCGGAGTGAACTATCAGGGACTTTTCAACGGCATGAACCTCATCGGCTGTGAAATCGCCCGCTTTTTCCTCGAACACCGCCAAAACCCGCACATCACCTTCAGCCAATTCGTCACCCGCACCCCTGCCTATTTCAAGGTCACCTTCCCCTCCCAAGGCACTCCGGATCTCGTCAAACGCTACCCGTGGCTCAATCCGACGGGAAATCAGGAAGGCAATTCCTGGGAAATCGGTTTCACACCGGTCGGTTTCCCCGTTTCCTGCGTCCCCTCCACACGCACCGTCAGCGAACCGATCGTCACCGCCGTCCGCCCCTCCGCCGTTCCCCACCGCTACCTCACCCGTGGGCTGGTCACCGGTGAAGGCAATCAGGCCTCCCTCACCGCGGGCGGGAAAAAACTCGTCTCGCTTCTCACCGGCGACTTCCCCGGAGCCGGTACCCGCCCCGCCGCCACCGCGGATTCCGCGGACACTTCCGAATAATTTCCCCATGTCCACCATCCAAAACCAACTCGCCACCCTCGGTCTCACCCTGCCCGCCGTTCCCGCTCCCGTCGCGGCTTACGTCAACTGCGTCCGCAGTGGAAACCTGCTGTTCCTTTCCGGCGGCCTGCCCATCGACGGAGACCGCAAGATCATCGGCAAGGTTCCCAGCGCCGTCTCCATCGAGGAAGCCCAGGAAGCCGCCCGCATCATCATCCTGAACCGCCTCGCCGTCATTCAGGAGGAAATCGGCTCGCTCGACAGGGTGAAGCGCATCGTTTCACTGAACGGCTTCGTCAATTCCGAGCCGGACTTTTACGGCCATCCGCAAGTCGTCAACGGCGCGTCCGAGCTGCTCGTCCAGATCTTCGGCGAAAAGGGCAAGCACTCCCGTACCGCCCTCGGAGCCGCAGCCCTGCCGCTCAACGTCTCGGTGGAAATCAACCTGATCGTCGAAGTCGAGGACTGATCCGTGGCAACCCCGGCCAGCCCTTTCCTCCCTACATTTTCAGGAAATTCTCCAGCAGCTTCTTGCCATCCTGAGTCAGGATCGACTCGGGATGGAACTGCACGCCGTGCACCGGGAATTCCTTGTGCCTGAGGCCCATGATCTCGCCTTCCTCCGTCCACGCGGTGATTTCCAGACACTCCGGCAGGGTTTCGCGTTTCACGATCAGCGAGTGATAGCGCGTCGCCTCGAACGAATTCTCCATTCCCGCGAACACGCTTTTTCCCTCGTGAAAAATCGGCGAGGTTTTTCCGTGCATCAACCGATCCGCTCGGACGACATCGCCGCCGTAGACCTGGCCGATGGATTGATGGCCGAGGCACACCCCGAGGATCGGCGTGGTCGCTCCCAGCGCCTGGATCAGGTCGCAGGAAATGCCCGCTTCCGTCGGTGTGCAGGGGCCGGGAGAAATGCAGATGCGTGAAGGCTTCAGCGCCTCGATGTCCGCCACGCCCACCACGTCGTTGCGGAAAATTTTCATCTCCGCACCCAGCTCGCCGAAGTACTGGACGAGATTGTAGGTGAAGGAGTCGTAGTTATCGATGATGACCAACATGGAAATGGGAGAGTTTCAGCTCGAAGGAGAAAGCGTTTTGGCGAGCGCGATGGCACGCAGCGTACCCTTCGCCTTGTTCACGGTTTCGATGTATTCGTAAGTCGGATCAGAATCCGCGACGACACCGGCACCCGTCTGGACGTAGGCCTTGCCGTCTTTCAACAGGCAGGTGCGCAGCGTGATGCAGGAATCGTGCGAACCATCGAAGCCGAAATAACCGACGGCTCCGGCGTAGGCGCAACGTTTGTTTTTCTCCAGCGAATTGATGATCTGCATCGCCCGAATTTTCGGCGCTCCGCTGACCGTCCCGGCGGGAAAGGTGGCGCGCAGCACGTCGTAGGCGGTGTGCGCCGGATCGAGCTCGCCGGTCACGTTGGAGACGATGTGCATCACGTGGCTGTAGCGCTCGACGATCATGAAATCGTCCACCTTCACCCGACCGTGCTTCGCGATGCGTCCGACGTCGTTACGCGCCAGATCGACGAGCATGAGGTGCTCGGCCCGCTCTTTCGGGTCCGCGAGAAGATCGGCGGCGAGGGCGTCATCCTCCTCCGGCGTTTTCCCCCTCCAGCGCGTCCCGGCGATCGGGCGGATGTCGATACGGCCACCGATCGAACGCACGTGCACTTCCGGAGAACTGCCGACGAGGGCGAAATCGCCGAGTTCCAGAATGAACATGTACGGCGAGGGATTCACATGGCGCAGCGCGCGGTAGAGATCGACCGGCGGACGGTCGAAATCGGTCTCGAACCGCTGGCTCGGCACGAACTGGAAAATGTCTCCCGCTTTGATGAATTCCTTCCCCTCGCGGACGATCGCCTCGTATTCCTCCTGCGTGGTATTGCTGCGGGCCTCCACGTCCGGATAGGCGTTCAGGCCATTGAGAGCCGGAACGTGCAACGGACGATTCAGCATTTCCACGATCGCCGCGATACGGCCCTTCGCCGCCGCGTAGGCGTCTTCCGCCGTGGCGAAATCCTCGATCAGCGCGTTGGCGATGATCTGCAGGCGGCGCAGGCGGTGGTCGAACACCAGCAAGGTGTCCGCGAGCATGAAAACGGCATCCGGAATACCCAGGGCATCGGGCGGCGGAGCTGGCAGCGTCGGCTCGAACTGACGGACGGCATCGTAGGAAAGATAGCCGACCATTCCCCCGCAGAACGGAGGCAGCGAGCCGTGGATAACCGGCTTGTAGCCCGCCATCTCGCGTTCCAGCGCGGCGAGCACGTCGTCCTCCGCCGTGAAAGTGCGGGATTTTCCCTTGTCGTGGATCGTGATTTCCTTGTCACGAGCCTCGAACACCAGCCGCGGATTGCTGCCGATGATCGACCAGCGCCCGCCTTTTTCCGTGCTCTCGGCACTTTCGAGGAGAAAGGAATGGCGACTGTCCCGCAACTTGAGATAGGCGGACAGCGGCGTCTCAAAGTCCGCCGCGAACTGGGTATAAACGGGCACGACATTGCCCGCCTCCGCCAGTTCGGCAAAGACTTCCAAAGATGGCTCGACCGGTATGGAACTCACAACGCCGGGAAGCTGTCAGGAAGGAGCGCCGATGTAAAGGGGTTGCGACATCCGGCCGGAAAGGCGGTGCCGCTACCCTCACTTCGCCACCGCCTGCAATTTCCGCAAACGATCCAGCGCCGCTCCGGACGCGATCATTTCCCGGGAAATCTCGATGCCGTGGCCGATGTTGTCCGCCAGCCCGCAGCAGGCGAGCGCGGTGCCGGAATTCAGGATCACCATGTCGCGCTTCGGCCCGGTTTCGCGACCGGAAAGAATCGCTTCCAGAATCGCCGCGTTCACCGTGGCGTCACCGCCTTGCAGGTCCTCCACCCTCGCCGGACGCAGGCCGAAATCTTCTGGGGTGATTTCCTCGTCCTCGGAATCCTGATAGGCCCCGGCTTTGAAAATCCGCGTCGATCCCATCAGGCTGACCTCATCCACCGCTTGCCCGTCCTGCGTCGTGCCGTGAACCACCCACGCGCTTTCGCGGCCGAGACGTTGCAGGATTTCCGCGAACGGCAGGCAGAATTCGCGGGAAAACACACCGATCATCTGGCATTGCGGGCGGGCCGGGTTGAGCAATGGCCCGATGAGGTTGAAAATCGTGCGGATCTTCCGTTCCGCAAGCTGCTTGCGCACACCGACCACCGCCTTGAACGCCGGATGATACATCGGCGCGAAAAGGAAACCGACGCCCGCTTTTTCCAGGCAATTCCGGAAATCCTCCGTCGGCAGGTCCAGCCGGATGCCCAGAGCCTCCAGCACATCCGCGCCGCCGCTCTTCGAGGTGATTCCCCGATTTCCATGCTTCACCACCACCGCCCCGGCAGCGGCCACGATGAACATCGAAGTGGTGGAAACGTTGAACAGATTCAAACAATCTCCCCCGGTGCCGCAGACATCGATCGTCGGTCCTTCCAGATCCAGCAGTCCGACGTGCGGGTCGATGGCGTGTTCGAGGAAAGATTCCACGAACCCGGCGATTTCCCCGGCAGTCTCACCCTTCACCGACAACGCTTCGAGCAGGCGCGCCTTTTTCTCGTCCGGAGCGGCGGGATCGAGCAGCAGGTCCGCGGCCACCCGGACCTCGCGGTCGGTCAGGTTTCGGCGGTCTTCGAGATGATGAATCAACGCGTCCATGGCCCGATCTTAGACGTCGTAAAGCGTCAATGTCCACATCGGCATTGCCCGGACCGCCGATGTTCTCATCGGCCCTTCGATCCCGCCCTTCTCACCTCAGCGACTTCAGCATCAGCCAGTAAACCTGATAGCGCGGGACTTTCACCCGGCTTTCGAGTCTCGCCCAACTCGCTCCCCGCATTTTCGTCAACGTGGAAGCCGCCAGCAGCGCGGGCAATCGCGAGGCCGCCCGCAAACGACGCATCCGCAGCGAATCCGCATACACCTCGCCCTCCTCGACGTAGCTCAACGCTTTTTTCAGCCATTCGGCATGACTTGCCAGCAGCTCCTCCCGATCCAGCGGATCCACCACCGGCAGATAGCAACGGCCTTCCGCCAAATCGGATGGGAGGTCGCGCAGGATGTTCACCAGTTGCAGCCCTTTCCCATAGGCGATGCCCTGCTGCTCCAGCACGGCCGGATCGGCTTCGGAAAAATTTCCCTCCAGGGTCAGATAGCCCAACTTCGTCCAGAAAGCGCCGACACACCCCGCCACCCGCCAGGCGTAATCTTCGAGCTCCCCCGCGTTCGCCAGCGTGACCGGTTGCTGCGCGGAAGCCGTGGCGAAGCGTTCGAGATCCAGCAACTGGCCGCTGAAAATCGTGTCCGCCACTTCCTGGATCAGCTTTGCTTCCGCCCGGGGCATCTTCCTCAGCCATTCCAGCCAATCATTTCCCCGCTCCAGCAGGTTTCTTTCCCAGTAATTCGTCACTCCGTTCAGCAACACGTGCGACAAGCGGGCCAACGGTGCTTCATGCACCACCGCCGCACGCAGATTTTCGAGCGCCTGCATCCGCAGTTCGAGCGGCGCGGAAGAAACATCGGCGAGCGTATCGCTGCACCGGGCCAAAAGGTATCCCAGGCTGGCCGCCTCGCGCATTTCCTTCGGCAACAGCCTCAGGGAAAGGCCGAAAGAGCGCGAAACCTCACGCAAGACACCGTACCCGGATTCTTCGATCACCCTGCCAGCAAAGCAGCACTTATGCATCCGCGCAAGGGGCCAGACGCTCTTTTACATATGTGGAAAAGGCGGGAAATGCCGTTGCGAAACCATGATTTTCAATGCAACCTGCATTTCCCGATGAAACCTGCGAGCAATTCCCAAAACGAAACTCGGATCCTGGAAGCGGAGCGGCTGGAACTGGCTTTACGGGCTTCGAACGAAGGCATCTGGGACTGGAGGATCGGCGAGCGGGAAATTTATTATTCGCGGCGGATTCTCGAATTTTTCGAATGCGGTGACCGTCGCGCGCCCAATTTCTTCCTTCCCCCGCACTCGGCCATTTCGCCCGAAGATTTGCCGGTTTTCCAACGGGCACTGCGGGAATGCCTCCAGCCCGGAGGACCGGAAATCCTGTCCGTCGACATCCGCGTGCAAACCGGCAGCGGCACCTGGCGCTGGCTGCGCATCCGCGGCACCGTCGTGCGCGACCGCGACGGCAAGGCGGTGCGGATCGCCGGCTCGATGATCGACATCAGCCTGCGGAAAAAAGCCGAAGCGCAGGTGGAAGAAGAGCGTCACCTGCTCCGGCAGCTCATCGACCACGTGCCGTTGCAGATCTATTTCAAGAACCTCGAATCGCGTTTCGTCCTGGTCAACGAACGGATGTACCAGCGGATGGGCTGTGCCGACAGCGCGGACATGCTCGGCAAGCACGACCGGGATTTCTTTTCCGAGGAACACTCGCAGAACGCCTCCCGCGACGAACAGCGGATCATGGAAACCGGTGAAGCCATCACCGAACTGCTCGAAAAGGAAACCTGGGGGCCGGGCCGGGAAACCACCTGGGTGCTGACCTCGAAATTCCCGTGGAAAGACCGCAGCGGCGCCATTCGCGGCACCTTCGGGGTGTCCAACGACGTCACCAAACTCGTCCGCGCCGAACAGGCCGCCACCGAACTGGCCAACGAACTCCAGCAGAGAAACACCGCCTACGAGGAAGAACTCCACCTCGCCCGGGAAATCCAGCAGGCACTTTCCACCGCGAATTTCCCCGAAATCCGCTCCGAAGACGGCAGCCGGATCGCCTTCCGCTCACGCTACATCCCGATCTCGGGCCTCGCCGGGGATTTTTACGAAATGATCCCGATTTCCGATCACGTCGTCGGCATCCTGATCTGCGACGTGATGGGACACGGCGTGCGTTCAGCCCTCATCGTCTCCATGCTGCGCGGCCTGCTGGAAAAACAGCGCGCCCAGGCCCAGGAACCCGGGCCATTCCTCCGGGGCCTCAACGACGGACTCGCCTCCATCCTCCAGCGCGCCGGAGCCACCATGTTCGCCACTGCCTTCTACGGTGTCATGGACCTGAATGAAAACGTGCTCAAATACGCCTGCGCGGGCCACCCCGGACCGATCGTTTCCACGGACACCGAGGTCTATCAACTCGCCACCGAGCGCAAAGCCAAGGGACCGGGACTCGGGTTGATCCCCGGAGCCACTTACCCGGTCCACACCCTTTCACTGAAGGAGATTCACCGGCTCATCCTCTTCACCGACGGAGTGCTCGAACCGGAAAACCAGCACGGCGAGCCGTTCTTCGAACAGCGCCTAATGGAGCACATCCGCAGCCACTCCGAAGTCTCGCTGGACGCCCTGCTCGACAGCACCCTGCGGAAAGTCCTCGAATTTTCCGACAACCACCACTTCGACGACGACGTCTGCCTGCTGGGCATCGAACTCCAGCGCGATGGAGCGCCGACTTGAGGGAGCGCCAACGTCCACGTCGGCTCTATCTTCCGGCATAGGAAATTCCTCAGCCCACGCGGAACACGATGCGCGCCTTCGTCAGGTCGTAGGGAGACATTTCCATCTTCACCTTGTCACCCACCACCAAGCGGATGAAACGCTTGCGCATCTTTCCGGAAATGTGGGCCAGCACCTCGTGACCGCTCTCCAGACGGACGCGGAACATCGTCCCCGCCAACACGGAAGAAATCTCGCCGTCCACTTCCACCGCCTTTTCTTCTCCCTCCTTGTCCTTTCCTCCACGCTTCGCCGGGCCACGATAATTGTTACGAGAGCGACGGTTACCGGAAGATTTGCGAGGACGAGGAGGCATAAAATAAAAGGTGGATCGCGGCGTGGGTAAAAAAATGCCGACCGCGCCGCGACTGCGTATCGCAAGCGCCCCTTTCCAGCAACCCCAAAAAATCAACAACTTTCCGCAACCCGCTTTTTCTTCTCAACCGCACGCTTGCCAAGCCCCCCGTTAACCTCCACTTTTCCACCATGCCACACCACCCCGTGGCCTTTTCAAAAAACCGCACTACGTTCCATAGCCATGCCCGAGATTACCGAAAAGGAGCTCCCAGCAAACCAGAAAGCCCTTTGGTTGAAAGCGCTCAGCGCCGTCCAGACCTCAAATGCCGCCTACAGCATCAGCCTCATCCAAGCCGTGCTGAAAGACAGCCCCGGTTTCCTCGAAGGTCGCAAGCTGCTGCGCAAATGTGAAATCCAGTTAACGGGCGGTGGCGCCAAGAAGAAAAGCGGCGGCCTCTTCGGCGGCTCGAAATTCAGCGGCCAGATCAAGAAAGACCCGCTTGCCGCCCTGCCGCTCATCGAAAAGGAACTCGAAACCGATCCGGCCAGCCCCTCGCTCAACGAAGCGCTCTTCGAAGCCGCCGAAAAACTCTCATTTTACGACACCGCCGCCTTCGCGCTCGAAACCGTCCGCCAGCACGCCCCGGAAAACGTCAAAACCCTCCACAAGCTGGCCGAGTTCTACGTTTCCCGCGAAAAGTTCCTTGATGCGTCCGAAGTCTACAACGACATCCTCAAGCAAACGCCTGCCGATGGCGTGGCCATCAAGGCCGCCAAGGACTGTTCCGCCAAGGCCTCCATGCAAAAAGGCAAGTGGGATGAAAAATCCGACATGCGTTCCATGATGAAGAACGCCGCCGAATTCGAGGAACTCGAAAAAGCCTCCCGCACCGGCCTCACCCGCGAGCAGCTCGAAGAACGCCGCGACGGCATCGTCCTCCGCTACAACGAAGATCCGAACCACCTCGCCACGGTCAAGGACCTCGCCAACATCTACGAACAGCTCGAAGACTGGACCAACGCCCACACCTTCTACAACTGGGCCCACACCCTCAGCAAAGGTGACGTCTCGCTGGAAAACAAGGCGATCGCCATGAAAAACAAGGCGCTCGAAGTGGAACTTCAGAACCTCGAAGCAGCCGTCGCCGCCGATCCTTCCAACTCCGACCTCAAGGCCCAGCTCGACGCCCGCAAGGCCGAACGCGCCGCCGAGCAGATCGTCGAAGCCCAGGCCCGCGTCGATCAGAACCCGACCGACCCCACCCTCCGCTACGAACTCGGACAGGCCCTTTACAACAGCGGCGATTTCACCGCTGCCATCCCGCACCTCCAGCAGGCCACCCGCAACCCACACATCCGCACCAAGGTCCTCCTACTCCTCGGCCGTACCTTCAAGTCCAAGAACATGTTCGACATCGCCATCAAGCAGCTCGCCGACGCCCTCGCCGACCTCGTGGCCATGGACAACACGAAAAAGGAAGTCCTCTACGAAAAAGGACTCATCCATGACCAAATGGGAGACAAGACCGCCGCCATCGATTGCTTCAAGCAGATCTACGAAGTCGACTACGGCTACCGCGACGTCGCCCAGCGCGTGGAATCCTCCTACGCCTGATTCGTCGCAATCCAGATTCCGCAAAACGCCGTTCCCTCACCGGAACGGCGTTTTTTTGGTCGCCTGAAAGGTGACCACAGGCCAGCCCAAGGCAACGCCTTGGGTGAGAGACGAGGAAAAAGCCGCAGCCCTGCAAGGGCGGAACAAATTCGACGATTTCTCAATGCTCGCTCGCTTCCGCCACACGGTGATGGCGATGAATCCACACGCTCTGCACCAGACCGAGCAGGAACATGATAATCACTACGAACGTCCCGGAATAACTGACCAACGGCAACGGAATCCCGGTAATCGGCATCAGCAGCACACACATGCCGATACTCTCGAAAATATGCGCGAACAACAACGCGACCACCAGACAGACCAGAAGCCGCCCGGACAGATCCCGGCTGTAAAACGCGATGAAAATCGCCTGCGTGAGCAACACCGCGAACGCCGCCAGCAACAGCAGGCTCCCCCGGAATCCCAGTTCCTCGCCGATCACCGCGAAAATATAATCGTTATGAGCCGTATCGCGGGGGATGAAACCTTTCTGTTGCAGGGATTTGTCCGAGGTCGAATTCCAGCCCACCCCTTTCCATCCCGCCTTGCCGACCGCCATCGAGACGTTATGCGCCGCATACGCCGGACCTGAAATATCCACCGGTTTCCCCTGCATCATCCGCAGCCAGATATCGATCCGCTCCGGCCCCCGTTCGGAAACCAGCGGCAGCGCCACGAAATAGATCAACGGCAGAATCCCCGCCGCGATGAAGGAGAAAAACGACAGGTAACGAAACGGAATCCCTCCGATCAGCAATGCAACGATCGCCACCGGAATCCAGCCCAGCGCCGATCCCATGTCCCCCATTTTCATCACCATGAAAAACGGAACCGCGGCCAGAATGGCGATAATTCCCACCTTCACGAAGGGCAGGTCGAAAAACCGGTGAAGCTTCGGCAGATCCTGGATCATCCACGCGATCATCAACGTCCCGGAAGCGATCCCGAGCTGCGCCGGCTGAAAGCTGAACCCCGCGATGGCCAGACGGTGCACGCTGTCGTCCTGCTTCATCGCCAGCAGCATCAGCCCCAGACTCGTCAGGTAGAGAGGCAGCGCCAGCCACTTGATCCAGCGGTAATCCACCATCGCCGCGCCGAAATAAACGACGCTGCCGATGGCGATCCACATTTTCTGAGAATCCGCGTAATACCGCCCCACCGTGCCGTATTTCGCCAGCAACTCCGAGGAAATCGACAAATGCCGGGCCGCGCTTTCGATCATGAAAACCCCAAAAATCAGCAACCCGTACATCACCAGTACGAGCACCCAGTTCATCCCCAGGATTTTTCTCAGAAACGGAGTCATCGGCGGATCGGACAGCGACCTTAGGCAACCCTCCGCACAAGGCAAGTAGCGTGTGAGAAACAAATCCCGGGTTGGACAAACGGACCCGAACCGACGAAACACACCGCTCCCGCATGTCCGTCCTCCACGAATCCCGTCTCACCCTGCGGCTGGCCGTCCCTCTCATGATCGGCCAGCTCAGCCAGATGCTGCTCGGCGTGGCGGACACCGTGATGGTCGGCCGCCTCGGCGTGATCGAGCTCGCGGCCCTCACCTTCGCCAATGCCCTGTTTTTCGTCCCGTTCATCTTCGGCGTCGGTCTGCTGACTTCGGTTTCCGTCATCACCTCGAATGCCCGTGGCGCGGGAGACGCCGCGCGGGCCCGTGCCAGTTGCCGCCACGGACTTTTCATCGCCACGGCGCTCGGTCTGCTCATTCTGGGAATCAGTTGGCTGATCTCCCTGAATCTGGAGCTCTTCGGCCAGCCACCGGAAGTCGCCGCGCGCACCCCCGTGTTTTTCCTCGTCATCATGGCCTCCGTCATTCCCGGACTAATGTCGATGGCCCTGAAAAACCACGCCGACGCCCTGAACCGGCCGTGGCCACCGTTCTGGATCTTCCTCGGCGGCGTGCTGCTCAATATCCTCCTGAACTGGCTGATGATCTACGGCATCTGGGTGTTTCCCGAAATGGGCTTTGAAGGAGCCGCATGGGCCACCCTGATCGCCCGGACCGCCATTCTCGCCGCCATGTTCGTCTGGCTCACCCACGCACGGGACATGCGGGAATGGGTGCCGTTCCACTGGCTGCGCGCCCCGGATTTTTCCGAAATCCGCCGTCTGCTCGCCATCGGTTTCCCCGCCAGCCTTCAAATGATCTGCGAGGTCGGGGCCTTTTCAGCCGCCGGCCTGATGATGGGCCATTTCGGAAAAACCTCGATGGCCGCCCACCAGATCGCGATCACCTGCGCCGGTACCGCCTTCATGATTCCGCTCGGACTTTCGATGTCTCTCACCGTGCGCGTCGGACAGGTTCTCGGCTCGGGAGAAATCCCCCGTCTCCGCCCCATCGTGCTCTCCGGCTGGGGCTTGTGCACACTCTATGGCGTGATGGCCGCGTCATTTTTCCTGTTCTTCGGCTCCCACGTCGCCTCGTTGTTCATCAAGCCCACCGATGCCGCCGAGGTCATCACTCTCGGCGCTGGTCTTCTCTTCATCGTCGGGATTTTCCAGCTCTTCGACAGCCTGCAAGTCGCCTCCTCCGCCATGCTGCGCGGTCTTCAGGACGTCCGCTTGCCGGCCCTGATGGGCTTTGTCGCCTATTGGATCATCGGTCTGCCCGTCGCCGGCACCCTCTCCATCGGCATGAAATGGGGTGCGGCGGGAGTCTGGTGGGGACTGGCCGCCGGGTTGTTCGTCGCCAGCATCGCGCTCGGCGCCCGGCTGTGGTCGAGGCATCGGAGCGCCGGTGTTCACACCGGCTCTTGGCGAAAGGGTGAAAAGTGCCGGGTGATCGGTGATCCAAAATCCACGATCATTTAATGTTAGAAAATCCGAATGGCCTACTTCCCTCATTTGATCGCCATACGGGACACCCCTTCATCCGGAACTTGCATTTCGCGGCGTTTCCGGGTTATGAATGAGATGCATGCTTGAAGACGATTTCACCTACGTGCTGCGGAAATCATTGTTAGGGAACGCGCTTTCCCCGACAGAAGCCGCCGAAAAAGCCGGTCTTCCGGAAGCGGAAGTGCTCTCCTTTTCGCGCGGACGCTTCTCCGCCGATACCGCCCGCAAGCTCGCTCCCGTGCTCGGACTTCAGCCCGAGGCCTTCGCCACCCACCCGGATTACGAGCCTTCCCTCATCAGCTCCACCGCCATCACCCGGCTCGAATTGCCCTTCGGCCAGGAAACCGTAAACGCCTGGCTGGTGAGCCACGAGGACACGCATCTGCTCTTCGACGCGGGAGACATCCCTGGCTCCTGCACCGCGGAACTCGACCGCCTCGGAATCCCGAAACCCGATGGCGTGTTCATCACCCACAACCACGGCGATCACGTCACCGACATCCCTCACCTCACCCTGCGCGGCACCGTCGCCTGCGGCTGGAACATCCCCGGCACCCGCCCCGTGCATCCGGGTGAAACGCTCGATTGCGGCCCCATCAGACTCCGCACCTACGAACTTTCCGGTCACGCCGTGCAAGGCTTGGGCTATTTCGTCGAAGACCTCGCCGACCCGATTTTCGTCGTCGGTGACGCTCTCTTCGCCGGCTCCATCGGCGGCAGCCCCACGCCCGAACGCTATCGTCAATCCCTCGCCACGCTCCACGCCGCGCTCAAGGACCTCCCAAAAAACACCATCCTCCTCCCCGGCCATGGCCCCGCCACCACGCTGGAGGAAGAACGAGCGAGAAATCCGTTTTTGTGAGGGAGCGCCGACGTTCACGTCGGCTTGCGTAGAAAAAATCGAGCCGACGTGGACGTCAGCGCTCCATCACTTCCCGCAGTGTCACGCGACCGGCCAGTGCCATGGTCACTTCCAGTTCCGAGCGCAGGATTTTCAGCACATGCGCGGCACCCAACGCTCCCGCGGCTGCGAGACCGTAAAGGATCGGCCGACCGACCAACACCGCGTCCGCTCCTGACGAAATCGCCTTGTACACATCCGTGCCCCGGCGGATTCCTCCATCCATCAGCACCGGCACCTCGCCCTTCACCGTGTCCACGATTCCGGGCAGGACCTCCAGCGTCGCGGGCAGCGTATCGAGCACCCGCCCGCCGTGATTGGAAACGATGATCCCGGACGCGCCGTGATCGAGGGCACAGCGGGCGTCCTCCGCCGAGAGAATGCCCTTGAGCAGGATCGGCAAGCGGGTTCGCTCCCGCAACCAGCCGATGTCCTTCCACGTCGGCGCGGATGTCAGCAACTGACTTCCGAAAACGCGGTCTTCCTGTGGGAATGTCCGCATCCCCCGCAAATTGACGGCTTCGATGCCCGGAGGCAGGTGGAAATCCGCGCGCTGCTCGCGATTGCGAATCCCGGAAAGCGGAGCGTCTACCGTCACCACCAGCGCCTGATAGCCTGCCGTCTCGGCGCGATGGACCAACCGTTCGGTGAATTCACGATCCGCCTGCAGATAGAGCTGGAACCACAACGGACTGCCCGCCCGCTCCGCGATTTCCTCCAGCGTCATGCTCGCCTGGGTACTGACCACCATTCCCGCCTGGAACGCTTCCGCCGCCAGCAGGGTCGCGAGTTCTCCCTGTTCGTGAAACAGGCGGTGAAACGCCATCGGTGCGATGAAAATGGGATGCTCGTATTCCTGGCCGAACAATGTCAGCTTCGTCGATGCCTCCGACAGATCCCGCAAAACGCGGGGAATGATCCGCGCGCGCTCGAAGGCCGCCCGGTTTTCCCGCAAAGTGATTTCGTCCGCCGCACCTCCGGAAAGATAGGCCCACGCCGCCGGGCTCAGTCGCTCGCGCGCCAGCGGTTCGTAATCTTCCACCGCCACGACGTGGGGAGGAATCTGGCTCAGTGGAGGCAACATGGGAGTCAGGAAAGTTGGCTGGCGATGTCCTGAAGTGATTTCAGGATGACGATCTGGCCCTGAACGTAGTCCGATCGATGCGGAGCGGCAAGGACACGCTGCTCCACCTCGTATTTCGCCACCAGCACCTCGCGCTTCATTTCCTCTCGCAATGCCGTGTCCCCGGCGAGCGGCCCGTCCAGCAACCAGTCTCCGAGGAATTCCGCCAGAAACTGTGGCTGGCAAGCCCGGTAAATCTTCGCACCATAGCGCACCAGATCCGCCTCCCAACCTTCCAGATAGCCCACCGATTTCACCCACGCCAACGCCTCCTCCACCGCGTCCGTCGCCTCGGCGATCCAGTCTTCACCGACGAACTCGTCGTTTTCCAGCATCAGCGCAAGACTGCGGCATTCGAGGCTCCAGGCTTTCGTCAGCGATGACGCGGCGTCCAGTGGCCGCAGCAAGATAACGGCCTTCCGCGCGGCTTCCCGGGCATCATGATACTTCCGGATCTCGATTTGCACCCGGGAGAGATTCACCAGCAGCATCGCTTCGAGAAACGAACGCGTCGGCGAGAGATTCCGTCCCCACCGGTCCAGCAAACCATCGGCTTCGGAGAAATTCCGCAACGCTTCCTCGTAACGACCCATTTCCCCGCAACACGTCGCCCGCTTGATCCACGCGAGCATGCTCCGCTCCGGATAGGCCGGATGTTCCTCCAGCGAAACATGCTCCATCGCCAACAAAGTCTGGTCGAAGCAATGAAGCGCTTTTTCGCGGAGATCCTCGCAACCAAGGCCGATCAGAGCGTCCCCGCGATTGATCCAGGCGGCGGCGAGCATCCACGCCGCCTCGCTCTCCTCACGCCACGGCAACTGGTTTCTCAGTTTGACGACGTGATCGAAATGCCGGAGCGCGGGTTTCCATTGCTGGCGCTCCAGAAGGTCGATCCCCGTCAGCATGTATCGCGACGATTCCTCCAACAGGCTTTTCAACGCCAGCGGGTCCATCCCTTCAGCACCGGTATCGATCATGCGCCGATCTTCACATTTCCGCCCATTGGCGAAGCAGATTGTGATAAACGCCGGTCAGGGAAACGACCGAGGAATGATCCGGATGATCCAACGACATTCGCTGAATGGCGACGTCCATATCGAACAGCAGCGAACGGCGCTGATCGTCGCGGATCAGGCTTTGCAGCCAGAAAAAGGAGGAAATCCGTGCGCCGCGCGTCACCGGCGTGACCTGATGCAAGCTGGTGGCCGGGTAAAGAATCATGTGCCCGGCGGGCAATTTCACGCTCTTGCTGCCGTAGGTGTCCTCGATGATGAGCTCGCCGCCGTCGTATTCGTCCGGATCGGCGAAAAACAGGGTGCAGGACAGGTCCGTGCGGATACGCTGCCCGGTGCCCGGAATCTGGCGGATCGAGCCGTCCACGTGCGTGCCGTAATGCTGGCCTCCGGCGTAGCGGTTGAACATCGGCGGCAGGAAATGCAGCGGCAACGCGGCGGACATGAAAAGCGGGTTGGTCGAAAGCGCGCGGATGATCTGGTCTCCAAGCTGCCGCGCCACCGGATGCTCCGGATGCAGTTGCTCGTTATCCTTCACCTTGATGGCGATGTGCCCGGCCGTGGCCTTGCCGTCCGTCCAATCCGCCGCGTCCAGCAACGCGCGGGCTTGTTTCGTTTCTTCGGGAGTCAGGACATCGGGAATGTGGAGAATCATGGGAATCGGAAAGATTGGGGATGGAAAATCCGCCTTCCTTTCCTGTGGAAATCGGGAGGCGGTATGGAATGGGAGGGAAGGAGGATCGGAAAATCGTTCAGAATTTCAGAGGAGGAGAAAGGGGTTGCGGCGTCCCGCCGCTATAAGAATCGATGCGGAGGGACGCCGCAACCACTATCCACGGGCGAAAAATCCCCCGCCCTGCCTCAATGGAAGGACGGGGGACCAAGCAACCCATCAGATCAACAGTCGATGGCAATCATTCAGAACTTCCAGTCGGCGCTCACCACATAGGAGCGACCGGCACCCGGATTGTAGCGGTTTCCGTTGTTGTTCACGCTGCGGAAGTATTCCTCGTCGAACAGGTTGTTCACGTTCAGACGAAGGGTGACGTTTTTGGTCACTTCATAGGAAGCGACGGCGTTGAACAGCCAGTAGGAATCGATTCCCGGAATGGAGCTGCCCGAGCTCAGGCGGGTCGTGCTGCTTCCATCGGAGTATTGCGTACCGCCACCAATCGTCAGCCCGAACGGGAAACGGTAGGTGGTCCAGAGGTTTCCGGAAATTTCCGGAGTCCAGTCCAGCTCGGCACCGTCGTTGGTGGCCGTAGGGCTTGGGTTCGAGTTCTCGCTCTTCGCATAGCTGAAACCGGCGAACACGAGCCAGTTATCGGTGATGGAGCCGGTCACGCCGAGTTCAACACCTTGCACCGTCTGGTCGCCGGTCTGGACGGTATCCCCGGAGATGGCATCAGTGCCAATACCGATATTCTTGTGCTTCGTGCGATACAACGCGGCGGTGGTGGACAGCTTGTTGTCGAAGAAGTTCCACTTGGTACCGATCTCGTAGTTTTCGGATTCCTGCGGATCGTTGTTGATGTTATCCGCACCGGTGCCGGTTTCCAAAGCGCTCATGTTGAGGTTCGTTCCCGGATTCAGCTCGGAACGACCGTAAGCGATGTAGATGCTGCCATTTTCACGCGGAGTGAAAACCAGACCTGCCTTGTAATTCAGAAGCAGGTCGTCGGTGCCCACATTGGTGGTCACTCCCGCCGCGGTTCTCGAAGTG
The DNA here is from genome assembly GCA_047606285.1 of Luteolibacter sp. Lineage (GTDB taxonomy): Bacteria > Verrucomicrobiota > Verrucomicrobiia > Verrucomicrobiales > Akkermansiaceae > Luteolibacter. Next base: position 40,159 of record JASGEP010000028.1, on the reverse strand, counting down.
TAATCCAGATCGTAGTATTCCGCACGGACACCACCTGTCGCCTGGAAGTATTTGTTGAATTTCGCGGTGTCGAACACGCTCAGGCTGTAGGTTTCCACCGTGCTGCCCGTCCATGCTCCGCTCTTGGTCGGCAGAGTCACCGCCGCGGAATGATCCGGGGCAACAAGATCCACACCGGGAGCAACCCCGCCGGAATAAGCGACGGTATCCACTTCCTCACGGCCCAGTTCCAGACTGGTGTTCAGCGTGTGCTCGACGAAGCCCGTGTTGAACGCGGCACGAAGATTGGTGATGTTGCTGAAGTTCTTGTTCTGACGGTCGTTCGCGGTGAAATTCCGGGTCACAAGACCAGTCACGGCGGTGTAGTTGGAGGGAGCCACCACCATCGCCAGACGGTCGGTCACGCTGATACGGGTCTGGTTGCTCAGAATAAGATCCGGAGTCAGATCCTTTTCCACCCGGAACAACGCCACATCGGAATAGACGTCTTCAAAGGCTTTGTCGGATGCGTAGGAAGTATCCTGGGACACCTTTCCAGCCGGAGGCGTGTAGCTGCCGCCACCGTAATCGTTATTATCCAGAGCCGCGCGAGGCAGGCCGTAGTCCGGCAGGTTGTGCTCTTCGGTGTGCTGCAAGGCGAGGAAGAAACGGGTGTCCGTATCGAGACCGACGGCCACCGATGGCGCGATCGACCAACGGTTGACTTCCGCCATATCGCGACCCGCGACGCCACCTTCCTGAAGCAGGGCGTTCAAGCGCACCGCGGTGCCTTTGAGCGGAGACTGATCGATCGGTTGGTTGTAGTCGACCGTCGTGCGGAAAATCGATTCGGCATCCGTGTCGTCGAAACCGATCGAAGTCGTTCCGCTCAGGGCGCGGGTCAGGTGAGGAACCTTCGTTCCCATGTTGATGTAACCTGCCGCCGTGGAGCGGCCCACATCGGAACCGGCAGCGCCACGAGCGACGTCGACCTGCTCGATGTTGAAAATATCGCGGTTTTGTTGACCACCATCCCGCACACCATCGATGAAGATGCTGTTCGCGGCATCGAAACCACGCATGCGGAACTGGTTGTCGCCACTGGTCGGGTTTCCACCTTCACCTCCTTGGAACGTGATACCCGGCACGTTGCGAAGCACATCGTTCAGGGTCTGAGCCGCCTGCTCGTTGTATACTTCTTTCGGGATCGCGGTGATCGTCTGCGGAGTATTCACCAACGGAGCGGTGAATTTCTGCGATTGAACGTTCTGCGGATTGTAAGGCTTCTGGACATCCGCCTTGACGATGATTTCCGGAAGCTCGGTGTCTCCGTCGGATTTCTTTTTCTTGTCGTCTTTTGTCTGGGTGTTGGACGGTTCGGCGGCGACGGCGATCTGGCTCAACGCCAGGAGAGTACCGGTCATAGCAAGACATTCCGCAGCACGGTTCCCTCGCAATCCCGGACGGGAAGTTTCTTTCTGTTTCATGTTTATGGGAGTTGGCCGGACGCCCTGCTCCCTCGAATCCTCCATGATCAAAGTCGCAGCGCGCCCGGCTGTTGAGAACGCATCTCAATAACGAAAAGCTGTCCACCCAAAATTTTTGGAGGGATGAAATTGCGCAAACGAACGTCAATCGGCGCAATTGAGCGCTATCGCAGCCTGGAAATGGAGCGCGGACTTCAGTCCGTTTCGATTTGTTGGCTTACTGGGAGCGCGGACTTCAGTCCGCTTGGCTTTGCTCGAGGGATTCTATGGGGCGGACTGAAGTCCGTGCTCCAATTTTTCCAAGGCCTCCCGAAATCTCCTCAATTCGTAACGATTCGCGTTCATCCGCGCTTCCATCTCCTCTTCTACCCCAAGAAGCCGACGTGCCCCCCCGCGCTCCATGCCTGTGACAAACGTGTCACACCACCCCCCTTGGAAAAAAACGGCCACACCGTAGCTAGCTCGGGTGTGCAAGCCAGTCGGCGATGGAACCCGGTTCCCTCCCCACGAACTTCACAGACAGCAATACACACCATGCAGCCTATGAAACCAATCCACTGTGCTCTTCTCGCCACCAGCGTGCTCGGCACCATGTCCGCATCCGCCGCCAGCGGCCTTTTCGTGAACGGCCTCTCCGGCGATAGCGCTTGGGATAAAGCCTGGTCCGTCGCGACCCTTTACAAGGACAAAGAAAATCCGATCCTTCAGGAATTCACCCTCCAGGGCCGCCTCCAAGTGCAAACCATCTACGGTGAAGCCGGCGGCGACAGCTTCAACACTTCCGACTATCGTGGCTCTTCCGGCTCCGCCAACGACGAGCGCGTCTGGGGAGATTCCATCGAAGTCCGCCGCGCCCGCTTCGGCTTCAAGTCCAAGTGGTTCAACAACTTCAAGTTCGAAGGCCAGATCGACGTCGATACCGATGCCGATCCGAGCCTCTACAAAAACATCTACGACCTCTACGTCACCTACGCCCCGAACGATGCCTTCAACGCGTCCATCGGTAAGACCAAGGTGAGATTCTCCCGCGAACAGGAAATTTCCTCCACCCGTATCGTCACCTTCGAACGCGCGCTCCTCTCCAACGAATTCGCTCCGGGCGAACTCACCGGTATCTGGTTCAACGGCAAGGACATCGCCGGTGGCTGGCTTTACGAAGCGGGCATCTACAAGAACGATCGCCAGCGTGAATTCACCCGCTCCGAATCGGAATCAGGCCACATTTTCCTCGGAAAAGTGGGCTACGACTACGCCGAACAGGCCGGTCTCGATGCCGCGGTCACCTCGTTCCACTACATGCGCAATACCAATCCGGGCTACAATCCGCCGGATTCCGAAAACTTCGTCACCAGCGCCTCCCCGCGTTTCGCCCATAGCTTCGCGATCACCAACGACATCACCATGGGCAAATTCGGCCTGATGACGGAAGCCTACTACGGCATCGGTGAAAACGAGGGCTCCAACCAGTCCGACGTCGTCGGCCTCACCATCATCCCCACCTACGATTTCACCAAATGCCTGCAACTGGTCGGCCGCCTTCAGGTCGCCAGCTCCAGCGATCCGAACGGTCTGCGTGTATCTTCCCGCTACGAACGTCTCGCCGCTGGCGATGACGAATCCGGCAACACCTACACCGCCGCCTACCTCGGCCTGAACTACTACATCTACGGCCACAAGCTGAAGTTCATGAATGGCATCGAATACTCCCAGATCGGTGGCGGCACCTATGACGGCTACACCTTCATGAGCGGCCTCCGCATGTCCTTCTGATCCACGTCACGAATCCACAAACCAAACTCCACTTATTATGAAATTCATCGCCACACTCTTCACCTCCGCCGCGCTTCTCACCGCCGCGGGTGCCCAGACCGTCAGCATCAAGGGCTCCGACACCCTCGGCGCCAAGCTCGTCCCGCAACTCGCCGAAGCCTTCAAGGCCGCCGGAAACACCGACGTCAAATTCGAGATCGCCGCCGAAGGCTCCTCCACCGCCTTCCCCGCCATCGCCAACGGCACCGCCCAGATCGGCATGTCCTCCCGCAAGGTCAAGGAAGACGAGCGCACCCTCTGCCGCACCAAGGGCATCAACCTTCAGGAAATCGGCCTCTGCCACGACATGATCGTCGTCATCGTGAACCGCAACAACCCGATCTCGAAACTGAACAAGGCCCAGGTCGCCAAGATCTTCACCGGTCAAATCAAGGACTGGTCCGAAATCGGCGGCACTCCCGGCCCCATCTCCATCTACACCCGCAACACCTCCTCCGGCACCTACAAGGACTGGCAACAGCTTGCGATGAATGGCCGCGACTACCCGTCCAGCTCTCAGAAACTGGCCGGCAACGAACAGATCGCCCAGGAAGTGGCCAAGAACAAAAACGGCATCGGCTACGTCGGCCTCGCCTACTCCCAGACCTCCGGCACCAAGGCGCTTCCCATCGATGGCGTCGAGCCGGTCGGTAAAAACGCCAAAACCTACGCCTACGCCCGTGAATGCTACCTCTACGCCCCGGACCAGCCGACCGCCGAAGCCAAGGCTTTCCTGGAATTCGCCCAATCCGAAGTGGGCGTGACTCTCATGCGCAAGGTCGGCTTCATTCCGAACAGCGATCTGTAATCCGCTCTCGTCACTCTGATCGGTTGCTAATATCAATGGGCATCGAAGGCTCACCCCCTCGGTGCCCATTTCTTCGCCCTACCCGCTCTTTCTACGCCGCGAATCCCACTCCATGAAGCCATCCCCACCCGCAGCCGGACACCGTTACCAGAAACGCGGTTTCTCCCTGGATAAAGGCATTCGTTTCTTCTTCGCCTCCAACGCGGGGCTGACCATTTTCATCCTCATTCTCATCATCGCCTTCCTGCTCAAGGAAGGTCTCGGCTTCTTCCCCGGCTACCAGCGCGAACTCCAGGTCTACCGGGTCGCGGGTCTCGAATACGTCGATCTTTCCCGCGCCAATCTCACCACCCACGAGCAGCTCACCAGTCTCGTCAACCGCGCCTACTACGCGGAAATCAACGCCAAGGCCCTCAAGGAACTGCGCCGTTCCGAGGAAGCGAACGCCGTTTTCAACGCCTTCAGCGAAACCACCGACCCGACGCGCAATCTCATCGTCAACAACCTCGACGCCGGTCTCTCTCCCGATTCCGAAGTGCTGGCCGTCATGCAGGGCAACTACGAAGCCGCCCGCGAAAAAGCCCTTCGGAAACTTCCACCCACTCCCCACCTCACCTCCGGGGAACGGCAATCGCTCATCGATTCCCTGAAAAACCGCGACCTCCGCGATTCCGATCCCCCCGCGCTCGCCTCGCGGCTCACCGAGGAATACCTCGCCGCCCGCCAGAAACACGCCGCTCCGCTCCAATCTTTCCGCGACCAGATCGATACCTTCGAAGCCGCCGGCATGGACCTCGATGCCATCGTTTCCGACATGACCGGCACCGCCCGCTCCGCCAAGCAGGCGCTCGACAGCGCCTTCGAGCTGGAAAAGGAACGCACCGCCCTGCTCACCGCCGCCAAGCGCGCGAAGACCGCCGGAGAACGTGCGAAATTCGAAGAAGAAGCCCGCGCCATTCCGGTGGAAAAACCCGACACCACCGCCGCCATCCAGCAGCTCTTCGCCAAAAGGGACGAATGCATCCGCATCCACACCGCCCTGCACGACCAGCTCAAACAGATCCACTTCCAGGCCGATCTCCACGACGGCGACGCCCGCCGCCTTTTCAACGCCGCCCGGAACGCCCTTCCCCATTACTTCGACGATCTCACCAAAGCCCCCGAAAAACTCACCTCCTGGGATCCTGATCAAAAAGTCCCGCTCTCCGCCTCCATCCGCTCCTTCCTCACCGGCAAGAACTGGATCACCGGCGGCGAATGGCAGGACTTCTACGGCATTCTCCCGCTCTTCGTCGGCTCCCTCATGATTTCCCTCGTCGCCCTTGCCATCGCCATTCCCGCGGGCATCGGAGCCGCCATTTACACCAATCAATTCGCCTCCAAACGCGAGCAGGCCATCATCAAGCCCGTCATCGAATTCATCCAGGCCATCCCCTCCGTCGTCCTCGGTTTCATCGGTATCCTCGTCTTCGGCACCGTGCTGCGCGACCTCTCCATGGCGGACAGCCTCTCGTGGGTCCCCGGTTTCCCCATCGAAGAACGCCTCAACATCTTCACCGCCGGCTGCCTGCTCGCCCTCATGAGCATCCCCACCATCTTCTCCCTCGCCGAAGACGCCCTGAACAACGTCCCCAGCGTTTACTCCGAAGCCTCCGAAGCACTCGGCGCCTCCCACATCCGCACCGTCTTCAGCGTCATGGTCCCCGCCGCGTTTTCCGGCATCCTCGCCGCCGTCCTGCTAGGTCTCGGCCGCGTCATCGGTGAAACCATGGTCGTCCTCCTCGTCGCCGGAAACCGCATCAAGATCCCCGACTTCACCGCCGGTCTCGGAGCCTTCTTCCAGCCCGCCCACACCCTCACCGGTATCATCGCCCAGGAACTCGGCGAAGTCCCCATGGGCAGCGTCCACTACCGCGCCCTCTTCGTCGTCGGCATCCTCCTCTTCTGCATCGTCCTCGCGATCAACGCCACCGCCCACAAATTCGTCAACCGACAGCAGCACTGATCCCCCATGTTCCAGCCAGAGAAACTCATCCGCAAAGGCACGCCGAAAGGGCACTATCAGCACCTCACCGTTCGTGGCCTGCTCGGCAGCGCCACCTACGTCATCCTCATCATCGCCGCCCTGCTGTTCGGAAAAATCATCCTCGACGGAGCACCCGTCCTCTTCAAACCCGAAGCCCCCTTTGTCGATTTCAACTTCCTCACCGCGAAAAACGAAACCCTCCACGTCTTCGACGACGAAAACGGCGTGAGACACCAGCTCGGTGCCGCCGCGGCCGTCGAATACCACAAACAGAACCCGGACAAACCCACCTACAACGAGCAAACCTTCTCCTATTCCGGCGGCGGCATCGCCGGCCCTATCATCGGCACCGCCCTGCTCACCATCGGTGCGATGATCCTGGCCCTCTTTTTCGGCGTCTGCGCCGCCATCTACCTCGCCGAATACGCCAAGGAAAGCCCCTTCATCCACGCCGTCCGGCTCGCCATTCTCAACCTCGCGGGCGTCCCCTCCATCGTCTTCGGCCTCTTCGGCTTCGCCGTCTTCGTGCTCGCCGTCCCCGTCATCACCCAGACACCCGCCGACCGCGCCCTGCTCGTCATACCCCTCTTCATCAACAACCTCACCCTCAGTTTTCAGGGCTGGAACTCCTCCCTCATCGCCGGCTGCGCCACCCTCGCCTGCATGATCCTCCCCGTCATCATCACCGCCTCCGAGGAATCCCTGCGTGCCGTCCCCCAGGGCTTCCGCGACGCCTCCCTCGCCATGGGAGCCACCCGCTGGCAGACCATCCGCAAGTGCGTCCTCCCCTACTCCCTGCCCGGCATCCTCACCTCCTCCCTGCTCGCCATCACCCGCGTCGCCGGGGAAACCGCCCCCATCATGTTCACCGCCGCCGTCGCAGCCAAAGACCAGTTCCCGTGGGAAGGCGCCAGCGGCCCGCTCGACATCCTCACCTCGCAGGTGCAGGCCCTCCCCTACCACATCTACACCCTCGCCGCCCGCATCCCCGCCTCCGAATACACCCAGCGCGCCCAATACGGCTCCGTCTTCGTCTTCCTCCTCCTCGTCGCCCTGCTCTCCATCGGTTCCATGGTCCTGCGCAGCAAGCTCCGCGCCAAACTCAAGTGGTAACCTCCCCCATTTTCCCCGAAAACATGGACACCGCCATCCAAGTCAAAGACCTCTGCTTCTCCTACGGCACCAAACAGGTCCTCCACGACGTCACCCTCGATATCCCCGCCAGACAAGTCACCGCCTTCATCGGCCCCTCCGGCTGCGGGAAATCCACCCTCCTCCGCTGCCTCAACCGCATCAACGACCGCATCGCCGGAGCCAATATCAACGCAGGCTCCATCCACATCCACGGCATCGACATCAACCGCCCCGACATCGACATTCAGGAACTCCGCCGCAGCGTCGGCATGGTCTTCCAGAAATACAACCCCTTCGCCAAGACCATCTTCGAAAACGTCGTCTTCGGCCTCCGCGTCGCCGGCGAGAAAAACAAAAAGGCTCTCGAGGAAAAAGCCGAGATCGCCCTGCGCGGAGCCGCCCTCTGGGATGAAGTCAAGGACCGCCTCCACTCCAGCGCCTTCGGCCTCTCCGGCGGCCAGCAGCAACGCCTCTGCATCGCCCGCGCCATCGCCAACCAGCCGGAAATCCTCCTCATGGACGAGCCCTGCGCCGCCCTCGATCCCCTCGCCACCCTCAAGGTCGAGGAGCTCATCGTAGAGCTCAAAAAACAATACACCATCGTCATCGTCACCCACAACATGGGACAGGCCACCCGCTGCTCGGATCGCACCGCCTTCATGTACCTCGGCAAGCTCATCGAATACGCCCCCACCGTCGATCTCTTCGAACGCCCCCAACACCCGCAAACGGAAGCCTACGTCACCGGCAGCTTCGGTTAATTCCCATTTTCCCGTCCACCATGACCGCCGATCCCGCCATCCTCGTGGAACGGATGAACTTCAACTACGGTTCATCCCACGCCCTCAAAAACATCGACATCTCCATCCCCGCCAACCAGGTCACCGCCTTCATCGGGCCCTCCGGCTGCGGGAAATCCACGCTCCTCCGCTGCTTCAACCGGATGAACGACGAGATCACCGGTGCCCGCGTCACCAGCGGCTCCATCAAAATCCGCGGCGTCGATATTTACGACCCCTCCGTCGATGTCGTGAAACTCCGCCGCGACGTCGGCATGGTCTTCCAGAAATCCAACCCCTTCCCCCGCAGCATCTTCGAAAATGTCGCCTACGGCCTCCGCCTGCGCGGTGAGAAAAACAAAGCCGTCCTCGCCCAGGCCGTCGAGGAAGCCCTCACCGCCGCCGCCCTCTGGGATGAAGTCAAAGACCGCCTCGAAGACCTCGGCACCGCCCTCTCCGGCGGCCAGCAGCAGCGCCTCTGCATCGCCCGTACCATCGCCGTGAAACCCCGTGTCATCCTCATGGACGAGCCCTGCTCCGCCCTCGATCCCATCGCCACCGTCAAGGTCGAGGAACTCATCTGGAACCTCCGCGCCGAATACACCTTCATCATCGTCACCCACAGCATGCAGCAGGCATCCCGCGTTTCCGACCACACCGCCTTCTTCTACATGGGAGAGCTCGTCGAAATGGACGCCACCACCAGAATTTTCTCCTCACCCTCCCTCAAGCAAACCGAAGACTACATCAGCGGAAGATTCGGCTGATCCATCCCCACCTCCCTTCTTCCCATGTCCAGCTCCCACATTTTCCGTAACTTCGACAAACACATCGACGCCCTCCGCAAGGACGTCCTCACCATGGCCCACCTCTGCCGACAAAACCTCGAGCGAGCCATGCAGTCCCTGCTCCACCGCGATCTCGAACTCGCCCGCGCCGTCATCGCCGACGACACCGACGTCGACGACCTCGAAGTGAAAATCGACCAATCCGGCATGGACCTCCTCATCCGCTTCACTCCCGTCGCCACCGACCTGCGCTTCGTCATCACCTCCATGAAGATGTCGCACAACCTCGAGCGCATTTCCGACCACGCCGTCAACATCGCCAAGCGCTCCAAGAAAATCTGCAAAGGCCCCGAGATCGACGCCGGCCTCATCGCCCCGCTCCACACCCTCGCCGATAAAATCCTGCTCGAATCCTTTACCGCCTACACCGAGCAAAACGCTGATCTCGGCCAAAGCCTCAAAGCCAAGGACAAGGAACTCGACCGACTCCACAAGGAAGTCATCGCCTCCCTCAGCAAGCGCTTCGAAGACCCCGCCGAACACTCCGAAAACCTCCTCCACCTCATCTTCGTCGCCCGTTCCCTCGAACGCATCGGCGACCTCGCCGTTAATATCGGCGAAGACTCCGTCTTCCTCAGCTCCGCCAAAGACATCCGCCACGAACCTATCCAGTGGGAGTAATGGAACGCCGTTTTTCGAAGATTTTGGAGTGCGGCAGCCCAAGGGCACCGAAAACATACTCTCTACCCGTCAACGTCAGCCTTCCCGCCCCCCACGGGGCGAGAAATGTTCCATGACCCGGGCGATCCCCTTGGCGTCCGCATCCGTACAAAACGCCACAATGTTCCAGGCCGGGTAACGGCACAGGCGGTTCAACAGGGCGAGCGCCCTTTGCGGAAGTCGGGGCTTGAGCGGAAAATCGGTGTCCAACTGGACGGCCCCGCCGAAACCGAAAAGCCACGTCCTTCGCCAGCTCAGGCGGTCCCAGGGAATCGGCTCGGCGGACAAACGCCGGTCGAAAACCCCTTCGGGTCCGATCATAATCAAAGGAGCTGGCAGACGAAACAGGTCGATCATCAGCCACAGGAGGAGAATTCCGAAAAACAGGAAATAGAGGCCGACCCCGCCCATCACCAAAATCGCCGTCGGCTCCGGATTTCCGAGCGCGATTTCGATAGCGATGGAAAGAGAGGCGACTCCGCAAACGATCAGCGACAAAGCCCCCAGCCCGGCTATCACACCGCGCACCGGCCGCAGACGGACGGATAGAGAGGGAGAAGCATCCGTATCTGCCATACCCCGCATCAAGCCCTGCGGGGATTTCCTGTCAAGGATGTTCCGGACAACGGCGGCGCAAAGGAGGTTATGCTTACCCGCCCTCCGGAGCCATGAAGAGAGATACTCTCATCTGAATGGGATGGTAAAAAGCCCCCTTCACATCAGAAACTCCACCTTCGGAAACTCCGTGATCTGCTCCAGTTTCACCCCGTAAACCCGGGCGATTTCCGGGGCGTCTGAGGCATGATAGATCTCGCCGAAATAGATTTCCCGGATGCCGTAGGCGCAGAGCGTTTGCATGCACGAGGTGCAGGGCATGGTGGTGGTGGCGATCAACTTCGCCTCGCCGCGCCGGAAGAGGCTGCAAAGGTTGATTTCCGCGTGCAGCATGAATTTCTGACGGGCATCGCGGTCGTCCCAAAATCCGGCCGGGGCGTTGAAACCGGGAGCGAGGCCATTGTAGGCGGTGCCGATCACCCGGTTGTCGAAATCCAGCGCGGCGGCGCCGACCTTGCGATACGGGTCTTCCGAGCGCAGGCTGGCCACGTAGGCGAGCGCCATGGCGTATTGGGGAATCGACAAGCGGGACATGCGCCGAATGAAGCGGAACGCCGCCCGGATGGAAATTCGGAAATTGGAAATTGGCAGGCCATCGCCAGCCTCCTAAGCATAGGCATGCTTGATGATGTTCGTGCCCTGCTGATTCTCCAGGATCGTGACCGCCGCCTTTTAGCCATCGACAAGGATCTGGTGAAGCTGCCGCAGGACGAAGCCCGGGCGAAAACCAAGCTCGCGGGCGATCAGGCCGCCGTCGCGAAAGCCCACGACGCCGTGCGCGAGGCCGAGCTGAAGGTGAAAAAAATCGAACTGGATGCGGAAACCCGCCGCACCACCATCAAACGGCTGAAAACTCAGCAGTTCGAAACCCGCAAGAACGACGAATTCCAAGCGCTCGGCCACGAGATCACCCGCTACGAGAAGGAACTCGACGCGCTGGAAACCCGCGAGCTGGAAGCGATGGAGGAAATCGACGTTTTCCGCGCCAGCCTTCAGGAAGCTGAGTCCGCGCTGGCAAAAACCTCCGGCTTCGTCGATGAGGATCTGGCCCAGCTCCGGCAACGCCGCGAACAGCTCGTCGCGGACCAAACGGAAGTGACCGCCGAGCGCGAACAGCTCGCCGCGGCCGCTCCGCAGGAAATCCTCCCGCTTTATCACCGCCTCATGAAAACCAAGGGCGGACTTGCCATCGCCCCGATGCGCGAGGGCAAGTGCCAAGGCTGCCACATGAAGCTCATCCCGTCCACGGTGGTCAAGGTCCAGTCCGGCAAGGAAATCACCCAGTGCGAAGACTGCGGGCGCATCCTTTACGCGGATGAGTGAAAGGAGCGCCGACGTGAACGTCGGCGCTCCCCCCTTACGTGCTTCCCCCTACGTCATTGCGTAGAGCGCTGAAATTGACCCTTTTCCGGGGTCTTTCTAGGGTGGCGTCCCCCAATGACCTCCCCCGTCCACCGAAGCAATAATTTCGACCTGATCCGGCTGCTGGCCGCCATCCAGGTCGTGCTCGCTCACGCGATCGGCCACACCGGCCTGCGCGAGCAGCTTCCGGCGTGGCAAAAGCAGTTGTTCGATCTGCTGGTGTGGTTGCCCGGTGTGCCGGTCTTTTTCGTCATCAGCGGATTCCTGATCGCCCGCTCCTACGAGCGCAATGCGGCGGATCTCAAGGGCTATTTCAAAAACCGCGCCCTGCGGATTTTCCCGGCTCTTTGGGTTTGTCTCGCCGTCACGCTTATCCTGTTAGCGTGTTTCGGTTTCCTGCCGCTGTCGTTTCTCACTTCCGGCACGTTCACCGCATGGATGTTAGGACAAATCAGCTTCGTGCAGTTCTTCAATCCGGAACAGTTCCGCGATTTCGGGATCGGCGTCGCGAATGGCGCGTTGTGGACGATCACCGTCGAGCTGCAGTTTTACCTCTTCCTGCCGTTGTTCTTCGCCATCCTGCGGAAATCCATCGGGAAAGCCTTCGTCATCACTCTTTTCGTCATCTCCTACATCGCGTTTTGTTTCATGAACGTGAAGCTCAACGGCCCCGGCGGTTTCACCGGCGCACCCTTCGCTTTCAAGCTCCTGCACAACACGCTGCTGCCCCACTTCTGGATGTTCATGGTCGGCATCGGCATCCATCGTTATTTTTCCATCCTGCGGCCCTGGCTCGAAGGAAAATTCCCGATCTACCTCGCCGCCTATCTGGCGCTGGCCGCCGTGATGCAATGCTGGATCGAGGACGCCTCCGTCCCTTTTTACGCGCTGCTGCTTCCGGCGCGGGTGCTGCTGGGCTTTCTGACGATTTCCGCCGCCTACACCGCGAAATCCCTCTCCTCCACCCTCCTGCGCGGCACGGATTGCTCCTACGGCATCTACATCTATCATTCGCTGGTCATCAATCTCTTCGTCGAGATGAACTGGCTCGGTTCCCTAACCGCAGTGCCGCTGATTTTCGGCGTCACCCTGATCCTCGCCCTGCTAAGCTGGCACATCATCGAAAAACCCGCGCTCTCGCGGAAGTCCAACTCTCCCCCTGTTGTATGAGAATCGTCATCCACGATTACGCCGGCCACGCGTTTCCCACCTCACTGAGCCGGGCGCTCGCCGCCCGCGGGCACGAGGTGGTCCACACCTTCGCCAGCTCGCTGCAAACTCCGCGCGGAGAATTGAGCAAACGCCCCACCGATCCGGAATCTTTGGAGTTCCGCGAAATCGCGATGGATGCCGACTACCCGCGCTACAAGTATTCATTCATCCGCCGCCGCCGGATGGAGATCGATTACGGGCACGCCGTCGCCCGTTTTCTCAACGAATGGAAACCGGACGCCGTGCTCTCCGGCAACACACCGACCGAGGCGCAGGAACCGATCTCGCGCGCCGCCATCGCTCACGGAGGCCGCTTTTACCCATGGGTGCAGGATTTTTACAGCCTCGCGGTGGACAAGTTGGTGCGGAAAAAAATCCCCATCGCCGGACGCTTCATCGGCGCGTGGTACCGCCATCTCGATCGCCGTCAATTCGCCCGTGGTTCGAAAATTGTCACCATTACCGAAGACTTCGGCCCGATCCTGACCAGCGAGTTTTCCGTCGGCCTGGACAGGATCCGGGTCGTGCCAAACTGGGCGGAAATCGAGCAACTCCCCTGCCTGCCCAAGGACAACGAATGGGCACGCAACCACGATCTGCACGACAAATTCGTCTTCCTCTACTCCGGCACCATCGGCATGAAGCACAATCCCATGCTCCTGCTCGAACTGGCCCGCCGCTATGCCCGCGATCCGATGGTGAAAATCGTCGTCGTTTCCGAAGGCATCGGCGCGGACTGGCTGCGCAAGGAAGCGATCCGCGCCGGACTCACCAATCTGATGCTGCTCCCCTATCAGCCGTTCGCGGTATTGCCACAGGTGCTCGCCACCGGCGATGTGCTCGTCGGCATTCTGGAAAAGGAAGCGGGCACGTTTTCCGTCCCGTCCAAGACGCTCAGCTACCTCTGCGCAGGACGACCGCTGCTGCTGGCGATTCCACCGGAAAACCTCGCCGCCCGCATCACGCGAGAACAAGGGGCCGGCCTGATCGTCGCTCCGGACGATATTCCGGGATTTCTCGACGCCGCGGCGAAATTCCACGCCTCCACCAACCTGCGACAGGAAACCGCCACCCGCGCCCGCGCCTACGCAGAAGCCCACTTCCCCATCGCACGCACAAGCGAGCTTTTCGAACAGCTTCTCTCCAGCTAGGACTCTTCCCCAGTGCTCAGCCGTTTCCGAGATCCCCCCGATCCCATCCCCGTGCCTACGGCCAGGCAGGCCGTATGGGTCGAGCGCCTGCTGTGGCTTTTCATGCTCTCGTTCAGCCTCGACTACCTCGCCGCGGAATCCCGGGAGGGCGGTGGCGGCGCGGGCCTGGATCAGCTTCTTTTCCTCTTTCTCTGCACCGTCGCCACGCTCGGAATCATGGCCATCGGCTGGCGCGCCCTGATCGTCCGTCCCGGAGCCTGGCTGATTCTGCTATGGGCCTCCTACATCGGATACCTGCTGCTGAACTCGCTGGCCCAGGGCGTCCCTCCCGGCCGTTCCTTGCGCGTCCTGCTGCCCTTCCTTTTCTGCCTGTTCGGCTTAATCAACGCACACATCGCCGGCTGCATGGGCATCCGCCCCTCCCGCATCGTCCTCCCCGTCTTCGTCGCGGCCTGTATCAACGTACCCTGGCGCATCATTTACGGCCTGGGATTCCAGGGCTACTCTCTTGAGACCGTCCGTTTCGAAATCCAGAGTCCCGCCGCGAACTGGCTGGCCTCCCTCATCCCATGCAGCCTCCTGTTGCGCGGAAAATTGCATCCCAGCCTGCTGCTCGCCTGTATCCTGATCTTCATCGGCATTTTCCTCACGATTTCCCGTTCGATGCTGTTTCCGGTCATCACTTCCTGCCTGGCCGCCTCCATCTGTTACGGGCTCGGCGTGAAATGGCGGCTTTATTCCTGGCGCGACCTCGTCCGGCGGTTGATGCCGGTATTTTTCGCCGGGATTTTCATGCTCTTCGTCGTCGCCTTCGCCGCCGTCACCCTGCCGAACGTGATGGAACGCTGGGTGAGCCGCCTGTTCTACGACTCGGGCAGCCGCAACATTTCCGTCGACGTTTCCTACCTCACGCGGAAAGCCGAGGCGGACGGCATCTGGAAAAGCCTGAAGGAAAACCCGATCCACTTCATCCACGGCAAGGGCATCGGCGCTTCCTACAATTGGGACCTCGCTTACCTGCCGGAAATTTACATGGTCATCCCGGACTCCGAATCGATCGGCGCCGATGTCTGGTTCGCCGGCCACTCCACCTGGACCTACGCGCTGTTTTCCGGCGGCATCATCGGCGAGCTGTTCATCATCTCCTTCCTCGGCGGTATCATGGTCATCAGCCTGCGGGCCGCGAAGGCCAACGCCTCGGACCCCGGCCCGGACCAATGGCTGGCCTTCCTGCCCTTCATCGTGATTTTCAGCTTCCTGAGCCTGACGCTCACCTCCAATCCACTGCACGAACGACTTTCCGGAATGATGCTTGGCATGATGGCCGGATTGGCCCAAGCGTTTTTCGTGCGCGCATCGTGGATTCACACCACCGCCCGCCCCGCAATCTCTCCCCCTCCATGATTTCGGAATCCGGTAAAACCGTCGCCTTGATCGATCCCCTGTGGGTCGGCCACCACCCGCTCTACTTCGGCCTCTTCGCCGCTGCTTTCCTGCGGGCGGGCGCCCACGTCATCGGGCTCTGTCCGGACCCCGAAGCCGCACGCAGCGAAACCCGGGCCATGATGCCGGACGAAGACCCGGCGGAAATCGACGCCCGCTTCCATCTTTCTTACCTGCCCCCCGGCAAGCGCAGTTTTTTCAATGGCCGCTTCGAGGGCGATCCCGTGCGCACCTTCCAACGCTGGAAGCGCGCCGCCGACCGGCTCGAACAAATGGAAATCGTCTGCCAGCGCTCCGCCGATTTCGTCTTCTTCCCCTATCTCGACAGCTACCTGCGCTTCCTCCCGTTTTCCATCATCCCCGATCTTTTCCTGAACCGTCCCTGGAGCGGCCTCTACCTGCGCAATCACCACCTCGCCGAAAAACCCTCTCTCCGCTCCACCCTCAAGCGCCTGCTGAAAGGCGATCCCCTGCTCCGCAGCCGTTTCTGCACCGGCCTCGGCGTGCTGGACGAACGCATCATCCCCCACCTTTCCGCCGCCACCGGGAAAAGGGTCGAACTCTATCCGGACGTCACCTTTTCCGGTCTGCCCGACGAGCCCGCCGAACTTGCGAAACACGTTCTCGAACTCGCCGCCGGACGCAAGATCGTCGGCATGATCGGGCTCGAACGCCGCAAGGGCGTCGTGTCATTGCTCAAAACCGCCGAACTCGCGCACCGGAAAAAACTCCCGCTCTATTTCGTCTGCGCCGGTGCCCTTCATCTCTCCGAGTTTTCCCCGGCCGAACAGGCATGGCTGAAGCGACTCTCCGCCGCCAGTGCCAACGGGAAAATGAACAACCTCCACTTCCGGATCGACGCCAAACGCCTCCCGGACGAAGTCACATTCAACTCGCTCTTCTCCACCTTCGACATCGCCTGGGTGGCGTATGAAAACTTCCAGGGCAGCAGTGGTGCATTGGGAAAAGCCGCCGCCTTCGAAATCCCCTGTGTGGCCACCGCCGGAGAATGCATCGGCCACCGCGTCGAAACCTATCGAATGGGTCTGACGCTCGATTCCCTCACTCCGGAAAACGCACTTTACGCCATCGAACGACTCGCCGATGGAAAAAACCACCCGCTGATACCGGATTACGCAGGCTACCGCGCCATGCACTCACAAGCACGCCTCGACGAACTCGTGCATGGAGCGCTGGTGTCCCCACCGGCCCTTCATGGATAGTGGCAGCGGCGTCCCGCCGCATCGGTTCTATTGCGGCGGGACGCCGCAACCACTTTTGGGGAGCCTCACGGCCGCACGGTATGCGCCAGCCCTTCATCATCGGCGAACGCATCATTCCGATCAT
Source organism: Luteolibacter sp. (assembly GCA_047606285.1). Classification (GTDB taxonomy): domain Bacteria; phylum Verrucomicrobiota; class Verrucomicrobiia; order Verrucomicrobiales; family Akkermansiaceae; genus Luteolibacter. The sequence goes on along the minus strand of JASGEP010000028.1, from coordinate 23,499 downwards.
CTTCATTCAGGTTTCGGATCATCGCCGGAAGCCCCGGCCGTTCCGCCAGGATTCCATGCGCCAGCCGCACCAGATCCTCCTCGGAAATATCCACGAACGAATCCATATCGCGCAGCGCCGCGACGATCCGCAGGTGCGTCGCCTCGTCCACCGGCTCCACCTTGGCCTTGTCCGCCCACACCACCGGATACCTCCGCCAGCCGAAGGCGAAATTGAACGCCACCGCCACACCGACCATCACCACCGCGTTCAGCAGCACCGGGCACCAGACGAAATGAAAACCCATCTTCTGGATCGACGCCCCGCCCATCACCGCGATCAACGCGCTGGCACCGCCGGGAGGATGGATGCACTTCAGTTGATGCATCACCCCGATGGAAGTCCCCACCGCCAGCGCGGCGGAAACCATCGAGACTCCAAAAAACTTCGCGCAACACACCCCGATGAACGCGGACAATCCATGCCCCGCGATCACCGGCCACGGCTGCGCCAAAGGACCATGCGGCACGCCGAACAACAACACCGCGCTCGCCCCCATCGAGCACACCAGGGCTTCCGCATGCTCCAGCTTCAACCACCGCTCGCAAATCACCGTCAACGCCACCAGAGCGACAAAACCGCCGATCGCGGAAATCATTTTTTCCCTCCCACTGACCGCGCTCAGCTCCACCCCCAACCACCTCATCATCTGATTCATTATCGGCATGAAAATCTTTCACTCGGAAATTCGGAGCCTCTTTGTATCGCCTTCCGATGCATTACAAGCCCTGAATCATCGGATTTTCCAAAAACCGCCGGCTACCGGCTGTTCACTGTCCATCCGTCCGCGTCTTCCGTTCCGCGTTCCGCACCGGCCGGATTTCCTCGCCATGCTCCACCGCCCACACCTGTGTGAACTCCGCGCCGAACAACAGAATGATCGCCGAATAGTGAACCCATAACAACACCAGCGCCAACGAACCCGCCGTGCCGTAGCTCGACGCGATCGCCTCCCTGCCAAGATACCAGGAAATCAGCGATTGCCCGATGGAGAACAGCAACGCCGTCAGCAGCGCTCCCATCCACACATGCCGCCATTTCACCTCCACATCCGGCAGGATCTTGAAAATCGCCGCGAATAAAAGCGCCACCAGCAGAAAGCCCGCCACACCCGTCATCGTGGACCACACTTCCGGCGGCAGTTTCGCGATGCGTTCCACCCAGCGGTTCGCCACATGAAACGCCACGCTCAGCACCATCGAGATCAACAGCAGAAAACCCGCGCCCAACACCATCGTGAACGACAAAAAGCGGTCCCGTGCCAGATCCCACAACCTCAGCCCCTTTTTCGCCTTCACGCCCCACACCACGTTCAACGCATCCTGCAACTGGCCGAACACCCCTCCCGCCCCGAACAACAAAACCGTGCCACCGATGATCGACGCCCAGATGCCCGCCGCCGGCCGATGGGCATTCGCCAGCATTTCCCGCACAGCGTGCGCCCCTTGCTCCCCCACCGCCGACGTCAATTGATCGTCCAACTGCCCGCGCACCGCGTCCTCTCCGAACACCGCTCCGGCCACCGCCACACAAATCAGCAGCAGAGGAGCCAGCGAAAACACCGAGTAGTAGGCCAGCGCGGCGCTCAACCGCATCGCATCATCTTCGAAAAATTCCGTGACCGTCCTTTTCAGAATCCGCCACAGGCGCTTCATCCTGCTATCTTTCAACTCCATCACAACCTACCCGTTCGCAATCCGCGGACCATCCCGCATTGCCCGGATTCGCAGTATAGCCCCGTCACTCCATATTGCAAACCGCCCGACGGACAAGGCATCCGGCACATCCGGCGTTGCTTATAGCATTTTGCGAAATACTGTGGTCGTAAGGAGCCACGACACTCTTTGCTTGTCGTCGTTGTCGCTTGATTCAGGGACAAGAGTGTCCCTACTCCTTATCTTCCGAATTCCGCAAAATGCTGTAACGGACAGCTCAAAAATCACAGACAGTCATCGGCTTCCCGCCCTTTCATTGAACGGGAAGCGCGACGATCACTTTTTAGCGGTCCGATGCTCCCGCTGGGGTGTAAATTTCAGCTTCGATGATTTCCAGGGAACCTTTGACGGGCTTCTCATTGTCATCGAGTTTTTTGCCGGTGATTTCGGTCATATCGAAGGCCGCCTTGTCTTCGATCGCACCGGCCAAGGTGATCCGAACCTTGCTTCCCTGAGTGGGATTGAGAACAAGGGTGCAATAGCCCAGACTCGGAGGAGTTTTACCGCTATAAGCTTCCTTGCCATCGACGGTAACCCGCAGCGGATAGGACTTCTTGAACTGGCCGAGCTTCAAGGTGACTTCACTGACAGTCGCCGGACGCTCCAGTTGGAATTCGATCCAGCTATGGCCCGGTTTGCTGCCGCTCTTCCATCTCGTTTTTTCGTCGTCATCGAATGCGAGAGCGACTTCGTCTTCGGCGGAGCCGGCGGTGGCTCCGGTGATGCGGAGGCTTTTCCGGGTAGGTTTCAGGGACGTTCCGGCAGGCGTCGGTCCACGGGACAAGGAAGCCGTCAGTCCGACATCGGGCAGGACTTTCGCCAAGCCGTCCACCGTCTCGAACGGTGCGGAATCCATTTGGATCGTTGCGGATTTCAGACCTTCGGCACTGGCGTTCAGCGTAATTTGGCCCGCCTGGGGAGTGGAACGCACCATCACACGATTCACTCCGCATTCCACCGGCAGTTCCTTGGATAAAATGAAGTTATCCGGACGATCCGGGGATTGCGCGATGCCACCCCGCCATTCAGCCGGACCCTGAAGATCGAATTTGATCAGATTCAACGCCGTAGGGCAGCGATTCCCTTGGGCATCCACCACTTCCACGTCGATCAACGCAAGATCCGCTCCATCGGCTTTCAAACCTTGGGGAGCCGTGCGTGGTGTCAGCTTGATCGCCACCGGCTCACCGGCGGTTTTGATAGAAGCTTCGCTCAGTTTTTTACCGTCAGCGTCATAACCGATGGCTTTGATTTCGCCTTTCTGGAAAGTCACTTCTTTCCAGGTGTAGAGAAAGCGCGAACTTTGGACGCCGAAGCCCTGGGATTTTCCGTTGATGAAGAGTTCCACCTTGTCCGCGGAAGAAACGACATAGATCGGTTTTTTCACGCCGGGCGCATAGTTCCAATGCCCGATGATGTGTGTCCGCGGGTTCTCGACCTCGACCCATCCGTCCCACATCACTTGATGGGCGTAGAATCCGTCCTTCGGGATGCGCATGGCATCGACTTCACCGCTGCGACGATAGTTTTCCGCACCGCGATGATGGGTGTTCGTATCGGAGAAAATAATGTTCGTTCCACCCGCGTTGACTCGATCACCGGTGCCGGGACGTTCCTGCCAGTATTCGAACCAGCGATCGACATTTTCAACCGCATGGGAGTCCTGGTTGCGATTGTAATCGGGGGCAGGCTTGCCGCGATGAAGGGGACCGTCGCCATCCTTGTGAAACGGCGGGCTCCAGTCATCCCAGTATTTGCGCAGACCTTCGTCGCGGGAATACTCCATCATCCACATCGGTTTGGTAGAGCTTTTGTTGATATAGAGCATGTGACCTCCGAATTCGGCGATCTTGCTGTCGTGCATGTCGCGCGAGCCGATGGCGCGGCCACCATGAGGATCGTACTTGTCGCGGAGGGCTTTCATTTCAGCCATATGCTCTTCGCTGATCCCGGCATTGCCGCATTCGTAGAAAAGAATACTCGGGTTGTTGCGGTTGTAGATGATGGCGTCCCGCATCAGCTCCACACGCTGCTCCCAGCGAGAGCCCCCGACGTCCTTTTCCGAATCCCCGGCCGGCATGGCTTGGATCAACCCGACACGGTCACAGGATTCCACGTCCTGTTTCCAAGGCGTCACGTGCATCCAGCGGACGAGGTTGGCATTGCTTTTCACCATCAGCTCGTTGCTGAAATCGCTCATCCAAGGCGGCACTGAAAGACCGATGGCCGGCCATTCGTTGGTGGTGCGTTGCGCGTAGCCTTTCAGGTGCAACGGACGATCGTTCAACGTCAGGTAACCGTTGGTGAAAGCCGTTTTGCGGAAACCCGTGGTGGTGGTCACGGTATCGACCGGTTTTCCATCGACCTTCAGGGTGGTGGTGACGTTGTAGAGATAGCCGTAGCCCCAGCTCCAGAAGTTCAGGTTGGAAACCTTGGCGCTCGCGGAAATCGTCTTGGTTTCACCGGCCGCGAGGGTTTGTTCTCCGCCCTGGAATGTCTGGACCGTTTTGCCTTCGGCATCGGTGATGCTGACTTCGTAGCTGAATTTCTTCGGCTCCGCGTGGTCGTTTTTCACTTCGGATTCAGCGGTCACATCCGCCGATTTTCCGGGGATGTCGATATTCCGGGCGTAAACGTACACGCCGGTGGTGCCGAGATCCGAATAAAGCGGCAGCGTCTGGTGCAGCTTGTCGGCGATGTGGAGATAGACGTTTTTTCCGAGACCACCGTAGTTTGCATAGAAGTTCTTATCGTTCCACTGGCGGCCGCCCCACGAATTGTGCGTGCGGACGGAAATGACGTTTTCCGCAGGAGCGGGCTTGATCTTGTCCGTCACATCGAAGCCGAAAGCCATCACACCGTTCTCGCTTTTGCCGATGGATTCCCCGTTCAGGAAAACTTCCCCCCGCTGGCGCAGACCTTCGAATTCGAGGAAAATCTTTTTTCCCGCGGCATTGGCAGGGACCTTGAAACGCTTGCGATACCAGGCGACGTCGGTCGGCAATTCATCGATGCTGACCTTGAAGGCACTGTCCTCATTCCAGGCATACGGCAGAGTGACTTTTTTCCATGTCTCATCCGCAAATGAAGCGTTCCGGGCTTCCGCGACATCTCCGACATGCACGAGCCAATCGGAATTGAAATTGTACTTCAGGCGCGGAGAACCCGCCTCCTGCGCATGGGCGGTGGGATTTGCAAAAACAAGCGCCGGAATGGCGGCTAATAGGCTCTTTTTCATGGGATGATCGTAGTGAGTAAGAAGGGGCTAAAAATAATGAAAGCGGGTAATTCTCTACTTACGGGACCGGGAAAACGTTTCTTTCATCTGATTTCGATTTGTCGCTCATTTTTGGATTTCCCGTGTGGAATGGAATCAATGGCCGGAGGGCACCGGTTCATAAATTTCTATTTCGTAAATCTGAATGGCGTTTTTACCTTTGGTTTTATCCCTCAATTTTTTGCCATCGGCCTCGATCATCCCGAAATCGTCTTTGTTGTCGGAAGCTCCCGTCAATGAAACACGGACGGTTTTCCCGTGAGTGGGAGGGATCGGGAATGTCGCATAGCCCAGAGTTTTCGGAGAAATCCCGGTGAAAACCGGCTTGCCATCGACGTGGATCGAAATCGGATAAGAACTGCTGCGCATGTTGGCGAATTTCAGTGTGATTTCACTCACCGGGGCCGCACGCTCCAGTTCAAACTCGATCCACGCGTTTGCCAGGTCCCCGTCACTGCTCCAGCTCGTTTTTTCGTTATCGTCGAATGCATGGATCACCTCGGAAGTCTTGCCGCGATCGGTCGCTCCGATGATGCGGACGGCTTTACGGGTCTGGATCACGCTATCCCCTTCCGGAGTAGGGCCGCGATCGTAACGGGCTTTCAAACCGACATCCGGCATGGTATTCGCCAAGCCATGATGAGTGGCGAAGGAGGTGGACTCCAGTCGCACGGTGGTAGATTTCAAGCCGGAGGAACGGGCGCTGAGAATGATTTCCCCCGCTTGCGGCAACGAGCGCAGGATCACGCGGTTGATGCCATTCTCCACAGGAAGCTCTTTTGATAGAATATAGTTTTCGGCAATGGCGAAAGTCTTCTCATCCGCCGGGCCGGCCGCGATCCCACCACGCCATTCCGCCGGTCCTTGAAGATCGAACTGGATCAAATGCATCGCCGTCGGACAACGGCGACCTTGGACATCCACCACTTCGACATCGATCAACGCCATGTCCGCGCCATCCGCTTTCCAGCCATCCGGAGCGGTGCGAGGCGTGAGCTTGATCGAGACCGGATCTCCCACGGTTTCGAGAACGTACTCGCACACTTTTCCGCCACCGGAATCATAACCCACCGCTTTGATTTCCCCGGGCTCGAACGCCAGTTCTTCCCAAGTGTAAAGGAAACGCATGCTTTGTTCGCCGAAACCCTGGGATCGGTTATTGATAAAAAGCTCCACCTTGTCCGCGGAAGAAACGACATAGATGGGTTTCTTCACTCCCGGTTCATAGTTCCAGTGCCCCAAAATGTGTGCTGAAGGGCGCTCCACATTCACCCAACCATCCCACATGACTTTGTGGGCGAAAAATCCGTCTTTCGGCAAACGCATGGCATCGACCTCGCCACCGGATCGGTAATTGGTCGGGCCTCGAGGATGCGTATTCGAATCGGAATAATAAATGTTCACTCCCCCGCCGTTCACACGCAAACCGGTGCCCGGACGTTCACGCCAGAACTCGAACCATCGCCTGACATTCTCGATCGCGTGAGTGTCCTGATTGTGATTGTAAGCGCGTGGCCCTTCTCCTCTGGGACCTCTCGGACCCTGCCCCGCTTTGTGATAGGGAGGAGTCCAGACGTCCCAATATTTGCGGAGACCTTCGTCCCGGGAATATTCGGTGGCCCACATCGGCTTGCCCGCACTTTTGTTGATGTAGAACATTTCACCACCCCACTCCGCGACCTTGCTGTCGAGCATTTCGCGACAACCGGAAGCACGTCCGCCATGAGGATCGTATCGATCGCGCAGCCCGTTGAGTTCCGACATATGCTCCTCACTGATCGCCTCATTGCCTCCTTCCCACATGATGATGCTGGGGTTGTTGCGGTTGTAGATGATGGTGTCCCGCATGAGATTGACCCGCTGCCGCCATTGGGCGCCTTTCACATCATTTTCCGCATCACCTCCAGGCATGGCTTGCGGTAAACCGACGCGGTCGCAGGATTCGATATCCTGCTTTGCCGGAGTCACGTGCATCCACCGCACGAGGTTGGAATTTCCTTCCACCGCCAGAGCGTTGGTCAAATCACTCATCCAGGGCGGCACGGCATTGCCAAGCGCGGGCCACTCGTTGGTCGAGCGTTGGGCGTAGCCGTGAATATGCATCGTGCGATCGTTGAGTTTGATCGCGCCATTGCCGAATTCCAGTTTCCGGAAACCGGTGCGGGTGACGACTTTATCCACCGGTTTTCCATCGACTTTCAAGGTGGTGGTGACGTCGTAGAGGTAACCGTAGCCCCAGCTCCAGAAATTCAGGTTGGAAACCTTGGCGCTCGCGGAAATCGTCTTGGTTTCACCGGCCGCCAGAGTTTGTTCTCCGCCTTGAAAAGTCTGGATGGTTTTGCCTTCGGCGTCGTTGATGCTGACTTCGTAGCTGAATTCCCTGGCTTCCGCGTGGTCGTTTTTCACCTGCGATTCGGCGGTGATTTTCGCCGACTTGCCTTTCACGTCGATGTCCCGGGCATAAACGTAAACTCCGGTGGTGCCGAGATTCGAATAAAGCGGAAGCGTCTGGTGCAATTTATCCACGACATGAAGCACGACATTGCGGTTGATCCCGCCGTAGTTCGCATAAAACCTCCGTTCCGCGTTCCACTGAAAACGGGCACCGGTTTCCTTTTCCTTGTAATCGAAATCATTATCGATGCGCACTGAAATGACGTTTTCCGCGGGAGCGGGCTTCACCTGATCCGTCACATCGAAGCCAAATGCCATGACTCCGTTTTCACTGCGCCCGATCCATTCGCCGTTGAGATAAAATTCCCCAGCTTGCCGAATCCCCTGGAACTCGAGATATACCTTTTTTCCCGCCGCATCGTCCGGCAGCCTGAAATGTTTGCGATACCAGGCGATGCCCGTGGGAAGATGATCCTGATAAACATTGAAGGCACTGTCCTCATTCCACGCATAGGGCAACGTGACTTTTTTCCACCCCGCGTCATCGAAGTCCATCGCCTCCGCTTCCGGAGCATCACCGACATTCACCAACCAATCGGAATTGAAATTGTATTGAACTCCCCGCACCAAAGGCGTGGAGAGAACAATCATCAGGATCGAAGCAATGATTTTGGGAAACATGGAACAAACAGGTCGTTGCAGATTATTGATCGTAGCTGTACGAAAACGGCTTTTTGAGTTCCGCTTTTTCTGCCGGAGAGCCTAACCAAGAAACCAGCGGCTCCGGCCACTCCGTGGACAATATTTTCAGCTCGAAGCTCCCCCGGATTCTTTTGATCGAGCCAACCTTCAGGCGTGAGGAAACATCGACGTTTTCACCTTTTCCTTCGTTGCTGCTTTTCCTGCCGGGCAGAAGCGCGAGGTGGGAAAAAATCGTCTGATCCGATCGATTTCCCATATCCACCGTCATCAGGCCACCACCCATCAGAATCCCTTCACCTCGGGAATTCACCAGACTTGCCAACCCGACTTCCGTGCGATTCCCCGGGAAATAAAGATCTTCACGGTTCAGGTGAAACACCCCGAATTCGTTGAGACGATCCTTGCCCGGATACCCCGCATACGGCCCTTGCCCGATCCAGCGAAACTCGGATTGAGCCGCTGGAACGGCCAACGCGAACCCCGCCTCCGAAACCTCACCCGTCGCCTGGACCGGCACATAATCGTAGCTTACCTGAATCCGCCCGTCGGGTTTGACGAGCACCTTGTATTCGCCCCGAAGCGACTCTTCCGGTTTTTGCGGACGAGGATAGTTTCCGCTCACGGAAATTTCGATCCCCTCCGCGGTTTGACGCGCATCGGTTTTCAGATCCGTCACTTCGGGCATCATCGGAAAACACCATAATTCCGCCTCGCGTTCGCGGTTTTTACCCAAATCGTTCATCGTCGGCTTCTGTCCCATGTGAGGCCCGAATTGGGAAACCAATGTAACGCCCTTCGGATTCAGCAAAGAAAGCTTCCCGGATTTACGATCAAGCATCAGTCGGTAATCCGAAGCGACGACGGAAAGGACTGTTTCCGAAATATCCAGCTTCGCATCCTCCTTGGATCGACCTGCAAACAAAGCATTCCAACGTTCCTCACTGGAAACCCCGGTATCCAGGCGAATGCTCCGCTCATAGAAAGAGTCACCCTTTTCATCCACACAGCGCAGCTCCAGGGCAAACACTTCCTGCGCTGGATTTTCAGGCAACTTCGCCTCGATGGAAATAGACTCGGTTTCCTTCGCTTCGGCCTTCAAGGCGATCACTCCCTTTTGAAACGCGACGTTGTTCCTGAGCAATCGCCACTCCACCTTGATCCCCTCCAGACTGCGGAAATCGAAGCGGTTTTCCACCTTCACGGTCAGCGTCTGATCGCCCGGCTTGACCGGAAGGGAGCGCTCCCTGATCTGGATCGGGGAATACACCTTGCGCACCTGCCAGTAGTCGACCTGCGGTGTGCGGTCCGAATAAACCAGGCCATCCATCGCATAGAAACCCCGCGTGTCGTAGTAACGTTCGTCATCCAGCCACACCATCATGTCGGCATCCTTGATCTTGCCGCGATCCGTGGTGGTGCGGAGGATGCCCTGATCCTGAAATACCCAGATCGCTCCCCCCGCGATGTTCCTGCTGTTATAAAACATTTCCCACAAATCCTGCACGCCCGTCCCGGCACGGGCGAGGCCGCGCTGGTGGGCATACTCGGTGAAAATGATCGGCTTCCCGAGCGTTTCCTCCAGCTTCCTGACGTGCTTCATCGCCGGATAGTGAGGAGCGTACATTTCCATCGAGTCCGGGAATTTCTCCAGATACTTGTCGAAATCCCTGCCGATCGTGGGAAACGAGTAAGGTCTCGTCGGATCGAGCTTTTTCACGTAGTCTCCGGTGTTATTGCCGAGCTCCGTCACCGGATTTTCGTTCCCCAAGGTCCAGAATATCACACTTGGATGATTCTTATCCCGCATCACGGTGGCGCGGGCGCGCATGAGCAGGACCTCCTGATAGTCCGGATTTTTCAGATTCTGCCGGCCATGGACATACGGGACTTCATCATTCACATAGAACCCCATCTCGTCGCAAAGCTCCAGCAGACGGGGATGAGGCGGATAATGCGCGGTGCGAACGAAATTGATATTGGCCGCACGCATCAGCTCCAGATCCCGACGCATGTTTGCCTCGGTGGCCACACGACCTTCCGGCCAGATATCGTGATGATTCACCCCCCGCAATTTGATGGGCTTTCCATTCAGGCAAAGCACACCGTCCACGATGGAGACCTGCCTCAAACCGATCCGGTCCACGAAATTCTGGACCACTTTCCCGTCGATCAGAAGATCGAGTTCGAGACGATAAAGCGAGGGAGTCTCCGCGGTCCAGAGCAGAGGTCTTTCGACCCGAACGCCCGTTGTTCCCTTTCCGTCCGGAGAAAGATCGAACTTCACCTGCTCCTGTGAATTTCCATCCGGTGAAATCAATCGTCCCACCACACTCCCGCTGCGATTCGCGATCACATCCAGTTTCACCTGCGCCGATCCATCCGCTGCCAGCTCCGTGCTGACGGTGTAATCCTTGAAATGACTTTGCGGGGCCGAAAACAACGTGACATCCCGATAAATCCCGGAAAGCCCCCAGCAGTCCATGTTATCGAAATTCCAGCCTTTGTTACGGGTGGTGACCTGAACGGCGAGCAGGTTATCCCGTCCGCTGTCCAACAGCGCGTCGGTAATATCGAAGGTCACCTGATTGTAACTGCTTCCCCATTCCCCCACATTTTTCCCATTCACCCACGCCGTAAGGCCATACAGCACGCCTTCGAATCGCAGAAACACGCGCTCACCTTTCCAGTTCGCCGGAACGCGGAATTTCTTTCTATAAAGTCCCAGTCCTTCCACCACTCCGCCCGCGTATTGGGGCTCCGTGAAGCCATGCATTTCCCAATGACTCGGCACGGGAATTTCACTCCATGCGGAAGTGTCGAACGAAGTTTGGTGAAATCCTTCGCATTCTTTCAAATCCAGCGAAGGAAGGTATTTGAACGTCCATTTTCCATTCAGGGACTGGTTGTTTCCCGCTTTGGGTTTCAACCACACATCGGTCGGTTGCGCGTGAGCGATCCATGAACCCGCCAGCATGCCAACACACGCCACCAGAATCCTGAGGATACCGAAATTGAAGAGAGAGTGAGATTTCAAAATACGAAAGTAGTGAAGAGCTTGAGAAACACCCCGTTTCACGGAGGCGGAAAACATGACCGTCCGGTGAACCGGATTCGTGGTTGCCATGACAATATCTCAGCCCTTCCACGCGGCAGTCAATTCCCCGGACATACCACTTTGGAGGTATGCCGCTCTCGGATTTCCCTTTGAAAAAGATGCTTTTTGCTACCGTATAAGAGCTTCAGGAAAATTGGCGCGATTGCCATTCACTTCCTATCTACTGAAAAAATCGTCCTCTGAAACCCAACCTTCGTCATGCTCCGATTCCTTGTTTCATTGTCGATTTTCCTGGCGACCCTCACATGCGGGAACGCGCGGAACAAAGACTTCCTGATTCGAATCTGGCAATCGGATGAAGGACTTCCCGGCAACGTCGTAAGATCTCTCGGGCAAACTCCCGATGGTTTTCTGTGGATCGCCACCGCGGAAGGGCTGGCCCGCTTCAATGGATTGGAATTCGAATTCATTACTCCAGCCGATACCGAAGCTTCCCTGCCCCTTCGCCTGGTAAGGGTCTTCACTCCCGCAAACGGTTCCGTCTGGGTCGCCACGTCACAAGGCGGTCTGCTTCGGGTGAAGCATAACCGGCTCGAACGCCTTCTTGAAGACAACTCCGGGAAATCGCAGGACCAGCTCATCACCCAACTCATCAGCATCGGTGAAACGATCTATTTTTTCCGCGATGGCCGGATCTGGACACTCGATACCGAGCGCCAGCCGATTCCCGTTTCCGTTCCTGAAATCACCCTCGCAATGACCCGGGACGCACAAGCCCAGGCGAAACGCGGACGGACTCAAATCCCCAGCCAACCCAATCAACTGACCGACCGAACCGGCGGAACCTGGAAAATTGAAAACGGATTCCTCGCCTACAAGACAACCGAAGACGCTCCGCTTCAAATCCCTCTATCCGAAAAGGTCGAAGCTCAGGATTTTCTGGAAGATCAGGACGGCAATGTATGGCTCGCCAGCCCGATCCAGGGGTTGATCCGCTTTCGCCACTCCCGTGTGAAACACTTCGAAACCTCACTCGGCCCTTATCAATCCCCCACAAAAACCGCGCTCCAAACCCGTGACGGAACCTGGTGGATCGCCAACCGGAATGGAGGTCTCGACCGCATCCGGCATGGCGAGCTCACTCACATCGGCTTGCTTTCACACGGCGAAGAACGCCTGGTCGTTTGCCTCTTCGAAGATCGGTCGAATCGGCTTTGGGTCTGCACACAAAACGGATCGGTTTATCAAATCAAGAACGACGCACTCCACCGTCCCTTTTCCGGAATGCCCGAGCTCTCTCAAATCTCCGCCATCACCGAGGATCGGGAAGGAGCGCTCTGGCTTGGGGGAAAACAGCGTTTGTTTCGATGGAACGGCTTGGGATTCGATGATTTTTCCAATCACCCGCTTCTTCAGAAATGCGAATTCAGCCATCTGACCCAAGACTCCTCGGGAAAAATCTATCTGGGAACCACCGATGGCCGTGTTTTCACCTATGACCAATCGGCCTTCACCTTGTTGAAAACCCTCGGAGTTCCTGGAAAAAATCGCGTTTCCGGCATTCTCGTCCTGCCCTCCGGGGAAATCTGGGTCTCCACCATCGGATCGGGACTTCATGTCTATCAAAATTCCTATTGGCAAAGCATCGGCAAGGACCTCGGGCTTCCCGACGACCGTTTGACCGCGATCGCTTATCATCAAAATGACACGTTGTGGATGGGTTCGCTCGGAGGAATTCTCATGGTACACCGAAGCGAACTCATCGAATGCCTCCGGAAAAACCACCCTCCCCACTGGCTGCGGCTGGATCGGTCCGACGGATTGAAAACGAGAGAATGTGCCGGAGAGGCACAGCCCGGTGTTTTCCAAAGTGCCGATCATCACCTCTGGTTCCCCACCGCATCCGGCTTGACGGGAATCGATCCCGAAGAAATGCCGATCCAGCGCAATCCCCCCCGGATTACCTTCGACCATGTCGGCATTGATGGCCGGGCTTATGAGCCCCGAGGACAAACGCTCACCGCCGGTCCGGGACACAGCAGACTGGCATTTCATTTCACCGGCCTCAGCCTGGACGCTCCCGAAAAAGTCACCTATCAGGTAAAGCTCGCCGGACTCGAAACGGAATATCGGTCGATCGATACCTTTCGCTTCGCCAACTATGAATCGGTTCCTCCGGGCAACTACACCTTCGAGGTTCTCGCCCGCAATGGCGATGGCTTCCAAACACCTTCCCCCGCCTCCATCCACATCCTCATCAAGCCTCACTTTTGGCAGACCCTGCCGTTTATACTTTCGGCAAGCATCGGTGCCTTATGCATCGCGCTTGGCATCGGCTGGTTTATCTCGCGCCAGCGGTCCCTTCAGAAAATCAACGCCTTGAAGATCAAAAGCGCGCTCGAGGCGGAGCGTTCCAGGATTTCCCGCGATTTACACGACGACCTCGGAGCGAGCCTTACCGAGCTGTCCCTGCGCTCCATGATATCGGCAAAGACCACGAATGAAGCACTCCTGCGCCCCACCATCGAACAACTGGTGACGGACAGCAAACAACTCGTGGAAATGCTGGATGAAATCGTATGGGCTACGAACCCGACCAAGGACAGCCTGCGTTCGCTTCTCGAATATTCCACCTTCTTCGCACGCCGGTTTCTTTCTTCCACAAACACCGCATTCCACGTCGATCTTCGGTTCGAAATACCCGATGTGACCATCGGCCCCCGACGCCGCCACCATTTTCTTCTAGCCCTCAGGGAAGCGCTCAACAACACCGTGAAACATGCCCGGGCTTCAAATGTCTTCATCAGATTCGGATTGGAGAACGGAGAACTTCGGGCCGAAATCCGGGACGATGGCCGGGGGTTCAAACGCCCCCCGGATTCATTCGGAAACGGCCTTGGAAACATGCAACACCGCATGACGGAAATAAAAGGCCGGTGCCTGATCGAAAGCACCCCCAATGCAGGAACCACCGTCACTTTAATCATGCCGATCACATCCACCCAATCATGACCTCCAGCAAAAAGCACACCGTCGCGATTCTCGAAGATCATTCCAAACTTGGAATCCTTCTGAAGGAAATTGTGGACTCTTCCCCCAATCTTACCTGCACGGACATTTGGAGTACCGGCGAGGAAGCCCTTGAAAAAATAGGAAATTCCAAGCCGGATGTCATCCTGATGGACATCAATCTTCCAGGAATCTCCGGCATCGAAGTGACGGAATCCATCAAACAAAAATTTCCCGGAACCCAGATCATCATGGTCACCGTATATGGGGATCACGACCGGATTTTTGCCGCCTTGAAAGCCGGTGCGTCAGGCTATCTTCTGAAATCATCCTCTCCTAACCAGGTGCTGGACGCCATTCAGGATGTCCTCACCGGTGGTGCCCCCATGACTCCGGAGATCGCACGCAGGGTCGTCGAAACTTTCCATCGTCCGGAGAAAAAAGTTTCCTCCGATTTGGAATTATCATCTCGGGAAATCGAAGTTCTGGATCTGGTCGCTGATGGACTCGCCAACAAGGAAGTCGCCGCCCATCTCAATATCGCCACCGGCACCGTCCGCGTTCATCTCCGTAATATTTATGACAAACTGCACGTCCACTCCCGGGTAGCCGCCACACGAAAATACCTGAAATATCGCAAACGCCAGTAGCGAGGCATCATGCAACTCCATTCCAAGCATCAACAGAAGAGGAACTGCCGAATCTAGGCTTTGAAAGCAGCACGTTGGAGATCGAAGCGATGTGCAGCTGGTAAAAGCTCTCAAAAATCCACCGCATTACAGCATTTTGCTTTTTTCTGTAGCCGCGAGGGAGTTGGATTCCAAAGAATTTTTGACCACGGATTACACGGATTGCACAGATTTTCTCAGGAAAAATCGCCAATCTAAGTTTTTGAAAATCCGTGAAACCCGTGGTTTTATTCCTTCCTTCGCAAAACTCCCTCTTTGTTCCGGCGTTTTGATTTCCATCGCGGCTACAGAAAAAAGCAAAATGCTGTAACCAGCAAATTCATTCAAATTTTCGGCTTTTTTCGGGCTTTGCAGCGAACGTGCAAGAGTGGTGCAAAAGGTCAAATTTCTCAGTTACGTTGCGGCGCTACGGAAATCGGGTTGAATCTCATTCCTCCGCAGGAACGGAATCCTCTTGTTTCAACTCCTTGATGCGAAGGTTGCGGAACTTGTAAACGGTACCCTTTTCACCATGGTGCTGGATGCCGATCACCCCGCTGGCATCGACGCTGTCCTCGAATTCGCTGGTGACCACACCATTGACCTCGATCCTGATCTTGTTGCCCTTGCAGGTGATGCGGTAAGTGTTCCAGTCATTGCGCTTGAAAGTATCTCCGGCCCGTGCCCGGAAAGCCGCCTCGCTTTCCTTATCGCCTTTGATTGGACTGATGAACCACTGACGGCGTCCTTCGTCGTAGAGAGCTCCGGACCACCGACGACTGGCGTCACCGTCCACTTCGGCCTGATAGCCGAATACCTTGTTGGGCTGAGTTTGTGCGCGAAACATGAAGCCGCTGTTGGCCTTGCTTTCCGGCAACTTCACCTCGCCTTCAAAAATGAAGTCCGAGTAAGTCTTTTCCGTGACAACGAAAAACTTCCGTTCCCCTGTCAGATGGATTTCGCCTTCTACGATTTTCACTTCACCCCAGGCGTAAGGATTCCGCCAGCCGTCCAAGGTTTTGCCATCGAATAGAGGAACAAACCCATCTTTCGCGGTTGCGGAAAACGAAAAGAGGCCGAAAAGAGAGACAAACAACAGGAAACGCATTTTCATGGAAAACCACTATGACGAGCTGGGGAGTGATGCCAAGAATAGAACATCAACCTTCAATGATGGCATGAATGACCGTCGGGTATTGATTTTAGATTCTTATAAAAGGACTGTCCCTTCTTACAAAAATACCTGAAATATCGCAAACGCCAGTAGCGAGGCATCACGCAACTGCACACGTATGGAAGGACGGACTGCCGCTCAGTCCGCCGCTTCCGGCGCGGAGAAAGCCTTGCTGTAGTAGCCGGACGGATCGAAACAGCACACCCGCTTTTTCCCCGAAGCAAGCATGTCACAAGCATCGGAAATTCGTTTCGCACGGGTCCGCGATTGCTTGGCGGTGGTGATCCAGTGAATCCAGTCCAGACGAGCGATCGTGGTGGTTCCGTCCCAAACTTTGCGGGCTTCAGGAGCGGCGGCCAAGGCGGCGGCAAAATCGGATGGAACATCCGGCTCCGGTTCTTTTTCCACCGGCATGATCTCCATCGTGACAGTCTCCCCCACTTTCACTCCTACGAACTCCTGTATTTCACGATCGATCTTCAGCCAGTGGCTCAGTTTCCCGTCAGGCTCCAGCGTGGCCCGAAAAGGATGACCGTTGAGAGTGCCATCCACCGTGGTCCTCCCCCGCCGAGGGAGTCCCCCACTCACCTTTTTGGGCAGAACGACGAACGCCCAGGAATCATCCCCCTCGGGCTTCTCCGGACGAAGGAGGGTTGTTTGGAATCGTTTCATCATTCCACTCTATCACACACCCACTCGCAAATCTCTTACACTCCATAGCACCCCTGCAGCAGCTCTGGCATTTCCTCGCAGCTTTCGCGCTCCGTCTTTTCTCCTCGCCGAAAAGCGATCCCGGCAGCGCCCGAACACGTCGTTGACGAATTCCCTGCTGCCGATCACCGCCCCATCCGTGAAGTATCGCAGCCGATGTTTCATCATCGCGGCCATGCCTAGTTCGGGCAGGAATGCTCCCTTGCTTTCGTGCTCTCCCTTCCGGGTGGAGGAAAATTTCCCGCGCTTCCACTCCAGCGCCATGCCCATCAACTGGCGGTATTTCTTCGCAACCGACTGCCATTTTCCGTCATCGTAGCCGACTCCCTCGTCGCTCAGGCTGGCTCTCACCAGTCCTTCCCGCGCTTTCTTGCCGTTGCCTTTCTTCCCGCCGCCAATCGCTTCGCCGTAGCTGCACCAACGGTAATCCGCCGGGTCGGAAACGATGCCCGCACGCACGGGATTCAAATCCATGTAGGCGGCCATGGTCCGCGCCGCGATCCCGCTTTCCACGATCACACTTTTGAACCGGTCCTCCCACAACCGGCCCTTGCGCTTGTGCCTGCCATTGAACCACTGCGTGAAACGCTGGAGCAGTCCTTTCATGAACTGCGTCAGATCGTTCATCCGATAGGTGAAACGGGAGAAAATTTCCTCCACCCGCGCCTCCGCGCCATCACTTCTCGCCTCAGCCAACTCCGCCGCCACTCCAGCCACGAACGCCTCGCTGTAGAGGGCGGAAAGACGTTTCAGGAACACCTCGTCGGCAATCCCTTCCGGTGGTTTTGGCGGCACTTCCAACAAAAGATGAAAGTGATTGCTCATCAGGCAATAAGCCGCGATCCGACAACCGGAAAAATTCTCATACATGCGCATGAAGGTGCGGAATTTTTCCTTTTCCTCATCCCCCAGCACGAACCGTCGGTCCACCACCCTGCCAATGCAGTGGTAAAACACCGGTTTCTCCTGCGAATCTTTCCAGGTGACGAGCCAACGCGCCTTTCTCATGACGGCAGGCTACGAATAACAATCTAGCAGTCAATCAAGATTCTTATAAAAGGACTGTCCCTTCTTACAGTCCCTTCTTACACCGTCGCGGGTGCTTTGTTGTTGTCGTCCACCGTGGTGAGAGTCCACGGGAAGTAGTTCGCCGGATCACCCGCATCCTTGGTTTGATTGAGCGACAATTCCCCTTCCAGCCAACCGGGATCGGTCGCATGCAATGCCTGATAAAATGGAGCCGCGATGGATTTCAATTGGCCGATCAGCAACGGAGCATGCTGAGCGTCCTTTTCCGCTTGGGTAACAGGAGCCGCCCAACTGGCGATCGGTTTTCCAGTACCCACCAGATTGGATTCCACGGCATTCGCTGTTACGGGATCGACAGCACGCAAGGCGGCCAATGCCTGGTACGCCATATTTTTAGCCTGCCCCACGTTGGCGATTCCCCGATTATTCGCCGGATTGCTATTGACCACCGGCGAACTGCTACTTGTCCACCAAGCAGGTTGGGCAGCGAAAATCATGTCCGGAAGAGCCATCAGGCATACGAGAGACATCGGAACACGATTCGCCAAGCGGTGGCAAAACCAAAGGAAAGGGTTTTTCATGGGCTGGAAAAATAGCATCACAAAAGGAATGTCCCTTCTTACACTATTCCTCTTCGAGTTTCAGGTCGATTCCTCGACCCTCAAAGGCCTGCTCTAGCATTTTGATCAACTCTTCGCGCTCATCCCGAGTAGCGGCATGGATAACAATGCTGAAATTATGGGAAGAGAACACAAACTGAACATCCTCGCTCCATGGACTCTCACGCTCTGATCGAACAGGATAAATCACGTTTAGAGTCGATCCATCTTCACTGACGAACTCCACGGTTTCTGAACGTTCGATCACCTCGCGAACGATAGCCTTTGCCTCGTCCTCTTCAATTTCAATGTCGGCTGTATATTCGTAGCTCATAATCAATCTCCGTCCCCATGAGGACGACCGCGCACTTGCGGAAGATCCTTCGGATTCTTAATGCCAATATGTGTTTCGTTTGGATTGGCGCTCACCGCCCCTCTGTCGTTAAGTTGTGCACCACTTGGGTTCTGCTTGTGGACGTGAGCATTGTTCGCAGACTTATAGGGTGCTCGGTTCTGATTTCCGTATGGATGTATCCGAACTTCCGAGCCATCGGCGTGAGACCAGGTTTGATTCTTTGCGGCACTATTACTAACTTTCGTTTGTTGAAAGCCGTCCTTTGTAAGAATCTTTTCCGTGTGAATTACTGACTTCCCTTGCAACTGAGGTAATGAAGCCGCTGCGTCTTTAGAAATCTGAGCTGCCGTCTTGCCTCCGACTTCAGCAACCTCCGTCGCAGCATCGGCCACCTTCGACACCCGACTAACCTTGCTGGCCGCTCCGATTCCCTTTGTCCCGACTACAGCCTCAGCGGTGTAGCCGAAGATTTCACCCCATCCTTCGACCGATGACGTTTTCTCCTTGGCGGTCTCGGCAATGCCTGATGCGACTCCTTTTACATAGCCACCGGGATCGGCAACAAAGCTTTTTGCTTCAGCATATTGTGATTTCGCTCTCTCCCAAGTCTTCCCGGAAGCCAAATTGTAGACCTGTTTAGGTCCACTCATTTCCCATACGCCAGCCGCAGAATTGGCTAATGCTTTTCCTACTCCAGTATAGAATCTTCCAACATCCCCCAAATAGGAGCCGGTTTCCCACAGGCCATAGGGATCAAACTTGGTCCAAGGATTCTGCCTTACGTATGTGTAAACATTCGGGCCATCCACAAATCCTGCCGGGTCTCTGGTCAGGAATATCCCGAATTCGATGTCGCGGTAGCGCATGCCCTCGTTGAGCAGGCCGGTCGGATCTTCGTCCTTGGTATTGGCGCGCTGACGGTCGGCGTTCGATCCCTCCTCCTGCGTCCGTTTGCCATAGGCCTCATACGCCGCCTGCCAGGTGATGGTGCCGCTCTCGTTGCTCTGGCTCACCACGTCGCCGCGGCTGTTATAGGCGTTGTAACTGCGGGCCGCGCCGCCACGGATGGTGTAGAGCACCCCGCCGATACCGCCGCCGTAGTCACTGCCACGGATCGTTTCCACCGTCGGTAAACTCGCGCCACTGGCGTATTCCTGCACGGACAGCCCTCCGGCGAAGGAAAGTTCCGTCTGGACTCCCCCGGCAGCACTTTCATCGCGCCCGACACGCCGCGTGCGGTGGTCGTAGGTGTAAGCGAAGGTGCCCTTCACATTGTCGGTGAGCGTGACGAGCCGGTTTTCGAAATCGTACGCGTACGTCTGCACGGTGGAGCCGCCGACTTTCTTTTCGGTCCGGTTGCCGTTGGCGTCGTAGGTGAAGGTGGTGACGGTGCTGCCGGAGGTGACGCTTTTGAGCTGGTTGCTGTTGTAGCCGTCATTGGTGGTGCCGTAAACGTAGTTCCAGGTGCCGGGCTGGTTGCCGCCGGTGACGGTTTTCTGCGTCCGGTTGTTGTCGGCATCGTACTGATAGCCGGTGGTGACGGTGGGGCCTCCGGTCTCCTCCGCCACTTCATTCGTCAGTCGATAGGTGCGGTCGTAGCTGTTGGTGACGGTGCGGGAGTTCATGCCCGCTCCGCCGTATTGCTCGACGATTTTAAGCACGTTGCCCACGGCATCGTAGCCGCTGGGGAATCCGCCTGTGGCCTGCGAGTAGTCGAAGGCGGAAATCACACCGCCGGAGGTCCGGGTGGTTTCGGTGAGCTTGCGGCTGAAGGCGTCGAAGGAGCTCAGGGCTTCCGCGCCGTTCGGCAGCACCTTGCGGGTGACGTTGCCGGAAAGGTCGTAGAAGTACTCGGTGCGGTATTCCGTAGTCGCCTGAGCGTCCGCCTTTTCGGTGCAGGAAACGAGGCGGTTGAGCTTGTCGTAGCTGCTGGCAAGGAAGCGCCCGCTGGAACCGTAAAGCGTGGTGAGCCGGTTTCCTACTTTGTCGTAGGTGTGGACGTGGGTGGACCCTGCGGAAGTTTCCGCAATCAGGCGATTGAGCTTGTCGTAAACCTGGGTCGCTCCGCGCAGGACTTTGCGCGGGATGGTTTCGTTCGGATAGGTGACGGAAAGCAGGTTGCCGACTTTATCGTATGCGAGCTGGCGATTGTCGGCGGTCCGGTCGGTATAGAGGACAGCCGCCGGACGGTTGAGGGCGTCGTACTGGTAGGTGGTGAGCTGTCCCTTGGGGTCGGTGCGGGTCAGTTGGACCACTCCGTCGTAAGTCGCCTGCTCGATGCGCGACGAGGTGCTTCCCGCATCCCACAGCGTGTGGGTTTTCCGGCCAAGGCCATCGTAGTAAAAGGCGGTGATCCGCCCCTGGGCGTCGTCCACGGTGGCAAGGTTTCCGGCATCGTCATACCAATCGAAGATGGAAACGTCTCCCGGCGCGGGCGCAGTGGCGGATGGCTGTCCGGTCAGCGGATTGGTCACCGTGCGGTATTTGCGGCCCAGGGAATCGTAAAAATTCCGGGTGATATTGCCGTTGCCATCGGTGAGGGCGACGACGTTCCCCGCGGCGTCATACCCGGTGTGAACCAGGACGTCGTGGGGTCCCAATGCCTGAAGGTCCGCGGATGGGTTGCCGGTGACGGGATTGCTCACCGCATCGGTGACGCGGTTGGCACGGTCGTAAAAACTCCGGGTGACGAAACCCCGCGCATCGGTCACGGCGAGCACATTGCCGGTGCCGTCGTAGGCGGTGACGATCCGCGGACTCTGCACGGCGCTCGTCTGAGGCTGGCCACCGACGATGGTGGTGGCGGCGACGGTGGGCTGGCGCTCCAGCGTCCGGCGGTTGCGGGCATCGTATTCGTATTCCCACCGGTGGCCCAGGGGATTGAGGGTGGCGATGACGTTGCTGTTTTTATCGTAAACCGTCTGCGTGCGGGGAGAGCCTGAAGACGGGGACTCCGGGGTGGACCGGTTCACCAGACCGGTGACGGGATCCGGACTCCAGGCGGCGACCACCCGGCCCGCGTCATCATAATCCGATTCGGATTCCCGCGCTTCCGCATCGATGGTTTTCCACACCAGACCGATGCAGGAATAAACGGTCCGGGTCGTGGCCGCCAGGGCGGTGCCGAAGCCGTCCGTGACGCTGATTTCCCGCAGAAGCCCGTCCTTGAGCGTGCGGGTCACTTTGCCCCGGGGATCGGTGACGGTGACTTGCAGCGCTTCTTTTTCACCTGAAACCGCGCCATAGGTAGTCGTGGTGGTGGCGTAGATGCCGGGCTGATATTCGACCATGGTCCGGATCGGCCGATAAAGCGCGTCATACTGGGCGTAGGTGCGCACGTCGATCACTCCGGACTCTGCATGCACGGCGGCGTAGCGGATCACTTCGGTGGGCTTGAATCCGGAGGAGTCGAAGGCGCTTCCCCCCGGATTTCCCTTCACCGTTCCGATGCCGGGCAGGTTCAGGCCGCTGTCGGTGTAGCGCATTTCGGTGTGGGTGGCCGAATGGGAGCCGGCGGCCTCGGTCGCACAATTCGCCTGATTGGCATTCTGATATGAATTCGGCAGGCCGGTGAACACATGGACCGGCCGCTGCAAGCCGTCGTAAAAAGTTCTTTTGACGAATCCCCGTGGATCGGTTTCCGCGATGATCGATCCCACCGCGTTGTAGGCGTAGGTGGTGACGAGGTCATTGCCCGTGGCCGTGCCGCGGTTCGCCTCGGTGACGATCCCGTCCGCGTTGCGGGTCGGCAGGCCCTGCCCGTCCATATCGCGGATCGTTTTCACCAAGCGGTTGAGCGCGTCGTAATGATAGAGGGTGTAATTCCCCTCTTCGTCGATTTCCGCGGCCTTGGAGCCGTTGGCGTTGTACCAGATCTGCCGGGACGTCACCGCGGTCCCGCCACGGGTGCCGGCGGCGGGATAAGTGACGGCTGTCAGGCGATTGAGCTTGTCGTAGGTGAACGTCGTCCGGTTTCCCCTGGCGTCGAGGGTGGCGATCTTGTTGTTATTGAAATCGTAGGAGTGCTGGACGGTGAGCTTCTCGCTCTGGGGGGCGGTCACTTCCTGCCAGACGCGGCCGAGGGAATCCGGCACGGTGTAGGTCACGAGATCCTTCTCCCACGACTGGCCGGCAATATTGGTAAAGGCCTGAACCCTGCTGGCGGTCTGGAACCCGCTGAAACGGGGATTGGAGTAATCGTAACGTTCCTGTTGGATAACCGAGCCGTCATGAACGGTTTTTTCCTTCCGGCGGCCAAGGTGATCCACCGTAAAGTAGGTCTGCGTCGCATGGGGATCGTCAAGATATCGCATCACCCGGTAGGCTTCGCTGTATTCGTAGCTTTCACGCCTTCCCAACGCGTCCACCTTCCCGGTCGGGTCCGCCCACACGGTCATCATGCTGGAACCGGAAGGAAGTCCGCCCGGCACCGCGCTGAAATCGTCGGCAAATTCCCAGGTGGTGACGTTTCCTGAAAAATCCGTGGCTTTCTTCAGCGACAGACCGGATGAGAGGTCGAATTCATAGCTCTCGCTTCCCAGATAGCCCGGAGTGGAGGGCAGGCCCCCGAAATGAATCCGGGTGGTGAGGTAATACACCATCCACTCCTTGCTCAGGGAATTTGCGGTCACGTCGATATCGACCAGCTCGGCATTCAATCCCTCGAACTGATAGACGGTGGTATTTCCCACAGCGTCGGTAACGGTGGTCGAGGGGGCGACATCCACGCCCACGGTTTCCCCGAAACGGATTTCTCCGCTGGACTGGAAGGT
>JASGEP010000027.1:0-97237 GCA_047606285.1 Luteolibacter sp. | reverse complement strand
GGCTTATAGGGCTTATAGGGCTTATAGGGCTTATAGGGCTTATAGGGCTTATAGGGCTTATAGGGCTTATAGGGCTTATAGGGCTTATTTCTGTTGCGGAAAAGAGCCCGGGAGATGGAATCAGGCGCTTTCTCCACCTCGAATGCGGTCGTGGAGTGTCGAGAGGATGTCATCACCGAGGACCGGCTTGGCGGTTTCGAGCCAGGTGGGGTCGGTGGGGGCGGGGATTTTGACCCAGCTACGGCAGCCGCCGTATTTCGGTTCGTAGGGAAATTCGAGAGGCTGGGCGAGTTCGCGGACGCGGACGAGGGCGACATGGATGCTGCCGGAGGCCATGCCTTTGCCTTCCCAGTCGAAGCGGTCTTTTACGGTTTTCTCGGAATAGATGTGGAAGGGCTCGAGGGCGGCGACCTTTTCCCAATCGGTCAGGGTGATGGCCCAGAGGGCTTCGGCGTGGTGGGTGATGCGGATGGGATCACCGGCTTTCCATTCGGGCAGGACCTGGACGCTGCCTTCGCGGACCTGTGTGCTGTCGGCGTGGAAGCGGGTGGGGAAGAGGAAGAAGGATTCGTGGGCGAAGGAAAACCCGGCGCGGCCTTCGTGGATGCCGCCTTTGCGCAGCAAGATGGCTTGGCGGCCGCTGGCGAGGGCGTCGCAGACGACCTGCCACTCTTTGAAGGACATGGTTTCTTCGGACATGGGAAAAGCGGGAGAAATCAGCTCAGATCGTCGGCGGTGACGGAGGTTTGCTCGCGGGAGCCGAGGATGCGGGCTTGCTCGATGACGCGGGCGGGGGTGGCGTCGAAGCGGAAGCTGTGGCAGTTCGGGCAGAGGGCGGCTCCGGCTCCCACGATCGAGTCGCAGCCTTCGCAGACTTTGTAGCCGGAAGGATTCGATGCTATTTTCGCGGCGGTTTCGGCGCGTGGGTTTGGAGTGGAGTCTGGCATGGCGAGGGGTGGAAACACTGTGACATGAAAAAAGCGGCCCGGCAAACCGGTCCGCTTTGTTTCGTAAGATCTTCAGGTAACCGGGTGGGGAAACAATCAGGCAAGCGCGGCGATGGCCTTGGCGGTCTTGCTCTTGATGTTGGCTGCCTTGTTCGGGTGGATGAGGTTGCGCTTGGCGGCCTTGTCAGCCACGGAGGCAAGAGCGGAAGCGGCCTTTTCAGCGGCGGCTTTGTCACCGGAAGCGATGGCGGCGAGGGCGTTCTTGCGGATGGTCTTCAAGCGGCTTTTTTCGGCGCGGTTGCGCTCGGTGCGGACGATGGTTTGACGTGCGCGCTTGATGGAAGATTTGTGGTTGGCCATGATCGTTGTAAAAAGAAAGAGGTTGCCTGAGGGCGGGCGGCGGAAAATAGGGATTCGGGGCAGGGTGTCAAGCCTGCGTTTTTTTGAAATTTTCCGTCGGGATTCGGATTTACTGTCCTCTGCGGCTGACGGGGGTGGTCCGGACGTAGGATTGGGTGGCGGGGAGGCTCTGGAGGGAATTCCGGGTGACGTAGACGTCGGCACCGGTGCCGACGCGGTTGTAGAGGTCCACGACGTCTTTCACGCCCATGCGGATGCAGCCGTAGGAGGCGGGGGTGCCGAGACGGCTTTCTTCCGGGGTGCCGTGAATGTAGATGTAACGGCGGAAAGTGTTGCTGTTATGGGGTTCGCAACCGGAGAGCCACATGATGCGGCTGACGATGGGGTCGCGTCCGGGAGCGTTCGGCTGGACGATTTCCCGGGTGGGGCGGCGGCTCTTGAAGACGGTACCGGGGACGGCGTTACCGCCGATTTTTTTGGCGATGCGCATGTGCCCGAGGGGTGTGTAGTTGCTGCCGGGACGGTCGCCGATGCCGAATTTCGACGTGGAAATTTTATAGGATTTGATCGGTTTGCCGTCGCGGACGAGAAGCATTTTCTGGTCCCGGACGCTGACGATCATTTTGTTCCGCGTGTCTTCCTTCACGCCGCAACTGGTGAAGCCGAAGGCCGATAACAGGCCGACGATTCCGAGCAGGACGGGGCGCGACAGGCGGTGTGACATCATGATTTCAGGTCCGTATCGATGGAGGTAACCGGGGCATCCCGGACGGATGGAGGGCTGGAAGGCAGCATGCGTGCCAAGGAAGACAATGAAGTGTAGAAGAATCCGATCGGGAAGGGAAGAAGAAGAATCGTGGAGGAGTATCTTCCTTGCATGGCGGCCTCGATGACGACGAAGAGGAAGAAGAAGCCGAAGAGGAGTTCGATGAAGGGGGTGAGCGTTTTCATCGCTTTGTAGCTGCTCTTTTTCCAGTCGGACCGTTTGGTCTGGGCGATGCCGTATTTGGGGGTGCGGACGAAGGCGGTTTCGTGGTTGAAGATGGCTTCGAGGACGGCCTTGGCGTTGCTGATGGACATTCCGATGCCGAGGGCGAGGAGCAGGGGGAGGTAGGGGATTTCCTTCCACCAGGAGCCGGGGCGGAGGGCTTTCTGCGACATCAGATAGAAGAGGATGACGGAGACGGAGGAGAAGAAGAAGATGGTGCCGTTGACGAGGTAGTAGCTCAAGCCGTCGAGAGGCATGCCGCCGTGCTGGTTCGGGTAGATGAGGAAGCAGAGGAAGATGAGAAGGAGGTAGGCAAAGTTCGAAGTGAGGTGGGCGGTGGCTTCGAGCTTGCAGGCGAGGGGGGCGTCGCTTTTCCAGATGGCGGGGAGGACTTTTTTGCAGACCTGGATGGAGCCTTTGGTCCAGCGGTGTTGCTGGCTCTTGAAGCCGTCCATGTCGACGGGAAGCTCGGCGGGAGTCTCGACGTCGTTGAGGAAAATGAAGCGCCAGCCTTTCAACTGGGCGCGGTAGCTGAGGTCCATGTCCTCGGTGAGGGTGTCGTGCTCCCAGCCGCCGGCGTCGGCGATGCAGGATTTCCGCCAGATGCCGCCGGTGCCGTTGAAGGTGAAGAAGCGGCCGGAACGGTTGCGGGCGGTTTGCTCGAGCTCGAGGTGGCCGTCCAGGAACATGGCCTGGATGCGCGTGAGGAGGTTGAAGGTGCGGTTGAGGTGGCCCCAGCGGGTCTGGAGCATGCCGATTTTGTCATCCGTGAAGTAGTGGATGGTTTTCTGGAGCATGTCCGGGCGGGGGACGAAGTCGGCGTCGAGGATGAGGAGGTATTCGCCCTTGGCGAAGCGGGTGCCGTTTTCGAGTGCGCCGGCTTTGTAACCGGTGCGGTCGGTGCGGTGGATGTGTTCGGCGTCGAAGCCACGGGCTTTCAGGCGTTCGATGCCCGCGCGGCAGATTTCCACGGTGTTGTCGGTGGAGTCGTCGAGCAGCTGGATCTGCATTTTGTCCTGCGGGTAGTCGAGGGCGGCGACGGAGTCGAGCAGGCGGTCGACGACGTGCATTTCGTTGAAAACAGGAAGCTGGATGGTGACCAGCGGCAGCTCGGTGAAGTGCTGTTTGGGCTGGGGTTTGTTCCGGGAGTGCTTGAGGTAGAGGTAAACGATCGTCAGGCGGTGGGAGCCGTAGCCGGCCAGACCGATGAGAACGAGGAAATAGGAAGCGTACCAGAGTGGGGAAGACCAGTCCATGGGCAGTGGTGTGGGAGGCTAAGGAGTCCGGCAGCTCAAGCGACTGACGATGAGCGCGTTGGGCGATTGGCTATAGCCAGGTTTCGGGATGGGATGAGTTGCTGCTGAATGCTGCGCGGCGTGTTGGGAATGAGTTGGAAATCAGACACCAAGTGCCGGAGGCAAGCAATTTATCGCTTCGGAGTCAAGGTTGGAGTCTTACGGGGTATGGAGACGGAATCTTACAAACGGGCATGAAAAAAGCGCCGTGTCCTTTGAAGACACGGCGCTGAAGGGGTGAGCCGATGTTGATGTCAGCGGTCCAATTTCAGTCGTTGCGACGACCGCCGAGGGCCATCATCAGGAAGTAGAGGAGCTGGCCGATGGAGCCGATGGCGGCGACGGTGTAGGTCATGGCGGCCCAGAAGAGGGCGTTTTTGGCCTTTCCGTGATCGATGCTGTTGGTGATGCCACTGTTTTCCATCCAGACGAGCGCGCGGCGGCTGGCGTCGAATTCCACCGGCAGAGTGACGATGGCGAAAAGGGTGGTGACGGAGAAAAGGGCGACGTAGATCCAGATGACGGTGGGGCCGAGGAAGGCGGCACCGAAAAGGCTCATCATCATGACGACATTGAGCATGCTGGAGGAAAACTGGACGGCGGGCACCATTTTCGAACGGAAGGTGAGCCATTCGTAGGCTTGTTGGTGCTGCACGGCGTGACCGCATTCGTGGGCGGCGACGGCGGCCGCGGAGACGGAATTCGAGGCGTAAACGGGTTCGCTCAGGTTGACGGTCTTGCTGACGGGGTCGTAGTGGTCGGTGAGATGGCCGGGGGTGCTGACGACGCGGACGTCGGTGATGCCGTTTTGGCGAAGCATCATTTCGGCGATTTCCGCGCCGGTCCAGCGGGTGGGGATCTGGGAGTATTCGTTGAAACGGCGCTTGAGCTGGCCGCTCACGAGCCAACTGACCAGCGCGGTGGCACCGATGATGATCCAGTAGCCGATTCCGATCCCGAAGTAGCCGGTTTGGGGTGTTTGTTGGGCGAGGAGGAGAAAATCCGGATTCATGGCCGCCAAATTAAGGGATGAACGCTCATGGCGCAACCGCAAGAGAGGTGGAAAAATCCGGTGATTTTCCAATAATCACAACGATTTCACATGAATGCGGAAGGTCTGGGTGGTGCCATTGCGTTCGTCGGTGGCGGTGAGCTGGTGGGTGCCGGGGGAGAGGAGAATGACGGGATCGGTGGCGGAGTTGAGGATTTTCAGGGTATCGGAATGCCAGCGGACGCTGCCGGGCATGTTGGTCACCGGACGGAGTCGGCCGGCGCTCGAGGGCATTTCCGGGTCGAGGAGATAGGTGGAGTCGTTGGCGGGAATGGAAATGCGGAGCGGTTCCCGGGCGATGATGGCGGGATCGAGAGTGAGTTCGCCACGCCGCTGGTTGTAAGGGCTGTCGAACCATTCCTGGTAAAGCGCGGGCAGCAGGGCTTTGCCGGAAGGATCGAGATCCGCGGAGGTTTGGTCCGGCGGGAGCTGATGGGTCGGGGCGAAGTCGCGACGGGCGAAGCGGTGGTGGGCGAGGGTTTCTTCGGGGAGGCGTTTTCCGGTGCGGGTGTCGATGACGATGGGGATGAGGGATGAGGGGTAGGTAAACCAGGTGGGTTTTTCCCGGCGATGCGCGGCGAGCATGGAGCGGTGGAAAATCGGCCCGGCACCGGTGATGCCGGAAATGCCTTTCATCGGTTGTTGCTCGAAATTGCCGGCCCACACGCCGACGGTGAATTCCGGGGTGTAGCCGACGCACCAATTATCGCGGAAGTCGGAGGAGGTGCCGGTTTTGACGGCGCAGGGAAAGGGGAAGTCGAGTGGCCCGCCGGGTGGGAACGAAGGGGCGCGTGCGGCGGAGTCCGCGAGGATGTCGGTGATGAGGAAGATGCGGAATTTTTCGACGGGCAATTCGCTTGCGGGGGATAGTTCCTGATCGAGGAAAAGCCGGGGCGGAAAGAACCGGCCTTCGCGGGCGAGGGTGGCGTAGGCGTTGGTGAGTTCGAGCAGGGAGACGGGGGCGTTGCCGAGGGTGAGGCCGATGCCGTATTCGGCGGGATTTTCGTTGAGCGTTTGGATGCCGAGTTGGCGGAGGAATTCGGCGAGAGGCGCGGGGCCGCCGAGGGCGTTCGTTTCGCGGAGCGCGGGGAGATTGAGCGAACAGGCGAGGGCTGTGCGGAGAGTGACGGGGCCGCGATAGGTGCGGTCGTAGTTTTCCGGGACGCTGAGGCCCTGCGGGGTTTTGAACGGGGTGGGGATGTCGGCGAGGATGGAGCCGGGCAGGCGGCCATTGCGCTCCATGGCGAGGAGGTAGGTGAAGGGCTTGAGGGTGGAGCCGGGGGAGCGCGGGGAAATGGCGCCGTTGATTTGTCCGCCCCGGGGATCGTGCCAGGATGCGGAGGAGACGAGGGCGAGGATTTCTCCGGTGGGGTTATGGATGACGACCACGGCGGCGTGGCGGAGATTCGCGGATTTCCACTTGGCGGTTTCTTCGCGGACGATGGTGGAGATTTCGTTCTGAAGGGAGAGGTCGAGGGTGGTTTTTTGCCTGCCTCCGGAGGAGGAGAAGCGGGCGAGCCAGGGGGCGGGGTTGCGTTCCTTGAGAGGGCGCAGGGTGAGAGGTTCCGTGCTGGCGGTGCGGGTTCTTGCGAGAAGGGCGGGCCGGTTTTTGGCAAGGCGGGAGAGGATGATGTTGCGGCGGGCGAGAGCGCGCTCGGGACGTTTCAGGGGATTGAGCCGGGTGGGGGCTTGTGGCAGGCCGGCGAGCAGGGCGCACTCGGCAAGCGAGAGGTCGGAGAGGGGTTTCTGGAAATAAAAGCGCGCGGCTTCGGCGGCACCCCGACGCAGGTTGCCGTAGTCGAGGCGGTTCAGGTAGGTGGCGAGAATGCGGTTTTTGTCCCAGCTCATTTCCAGCCGACGGGCGAGCAGGGCTTCGCGGAGTTTGGTGCCGAGGTGGCGCTTGGCGGGGGGAGAGCTGATTTTGATGAGCTGCTGGGTGATGGTGGAGGCTCCGGAGGTGGGCCGCCGGTGGCGGATGAGGTCGGTCGCGGCGCGGGAGATGGCGAGCAGATCGACTCCGCCGTGCTCGAAGAAGCGCTTGTCCTCGGCGGCGAGGGTGCAATCGATGAAATCCTGCGGGATGTCTTCGAGTTTCACCGGTGCCGAGCGGACGGCATCCGGCAGGGCGAGGCGGGAAATCGGGGCTCCGTGGCGGTCCAGAAAGATGGGGGAAGCGGGCGTTTCCTCGATCAGGTCTTGGGGAAGCGGTAACGCGAACGGCAGGGCGAACCAGCCGAGTCCCGCCGTCAGCACGCAGCAGACGAGGATTTTCAGCAAACGGCGGGGCGTAATCCGAAAGCGTTTCAACCTTGCGAATGTGGCATGGCGGAAACGCGCGTCCAGAGGGAATGAGGGTGCCGGGGCTTGCCTGATTTTTGCGATAGGCCGGTTTTTGGAGCGGGTTTACCGCAAAGCCGCCGGGATCGCGAAGGAGGCGAGTTGTTCGGATGCTCTTTGGGAAGAGCCGACGTGGACGTCAGCGGTCCTTGGCTGCTCTACCTTACCGGGGCCGACGTGAACGTCGGCGCTCCTACCGGTCACTCCACGATGATCGGGGTGCCGATTTTGACTTTCGAGTAAACGATGGGCATGACGGCGCTGGGGCCGCGGACGCAAGCGTGGGAGGCGGGGTAGCGGCGAACGGGGCCGACGTGGTGGCCTACACCGTCGCTGGTCATGCGCATCCAGTAACGCATCGGGGCTCCGACGAATTTGCCGCCTTCGGGGATGGGGTCCTTTTTGATGTCGGCATTGCCGTTTACGACCTTGCCGGAGGAGTCGAGGATTTTGCCGTACAGGTTGGAGGATTTATCGACGACTTTTTCGGTGATCGGGAAGGTGCCGCGCGGGGTCGGACGGGATTTGATGCCGGAGCAGATGGGGTAGTCGATGGCGACTTCATCGTCGAGCATGAGGTAGCCGCGTTGTTTGGCGAGGTTGATGCGGACGCGGGAATTGCCGGCGTTGGTTTTTGCGAGGACTTCTTCGTTTTTCCAGACGGCGTGGGTTTTCGGATACTTCGGATCGGCCTTGAAGTGGTCGTAGGTGCCTGCGGGGTATGGATTTTTCGGAGTTTTGTCCTCGGCCGTGGTGGTGCCGTCTTTCTGGGGAATCGCGCAACTGGTCAGAAACAGCGCCGAAAGAAGGGCGATGATTTTGGCGAGGGTTCGGGAAAAATTCATGGCTGGTTGGTTTGGGAACGTGGCTGGTATGACAAAAAATCCGGGAATGCAACCCCGGAAATGGTGCTCAGATGAGCAGTTTTTGTGCAAGAAATCCTTCAGGAGCCGTAAAATGTGCGGAAAAAGGTCTCCGCGGTGACTTCATTACCGGTCGGAGAGGGGTGACTGCCATCCATCAGGTAGAGTGCGTCTTTGCGCCCGGCGAGAGCTTCTTTTTCCCACGAGTCGCCAGCGGGGACGACGACGATATTTCCCAGGGCGGCGGAGGCCGCGGCGTAGCCGACCCGGAGGCGGCGGGTCATGGCGAAGAAGTCGTCGTCGTGGATCAGGACGTTGCCGTCCTTGCGTCCCCAGGTCTGGTAAAGGACGGGGATGGCACCGGCCTTGCGGGCTTCGAGCACGAGCTTCGCGAGGGGAGGAAGCATGAGGAAATTCCGCCGGGGCCGGGAGTAGGAAGGGATCAGGCTTTGTTCCTGAAACACGATGATGTCCCAGTTTCCTTCCCGGATTTTTTTGAGGGTGGGAGGATTTTGGGCGTGTTTGGAAAGCGTCCAGCTGCCGTAGGTGGAGTGGCCGGTGCGGACGGATTTACCGCGTTCTTCTGCGATCCGGGTGAATTCCTTGGGGATGCCGAAGCTGTAGCTGTTTCCGACGAAGAGCACGGCGAGCTGCGGGCTGCGGGAAACGCGGGTGGCGAGCTCTTTGCGGGCCTGTGCGGGCGTCTGGTAGGGCAGGCCGATAAAGCGGCTGGCGCAGGAATTGAGGCCGAAGAGGCTGAGGAGGGAGATGAGTTTCACGAGGAGAAGGAGGCGGTTCACGCGCGGGGGTGGGCAGTGTCGTAGGCCTGTTTGAGGCGTTCCTTGGTGACGTGGGTGTAGATTTGGGTGGTGGAAAGCGAGGCATGGCCGAGCAGGGATTGCACGCTGCGGAGGTCGGCCCCGGCATCCAGGAGATGGGTGGCGAAGCTGTGGCGCAGCTTGTGCGGGCTGATGGTGAAAGGAATACTGCTGAGTTTGAGGTATTTTTTCAACAGAAGATCAATGGCTTGTTGGGTGATGCGGGTACCGCGGACGCTAAGAAAGAGCGGGCCGTTGGTGATGGCGGCGGCCTGGCGGTAGCGTTGGATGGCCTGAAGGGCGGGTCCGCCGAGGGGGACGATACGTTGCTTGGAGCCTTTACCGAGGACTTTCACGGTTTCTCCGATGAAATCGAGGTCCTTGACGTCGAGGGAGATCAGCTCGGAAATGCGGAGGCCGCTGGAGTAGAAGAGTTCGAGGATGGCGGCGTCGCGTAGGGGGAGCCAGGGTTTGGTTTTTTTATCGGTGGGGAGGGTCAGCGGGAGGTTCAACAATTCATCAATCTGGGAAATACTGAGGACGACGGGCAGGCTGCGCTGGGGCTTTGGGAGCTGGATTTCCACCACCGGGCTGCGGGCGAGGCCGCGACGGAGGACGAGGAATTTATAAAACGAGCGGAGGGCGGCGAAGCGCAGGCGGATGGTGGAGTGCTTCAGCCCGTCCTTCATCAGGGTGTAGATATAGTCGCGGAAATCGTCGGCGGTTTCCGCGCGCCAGTCGGTGAAGGATTTTCCCCGCCATTTGCGGTAAACGGCGAGGGCGTCGTGGTAGTTCCCGAGCGTGTGACGGGAGGCGGTTTTTTCATCCGCCATGAATGCGAAAAACGCGTCCTCATCCGTCATCATGGGGCGAGATTAGCTTAAGGAAGGTGAAATAACAGGGTTTTTTCGATCAGGAATAGCGTTGCGGAAAGCGGTTCGTGAAGTAGAGTGTGCACGGCATGAATGAAGCGTTTCATGAACCGCTGCGAAAAAAGGTAGGAGGAAGCTTGGCCCGGCGGTCTCCCTTGGAGCGATTGGAAATGCTGAAGAGAAACGCGCTGATGCTGCGTGGAGGAAAATGGACGCCGCCTCAAAATGATGGAACCCTCGTTCGAAAAGTTGTGGGCTATAGATACTCGGCGGAAGAGAAGACCAGCAACTACAAGGGAAGCCCTTTCGGATACTAATTTCTTACAGTGGTCTGCTTTTTCTGGAGCTGATTTATCTCTTAAAAAGGCAGGGACGTTTCTCCGAAACGTCCGTCTGGGAAGAGTTGCCACCTTGAATTGTCGTTCAATCAGATGACCGCACCCTCGCCACCGGACGTTTCGGAGAAACGTCCCTGCCTTGTGAAGTGGCTATCGCAATTACGCAAAATGCTCCCAACCGCCCTGAAGCGTTTGTCCTTCGCCGGGCGCGGTGATTTTTCCGATGACGCTTAACGGAACATCGGAAAATTCGGTGGTCCATGCGGTGAGGAGCTGTGGGACGCTTTCTTCGGCGAGTGTGAAGAGGAGTTCGAAGTCCTCTCCATCGCCGAGAGCTTGTTGGAGAGTGCTGCCGGGTGAGCGGGGGATTTTTTCGGGATCGAGGAAAAACCCGGCGTTGCTGGCTTTGGCGAGTCTGGGGAGGTCTTTGGCGAGTCCGTCGGAGAGGTCCATCATGGAGGTGGGACGGAAATGACGGACGAGCCATGCGGCTTCGCGGAGGCGAGGGGTGAAGGTGAGGTGCTTGCCGGCGAGGGAGCCTCCGAGCGCGCCGGTTACCAAAATGGCGTCGCCGGGCCGGGCGGTGGAGCGGAGCGTGAGGTGGGAGGGTTCGACGGTTCCGGTGGCGGCGATGGAAATCACGATGGCGGACCCAGCCGGGACGCTGGAGGTTTCCCCGCCGGCGAGGGTGGCGTCGCAGGTGCGGAGGCACTCGCCCATGCCGCGATAAAGTTCCTCGACCCACGCGATTTCGAGGTCCGGCGGCAAGGCGAGGGTGACGAGAAAATGCCCGGGTGTGCCGCCCATCGCGGCGAAATCGGAAATCACTCGTGCGATGGCTTTCCAGCCGACCTGCCGGGCGGGAGTGTCGGGCAGGAAATGGATGTTTTCCACCAGAGCGTCGGTTTTCAGAAGCTGGAGCATGCCCGGGTTTCCGGAGGCGACGACGGCGCAATCGTCGCCGGGACCCGCCTGACCGGGAGCCAGCGGCACCAGCCGGACGAGGCGGTCGATCAGCGCGTCCTCACCGATGTCTCGCAGGGTGGTCACAGGGCGTCCTTGGGAATGAAGTGATAAAAGCGGTCCAGGATCTGGATGAGCACGGTGGCTCCGTTGAAGCAGAAATGAACGGCGATGACGGACCAGATCGAGCCGGTTTTTTCGTAGAGGAACACCAGCAGGAGGCCGAGGAGCGCGAGCGGGAACAACGCCATCAGATTGCCGTGGGCGCAACTGAAGACGACGGCGGAGAAAATCGCCGCGATCCATGGACCGGCGTATTTTTTCGCCACCGGGTAAAGGTAGCCGCGAAAAACGATTTCCTCGCACAAAGGGGCGACGATGACGGCGGCGAGTGCCATGAGACCGAGCGTCCATGGATCGTTCGAGGTTTGGAGGAGTTTGACGGCTTCCTGGGCGGGTTCCGCGCCGAGAGACTGGATCCATTCCATGTAGCCGAAGGCTTGAAGCCCCCCGAAGATCACCCACATGAAGACCACGCAGGCCGGTGCGATAAGGAAAATCCACGGCCATTTTTCCCAGCGCAGGCCGAGCCAGCGCCGGACCGGCATCCGGGTGGCGACCACCGCCGTGACAATCCCGGCGAGGACGAACTGGAAAACGATCGAGATGACCAGACTGTCGGGAGTGATTTTCAGGGAAGGATCCTTACCGGCCTGAATGGAGGACAGCGCCATGAGCAGAAACACGGCGATCAACGCGCCGACCCCGAGGAGATCGAAGCGACGATAGAAGGAGGTGGGGATTTTCTGAAAATAGTCGTCCGGCAGCGGGGGAGGTGACGAGATGGGCGGATAGTAAGGAAAAACTCCGGAAGCTTCAGCAGTTTGTGGGGAACTGTCGTCGCCACGGCTTTCCCGGATTGCACGGGCGGCGGAGAACTGGCGGACGATCGTTCCGGCGATGAGCAGGGCCGTGGCCGCGCCGAAGGCGATGAGGATGACCGAGGCGGTGGGATCAGACATGGGGAAGGGTGAAGAGGACGTGTGAATCTTCGCAGGCGGAGGCGAGACGCCAATGATTTTCCGGTTTGCTTTCCCGGTCTTGTCAAAAACCGGGGGATCAGGAAGAAATTTGTGCATCGATCCGTCCGCTTCACCTTCTCCGAACTCCGGGAACCCCTACCGTCAGGTTCTGCGGAGAAGCTACCCGGAACCGCTGATCGTGGTGCTGGCCTTCATTCTCGGCTTGTGGATCTGGGATCATTATTTCGGCGAGACCACCCGTTACATCCCCGGAACGGAGGAGATCGCGCTGGTGAAGATCGATCGCGATTTGCGGTTGGCGGACGCGATGCGGGAAGATCCGGCGTGGCTGCGCTGGATCGCCGGGACGGGAACGCCGGAAATTACTCGTCGCGAGGCTGCGGAAGCGCTGGAAAAGCTTGCGGAAGGCGAAAGCCTGAGCGCGCGCGGTCTGACTGCGTATGCCGTAATCCGGGCGGTCGATTCGCAAAAGCCGGTGATGAGCAGCGTGCTGGAAATGACGAGCGGTCTGGAGCTTCCGGATTTTCTGGAAATGGAACGTCGCCGGACAGAAGGAAGGGCGAAATGGTGGGAGCTGCGCATGCTCGAAAGCCGCGTGCATCCGGATGCCCATGACCGGGCCGTGGTTGAAGAAACAGACGCACAGCGGCTGCGTTCCCGGGCGTTGATCGCGCGCCTGGCGGTGTGGCTGTTCGCGCTGGCGGGCCTCGCTTTTCTCCCATCCACGGTGCGGAAAATGGCCGCTGGTTTGAAAATGAAGGCCCGGGGATTCGGCGGCGGCTGGACGCCCGCGATGGGGCTCACGTTGTTTCTGGTCGCGACTCTGGCGTGGATCGGTTTCGGGATGCTGCTGGATTTCGGGATGAAACATGTGGAAGAGATGCCGAAAGGTCTGTTGTTCGGACTCGATACCACGGCTCGATTGCTGCCCGCGTTGATCGTTCTGGCGCTGATTTTCCGTCGGCCTTCTCATGCGATGCGAGTGCTCGGAATCGACCGGAAGGTGGATGTGGGAATGATCCTCGGGTTGTTTTCGCTGCTCGCTTTGCTCGATCCGCTGTTGCGGTTGATTTTCGGTCCGGCAAGCCCCGAGCCGGGAGGTGGGCTGAGTCCCTCGGGATGGGGTTGGAGTGGTCTGTTTGTCACGCTGTTCACCGCCTGCCTGATCGCGCCGTTCGCGGAGGAATTGCTTTATCGGGGAATCCTGTTCCGTTCCTTCGCGAATCGCATCGGGGTGGCCGGTGGAGCGCTGGTTTCCTCCGCGATTTTCGCCCTGCTGCATTTCTACGACGGCTACGGTCTGGCCAGCGTGGGGCTGTTCGGATTCGTCGCCGCGGTGATGTATGCGGCGACCCGGTCGATGACCACCTTGGTCCTGTTTCACGCGCTCTACAATCTGGCGATCAAGCTGCCGGAGTGGATCATCTATCAATTTTAGCCGGGCTGGTTCCGCATGAAATCCGCGACCTGTTCGAAAAACGGATCGAGAAACAAGCGTGCGATTTTTGGAACGTTCGTTTCCTCTTCCGCCCGTCGCATCAGCTCCAGCCAGCGGTCGCGTTCCGCCGCGCCGATGGTGAACGGTATGTGACGCATGCGCAGGCGGGGATGGCCGCGCTTTTCAAGATAGGAGGGATTTCCGCCGATCCGGAATAACAGGAACTCCGCGAGACGTTCCTCCGATCCTTCCCAGTCGTCCGGTGGATACATCGGCCCCAGCAAATCGTCGGTACGCACCTGTCGGTAAAAGACTGCGACGAGATCGCGGATGCCTTGTTCCCCGAGCGTTTCCATCACCGTGGCTTCATCCATGACCGATGCCAGCGCGGGTGTGCCGAATTTGCAACCCCGATGTCCTTGAAATTTATTGTGAAAAAACCATTCTCTGCGAAACCCCAGTCGAAAAACATCGGTTTTTCCTTTTCAGAGATATGAACGATCCCTCTTCCCCCATCGGCTTTCAGGCTCCTTCCATCGAAGAGCTTGCCGCTCTTTTCCCCGGCTACGAAATCGAGTGCCTGATCGCGACAGGAGGCATGGGTGCCGTCTATCGCGCCGTCCAGAAATCGCTGGACCGCACGGTGGCCTTGAAAGTCCTGCCGCCCGAGTTGAGCGCGGATGCGAATTTCTGCGAGGGCTTTTCCGCCGAGGCGAAGGCGATGGCGAAGCTGAATCACCCGAATCTCATCGGCGTTTACGATTTCGGCGAGGTGAACGGCATGCTGTTCCTCGTGATGGAATACGTGCACGGCCAGTCACTCTTCCACGCCGCCAATGGCCAGGCCATCGATCCGAAGGAAGTCATCCGTCTGGTGACGGGAATCGGCTCCGGCCTCGCCCATGCCCACCAGCACGGGATTCTCCATCGCGACATCAAGCCGGCGAACATCCTGCTCGACGCGCATGTCGAGCCGAAGATCGGCGATTTCGGGCTGGCGCGTCCGGTGGACCGTCAGGTGCAGGATGGTGAGGAAATTTTCGGCACCCCTCATTACACCGCTCCGGAAGTGGTCGCCGCGCCGCAATCGGTGGGCTATCGCGCCGACATTTTCTCGCTTGGCGTGATCCTCCATGAGCTGCTCACCGGCAAGCTGCCCGCCGACGATCCCCGTCCGCCGTCGGCGATCATCGGTTGTGATCGCCGCTTCGATCAGATCGTGAGCCGTGCCACTCATCCGGATCCGGCACATCGTTACGCCAGTGTTCCGGAAATGCTCATCGATCTCCGGGCCATTGTCCAAGGGGTGGGTGCCCAAAAAACCACCTCCATGCCCCGGGTGCATGTGACTCCGATGGCTCCGCCGCAGCCGCGCCGTCGCCCTTCCCGGCGGTATGTGGTGCAAAAGAAAAGTTCCGGTCCCTCGGTGGGCACGATTCTGGTGATTCTCGCTCTCGCCGCGGCAGGCGGCTACGTTTATTACAAACGCCAGAATCCGACGACCGTGATCGTGGCCCCGCCCGTCGTCCGGGATGAACCCGAGATTCCAAAGGCCGTAACTCCGAAGCCGAAGGAACAGGAACCATTCTTCGGCACGCCGACCCATACCGTCGAAAAATCATCGACTCAGGAAACGGTTTTCGGAACTGCCCTGAACGGCGACAGAAATTCCAACGGTTCCTCCATCCCGGAGAAAGCCACGGTTCCGCCGAAATTCGACGTCGATGGCTTCCTGGACCGGGGCCGGAGAAACATGCGCCAGATCGCGGGCGACCCACTGCGCAAATACCAGCAAGGCATGAGGGCGAATTGCCAGAACTTCGAAACCGCCCTTTCTTCGAGCATCCGCAGGCTCATCGCCCCCAAGCGGGACGCAGCCATGCAGAGCCTGGAAACGGACTACAAGCAGTGGAAGGAAAATGGATACCGTGTGCCCGACTCCCTGCCTTCCGCCTATGACCATGTCGGCGGCGTGACCTCTTTTCATGACCCAGCATTGAAGGAACAGGAAAAGCTCGGAAAGGAACTGAACGTTTCCCTCCGCAACCACATGCCGGCTTATCTCAAGGGCATCCAGAACCAGATCGACCAGCTCCGAGGCCAGGACGATCCCGGCGCGATCCAGTTGCTGGAGCGGGAAGTGGAGAAATTGAGGAACGATCCGGACTACTTCCCCTCGCTCATCACCGGCGGAAGTCCTTCCTCGAACTGACACTTCCACTGGCGCGGCGGCATTTCCCGGTTACTCTGCGGCGTGCCCCGCGCGAAGAACGACCGACTTTCTGCTCCACCTGCCGCCATCCGTCTCCGGGGGTGCAGGCAGCACAACCTGAAAAACCTCGACCTCGATATCCCGCTCGGGAAGCTCACGGTCGTCACCGGTCCTTCGGGTTCAGGGAAATCCTCGCTCGCCTTCCACACCCTCTACGCCGAAGGCCAGCGCCGCTACGTCGAGACCTTCTCGCCCTACGTCCGGCAATTCTTCGACCGGATGGACAAGCCCGACGTCGATTCCATCGAAGGCATCCCCCCGGCCATCGCCATCGAGCAGAAAAACCACGTCCGCACCACCCGCTCGACCGTCGGCACCCTCACCGAGATCAACGACTATCTCAAGCTGCTCTACGCCCGCCTCGCCGTTGGCTACGATCCCCGCACTGGCGAAACCATCCAGCCGGATTCCCCCGAGTCCGCCGCGCTATGGGCACGGGAAAACGCCTCGGGACAGACCGTTTTCATCACCTTTTCACTGCCGCTGCCGCCCGACGCCAAGGCGGACGAAGTGCTGCCTTTCCTCAATCAGCAAGGCTACCTCCGCGTCCTCGTCAACGGTGAGATCCACCGCACGGACGAGCCTCTGCCCGCAAGTGTTACGCTGAAATCTTCGATCCAGGTTTTACAGGATCGTCTCAAAATTTCTCCTGAAAACCAGACGCGTTTGCTCGAAGCGCTTGAAGCCGCATTCCATCTCGGTAAAGGCCTCGCCACCATCATTCTTTCTTCTTCCTTCAATGTTGGGCGCTCGACGTTCGAGGTTCAGCGCTCCTTCACCAACACCTGGACCAATCCCCACACCGGTTTCACCCTTCGCGCGCCCACTCCCGCTCTCTTTTCCTTCAACAGCCCGCTTGGCGCATGCCCGAAGTGCCGCGGCTTTGGTCGGATCATCGGGCTGGATCTCGAAAAAGCCGTTCCCGATCCCTCGCTCAGCATTTCGCAGGGAGCCATCAAGCCATTCCAGGGAGAACGCGGAGACGAATGCTTGCGCGACCTTCTCCGCTGCTGCCGCGAACGCGATATCGACACGAAATGCCCGTGGGAAGACCTCACCGACGAGGAAAGGGAGTGGATCTACTATGGAGACCGTAAGAAAAACGACCTGACTCCCGAAGAACTCGAAGACCTCTGGCAATCCGGCGGCTGGTACGGCGTGAAAGGTTTTTTCGACTGGCTCGAGACCAAAGCCTACAAGATGCACGTCCGCGTCTTCCTCAGCCGCTATCGTTCCTACACCACCTGCTCCGCCTGCCGTGGTCGCCGCCTCCAGCCGGAATCCCTCTGCTTCAAAATCAAAGGCTACACTTTGCCGGATTTGTGGTCGCTCGCCATCAGTGACCTCCTCCCCTGGTTCTCTTTACTGATCACCGATCACCGATCACCCGGCACCCCGAAAGACACCACGCTTGAACTCGTCCTCAACGAAATTTCATCCCGCCTGCACTACCTCGATGAAGTCGGCCTCGGCTATCTCACGCTGGATCGTCCCACCCGCACCCTTTCCGGCGGTGAAGTCGAGCGCGTGAATCTAACGACGTGTCTCGGCGCGGCATTGACCGGCACCCTCTTCGTGCTCGACGAGCCGACCGTCGGCCTGCACGCCCGCGACATCCAGCGCCTTATCGGCGTGATGCACGGCTTGCGGGACAAGGGAAACACGCTCGTTGTTGTCGAGCATGAGGAAGCCGTGATGCACGCCGCGGATCAGATTATCGACATTGGTCCCGGCTCCGGCCAGCACGGCGGCGAATTGCTTTTTCAGGGAGATTTCCGTGAAGGGATCAAACGCAAAACCGGAACCGGCACCTTGCCATGGCTCACCGGCAGACGCTCCATCGCGATTCCCAAAAAACGCCGGAAGCCGACATCCAAAATTCTCAAGCTGCGCGGTGCCACCCGCCACAATCTGAAAAAACTCGATGCCGATCTCCCGCTCGGCCTCTTCGTCTGCCTCACCGGCGTCTCCGGTTCCGGGAAATCCACCTTCGCC
Source organism: Luteolibacter sp. (assembly GCA_047606285.1). Classification (GTDB taxonomy): domain Bacteria; phylum Verrucomicrobiota; class Verrucomicrobiia; order Verrucomicrobiales; family Akkermansiaceae; genus Luteolibacter. The sequence continues at coordinate 79,657 of JASGEP010000027.1, read as the reverse complement.
CACGACATCCTCTATCTGAATCTCGCCCGCAAGCTCCGCCAGGAAACGGATGGCGAACCCGCCTTGCTGAAATCGCTCGAAGGAAGCCAGCATCTCAGCGGCGTCGAACTCGTCGATCAAACCGCCGTCGCCCGCACCCCGCGCTCGACGCCCGCCGTTTTCCTCGGTGCCTCCGATCCCATCCGCCTGCTATTCTGCGATACCGATGCCGCGCAGGCCGCCGGACTCAAGCCGGGCTTTTTCTCCTTCAACACCGGCGAAGGCCGCTGCGACCGCTGCGCCGGAAACGGATCGGAAAAGGTCGAGATGCAATTCCTCTCCGACCTCTACGTCACCTGCCCGGATTGCAATGGCACACGCTACAAACCCTCCACGCTCGAATTCACCTTCTCGGGAAAATCCATCGCCGATGTCCTCGATTTCACCGTCGAGGAAGCCATCGCGTTCTTTTCGGAAAAAGGAGCCACCGCCAAACAACAGAAGCTCAGCAATCAGGCCGTCGCCGCTCTGCAACCACTCATCGAAGTCGGCCTCGGCTATCTCAAACTCGGCCAACCGCTGAACACCCTTTCCGGCGGCGAATCCCAGCGCCTCAAACTCTGCCAGCTTCTCTCTTCGAATCTTCAATCTTCAATCAGCAATCGAAAATTACTGATTCTCGACGAGCCGACCACCGGCCTGCATTTCTCGGACATCGAGCGATTGTTAGCCGTGTTCCAGAAACTCGTCGATGCCGGTCATTCGCTTCTCGTCATCGAGCACAACTTCGACGTCATCAAATCCGCCGACTGGATTCTCGATCTCGGCCCTGAAGCCGGAAAACACGGCGGACAACTCGTCGCCAGCGGACCACCCGAAGAAGTCGCCAAGCTCCAAAGCCCCACCGCTACTTATCTCAAACGCGCCTTGGGTCTCATTCCGGCATCTTCCTCTTCACCATCAACCAAACACCATCAACCATCAACCAACAGCATCAGCCTGCGCGGCGCGCGTCACCATAACCTGAAAAACATCTCGCTCGACATTCCGCGCGAGCAATTCGTCGTTATTTCCGGCCTATCAGGTTCCGGGAAATCCACACTCGCCTTCGACATTCTCTTCGCCGAAGGTCAGCGGCGGTTTCTTGATTCCATGTCCGCCTACGCGCGGCAGTTCGCCGAGCAACTCGAAAAACCCGAAATCGACCAGCTTCAGGGCCTGCCTCCCACCGTCGCCATCGAGCAGCGCATTTCGCAGGGCGGGGGGAAATCCACCGTCGCCACCGTCACCGAGCTGTGGAACTTCATCCGCCTGCTCTATTCCAAACTCGGCACGCTCTATTGCCCGGATTGCAACGTGCCGGTGGAAAAGCAATCGCTCGCCGCCATCGAGAGCGCGATCCAGCTCCAGCTCAAAAAAGGCCCCGTCACCCTGTTGGCTCCACTCATTCGCGGCAAAAAAGGCTATCACACCGAAATCGCCGAATGGGCGGTGAAACACGGATTTTCCCGCCTGCTGGTGGACGGAAAATTTCAGGATGCCGCGAGCTTCACGCGGCTCGAACGTTTCAAGGAGCATGACATCGATGTTGTCGTTGTCGAATTGGGGAAAGTGCCGGGTGATCAGTCAGCAGTGATCAGTGGAAGAAAAAAGAAGAATCTCCCAGCAACGGCTTCTTCACTGATCACTGATCACCGATCACTTGGCACTGATCTCAGCCGCGCTCTCGATATCGGCAAAGGTCTGATTAAACTCCACACCTCCGACAAAAAAATCCGGCTTCTCTCCACCCACGCGAGTTGCCCGTGCTGCAACCAATCGTTCGAGGAGCTCGATCCGAGATTGTTTTCCTTCAACTCGCCGCACGGCTGGTGTCCGGAATGCCGGGGCCACGGGCGTGTGCCGAAGCGCCGTCGCCTGCTCGATACCTCGCGATTCGATTCCGTGCTGGAGGCGGAAATGGACGCGGACCGCGCTATCGAAAACATGGAAGACATCGAGCTGATCGAATGTCCTTCCTGCCACGGCTCTCGCCTGAATCCGGTGGCCGCCGCAGTCCGCCTGCAAAATCATCCGGTTTCGAAAATCGCCCGTCTTTCCATCGATGACGCCGCCGGGCATTTCTCGAAACTCGCGTTTGCCAGCGAACGGGAAAACCTGATCGCCCGCGACATCCTGCCGGAGATCCGCCAGCGCCTTGCCTTCCTCCACGAAGTCGGCCTCGGCTACCTTCAGCTCGATCGATCAGGCAACACGCTCTCCGGCGGCGAATCCCAGCGCATCCGTCTCGCCGCCCAACTCGGCTCCAATTTGCGCGGCGTGCTCTACGTGCTCGACGAACCGACCATCGGCCTGCATCCGCGCGACAACGCCGCCCTGCTGAAAACCCTCACCGCGCTGCGCGATCAGGGGAACTCTTTGATTATCGTCGAGCACGACGAAGACACCATCGCCGCGGCGGATCATCTCATTGATCTCGGACCGGCGGCGGGACGTCTCGGAGGGGAAATCGTCTATCAGGGGAATCCGCCTGAAGTTCCTGGTTTTCAGTTTTCAGTTTCAAGGAAAGAGAAGAGTTCAAAGGCGAAGTCTTCACCGATCACTGATCACTCGGCACTGATCACTTCCCCCACCTACCGCGCGTTGACACACCCGCTGCACCACCCGACCCGGGGAACGCGCCGCAAAATCGACAAGAAGCACCCGTTTTTGACCGTCGAGGGTTGCACGGCGAACAACCTGAAAAACATCGACGTTGCCATTCCTCTTGGACGGCTTACCGTTCTAACGGGAATATCCGGTTCCGGGAAATCCACGATCATGCACCAGTGCGTGGCCGTCGCCGCGACTTACGACCGGCGCAAGGATCGCAAGAAATCCCTGCCCTTCAAAACCGCCGGCGGTTTCGATAAAATCAAATCCACTTTCGAAGTCGATCAGTCGCCGATCGGCAAAACCTCACGCTCGTGCCCGGCGACGTATGTGAAGGTGTTCGATCACATCCGCGCGCTCTTCGCCCAGCTTCCGGAAGCACGCATGCGCGGCTTCGATGCCTCGCGGTTTTCCTTCAACACCGAAGGCGGACGCTGCCCGGAATGCAAGGGCAATGGCCGGGTGAAGCTGGAAATGGATTTTCTCCCGAGTACTTGGGTGCATTGCGAATCCTGCAACGGCCAGCGCTACAATCCGGCGACGCTGGAAGTGATGTTCCGTGGGAAAAACATCGGCGAAGTGCTGGCGATGACCATCGATGAAGCGGCGGAGTTTTTCGAATCCCAACCGCGCATCGCCCATCCGCTCCGGCTGATGGCGGACACGGGACTGGGCTATCTTCAGTTAGGCCAGGCTTCGCCCACGCTTTCGGGAGGCGAGGCGCAGCGGATCAAGCTGGTCTCCGAGTTGACGAAAGGCCGTGGAGCGAAAGCGACGTTGAACAACGCTGCTCTGACGCAGCGGAATCTCTATCTGATCGAGGAGCCGACCGTGGGCCTTCATCTGGAGGACATCAAGCGACTTATCGACGTGTTGCATCGTCTCGCGGACGAAGGGCACACGGTGCTGGTGATCGAGCATCACATGGCCATCGCGGCGGAGGCGGACTGGATTCTCGACATCGGTCCGGAGGCCGGGGACGCCGGTGGCCGGATCGTCGCACAGGGAACTCCGGAAAAAGTCGCGGGATCGAAGAAATCACGGACCGCACCGTTTTTGAAAGCGGCATTGGACGGAGCGCCGACGTGAACGTCGGCTCTTCATCGATAGTGGTTGCGGCGTCTCGCCGCATCGATGCTATTGCGGCGGGACGCCGCAACCACTTTTGAAAGCATTCGCCGACGTGAACGTCGGCGCTCCATTCCTTTTTACCCCAACCCGCCGCTTGCTCCCACTCTTGGAGTTGACTAGCTTCCGCCCCGATGAGTCCGCAAGCGTTTGGAGAGGAAGTTCCGCGTCGGGGTTGGATCGGCTACTGGAGCATGATCGTTCTGCAAACGCAGAATGCCTTCAATGACAAGATCGCGCAGTTCCTCTTGATCCCTCTTGGCGGGATCGTCGCGGCGCATTATCCGGTGGAATCGATTGCAGGTATCCTGATTTCGCTGCCGTTCATTCTTTTCGCACCGTTGGCGGGCTGGCTGAGCGATCGTTTTTCCAAGCGGCAGGTGATGCTTGGCGCGGGTGTGATCCAGGCGGTGATCCTGCTGTTTTTGTGCTGGGCGCTTGTTTTGAATCACCTGCCTCTCGCCCTGGTCGGGTTTTTCGCGCTGGCCACGCAGTCGGCGTTTTTCAGTCCGGCGAAAATGGGGATCACCAAGGAACTGATCGGTTCCCGACGTCTTGGTTTCGGGGTGGGCATCCAGCAAATGACCGCGATGCTGGCGATGTTGGCGGGACAGATTTTCGCGGGAGTGTGGTTCGACGAACGTTTCAAATCGTTGCGTCACTTGCCCGATGGAGCGTGGCAGGCAGCGCTGACGCCGATGATCGTGGTGACGGTCGTTTCGGTGATTTCGTTGTCATTGGTATTCGTGATTCCGAAGGTGCCTGCTCAGGGAGGCGGGAGATTGACGCCGAAGCTGGCGGTCAGCCATTTCCGGGATCTGGCGTCGTTGTGGAAAGTGCCGTCGTTGCGGCGGGCTTCGTTAGGTGTGGGATTTTTCTGGGGCTTCGCCGCGTTTCTCAACTTGTGGTCGGTGAAACTGGCGAAGGCGATCACCGGTGGCGGCGAGGGGTTCGGCACGTTGTCCTCCCAATTCATGGCGGCGGCGTCGCTGGGCATGGTGGCGGGTTTCGGTGCCGCGTCGTTTTTGAACCGCCGGAAAATCGAGCTGGGCTGGGTGCCACTTGCGGCGTTCGGAATGATGCTGGTTTCGCTGGTGCTGGTGTTCACCGATCCGGCCACGCCGGTTTTCTTCGGCGCGCTGGCGCTGCTGGCATTTGCCTCCGCCTTGTTTCTTGTGCCGGTGAACGCGTGGATGCAGGACGCCTATCCGCCGGAAAAACGCGGCGAATTGCAGGCGGCGGTGAATTTGCAGGATTGTCTGGCGGGCGTCATCGCGGTGGCTTTGCTGGAAACGCTGACGAGAGTGGAGGCCGCTCTCGGGTTGTCGGTGCTGGTCGGTTTCCGCGTCGATATTCTGATCGCGGGGTTGTGCGCGGGTGGCATGGGCTGGCTGGCGTTGCGGGCATTGCCGCGTGACGTGGTGCGATTGCTGGCTTTGGGAATGGTGCGGTCGATTTACCGGATCCGGGTCGCACATCCGGAACGCATCCCGGCCACCGGCGGTGCGTTGCTGTTGCCGAACCATGTCACGTTCGCGGACGCGTTTTTCATCGCATCTTCCTGCCCGAGACCGGTGCGTTTCGTGATGGATGAGGCGTTTGTCGCGTCGCCGGTCGTTCGAAGGGTGACGCGCTTGTTCAACACGGTGACGATCCGTCGCGACAATCCGCGCGAAGCGATCAAGACCGCGATCGATGCGTTGAAAAACGGTGATCTGGTTTGCCTGTTTCCCGAAGGGCAACTGACGCGCACGGGGACCTTGGGCGAGTTGCGGCGCGGCTTCGAGCTGATCGCGAGGAAAGCTGGGCTGCCGGTGATTCCGCTGTGGATCGATGGTTCATGGGGCTCGATTTTCTCGTTCGAGCGTGGCGTGTATTTCCGGAAACTGCCGTATCGCGTGCCTTATGGATTGTCGGTCGCGATCGGCGCGCCGTTGGGAAAAGAGCAGCTCGATTTGCCGCAGATCCAGCAGGCGCTTTTGAAGACCTCGGCGGAGGCGATCGGTTGTCGTTATGGCAATCTAGCCGATGGCCCGGTCCAGCGCGGGCGGGTGAATGCGCATCAGATCGGCCAGTTGAACGCCTTGCAGCGGAAGAAACCGATCCATGTGCTGAAGGGAGATTCCACGGTGGAACTGGTGAAGGAATTCGCGCGACGCTTCGGTTGCAGGTTGATGTGTCACGAGACGTTTTCCTCGGTTGCCCATGGTGTTTGGGTTGGCGGAGAACGGTTGAGGCAGGAGATCGGTAAAATGGATCTATCAAACAAGACGACGTTTTACGATTTCAGTGACCAGGCGCTTGTTCCGTTGGAAAAACCTCAACTCATGCATTGCCCGTGCCTCGCACTGGAAGGTGTGGTGGTGGCGATGTCGATGGAAATGCCGCCTTTGCCCTTGCCGACGAGCGAACCGCAGCTTGGGGCGAAACCCGGTACCTGGGGGAAGCTGCTGCCCGGCTGGTATGTCGAGAGCTCCGGAAGCGCGTCGATCCTGTACGGCCCCGCCGCCCCTGCGGATGGTATCCCGCTGCCGGAGGGGGCTTTTCTGGACGAGGAAGGACTTTTGGGATACAGGGAGTGACCTGATGAAAACGGCCAGAATGATAGGGATGATTTTGGCCGTGGTGGTTTTTCTGGGGGCCTTGTGGATGCTTTTTCTTTCTATCAACGCCGGTGATGTCGTGAAAGATCGGGTTTCGTCGGAAAGAACAGGGAGGAGTTTTTCCAAGCGGACAAAAAGCGATCTGAGGTCGAAATCGTCGGCTCGCGGAGCCTCGAATATGGGAAGCTACCTGCCTCCGAAATTCTACGTGAAGGGAAAGCCCGAAACCGAAGCGGTCATTCATTTCAGCAACGAAGACCTTTCGATCGATATCCGTCCGCTCCATCCGGATGCGACGATCCTGCTGAGTGAAAAAGACCTCTATTTTTATCGAACGTTGCTGAGGCCGGAAACATGTGGCGAATTTGTGGGGATCGAAATGATCGGAGGAGATGGGAATTTCCTGACTTGGGTGGATCCGGCTTATGCGGGCGTTTTTTACGATCGTGGGTCACGCATCAGCATGCCCCCGTTCGATCTAGATTCCACCGCCGGTCCGGAGAAAATACCGGAGATTCATATTTCCCTCTTGGATTTGATCTTCCGGTCCAAGTTGCAGTCTGTTTTGAGGAGCGATGAATCCATTGAATCCATCCGTGGAGAAGGGTTGCGGTTTCGCATTCGCGTTGGGCTTCCATCCGATGGGGGCTGGACCGAATTTCGGAGCGAATGGATAGAAATTGATAGGGTGGGGAGGGCGCGCCTGATCGAATATCTGGAAGCCGGAGAATGAATCGACGGCGGAATTTTTGCTGATGTCCTGTGGCAGGGATTTGAAGAGCGCGGGAGATGAAAATCTTTGAAGAAGCGCCGACGTGAACGTCAGCGGTCCTTGCTTTCTCTTTCCATAAACCAAGTCCGCCACAGTTTTCACCCCTCAGTACACATCCCGGACATAGCGTTTTTCCTTGGCCATTTGGGAAACGTAGGCGTCGGCCTGTTCGGCGGTGAGTCCGCCATGATCCCGCACCACTTGCTTCAGGGCGGCATCCACGTCCTTCGCCATGCGGCTGGCGTCTCCGCAGACATAGAAATGAGCGCCGCGCTCCAGCCATTTCCAGAGCTGCATGCCGCGTTCCAGCATCCGGTGCTGGACATAAATCTTCTCCGCCTGATCGCGTGAAAAGGCGGTATCCAGACGGAACAACAATCCTTCCTTCACCATGTTTTCCAGTTCCTCGCGGTAATAAAAATCCGTGGCTTCCCGCTGTTCGCCGAAGAACAACCAGTTTTTCCCGGTCGCTCCCGTGGCCATGCGCTCCTGGAGGAAAGCGCGGAAAGGGGCGACGCCGGTGCCGGGACCGACCATGATCATGGCGGTATCCGGATCCGCCGGTGGCCGGAAATGCGCGGATTTCTGGATGAAAATCGGAACGTGGGTTTCCGCGCTGCGGTCCGCGAGGAAAGTGGAGCACAAGCCGCCACGAGGGGTTCCATTCAGCTGATAGCGGACGGTGGAAACCGTGAGGTGCACCTGATCCGGGTGCATCTTCGGACTGGAGGAAATGGAGTAAAGCCGTGGCTGGACCGGCTTGAAAGCGGCGAGCAATTCCGCCGGTTCGCACGGGAACGGATGGGTGTGGAAAAGATCGGCGGGCTGGCGTCCCCAGAGCCATTTTTCAAGATCCGCTTTCCGGTCTTCCTTCATCAGCTCCTTGAGTTCTTTGTCTCCGGATCTGTCCGCTACAAGGACTAACAAATCTCGGCTCAGGCGGGCGGTGTCGTAGTGCTTGGAAAGGGCATCGAGCAGGGACATTTCTCCCCGGTCTTTCACGGTGACCTTGGCGGCGGGATCGAGCTTCAGGCTTCCGATGATTTCCATCGCCACTTCCGGGCAAGGCTCCGGCCAGACGCCCAAGGCATCTCCCGCTTCGTATTCGAAGCCCGACCCGGAAAGATCGAAGATAAGATGGCGCGTTTCTTTTTCCGCTCCGGTTTCATTGAGCACTTGGTTGTGGATCACCCGCGTCGCGAGCGGCTCTTTTTTGGTGAAAACCTTCTTTTCGGGAGGGGACTCCGGCTCTTTGGGATCGAGCACCGCCAGAACCGCCTCGAACCATTTATCTGCCGCTTCTTCATACTCCGGTTCGCAATCGACCCGTGGTGCGATGCGCGTCGCACCGAGTTGTTCGAGCCGAGCATCCAGCTTTTTGCCGAATCCGCAGAACTGATCGTAATTGGAATCGCCAAAGGCCAGCACCGCGAAACGCAGGTCGGCCAGCTTCGGTGCGGCGTCACCTTCCAAGGCGCTCCAGAAACCACTGCCGTTGTCGGGTGGATCTCCATCGCCGAATGTGCTGGCGAGAACCAAAACCGTTCCGGCTTTCGGGAAATCTTCCACGGCGATTCCGTCCATGCCGAGACAACGGACGTCGCGGCCATCCGCCTTGAGCTTATCCGCGAATTTTCCGGCGCAGGTTTCCGCATTTCCCGTTTGCGAAGCCCACAGGATGAGCACCGGCGGGCTTGCCGGCAGAACTTCCACGATGTTTTCAGAGAGGGAAATGGCCGGAGGATTTCCGCCGCCCAGCCAACTGCGGGAAAACATCCCGGCGAGCAGGCCATCGATGATCAGCCGGTTGTCAGCTCCCAAGGGTGCCGCCGGTGGCAAAGCGGGTACTCCGCCGAATTTTCGTCCTTCCTCGGTGCGAAGACCTAGCAGATATCCTTGTAGATAGAGCCGTTCGTGCGGAGCGAGGTTGATGGCGGGGCTGTCGTGAATGTCCAATAATTTTGCGAGAGCGTTGATTTGCATAAGATCGAGTTCTTGGGATTCGGAAGAGGGAGTTTCCTGGGGAGATTCGTCGATTGTTTCGGATGAAACGAGGGCCAGTGAAACAGCGGTGAATTTGAATTCCGGCTGTTGGGAAATCGGATCGATGGCATCGCTGGTGACGTCATTGACGGCGAGGTTTTCGCCGAAGACATCGTTCCAGTGAAAGGGGGCGAAGCAGTTGCCGGGAAGCACACGATCCGTGATCACGGCGGGAAGGACGGCCCGTCCGCGCCGGGAGAGAATTTCCACGGAATTGCCTTCTACGATGCCGAGCTCGGCCGCGTCTTCCGGATGGATCTCGATGAAAGGACCGGGGCATAATTTGTTGAGCGTGGCGACTTTTCCGGTCTTCGTCATCGTGTGCCATTGGTGCTGGAGTCGCCCGGTATTCAGAACGAACGGGAAATCCCCATCGGGCAGTTCGGCGGGGTCGAGGTGAGGACGGGGCAGGAAAATCCCTTTGCCGCTCGGGGTGGCGAAAACGATGCGGGGGCGGGAACCATCGGGAAGTTCCGTGAGTTTCTGGCTCACCCCGTTGTTGAGGTAGCGGATCGGATTGCGGTCGTCCGAATCGCTGTCCGCGCAGGGCCACTGCAAGGGAGTTTCGCGCAGCCGCTCATGAGTCACTCCGCGAATGTCGTAGCCGGTTTTCGGATTCCATGCTCCTTTGATTTCCTCGAAAATTTCAGCCGCACTGGCATAGGTGAAACCTTCTTCAAATCCCATCGCGCATGCGACCTTGGCGATGATCATCCAATCCGGCATGGCTTCGCCGGGCGGTTCGATCGCTTTTTGCGCGAGCGTCATGTTCCGCTCGGAATTGATCAGCACGCCTTCTCCTTCAGCCCATAGGGCACCCGGCAGGATAAAATCCGCGTAGCGGTTCGTCTCGGTGTTGAAATAAATATCCTGAGTGATCACCAGCTCGGCTTTTTCCAACGCGGCGATCACATTGCGGCGGTTGGCGACGGTGGCGACCGGGTTGGTGCAGATGATCCAGCATGCCTTGATCTTGCCTTCCTTCATTTCCTCGAACATTTCGATCGTCCCTCCGCCCGCTTCTTTCCGCAGGCTTCCCTCGGAGATTTTCCAGAGTTTTTCGATGAAAGCACGGTCCGCATCCACGAGAGCCGAACGTTGCCCGGGCAAACCGGGACCCATGTAGCCCATTTCGCGGCCTCCCATCGCATTCGGTTGTCCGGTTAGAGAAAACGGCCCGCTGCCGGGTCGGCAGATCGCTCCGGTGGCGAGATGGAGATTGCAAATGGCGTTGGTCGCCCAAGTGCCGTGGGTGCTCTGGTTGAGTCCCATCGTCCAGCAGGTCATCCATTCTCCGGCCTCGCCGATCCATTGCGCGGCCTGGCGGATGCTGGATTCTGATAGGCCGGTGATTTCCGCGACCTTTTCCGGTGGGTAACTTTCGAGAAAATCCGGCATCGGTTCCCAGCCTTCCGTGAATTCTTCGATGAACGCCGGATCGGTATGGCCCGCTTTGACGAGGAGATGCAGCAGGCCGTTGAGCAATGCCAGATCCGTGCCGGGCCGGATTTGCATGAAGAGTCCCGATTTTTCCGCTGTCGCCGTGCGCCGGGGATCGACCACGATCAACTTCGCCCCGGCTTTCACCCGGTCCATCAGCCGGAGAAACAGGATCGGGTGGCAGTCCGCCATATTCGCGCCGATGACGAAGAACAGGTTGGTTTGATCCATGTCCTGATACGATCCCGGCGGGCCATCCGCGCCTAACGAAAGCTTGTAGCCGCTTCCCGCACTCGCCATGCACAAGCGGGAGTTCGACTCGATGTGCTTGCTGCGCACAAAGCCCTTCACCAGCTTGTTGATTAAATACTGGGACTCCAGTGACATCTGGCCGGAGACGTAAAATGCAAGCGCGTCTGGCCCATACTTGTCCAGAATCGCCCGCAGCCTCCGGGCGGTTTCCGCAATGGCGAGGTCGGTTTTCAGAGGGACGGGAGGCTTTGACCGATCCTCCCGATGCCACGCGGTTTCCAGTCGTCCGGGAACCGCGATCGCCTGTGCGCAGGTGTTTCCCTTCGTGCAAAGGCGACCGAAATTGGTCGGATGCTGTTTGTCTCCGGAAACTTTGACGACCTTGCCATCCTTGATTTCCATCAGGATTCCGCATCCCACCCCGCAGTAAGGGCAGACCGATTTGACCGTTCTGGAAGACATCCATGTCTCTCACTCTTCGTTATATACCTGAGGATATATCGATGCCGCAGGTATTCGGAATCTTGAAAGCAGACGTCGTTCCAGCCGGAGCGGATCATGAAGAAATGCTCATGCGAACGATTCATCCGAATCAGTTTGGCTCATCATGAGCGGCCTCGGCAATGGAGTGGCCGCGGTCTTTTAAGTTCACCGGAGTAAACAGACTTCGGATGTTCTGAAACTCCCCGGTTTCCTGCGGATGATCTGATAGGAATTGGGATTTTTGATCCGCTTCCCTTTCGAAGTTCGATTCGGCGTAGCCGGAGCGGAGGCAGTCGTCGAAATAATCTATCAAAAAACGAGAAAGGCTGTTCCGGGCTTCGTATTGTGTGGTGTGCACCAGTTCGTGCGCGATGAGCTGGCGCAACCGGGAGGCTGGGATGTTTTTGCGCAGATAGATGCCATGGCGGAGAGACAGGCCGATGGTGTGAGGGGTGATCTGCGGGAAAAACTTGGACAGGGCGTGAAGGAAGCGGCTATTGAAAAACGGGATGCGCTCCACATGGAGAAGACGGACTTTTTCCGGTTCGCGGACGCCTATGTGACGCGCGTCGTCCAGGGAAACGGTATCGAGCGGTACGCCGTTCCGCAGGATTTTCCGTTCGTGCCAGGCGGCCCACGGGACGGCGATGAGGGGCACGAAAACGCGTAGCAGGAGCTGGAGGAAAAACGTCACTGGCTGAAATGGAAAAACCGACTCCGGCGGGCCGAAGTCGGTTTTGGAAAGATGTGGATCTCAGGCGAGGGCCTGGAGCTTGGCCTTGAGCTGATCCTTGGTGACGCTGGCACCGACGATCTGGTCTTTCACTTCGCCGTTCTTGAAGAAGAGCAGGAGCGGGATGGAGCGGACGCCGTATTTGACGGCGAGTTCGCGGGCTTCATCCACATTGACCTTGCCGACCTTGGCGGAGCCTTCGACTTCGGTGGCGAGCTGATCGATGATCGGGCCGATCATTTTGCAGGGGCCGCACCACTCTGCCCAGAAGTCCACGAGAACGGGCTGATCGGAGTCGATGACTTCGGATTGGAAATTTGCGTCTGTAAGTTTCAGTGCCATGGCGGGGAACTTGGAGGGGGATGGTTGAAACGTCAAGAGCCGCCCTGCGGAAGGGGCGGCTCTTGAGTGGAATAGGGATTTGGCGGCGTGCCTCAGAGCGTCGTCGCGGAGTAGGCGAGGAAGAGCACGAGGGCTGCCAGTGCGAAGTTGAGAATGAAAACGAACATGGTGTGAAAAAAGAGTGAGGGTTTTTCAGAACAAACCGCCCCAGCCGAGGCCGGCGTCGGTGAGCCAGACGTTGGCGGCCATGAGCTGGAGCACCAGCACGACCAAGGCGGCGATCAGGGCGGCCCAGGAAAGGAAGCCGACGGCTTTGCCGGTTTCTTCGATTTCTTCTTCCTCTTCGTCATCGACTTCCGCAGCGACGGGTGGTGCCGCGGGGGTCATGGCCGCAGCGGAGGGTGGCTGGATCGGAACGGTGGCTTTCGGAAGGCTTGCCGCAGCGGCTCCCGCGGCGGGAAGGCCGGGACGGGTGGGTGCGGCACCGGGACGAGCCGCCGGGGCGGCGGTGGCCAGCCGGATGGTCGGCGCGGGAGCGGTCGGGCGCGGGGCTCCGGGAAGCGTGGCTGCCGGAGGCGCGGTGGGAGCACCGGGAGCGCTCGGCCGGATAGGCGGTGCGGGGGCTGCTGCCGGAGCGGTAGGAGTCGGTGGCGCGATGGGAGCGGCCGGAGCTCCCGCGACGGGCGGTGCGACTGGAGCCGGAGCACTGGGAGGGGTGGAGATGGATGGAGCCGGTGGTGCTGCGGCCACACTGGGAGCGGACGGTGGAGCCGCGGGAGAAGGAGGGCGGACGGTAGGGGCCACGGGGACCGGACCTGCGGGCGGTGCGTCCGAAGCTTTGAGCGTCACGCGGACCGTTTCTTTTTTCAGGGGCACGCTGGAGGTGTGCTTGGAGGGAACGCTGGAGGTCTGGGTCGACGGGCGCAGTGGGTTGTTTTCGTTTTCGCTCATTCGCTCGATGGGTTTGCAATGCCTAGGAAATCCACTAAGACAAGTTGGCGCGGGGCTGTCAAACCCCCAGCGCGGGATTTCTCGGGGCGGGGCATAAATTTTCGTGTTCTTTCGTGCCGGTCGTGGTTCCTATGGGCTCGTCACCATGTCCGCCGAAAAGACCGCCATTTCTCCGACCCGCGCTCAGGATTTCCCCGAGTGGTATCAGCAAGTCATCAAGGCCGCCGATCTGGCGGAAAATTCGGAAACGCGCGGTTGCATGGTCATCAAACCATGGGGTTACGGCATCTGGGAGCTGATCCAGCAGCAACTGGACCGGAAATTCAAAGCGACCGGCCACGAGAACGCGTATTTCCCGCTGCTGATCCCGCTGTCCTATCTGGAAAAGGAAGCGGAGCACGCGGAGGGATTCGCCACCGAGTGCGCGGTGGTGACCCATCATCGGCTGGAAGCGGTGAAGGACGAGGCGACCGGAAAAACGAAGATGATCCCGACCGGTGAACTGGCGGAACCTTACGTAATCCGGCCGACGTCCGAGACGATCATCGGCGCGGCCTTCGCCCGTTGGGTGGAGTCTTACCGGGATTTGCCTTTGCTCATCAACCAGTGGGCGAACGTGATGCGCTGGGAAATGCGTCCGCGCCTTTTCCTGCGCACCGCAGAATTCCTGTGGCAGGAAGGCCACACGGCGCATGAGACGAAGGAGGAGGCGATCGAGGAAACGCGCCAGATGCACCGCGTTTATGAGGAATTTCTCCGCGACCATCTGGCGATCCCGGTCATTCCGGGTGAGAAAACGGAAAACGAGCGTTTTCCCGGTGCGGATATGACGCTGACGGTGGAGGCGATGGTGCAGGACAAGAAGGCGATCCAGGCGGGCACTTCCCATTTCCTCGGCCAGAATTTCTCGAAGGCGCAGAACATTTCCTTCACAGGCCGCGATGGTACGGTCCAGCACGCCTACACGACGTCATGGGGAGTTTCGACCCGAATGATCGGCACGCTGATTATGACGCACTCGGATGACGATGGCCTGATCCTGCCGCCGCGTGTGGCCACCCGGCAGATCGTGATTTTACCGGTTACTCCGAAGGAAGATTCCCGTCAGGCGGTGCTGGAGGCCTGCAAGGCGCTGGCGGAAACCCTGCGGCATCAGAGCTATCACGGCGAGCCGCTGCGCGTGCATGTCGATACCCGCGATCTCAACGGCGGGGTGAAAAAGTGGGAATGGATCAAGAAAGGCGTGCCGATCCGGATCGAAATCGGGCCGCGCGATCTGGAAACGCGCAAGGTCTGCGTGCAGCGCCGCGATCAGGCGATTTCCGCCAAGGAGTTCGCGGATCAGGACGCGTTCATCCAGCGCGTTTCCGACATTCTCGGGGAAATCCATGGCACCCTCCTGCAACGTGCCACGGAGTTTCGCGATGCCAATATCACGGAGTGCGCCGGTTTGGAGGAATTCCACGCGCACTGGACGGAGGAAAATCCCGGGTGGCTGCTGACGCCATGGGCGGCGACGCCGGAAGAGGAAGACGAGCTTTCCAAACAGCACAAGATCACGATCCGCTGTTTGCCGCTCGATCGGCAGGACGACGCGGAAGCCCCCTGCATTCTCACCGGGAAACCGACCCGTGCCCGCGCGATCTGGGGGCGGAGTTATTAACCGTGTCCGGTCTAACGGGAAAGGCCGGACGGAGGTTTGACAAATTTTCCAGCCGACGGAGGAAGGGAACATTCGGATTTCCCTCACACCGGAACTGGAAAATGCGGTGAACGCCAAGGTCAGTTCCGGGCTCTACCGGAACGCCAGCGAGGTGGTGTGCGAAGCATTGCGCCAGGCGCTGGCGCGTGAGAGGGAGAACGAATGGTTCGTCCGCGAAGCGGCTCTTGGTTTCGCCCAGCTTGAGGCAGGACAGGTGATCGAAGTGGGTTCGAAAGAACATTTCATGGCGCTCGTGCGAATGTTAGGTTTTTTGCCAAAAGGAATTGCCGGAACCGTTGGAAAAATTGGAGCACGGACTTCAGTCCGTCTCAAAGAATCCGGCCAACAATGCCAAGCGGACTAAAGTCCGCGCTCCCAGTAAGCCACCGAAGCCAAACGGACTGAAGTCCGTGCTCCAATTCCGGAAAAATATTTTGGCAATGGGTCTGCATGCCGCCATGGATTTCAAACGCCAGTTCCCCTCGTGAGCGGTTTTTCCGAACCGTCAAAGTTCCCGGGCTTGCCATCGCGATGGCCGTGGGTTGAATGCATGCACGCATGGACTCCGCCAATCCCTACGCTCCTCCCGCCACGCCGCCTGCTTTGCCGACGGATGACATTTCGAAGCAACTCGCCGGAGTGCAGTATCCGCTGACGCTTTCGTTCAAGATTCTGGCGCTTTCCAGTCAGGTGACCGTTACGGATGCGACCGGGCGGGTGGTGATTTATACAAAGCAGAAGCTCTTCAAGTTCCGCGAGCACATCCAGATTTTCACCGACAGGACGCAATCCACGCTGTTGGCGGAAATCCGGGCGAACAAGGTGATCGATTGGTCCGCACGGTATTTTGCGACGGACGCGCAGGGCGGCCAGATCGGCAGCGTGGGCCGTCGTGGCTGGCGCTCGTTGTGGAAGGCTCATTACGAAACGTTCAATCCGGGCGACGATGTGCCGGATTTTTCGATCCACGAGGAAAATCCGTGGTCCAAGGTGGCGGATTCCCTGTTGGGGGAAATCCCGATCATCGGGCTACTGAGCGGTTATCTTTTCCACCCCAGATACCTCGCGTCCCGCAGCGATGGCACTCCGGCGATGCGGATGACGAAGCAACCGGCGTTTTTCGAAGGGCGCTTCAAGCTGGAGCAGCTCTGCGAAGCCACGGCCCGCGAGCAGCTCAACCTGATCCTGTCTTTCCTGATGCTGGTGACGCTGGAGCGCAGGCGGGGGTGAAAAAGAGGCTTTTACAGCACTTTGCTTTTTTCCGTAGCCGCGATGGAAATCAAAACATCGGAACAAAGCGGGAGTTTTGCGAAGGAAGAAATGAAACCACGGATTGCACGGATTTTCAAAAACTTTCAATGGCGATTTTTCCCGAGAAAATCTGTAAATCCGTGAAATCCGTGGTCAAAAATTCTTTGGAATCAAACTCCCTCGCGGATACAAGAAATAGCAAAATATTGTAAGGCGTGCCGGGAAGCTCTTTCTCCCGTCTCATTCAACCGGAACGGCGCAGCGGTTCCGCTACGTGGAGAAGCGGCTGCGCCGATAAATCAAAAAGGTGACGATGAATCCGAGCACCAGTGAAAATCCTCCTTTGAGAGGTGAGTGATTCACTCGAAGGACGTACATAATCTCCGCACTGTCATTCGTGTTTTTTCCAAATGAAATGTTGGACCACTTTGTCGATGTCACTTCCGTGCTCAGAGGGAGCGAAGTGCCCGGTGGAACCGTTGACATGATGTAATAGGCAAGAGCTGCGACGAGCATACCTATTAGAATTGAGTTTGTTCTCATATTCTTTCCGTCTATGATGACCGAGCGGTTGAAGATTTCCGTTCCGCAAGACGCGGAACGGAGCACGCCGGAAGCGTGCTCCCTCTTGGCCTAAGCGTAGATTTTCTTGTAGTATTCGTCCGCCATGCGGTTGGCCTCGAAGGCGGGGGATACGTCGTTCATGGACTGGAGGGCGATTTTTCCCCAGGCGTCGAGGGTGTTGTAGTAGAGGGGCAGGATCCGTTCGTTCATGGCGGAGTAGAAGCCGAGCATGTCGTGGCGGTCGCGGTCGGCGGGGCTGAGGGCGGGATCGGCGGGCGGGATGATGAAGGAGTTTTTTCCGTCCTTGGCGAATTCGCAGACCCAGCCGTCGAAGGTGGAGAGGTTGACGGCGGCGTTCATGGCGGCGGTCATGCCGGAGGTGCCTGAGGCTTCGCGGGTGACGACGGGGTTGTTCAGCCAGACGTCGCAACCGCATTTCATGAGGCGGGAGAGCTCGAGTTCGTAACCGGTGAGGACGGTGGCGTTGGGGAAGTCGCGGGTGATGCGGATGAGGTGGTTGAAAATGTCGATGGCTCCGTAGTCGAAGGGGAAGGGTTTTCCGGCCCAGAGGATCTGGACGGGGTATTTGGAGTTGGTGAGGAGTTCGCGGAAGAGGCGGGCGTCGCGGGTGATGAGGTCGGGGCGCTTGTAGGCGGCGAAGCGGCGGGCCCAGACGAGGGTGAGGACGTCGGGATCGAAGAGTTTTCCGGTTTGGTCGGCGACGGTGCGGAAAAGGCGTTCCTTGAGTTTGCGTTTGCGCTCGCGGAGTGCTTCGAGGTCGCTGTTTTGGCGGGCGGTTTCGAGCCGTGGGTCGGCCCAGTATTTTTTGTTCTGCGCGTTGGTGATGTGGGTGATGGGGCAGACATCGGGGAAGTCTTTCCACATCTGGCGTGAGACTTCGCCGTGGAGCTTGGAAACGCCGTTGGCGATGTGGGAGACGCGGAGTGCGGCGAGGGAGTGGTTGAAGACGTTGCCTTCGGTGCCGGTGATCTTGCGGATTTTTTCTTCGGAAATGCCGGAGAAGAAGGAGAAGTCGCGCAGCAGGTCGAAGTCGTGTTTTTCGTTGCCGGCTTCCTCGGGGGTGTGGGTGGTGAAAACGAAGCGTTTTTTCACTTCGTCGAGGCTGTGATGCCGGGCGTAGACGTGGAAGGCGGCGGAGAGGCCGTGGGCTTCGTTGAGGTGCCAGACTTCGGGATCGACGCCGAGTTCGTCGAGCAGGCGGGCGCCGCCGACGCCGAGGACGATGTATTGGGCGATGCGGCGAAGCTCGTCGTTGTCGTAGAGGCGCTGGGTGATGGCACGGGAAAGGGGGTCGTTTTCCTCGATGTCGGTGGTGAGGAAGAACATGGGGACGGTGCCGAAGATTTCTCCGGGCAGGAACATGACCTTGATCCAGACGGGGTGGCCGTGGATCGGGATGGTGTAGCGGAGGCCGGTGTCCTGAAGGAAGGAGTATTCCTTGCGGGAGAATTGGACGGCGAGTTCGCCGTTTTCGTCGCGGCCCTGGTTGTAATAGCCGTAGGACCAGAGGATGCCGATGCCACAGAGGTTCTGGCGGAGCTCGGCGGCGGAGCGCATGTGGGAGCCGGCGAGGAAGCCGAGGCCGCCGGAGTAGATTTTGAAGCTTTGGTCGATGGCGAATTCGCAGGAGAAATAGACGGCGCTTTTGGCGTATTGCGGATCGATCTTATAAGGATGGGCGAAGGGAGCGGGAAGGAAGGAGGCGGACATGGATGGTGTGGGGAAAGTGGATAAGGAGTGCAGGTTGCGTGCCTGTTTCACGCACCCGCATCCATGGCACGGGAGGAGGAAAATCCAAGGATTTGTTGGAATCAAATCCGACAGATCGAGGCAATCGGTCGGATCAGGCCGATCTTTTTTCCAGCTTTCCGCGAACCCCCTGCAAGGGTTGTTCGAGCCAACGCCAGGAGGCGAGGGTGAGCCCCCAGGTGATGGCGGCGAAGACGAGGAGGCGGACGAAAAATCCGGGCACGCTCTCGAACCACGGGTTCCAGAAGATCCACGGCAGGATTTTTCCGGCGGCGAGCGGGGCGAGATTGTGATAGAGGTAAACGCCGTAGGAGAGCTGGCCGATTTTTTGCAGCGGAGCGGATTCGAGCAGCCGCTTCGCCGGACCGCCGAAGCCGACGAAGGCGGCGGCGATGAAGCCGCAGAGGGCGATGGAAAGGGCGGTTTGTTGCAGGGGGCGAAGCCCGAAGGCGGGGAAATCCAGCGCCCCGGCGGTGAAGAGGAGCAGGTAGATGGCGAAGCCGAGCCACGAAACCAGCCGCAGGCCGGGACTTTCCAGCGACATGCCCCGATGGACGGCCCAGGCGAAAAGGGAGCCGATGGCGAAGTAGTCGAGCGATGCCCAGGTGATGAGCTCCGGTCGCTCGACGAATTGGGAGAAGTAGGAGTGAAGGTGGCGCATGCACGGCGCGACGAGGGCGACGGCGATGATGGCGGGAGCGAGCCATTTGCGCGGCAGGAACCAGATGACGAAGGGCCAGAGGAGGTAAAATTGCTGCTGCATGGCCAGCGACCAGAAGTGCGAGGTGCCGCCCGGCCATTCGGCGAGGGTGGCCATGTGGAGGTTGGAAAGGTGGAGGAGATACCACAGCGGGGCTTTCCATGCGTCTTCCGCGAACACGAGCAGGGCGAAGGCGAAGGCGGCGTAATAAGGGGCGAGGATGCGCAGGCCGCGGCGGAGGTGGAAGTTTTTCAGGGCGGCCTTTTTCCACGGAGTGCCGCTGGCTTCCCGGCGATCCCGCTCGCGCAGGAGGCCGCCGGTGATGAGGTAACCGGTGAGGACGAGAAAGAAGAAGAGGAAGATCTCGAAGGGGAACAGCCGGGGCCAGCTTTTCGGCAGCCAGTGGTCCCAGGAAATGGCGATCATGGAAATCGCGCGGAGGCCATCGAGTTGCGCGGCGCGGCGGGACATTCGGAGATCGTGGATGGTTGATGGCGGTTGGTTGATGGAGAAGAGATTCCCTCAAGCATCCACTTTTTTAAGGCGCGAGCGCTTTTTCGATGGCGGCGATGACTTCGGGGCTGTCCGGCGCGGTTCTCGACTCGAAGCGGGCGAGGGGCTTGCCATCGCGGGCGATGAGGAATTTTCCGAAATTCCAGGTCACTTCGCCGGGGAAGGCGCCTTCGGGGCCGGTGAGGGCGGTGTAGAGTGCGTGCCGTTTTTCGCCTTTGACGCTGAGCTTGCCCATGATGGGAAAGGTGACGTCGTAGCGTTCCTTGCAGAATTGCTGGATCTCGGCGATGGAGCCGGGTTCCTGATTCCGGAAGTCGTTGCAGGGGAAGGCGAGGACGACGAAGCCCTTGTCCCGGTATTTTCTGTAGAGGGCTTCGAGGGCACTGTATTGCTTGGTGAGGCCGCATTTGGAGGCGGTGTTCACGATCAGGACGACCTGCCCGGAGTAGGCGGCGAGAGAGGTGGGTTTTCCTTCGGCGTCGGCGAAGGGGATTTTCGTGAGGTCCGCTGCGATGGCCGTGACGCACAGGGCGCAGGTGACGGCGAGGAGGCGTGCAAACAGGCTCCGGAAGTTCATGGAGGAAAGGAATGGCAAAAACTCCGGGCTGTCACGCGAGGAGATTTTCGAGGGCGGCTTCGAGCGTGGGGTGTTGGAAATGGAAGCCGCTGCGTTCCAGCGCGAGCGGTGGGGCGTGTTGGCCGCCGAGCAGGGCGCTGGCAAATTTCCCGAGCGCGAGCTTCAGGGCGACGGGGGGGACGGTGAAGAGGGCGGGGCGGTGGAGGGCGGCGGCGAGCTTGCGGGTGAAGTCGATATTGCGCTCCGGGGTGGGGGCGGTGCCGTTGACGGGGCCTTCGAGAGCATCGGTGAAAACGGCGTGGACGATGGCACGGCGGAGGTCTTCGAGATGGATCCACGGCATCCATTGTCGCCCACTGCCGAGCTTGCCGCCGAGGCCTAGCCGGAAGACGGTGGTGAGTTTCTCGAATGCCGGGCCACCGCGACCGATTACGATGCCGGTGCGCAGGGTGACGACGCGCAGGCCGAGCGTTTTCGCCTCCGAGGCGGCGTTTTCCCAATCCCGGCACAGCTCCGCGAGGTAGCCGGTGCCGGGCGGTGCGGTCTCGGGCAGCAGGGTGTCACCGCCATCGCCATAATAACCAGTGGCGGAGCCCTGAATGAGCACCCGGGGCCGGACGTCCACGGGGAGGGAGGCGAGATGGGAGACGAGCCGCCGGGTGTGGGTGACGCGGCTTTCGAAAAAACGGCGGCGGTTTTTCCGCGTCCAGCGGCGGTCGATTCTTTCTCCGGCGAGGTTGACGATGGCGTCCACGCGGCGCAGGTCGAGCGCGTCCGGCTTTTGCCAGTCGTCGATTTCCGGGAAATTTCCGGAACCGGCCCGGCTGATTCCCAGCAGGCTGGCACCCCGGGCTTTCAGGAGCGCGGGCAGGCCGCTGCCGATGAAGCCGGTGACGCCGGAAATGGCGATGACGGGATGGTGCGGCATGGATAAAGGATGCTTCTGAAATGAGGAACGTAAATCCGCTTTTGGCGGTGGGAGTGCGGGTGCTCCGGATATGGTTCCGCTTTTCTTTCCCCCTTTACTTCAGCAATGCCACCTTTTTTGATCGGCGTGATGCCGAACCTACGCGCGTGGATGCTCTTGCCCGTGATGACCCTGACGCTCTCCGCGCAGGAGCCGACAGCCGAATCGACGCCCGTGTTGCCGGATATTTCGTCGTCGCCGCCGGTGGATACGCTGAAGCCGGTCCCGGCTCCGGACGTGCCGGCGTTCCGGGTGACACCTTCTCTCGACCCGCAGTCGCGGCCGAAGAATTTCCAGCTCGATAACTCCGGCGGCCAGATTTCCGGAAACCCGGAAACCGGTATCTTTCGTCTCGGCGGCCCGATCAAGCTGCGTGGCGACAACGGCCTTGAGGCGTTCTCGGACACGGCGGTGATCGATTCCAAACGGAAAACCGTGACGCTCGAGGGCAACGTCAGCCTGTATCAGGGCAATACCCTGCGCCGGGGAGATCGGGCGGTGTATCACTACGAAACGAAACACCTCGAAGCGGAGGAGATGCGCACCAGCATGGATTCCATCCTGTTGGAAGCCGGGAAGTTCACCTCGGAGCAGAAGGGGAAAAAGAAAATCTTCCATGGCACGGACGCGGGAGTGACCACGGCGGACGAGGAGCATCCGAGCTACTGGGTGCGCGGCAAGGACGTGAAGGTGTATGCCGGGGAGAAAATCGTTTTCAAAAATCTCAAGCTCTATGCCGGGGATACGCCGGTGTTCTGGCTGCCCTACCTGAGCCAGCCGCTGGATTCGAAGCTCGGCTATCATGTCCTGCCGGGGCTTCGGTCGAACTGGGGTCCGTTCCTGCTCAACAGCTATGGCGTCATGCTCGGCGGGGATTACGATCCGGAAACCGAGGAACGGGAAAATGCCTGGCTGCTCTCCATCTGGCGCTTCGATTTCCGGGCCCAGCGCGGTCTCGGCACAGGGGTGGATCTGCTGGACACGCGGCTCAATGAAGCGGAATTTCCCGGCCTGAGCCTTTATTATCTCAACGACCTCGCCCCGAACAAGAAGCGCTCCGGCCTCGAGCGAAGCGGGGTGAACGAGGATCGCTACCGTTTCAGCCTGAGGCACCGCGTTCCGCTGAAGTTCGAGCCCGGGGCGGATTGGCGGCTGGATACGAACCTGACCTATCTCAGCGACGCGTATTATCTGGAGGACTTCGATCGCCAGGCCTACCGGATCGATCCGTTTCCGGACAATACCATCGGGCTGTTCCGGAGAACGGACGACTCGCTTTTCTCCTTCTTCACCCGCCTCGACTGGGACCAGTTTTATCGAGCGGACCAACGGCTGCCGGAAATCGCATTCGACCAGCCGCGTCGGCCGATTTTCGATTCTCCGGTCCAGCATGAAGGAGCCACTTCCTTTTCGGTCATTCAGGAACGCGCGCCGGATTTCCGCTCCGGGACGATCGATGCGCTTTCCAAGCTTCCGGCGGGCAATGCCAACGTGCCGCAATTGCTTTCCCGGTTGAGCGGTTACGAGCGTTCGCTGGCCCGGGAAATGGTGTCCCTGCCGCTTTCCGATCCGCGTCGGCAGCGGTTGCGGTCGAACCTGCTCGATATCGGCTATGCCCGCTTCCACACCTATCAGGAGCTGACCATGCCGCTGATGGTGAAAAATTTCCTCAGCCTCACCCCGGGCGTGGGTATCGGCTACAACCGTTACGATTCGGTGGAAGGCCCCTTCGGAACCCAGGATCAACTGCTGTTGCACGCGGGTCTGGAAGCTTCGGTGAAATTCACCAAGGACTACGGCGAAATTTTCGAACCGGCTCTCGGACTCAATGGCCTGCTGCATATTTTCCAACCATACGGTAATTGGTCGATCCTCAACGCGGATGGCAAGGGGGAGGATTTCCCGATGGTGGACCGCCTTTCCGCCACCACCCGTCCACAACCGCTCGATCCTTCCCTGTTCACTGCCATCGATGAGATGAACAGCTGGAACATCTTGCGGCTGGGTGCCCGCAACCGCCTCCTGACGAAACGTGACGGACAGGAGCACGACTGGTTGTTTCTCGATACCTACGTCGATTTTTTCATCGATGACCCGACCGGTGACCGGGAGGTCTCCAACCTCTACAACGATCTCCGCTGGAATCCGCTGCCGTGGATGAATCTCGGCGTTGTCTCCCAGACGCCGGTGGTGTCGAGCGGTTCCGGCTTCACGGAGGTGAATCCCTACGTGAAGTTCATGCCGAACGAGAATTTCGAGGTCCGGGTAGGCTACCGCTATCTCGAAGGTCATCCGATCCTTTTGGACTCGAACCAGATCGACGTGAGGATGGGCTATCGTTTCAACGACTGGTGGAGCGTCAGCACCCGTCACGAATTCCAGGCCGAGGACGGAGTGCTCCAATCCGGGGATTACATGCTTCACCGCGATCTCGGAAACTGGGTGGCCGGCATCGGTTTCAGCCATCGCGACAACCGCGTGAACGAGGAATACGGCGTGATTTTCAGTCTCGTGCTGAAGGATTTCCCCAGCGTTTCCTTGCCATTCGAATTCGGCAGCCAATAGTCCCTACCCTTTTCATGAACGCGACTCCCGAGCAACTGCTGGCCGCCCTGCAATGGCGGTACGCCACGAAAAAATTCGATCCCGCCAAGCGCATTCCCGAACCCGTCTGGGAAGCGCTCGAGCAATCGCTGGTGCTGACTCCTTCATCCTTCGGCCTCCAGCCATGGCAATTCCTGGTGGTGGAAAATCCTGAAATCCGCAGGCAACTTCAGGAAGTTTCCTGGAACCAGTCGCAGGTGACCGAGGCTTCCCACTTCGTGGTGATGACCGCCCGCGACGACATGCACGCCGGTGACATCGGCGAATGGATCGGACGCATGGCGGAAGTGCAGGGCATCCCCGTCGAAAACCTCGCTCCTTTGCAGCGGGTGATCGCGTCCTTCATCGAGGGAAAACCTCCCGAAAGCCTCCGCGTCTGGAACGGACGTCAGGTGTATATCGCCCTCGGGCAGCTCATGAGCTCCGCCGCGCTGCTCGGCATCGATACCTGCCCGATGGAAGGACTGGATGTCACCGCCTACGATCGCATTCTCGGTCTGGAAAACAGCGGCTATCACACCGCTGTCGCCTGCGCCCTCGGCTACCGTGCGGCGGATGACAAAGCCAGCCTCTATCCGAAAACGCGCTTCGACCGCTCGCGGGTGATCCGCACGATCGCCTGACTGGGTACACTCCACGTGGCTTGGACTGCGGCAGCCCTGCTGCCGCTTTCCCGGAGCCAGCCTGCTGGCCCGTTTCCCGCAGCGGGCTGCGGATTTCCAAAGCGGCAGCAGGGCTGCCGCAGTCCAAAAGGCTCCCGTCGAAGGATTCTCGCTGTCTGCTCATGCGACTGGGACGCAATTCCACTTGCAAGCATCAGGGCCACCGGTTTGTCTGCCTGGCGGAGCGATGCGCTGCTTGCTTATAGAGGACTATTTTCCGTTACGCGACAGCATCCGTGAATGCCTCGCGGACGAAGGATATGTCGTGGATGAAAGTGGTTCCGGCGATGAAGGTCTCTGGCATGCCCGCAATCATTCCTACGATGTGATCGTGCTCGATATCATGCTGCCCGGAATCGACGGGCTGACTATTTTGAGAAGGCTGAAGCAGGATCACGATAAAACCCCGGTCATTCTCATCAGCGCGAGGGACACCATCGGGCAGAGAGTCGAAGGGCTCGACGCGGGAGCGGACGATTATCTCGTGAAACCTTTCGACCTGAAGGAGCTGGTCGCACGGGTGCGGGTGATGGTGAGAAGGAAATTTTCCGTCGAAGCGGCGGAGATCGGAATCGGGGATCTGAAGATCGACTGCGTGAGGAAATGCGTCCATCGAGCGGGCAGGGAAATTTTCCTGACACGTCTCGAATTCATGATGTTGCAATACCTCGCGCATCGTGCGGGCGAGGCGGTTTCCCGGAAAGAGATCAGCGAACATGTCTATCAGGATTATGGCGATCTCGCGAGCAACAAGATCGATGTCTGCATCGCTTACCTGAGGAAAAAACTCAACGAGGGAGGATTGCCGAACATGATCGCCACGCGGCGGGGCTACGGATTCGTGCTCAAGGAGGGCGGGGAATGAAGCGTCCTTCGATCAGGCGTCGCCTGACGTTGGGATGCCTTTCGGTGGCGGCGGTGGTGCTTTTCGTTTCGAAAGTTTTCATCTATCGAGACGTCAGCCATTCGCTGAGGAGCAAGCTGGACCGGCAACTGGTGAACGAGGCGAATTTGTTGTCGAAGTCTTCCGAACTGGAGGCGGACGGAATCGTTTACGAATGGGAGGAGGCTCTCCAGTCGAGCGCGGGGATGGGAATCGGCGGGATGTTCCAGTTGTGGGATGTGAAAAGCGGAAACACCTCGCGCTCTCCGGATTTGGGAAACGACGATCTGGAGTTTTTCCATGGCGAGCTGGATCGCCCGGTGTTCCGGGATCTGATCCTGAAGAATGGAGACAAGGTGAGGGCGGTGGGCCTGTTGCATCACCCCTTCACGAACCGGTATGGGCGCATGGAAATGGAGAGGCGGGGACGGATTCTTAAAATCGAGGACTATCCGCAGGTGGTGGTGTGCGCCCGGGAAACCGCGGGCATGGAACGTGATCTCGCCGTCACGCGTTTCCGGCTGATCAAGACCGGCGTATTGACGCTCGGTGCCGTTTGGCTGGCGATTTTTCTCATCATCCGCTGGACCCTTTCCCCCATCGACCGCCTGGCGGGAAATCTGGCGAAACGCTCGCTGGAACTGGGCACGCCACTTCCGGCGATTCCGGAGAGATTGCCGGAAGAACTCTATCCGCTGGCGATCGCTTTCAACGAGACGCTTCACCGGATCGAGTTGAGCCGGGAGCATGAAAAGGAGTTCGCCTACAGTGCGGCCCATCAGTTGAGAACCCCGATTTCAGGAATCCACGCGATTCTTGAACTGGCTCATCGAAAGCCGGAAGACGGTGCGGATCTGAAAAGGAGAATCGGCCGGGCGCTCGCGGTTTCCGGAAGGATGAAGGAAACGATCAACAGCCTGATGCGTTTGGCGCGTTTGAGGGGTGGACTCGAAGAAGCGGTCGCCGAGGAATACGATGCCTCCTTGATTTTGCGGGAAGTTTTGAGCGATGAGAAGGATCGCGGAGAGAACCGATTCTCGATAGAAACAAAAGGCTTGGATGATGCGGTTCGGATCAAGGGGGATAAGGGGCTTTTCCGGATTGTCGTTTCCAATCTGTTGGAGAATGCCTTTCGCTACACTCCGGAAGGAGGAAGGATCCGGATCTCGATGAGCAGGGAAAAGGAGTCGCTGGTGCTGGAAGTGGGAAATGATTGCGATGGATTGGCGGAGGAGGATTGCGAACGCATTTTCCGGCCGTTCGAAAGGGGAAGAAACGTTTCCGTGAATGATCCCGGCGCGGGACTGGGATTGTCGTTGTCCAAGGAAATTTCCCTCCGCTGCAAGGGAACTCTGGTTGCCAGCCTGAAAGACGGCTCGGTGGTGTTCCGGCTGGAAATTCCCGCATAAGGGGAAAGAGGAACGGGGCACTGTGGAAAAAGGAGAGGCTTTTGTTGATTTTGAGACTAAATCTCAGTGCTTAATCATTCTCTAATACTCGTGTCGCTAAGGTGCGCTCCAGACCGTGATCGAAGACGGTCCGGACGACTCACCTTATGCGCCGAATGAAATCCCTGTATGCTTCACCCACTTTTGGAAACGCCGGTGGCATGCGTGAATTCATTTCCTATGAAGCGCGCGCGGTGTTGGTGGAGAAAGTCCTGACGTGCGCGACCGCTGGGGAAACCCGGAAGGCGCTCGCTGAAATCGGCGTGATCCGGCGCAACACGGCGGTGGGAGACTGGATGCGGCTGACCCGCGTGTGGCTGGGACTGCCGCCGCTTTATCCTTCGGCGATCAGTTATCGCTACAAAGAGGCGGTCGAGGCGTGGATCGAGGAAAACGGTTTTCCCTCCCGCGAGGAGATTCTGGAGGGCTGGCTGCCGGGGAAAAAGGTCCGGAGCGAAAAGAGTAAATGATTTCATTCCTAACAAAATAAACTGCCATGAACCATAATGGAAACCGATATTGCAGGCTCGCATGTCTGCTTGCCGTAGCATCCACAAGCCTGAACGCGGCTGAAGTCAAACCTCCGGCGGAATCCCCGCCTGTGGAACTCGCTCCTCTCACCGTCGTCGGGAGTCGGGAAGGTGCCTGGAACCTGCCGGGTTCCGCCAGTTACGTCGATGCCATCGAGTTCAGGGAGCGCGGCTATACCACCTTCTCGAAAATGATGGCGAGAACGCCGGGCGTGAATATCCGCCAGGAAGACAGCTTTGAAAACTTCCTCAACATTTCCATTCGCGGGGTGGATGGAAATCGCAGCAACAAGGTGACGCTGATGGAAGACGGCATCCTCACGGCTCCGTCTCCCTATTCCAATCCTTCGGCCTACTACTCTCCAAAACCCGGCCGGATGGCGGGGATCGAGGTGCTGAAAGGTTCCAGTCAGGTGAAATACGGCCCGCAAACGACGGGCGGTGTGGTGAACTTCCTTTCCACTCCGATTCCGGAAGGCGACGGGCCGAGGTTTTTCTCCCGCAACACCTACGGAAGCGATAACACGTTCTTCAACCACATCTGGTATGGCGATACGGTGGAAACGGAAGCGGGCCGGATCGGTTACTTGTTGGAACTGCATCAGCAATCGAGCGATGGATTCCGGAAAACCGATGGCTCCAGTAAGAAAGCGGGCTTCGAGCTTCTGGAGCCGATGCTCAAGGTATTCTGGGAGCCGAATACCGCTCTCAAGCAGAGATTCGAAGCCAAGGTCGGCTACACGGATTTCGACATGGACGATTCCTATCCCGGCGTCACCGAAGCGGATCTGCGGAGAAACTATGACCGGCGTTACGCGGCGAACGGCCTCGACACTTTCGACTCGGACGCCACGCGCACCTATCTGAAATGGATCGCGGAACCGAGCGACGCCCTGCGGATCGAATCCGCCATCTATTACAACGAGTTCAACCGCGCCTTTTTCCGGTTGAACGATGTCCGACTCGGCGCGAGCAACGCGATCGGCGGCGGGACGAACATCGGCGTGGCGAACGCCCTGATGAATCCGGCGGCTCTCGCAGTTCTGCAAGGATACGGAGACGGAACGGTGCGGAGACTTTCCAACATCCGCTTCCACGAAGCATTCGGCTGGCAGAATCAGGTGAACTTCCGTTTCGATACCGGTGCCGTATCCCACGATCTGGCGGTCGGAGGTCGCTGGCATCACGATGAAGTGACCGGAGAAGGGCAGGACGTTCGTTTCCGTTCCGACGGGAATGGCGGATTCTACGAAGTCTCGAGAGCGGCGGGACGTTCCAAAAACGCGCTGGATGAAACCACCGCCGTCGCATTTTTCGTCGAGGACGAGATCAAGTTCGGTAAATTCACGGTTCGCCCGGGTATCCGCTATGAATTTCTCGACTGGAAAAACACCACCGTCGCCGGTGTGGAAACTTCGGGAGACGAGAATCTGCTGATGGGAGGCGTGGGCTTGAACTACGATTTCGACGATCGCAATTCGGTCTTCTCCGGAATCTATCGAGGATCGACTCCGCCGAACACCTCCGGCTACATGGGAGGAGCGGAAGCCGAGGAAAGCACCGGCTTCGAGCTCGGATACCGCCATCGTCAGGAGGCGTTCCGTGCGGAACTCGTCGGCTTCTTCACCGCCTTCGATAATCTCATCACTCCGCAGGTCGGTGTCTCGACCGGAACGGTACTTCCGGACCAGAATGCCGGTGAGGCCACTTCCTACGGTCTCGAAGCGCTGGTGGAATACGATTTCGGCAAGGCATCCGGATGGGCGCTTGGCTTACCGGTTTACTTCAGCGCGACCTACACTCAGGCGGAATTCGATCTTCCTTCCGATCGCAGGCTGACCGGCGGGCTTTTCGCGGGAGCCGTCGATGGAAGCAGCATTCCTTACATTCCCGAATGGAGACTCGCTGCCGGCGTGGGCCTGACCGGCGAAAAGTGGGCTGCGAATCTCGATGCCAGCTATATCAGCTCTTCCTGGGCGACCGGCTGGAACGGCGACACGCCGACGGGCACGCCAAGCGCGGTGAACGGGAAAATCGATTCCCTGCTGTTGTTCGACCTCAGCGGACACTATCAGATCACCGATCAGGTGAAACTGGTGGGCGGTGTGCAGAACATCTTCGACGAGCGCGCGCTGGTGAGCCGCCATCCTCAAGGACCACGCGGAAACCAAGGTCGTTTCCTGTTCGGCGGTGTCGAGATTGCGTTCTGAGTCTTGATGCGGTTGCTGCCGAAGCCCTTGGATGGAGGTTTCCGTCCAAGGGCTTTTCGCATGAAAACAAAGGGGTCTTCATGATTTCCGATGGCCTGACCATCCTTCGGAAATTCCCGCTTTTCTCATGGAGACTGGACCTCGTCGCGGCTCTTTGCCACAACTCCGGCACAATTCCATCATGCGCTGTTTGGTCATCGAAGATTTCAGCCCCTTGCGCGAAAGCATCGAGGAACGGCTGCGCGAAGAAAAATACGTGGTCGATTCGACCGGTAACGGCGAGGAAGGATTATGGTATGTCACGAACCATGTTTATGACGTGGTGATTCTGGATATCATGCTGCCCGGAATGAGCGGACTCGCCATTCTGGAAAAAATCCGTGAATCGCAGGATAAGACGCCTGTCATTGTCATCAGCGCCAAGGATGCCGTCGAACAGCGCGTCGAAGGCCTGGACCGGGGAGCGGACGATTATTTGATCAAACCCTTCGCGATGGTCGAGCTTTCGGCGCGTGTCAGGGCGCTCTCCCGCCGCCGTTACGATCAGGAGTCGACGGTGCTGAAGATCGGGGATTTGACGTTGGATACGGTTTCCAAATCCGTGGTCCGCGCGGGGCGAGAAATCCCGCTGACTCCGCGCGAATACGCCATGTTGCACTATCTGATCCACCGCCGTGGCCACACGGTTCCCCGCAAGGATATCTGGGAACACGTCTATCAGGATATGGAAGGTGGAAACAGCAATTCCGTTGACGTTTACATCGCCCACCTCCGGCGCAAGCTGAATGCCGGGGGACTGCCCGATTTGATCCGGACCAGGCGGGGATACGGCTACACTCTTACCACGGGCGACTCATGAGAAATCCCTCGATCCGTTTCCGCTTGATCCTCGGCAGCACCCTGCTGTCGGCGCTTGTTCTGACAATGGGCGCCTTGTTGCTTTACCGGTCTATCAAATCATCCTTCCTCGACCGGATCGATTCCCAGTTGCATCATGAAGCGGCCCTTCTTTCCAAGTCGGTGGAGCTGGTTCCTTCGGGCATCGTCCACAAATGGCGGCAATCCACCCCCGATGCGGAAAATCTCGTCATCCACGGTTTGTTCCAGTTTTGGGAACGACGGAGCGGGAAAATCACGCGTTCGCCGGATTTGGGAGAACGCGATATTCCGTTCTTTCATGGAGATCCGTTGAAGTTCGTGACGCGCGACGTGACGCTTTCCGATGGTACTCCCGCCCGGGCGACCGCGCTCCTGCACTATCCGCGCCCCAGCGGGCTCTTCATGCAACAGCGAAGGGAAAAAGGAGAGGATGCCTTGAAGCTGGAGGATTATCCGATGGTGGTCGTCTCGGCGGTCTCCGTTGTTCCGATGCGGAAGGAACTGGCGACGATCCGAAACACGTTGCTCATCTTTTCCGGTATCGCGGTTGCGGCGGTCTGGCTTTCGATTTCCGTGATTTCCCGATGGTGTTTCCGGCCCATCGATCGTACGACCGCCGTTCTGGCGGGCCGCTCCGCCCATGCCGCCGGAGTGTTGGACGAAATCCCCGCCACCTTTCCCCGCGAGCTTGTTCCGTTAGCGGAGGCGTTCAACCACAACCTCCGACTGGTCGAAACCGCTCGCCGTCACGAAAAGGAATTCGCGTTCAGCGCAGCCCATGAACTCCGCACCCCTATCGCCGGGATGCAAGCGATGCTCGAACAAGCGCTCTACAAACCGCGTGATCCGGAATCCCTCAAAAGACGTCTGGAGACCATCCTGCATCTCACGGAGAGAACGGGGCACACCATTTCCAGTCTCATGCGCCTCGCCCGGGTGCGAGGTGGAATGGAACGACCGGTCCGGGAACGTTTCGATGCCCGGCAAATCCTGGGTGAATTGATCGAAGCTCAAAAAGCCGTCGAGCCGGATCGCTTTCGAATCACGGACTCTCCCGCCACGCCGGTGATCGTCGAAACCGATCCGGGGCTTTTCCGGGTGCTGGCCGGAAACCTCATCGAGAACGCTTTCAGGCACACGCCGGCGGGAGGGGAGATCCGGTTTTCCGTCGTGGGAGATGCTTCCTGCTTTACCTTCGAGGTTTCGAATTCCCGGGGAAATTTCGACCCTGTCGACGCGGAGCGGATTTTCCGTCCGTTCGAAAGAGGAAGTGCAACGTCGGTCGATGCTGCGGGAGCCGGATTGGGACTGACCCTTGCGGCGGAGATTTCGGAACGGCTCGGAGGGAAGCTCGATCTGGACCTGGACGATCCGGATCTCGTGAGGTTCCGCTTTCGGCTGCCCGCAAAAGAAAATGAGACCGAATCTCATTAATTTCGGCATTTTCATCATTTTTTAATGATCGGCTCCTAAGATCGCGGCCCGTGCGGAGTTCATCCGCCCATAGCCGCCATGAAATCAATCACTCCTCTCACTCTGCGGACGTTTTCCCCTCGGGAAATCCTCGCCTTCACCACCCTCGCTTCGGTGGCTCCCCTGATGGGTGCCGAGCCTTCTTCCACGCCACCCGGCGACAAGGAAAAGAAAGAATCTTCCGGAGCCGTCCTCGACGAAATCGTCGTCAAGGCGGATGCCGTGAAGACCTACAAGACCGAGAATCTTTCATCTCAGAAATACACCGTTCCGTTGAGGGACGTGCCCCAGACGGTGAACGTGGTTCCCAAACAGCTCATCGAAGAACAGGGGGCGACCAGCCTCGCGAGTGTCCTGAGAAACGTGCCCGGCATCACCATGCAATCGGGAGAAAACGGCCAGGCCGCCGTCGCCACCGGAGGCGGTTTCACCATGCGAGGGTTCGATACGAACAACAGCATTTTCGTCAATGGCGTCCGTGACGTCGGCTATGTGACGCGCGACACCTTCAACCTCGAATCGGTCGAGGCGTTCCAGGGTCCGACCGGTTCGGACATCGGGCGCGGTAACGGAGCGGGATACATCAATCTCCAGACCAAGACCCCTCATCTCGGCAATTCCTATGCGGGATCGCTCGGCTACGCGTCCAGAGACCGCCAGCGTTACACCATCGATATCAATCAGGAAATTCCCGAAAACATCGAGTGGCTCAAGGGCGCCGCGTTCCGCCTCAATGGACTCTATCAGGATGGTGGTGTGGCCGGCCGCGATTGGGTGGAAAAGAACGTATGGGGCATCGCTCCCTCGCTCGCCTTCGGCCTCGGCACGGAGTTCCGATCCACTTTTTCCTATCAACACATCGAGGAAGATAACATTCCGGACTACGGCATTCCCTCCTACCTGGGCAGAAAGCTGCCGGGGGCCAGCGAGAAATGGTTCTACGGCAATCTCAACGACCATGAGGATCTGACCCAGGATTCCTTCACCGCCCGTTTCGAATACGATGTCACCAGCGACATCACGATCCGCAACCAAACGTCCTATTCGAAAAACAGCGCCGACCTCGACGGGCTCAATCCGCAGTATTCCAACTCCACCGGCCTTGTTTCCTTCGTGCGCCAAACCAACGGCATGCGCGAATTCGAGATCTTTTCCAACCAAACGAGCGTCAACGCCGAATTCACCACCGGAAAGCTGAAGCATGCGCTTGTCGGTGGCATCGAATACACCAAGGAGAAACAGGATACCCGCAATTATCTGACACCGACGCCCGCGCCCGTTCCTCCCGTCGCTCCGTCACCGATCGGCGCTCCCTGGAAGCCGAATCCGCACCTGAATCTTTCGAGCCGGAAAAAGGATCCGAATTTCTACCAGATCGGCGAAACCGAGACGATCGGCGCTTATCTTTTCGATACCGTCAAGTTCGGAGAAAAATGGATGCTCAGTGGCGGTCTTCGCGTCGACAGCTACGATGCCGAATACAAGACCCGTTCCACCGCCGGAGTCGTGACTGGGCCGGTCAAGACGGATGACGAAATTTACAGCGGCAAGGTCGCTCTCACCTACAAGCCCGTCGAGGAAGGAAGCGTTTACGTGGGCTACAGCGCCACCCAAACGCCCCCCGGCACCGCCAACGTATTCGAAGGCGTCGGCCGGACCGGCATCATCCTCGACGAAGGCACCGGCAACAACAGCGTCAATTCCGATCCGCAGGAATCCTACAACGTCGAGCTCGGCACGAAATGGGACTTTTTCAATTCGAAGCTGACCTTGTCTTCCGCCATCTTCCACACGGAAAACCAAAACGTCATCTACACCGATCCGATTTCCGGCCTCCCCACGGACAGCGGGGCGCAGAAAGTGGACGGCATCACGTTCGGAGCGACCGGCAGGATCACGGACAACTGGAACATCATCGCCAACGCGACGTGGCTCGACGCCCGGATCGACCAGCCGAATCATGCACAGGATGGAAACACCGTTCCCCGGACACCGGAGTTTTCCGGATCGCTGTGGACCACCTATCAGCTTCCGAAGGGCTTCACGATCGGTGCCGGAGTGCGCTATCAGGGGAAAACCTATGTCGGCACCAACAACGTCGTCGATATTCCCGCGTATGTCGTCTTCGACGGACTCGTCCAGTATGACGTCACCGAGAACATGAACCTCCGTCTCAACATCTACAACCTGCTCGACCGCGAATATGTCGCCACTTCCGGCGGCGGTGGCGGAGGCGGTGGTGGCAGCGCGACATCCGGCGGCCATATCAAATACGGC
This sequence comes from Luteolibacter sp., assembly GCA_047606285.1. Lineage (GTDB taxonomy): Bacteria > Verrucomicrobiota > Verrucomicrobiia > Verrucomicrobiales > Akkermansiaceae > Luteolibacter. The sequence continues at coordinate 45,269 of JASGEP010000027.1, read as the reverse complement.
GATCCGCTATCCTTCGCCTTCTCGGCCAACTTCACGTTCTGATTTTCTGGAAATCGGTATGGGAGTACCGCATCCGCCCTGATGATTCCGGGGCGGATGTCCTTTCTTCAAAATCCCACACGCATCCATTCCTCCGCCCCTTCGGAAATCATGCGTTTTCTCGTTTCAGGCATTTTATCGATTTTCATTCCGGTCTCCATCGCGACCGCCGGTCCCTTCACGGTCAGTTCTCCCAACGCGACTTCCGTAACGAAACTGAAAATCGGTACGGAGCTGAAAGACGGAGAAACGAAAGACACCCTCACCCTGCCGAAAATCGAGATCAAGACACCGATCGCTAGGAATCTCGATCTGGCGTTCATCGTTTCCCACAAGTCGATCGACCGGGACGGACAGGCTTCCGAGAACGGGATCGGGGATTTCGAGATCAAATCGAAATGGAATTTCTATCGAAACGGAAATTTCGGGATGGCGATCGAGCCTCTGATCGTGTTTCCGACGGGAGACGAACGGCGGGGATTGGGCAATGGCGATTTCTTGTTCGAATTTCCGCTGATTTTCGGCTTCAAAACCGGAAATTGGGAATGGGGGACCGAACTGGGTTTCGAACACGTTCTTCATCAGGATGAAGACAATGCCTATTGCGGGATACTCGCGATGCGTCGTCTGACTCCGAACCTCAGGATCGGCGCGGAAATCGTGGCCGAATTTCCCGATGTCCGGTTCGATTCATGCGATACGCTCGCGGACATCGGCCTGAAATGGACATTCTGCGAACGCTGCGAACTCCAGGCGCTCGCCGGAAGAACCCTGCGAACGGCGGACCACGGCGCGAGCAACAAGTTCAAGCTGGCGCTCGAAATCAAATTCTAGCGGAATCCGGCGTTCCGTTTTTCAGAGTCACTGTCCCGGCGGGAGTTCGAGGCCGAGAATTTGCCAGACTTCTTTCATCAGGCGGGTGGAAATTTCGCCGAGGAGCTTGCGTTCCTTGCGCTTGCCGGAGACGCCGACGTTGGCGGTGGGAACGGTGGTGCCGCTGATGGAGGTTTCACCGATTTCGATGAACATCCGTTTTTTCAATTCGGCGACGGCGGCGTCGGTGGACGGGAGATTCCATTTTTCCGCAAGGGAGAGCTCGGTACAGACGCGGGCGAGGATTTCGTCGGACGCCAGCAGTTTGGTTTTCAGCTCTTCGGTGACTTTGGCGCGGTGTTCGTCGGAAAGTGCGGGATTCAGGGGCAGAGGCACCCAGATTTTATCGGGGCGATGCTGGCGATAGCTCCACAGTCCGTAGCCGCCGCCTCCGAAGGCAAGAACCACGGCGATGACCCCGATGACGATCCAACGTTGCATGCCCGTGGGTTATGCTCCATTTCTCTGCGCATCCAAGCCGGAAATTCATGGAATACCCTCTCACCCAAGCGACTGTCGAAACTTTGCCGAACGGCCTGACCGTGATTCTCGATCCCGATCGCACCGCGCCGGTGGTCAGCGCGCAGTTCTGGGTGGGAACGGGCAGCATCCACGAGGACCGACATCTCGGCTCCGGGCTTTCGCATTTCCTGGAGCACATGGTTTTCAAGGGCACGCGGGATTTCGACGCGGAGGCGCTGGCGGATACGGTGCAGGGGGCGGGCGGCCATTGGAACGCTTACACGACCTTCGACCGCACGGTTTATTACATCGACGGTCCGGCGAAATCGCTGCCGGTGTTTCTGAAAGTGCTCACCGGTCTGGTGTTTTTCCCGACCTTGCCCGCCGGTGAATTCGAGCGGGAAAAAGACGTGATCCGCCGTGAAATCGACATGGGTCTGGACGATCCGGATAACGTGGCGATGCGCCTGATGCTTTCCACCGCCTATCAGATGGATGCCCGCCGCCATCCGGTGATCGGGCATCGGCATCTGTTCGATCAGTTGCGCCACGAGGACATGCTGGCGTATCACCGCTCGCGTTACACGACGGAGCGTTGTTTCGTGGTGATTTCCGGGGATTTCGATGGGGAGGAAATCCGGAAGGAAATCCTGGAGCTGACCGCCGGTCTTTCGCCGCAAGGAGGCCGCGATCCGCTGGTGCCGGTCGATTTTCCGCAGATCGGTCCGCGGGAAGCCCGTGGCACCTTCGCCATTCCGACGAGCCGGATTTCGCTGGCGTGGAAATGCTCGCCGCTGGAGCACCCGGATGCTCCGGCCTTCGATGTGCTGGCCGCCGTGCTCGGGCGCGGGCGTTCGTCCCGCCTGCACCACGCGCTGCGGGAAACGCGGGAGCTGGCACTGGATATTTCCTCGTACGCCTGGACCGGTCCGGGCAGGGAAGGGCTGTTCGGGATCGGCGCTGATGCCCTGCCGGAAAATCGCGAGACCTTGATCGAAGCGATCCGGGAGGAGCTGGCGAAGGTCGCCGAAGCGGATCTGACGGACGATGTGGAAAAGGCCAAACGCCAGATTTCCAACAGCCAGTTCCGCTCGCTGCTGAGTGCCTCCGGGCGGGCGACGGATCTCGCGTCGAACTGGCACGAGGCGCGTGACCTGAATTTCACCCGCCGCTATCTCGCGGCGATCCGGCGGGTCACTCCGGAGGACGTGAAGCGCGCGCTCTCGAATCTGGTGGAGGAAAAACGCACGCTGACCTTGCTCGATCCACTCGATACCCCGGCTCCACAACGCGGCGCCACTCATTCCGGCGAGCAGGCGAGGATCGAAACGTTCACGCTTTCGAACGGATTGAAAATCGCGCTGATCCCGGACCGGCGCGTCCCGCTGGTGCATCTTCAGGCGGCAGTGCGTTCCGGCCTGCCCTCGGAAACCCCGGAGACGAACGGCATCAATCAGCTTCTCGCTTCCACGCTCTCGAAAGGCACCGCCACCCGTTCGGCGGCGGCGCTCGCGAGGGAGCTGGAATCGCTCGGCGCTTCGCTTTCCGCCAATATCGGGAACAACGCGGTGCTGGTGCAGGCGGGCGGTCTGGCGGCGGACATCGCCACCATCGCCGATGTGTTTTGCGAAGTCCTGACGGCACCGGCTTTCCCGGAAGATGCGGTGGCCCGCGAAAAGGTCAGCCAGCTCGCGGCTCTGGAGGAAGCGCTTGAAGACCCGCTGCACGCGGCGTTTCAGGGCTTGCGGCAGCAGGTGTTTTCCGGCGCGGGTTACGGGCTGGATCCGCTGGGATCGCTGGAAAGCGTGCCGAAGCTGGACTGCGGGATGTTGGCGGCTCATCACGCACGTCATTTCACCGCCGCGAACATGGCACTGGTCGTCGCCGGGGATTTCGATGCGGAGGAGGTGAAAACACTCCTGGAGAGCAAGCTCGCCGGGCTTCCGGCCGGTGAGGCGTGGCAGCCGCCCGCCAGCCTCTGGACGCCGTGCGATTCGCACACTTCCCATCTTCCGAAAAAACAGGCGGTGATCGCCATCGGCTACCCCGGCGCATCCGCCCTGCATGAGGACCGCTACGCGCTGGCGATGATCCAGGAATACGCTTCGGACATGGCCGGGCCGCTGTTCGCCCGCATCCGCGAGGATCTGGGGCTGGCGTATCGGGTGGGTGCCACCCAGTTTCTCGGGTTCGATACCGGGTTGTTCACGTTCTACGTGGCGACCTCGCCGGAGCAGGCGGAGGAGGCTTCGCAGGAATTGCTTTCCGAGATCCGGAAAATCGCCGACCACGGCATCCCGACGGACGCCTTGGAACGGGTGTGCTCCACCGTGCTCAGCGGGCTGGCCATTCAGCGGCAATCGCCCTCGTCCGTTGCCCGTCAGGTGGCCATCGACCTGTTGTTCGGCCAACCGGCGGACCAATACCGCCGTCTGGAGGAGATCTATCAAAATCTCAGCGGCGAAACCGTGCGGGAAGTGGCAGCCCGGATCTTCGGCCGGAAGCCCGGTCAGGTGCTGGTCGCGCCAAAAAGCTGAAAGATCGGGCCGGAAAAAGACGTAACGTTCCCGATTTTCCGGGAAAGCGTGTCGGAGTCGTTGCGAAGGGGATTTTTTATCGAAGGATATGAAATCCATATCTTCGTTGGAGACTTGCCGGTTGTTCCGACGGAAAGTTGTGATAACCAGTCCCTGTTTTCCATGACCGATTCCCCTTCACCTCCGAAGCGTTCGCCGGCGCTCAGACTATGCATTTGGCTGATGGTTTTCGGCGGGCTGTGTTACGCGGGATGGTGGGTTTACCGGAAAACGGCCCCGGATGAATCCGCGAACGGCGGTCATCAGGGGCGGCCGGGCATCAACGTGCCGGTGACCGTTTCCACGGCGCGGGCGTGGGAGATGGACTTCGAGGAATGGACGACGGTTTCGGGAACCGTGACGCCTCTGGATCAGGCGACGGTGCGGGCACGAGTCGATGGCGAGCTGCTCCGCGTGCATTTCACCGAAGGTGCTTCCGTCAAGCAGGGCGATCTGCTCGCGGAGATCGATCCCCGGCCGTATCGGGTCATTTTCGATCAGGCGAAGGGCCAGCACGCGCGGAACGAGGCGCTGCTCGAAAACGCCCGCGCGGACCTCAAACGTTATGAAATTCTCCTGAAGCAGGATTCGATCGCGAAGCAGCAGGTGGATGCCCAGCTCTCGCTCGTCCATCAATACGAGGCGGCGCTGGAGGCGGATACGGCGCAGATCGCGGCGGCACAACTCAATCTCGATTTCACGAAAATCGTGGCTCCCTTCAGCGGCAGGGTCGGTTTGCGGCAGGTTGATCCGGGGAACCTGATCCGCGCATCGGATACGGAAGGTCTGGTCTCGCTCACCCGCATGGACCCGATTTCGATCCTGTTTTCGGTGCCGCAGGAGTTGGTGGCTTCGCTGGTGGGGGATTTGCGCGCGGAGCGGGAAGTGCCGGTGGAAGCGGTTGCGGGCGATCAGAGCGCGGTGTTGGCGAAGGGAAAATTGCTGACGACCGACAACCGGATCGACCCCGTTTCCGGCACGCTGAGGCTGAAGGCGGTGTTCGGGAATCCCGGGGAAAAGCTGTTTCCGAATCAATTCGTCAACGTGCGCATGCGTCTCCGGGTTTCCCCGAAATCCATCGTGGTCCCGGCCAACGCGGTGCAGGAAAGCTCGAAGGGACGTTTCGTTTATTTGGTGAAACCGGACAACACCGTGACGATGCGCGAGGTTTCGGTGGGTGCGACGTATCGAGAAATCAGCCACGTGCTTTCCGGTTTGGAAGTGGATGACGAAGTGGTCACCGCCGGGGTGGACCGCCTGCGTGAGGGATCGAAAATTCTTTTGGCGAAACCGGAGGCGGAAAAAACCGGGGATGGGGACCTGCCGGAACCGGGACACGACTCATGAATCCCTCACGGATTTTCATTGCCCGCCCCGTCGCCACCACCTTGCTGATGGTGGCGCTGCTGCTGGCCGGGATGTTCGCTTACCGCCTGCTGCCCGTTTCCGCGTTGCCGGAAGTCGATTACCCGACGATTCAGGTGACCACGCTCTATCCGGGAGCCGGGCCGGAAGTGATGGTTTCCTCCGTCACCGCGCCGCTGGAGCGGCAGTTCGGCCAGATGCCGGGGCTGGAGCAGATGTATTCGGTGAGCAGTGCCGGGGCGTCCGTGGTGACGCTGAGATTCGCCCTGGGCATGAGCCTCGACGTGGCGGAGCAGCAGGTGCAGGCGTCTATCAATGCCGCCTCCAATCTCCTGCCCAACGACCTGCCGAGCCCGCCGGTTTACAACAAGGTGAATCCGGCGGACGCGCCGATCCTGACGTTCGCGCTTTCCTCCGAGACCATGCCGCTCACGCAGGTGCAGGATTTCGCGGACACGCGGCTGGTGCCGAGGCTTTCGCAGCTTTCCGGCGTCGGGCTGGTGACGCTCAGCGGAGGCATGCGGCCCGCCGTGCGCATCCGCGCGAATCCCGGAGCGCTCGCGGCTCGCGGCCTGACCACGGAAGACCTGCGCACGGCCATCACCACCTCCAACGTCAGCCAGCCGAAAGGCAGCTTCGATGGTGCCACCCGATCGAGCACTCTGGATGCGAACGACCAGCTCATTTCCGCCGACGATTACAAGACGCTGGTGGTCGCGTGGCGGAACGGCGCGGCGGTGCGATTGCAGGACGTGGCGGATGTGGTCCCCTCGGCGGAAAACGACCGGCTCGCCGCGTGGGCGGACGCTCGTCCGGCGGTGATTATCCAGATCCAGCGCCAGCCCGGGGCCAATGTCATCCAGGTCTCGGACCGGGTGAAGGAGCTGATGCCGCAGCTCAGTGAGGGGTTGCCAAGAGGGATCGAGATCACTCCCCTGACCGACCGCACGGTGACGATCCGCGCCTCGGTGAAGGACGTGCAGAAGGAAATGGTCTTCGCCATCGGGCTGGTGATCGCGGTGATCTACGTTTTCCTCTGGAACTGGCGGGCCACCATCATCCCGGCGGTGGCGGTGCCGCTCTCCCTGATCGGCACCTTCGTCGCGATGTATTTCTGCGACTTCAGCCTGAACAATCTTACGCTGATGGCGCTGACCATCGCGACCGGCTTCGTGGTGGATGACGCGATCGTGATGATCGAAAACATCGCCCGCTACGTGGAGGAGGGCGAGTCGCCCTTGCAGGCGGCGCTGAAGGGTTCGAAGCAGATCGCTTTCACGATCATCTCTCTAACGATTTCTCTGATCGCGGTGCTTATTCCGCTGTTGTTCATGGGCGATGTGGTGGGGAGGCTGTTCCGGGAGTTCGCGGTGACACTGGCGATCGCCATTCTCGTTTCCGCCGTCATTTCGCTGACGCTCACGCCGATGATGTGCTCGCTGATGCTGAAGCACGACACGCACGCTCAGGAAGGCCCGGTCGGCCGCGCGGTGAACCGGTTTTTCCAATGGCTGATCGATCGCTACGATCAGGCGTTGAAGGTGGTGCTCGATCATCGTTTCGCCACGATGGCGGTGTTCGTCTTCACGCTCGTTGCGACGGCGACGCTCTATCACACCGCGCCGAAAGGATTTTTCCCGGATCAGGACACCGGTCTGATTCAGGGGATGACGGAAGCGCCGGAACACGTTTCCTTCGATACGATGTCCGCCCTTCAGCAACGGATGGCGAAGCTCATTTCGACGGACCCGGATGTGGTCAGCGTTTCCTCGTTCATCGGAGTGGATGGCGCGAATGCCACGCCGAACAACGGCCGCGTGCTCATCAATCTCCGGCCTCACGCGGAACGGGAGCATTCCGCCGAGCAGATCGTGCGGCGGCTTCAGGACCGCGCTGCGGAAATCCCGGGCATGAAGCTTTATCTTCAGGCGGTGCAGGACCTCGGCATCGACGACCGCGTGGCCCGTACGCAATACCAGATGACGGTGGATTCGGTGAGTTCCGCGGAACTGGCCGAGTGGGTGCCGAAGATCGTCGAACGGATGAAACGCAATCCGCTGATCGCCGATGTCGCGGACGATCTCCTGAACAAGGGCCTTCAGGCGAAGGTGGAAATCGACCGCGAACTGGCCGGGCGGCTGGGCGTGACGGTGGAGCGGATAGATGCCGCGCTCTACAATGCCTTCGGCCAGCGACAGGTTTCCACCATCTTCACCCAGAGCGGGCAATACCGGGTGATTCTGGAAAGCGGCCCGGAATTCCGGAAAGGGCTCGAAGCGTTCGATCACGTCTATGTCAGCGGTGCGGATGGTGCGCCGGTCCCGCTGAAGAGCATGGTGAAAATCACGGAAGCGCCTGCGTTTCTGCTCATCGCGCGGCAGGGGCAGTTTCCCGTGGTCACGATTTCCTTCAATTTGAAAGAAGGTGCCTCGCTCGGTGCGGCGGTGGATTCGGTGCGCGGGCAGATTGAGGAGATGAATCTTCCGGCCAGCGTGAATACCGAGTTCCAGGGCACGGCGGTGGCCTTCGAGAGCGCGCTGACGAATCAACTGTGGCTGGTGCTCGCGGCGGTGGTGGTGATGTATCTGGTGCTCGGCATTCTTTACGAGAGCTTCATTCATCCGGTGACGATTCTTTCCACGCTGCCCTCCGCCACGGTCGGCGCGCTGCTGGCGCTGAACCTGACTGGCACCCAGCTCGGCGTGATGGCCATCATCGGCATCGTGCTGCTGATCGGGCTGGTGAAAAAGAACGCGATCCTGATGATCGACTTCGCGCTGGAGGCGGAGCGTGACCGGGGCGTCGATCCCCGCGCGGCGATCCATGAAGCGTGCCTGCTGCGTTTCCGCCCGATCCTGATGACCACGCTCGCCGCGTTGCTGGGAGCGCTGCCATTGATGTTAGGGACGGGTGTGGGATCGGAGCTGCGGCGTCCGCTCGGCGTGACGATGGTGGGCGGGCTGATGGTCAGCCAGGTGCTCACCCTGTTCACCACGCCGGTGATCTATCTGTTGTTCGACGCGATTTCCCGTCGCGTCCGGAGAAAAACCGAACCGGAAATCGCGGAGGCGGTGCCCGTGCCATGAGCTTCACCGGAATTTTCATTTCGCGTCCCGTCGCGACCACGCTGGCCACGCTGGCGGTCGCGCTGGCGGGGATGCTCGCGTATTTCGAGCTGCCCGTGGCACCTCTGCCGCAGGTGGATTTCCCGACCGTTTCCGTCAGTGCGAACCTGCCGGGAGCCAGCCCGGAAACGATGGCCGCCACGGTGGCCACGCCGCTGGAAAGAACGCTCGGGCGTATCCCCGGGGTGAACGAAATGACGTCCACCAGCTCGCTGGGCAGCACCAATATTTCGTTGCAGTTCGATCTCGACCGGGACATCGACGCCGCTTGCAACGACGTGCAGGCGGCGATCAATGCCGCTCGCGGCCTGCTTCCCTCGGGCATGCCGTCGATGCCGCGCTACCGCAAGCGGAACCCGGCGGACGCGCCGATCATGATTCTCACGCTGACCTCGGAAATCGCCACACCGGGGGAAATGTACGATCTCGCCTCCACGTTGCTGGCGCAGAAAATTTCGCAGCTCCCGGGAGTCGGTCAGGTGGTGGTAGGTGGCAGTTCCCTGCCCGCGGTGCGTGTGGACCTGAACCTGCCCGCCATCGAGCGCTCGGGATTTTCCCTCGATGAAATCCGCGAAACCATCGCCGCGAACAACGTGAGCCGTCCGAAGGGCGATGTGCAGGACGGCGACCGCCGCTGGCAGATCACCGCGAGCGACCAGCTCAGCAAGGCGAGCGAATATCTGCCGATGATCGTCGGCTACAAGCAGGGCGCGGCGGTGCGTTTGCAGGATGTGGCGAACGTCACGGACTCGACGGAAAACCAGTTGAACTACGGCACCAGCGGCGGCCAGCCGTCGGTTTCGCTGGTGATTTTCCGTCAGCCGGGCGCGAACATCCTCGAAACGATCGACGGGGTGCGCGAACTGATGCCGAGATTGGGCGCTTCTCTTCCGGCCTCGGTTTCCCTTCAGGCGGTGATGGAGCGCACGACGACGATCAAGGCGTCGCTTTACGAAGTGCAGCACGCGATGGGGCTTTCGATCATTCTGGTGGTGCTGGTGGTGTGGGTGTTTCTGCGGCGCGCGAGGGCGGCGCTGGTGCCGGGCGTGGCGGTGCCGGTTTCGCTGATCGGTACTTTCGCGGTGATGTATCTGTGCGGCTACAGCATCAACAACCTCTCGCTGATGGCGCTCACCATCGCGACCGGCTTCGTGGTGGATGACGCGGTGGTGGTTCTCGAAAACATCGCGCGGCACATCGAGGGCGGCATGGGAGCGAGGGAAGCGGCGCTGAAGGGAGCGAAGGAGGTGACCTCCACGGTGATCTCGATGAGTCTTTCGCTGGTTGCGGTGTTCATTCCGATCCTGTTCATGGGCGGGCTGGTGGGGCGGTTGTTCCGGGAGTTCGCCGTGGTGCTTTCGGTTTCCATCGCGGTGTCGCTGGTGGTTTCGCTCACCGTTACGCCCACGATGTGCGCTCGCTTGTTAGGTCGGAAAAACGAGAAGCCGCCGGGGCGTTTGTCCCGCTGGCTTGACGGGGTGTTTCAGGCGGCGCTGGACAGCTACGCCCAGACGCTGGCCGTCGCGTTGCGGCACCGCTGGCTCACGCTGATCGTGCTTTTCATCACCATCGGAGTGGCGGCGTGGCAATACGTGGTGATTCCGAAAGGGTTTTTCCCGACGCAGGACACCGGCCAGATCCGGGGCAATATCGTGGGCGACCAGAGCATTTCCTTTCAGGCGATGAAGGAAAAGGTGATGACCATCGCGGAGATCATTCGCGAGGACCCGGCGGTGGATTCCATCAATGCCAGCGTGGGCGCCTGGGGTGGTGCGAGAAACAACGGCAACGTCTTCATTTCGCTGAAACCGAAAGGCAAGCGGGCGGATGCGAACGGATCGCAGGCCGGGGGTGCACCGCGTCCGGATGACGATGCGACGAAGATCATCGACCGCCTGCGGAACAAGACATCCCACATCGCCGGTGCGACGATGTTTTTGCAGGCGTCGCAGGACATTCGCATGGGAGGACGTTCGAGCGCCGCCGCCTATCAATATACGTTGCAATCGAGCGATCTTGCGGAGTTGCGGTCGTGGGAAGCAAGGGTGAGAAATGCGTTGTTAGGATTGAGTTCGATCACCGACGTGAACAGCGACTTTCAGGACAAGGGTGCGCTGACGCGGGTGGTGGTGGATCGCGATGCGGCCTCCCGTCTCGGTATTTCCATGGCGGAGATCGATTCCGCGCTGAACAATGCCTTCGGCCAGCGGCAGATTTCCTCGATCTACGCGGAGCTCAATCAGTATCGCGTGGTGATGGAGGCGGACGAACCTTTCACGCAGGATCCGGGGGCTTTGCAACACATCCGTCTGAAATCCTCTTCCGGCGAACTCGTCCCGCTGACGGCCATCGCCCGCTGGGAATCGGCACCCGCGCCGCTGACGGTGAACCATCAGGGGCCGTTCGCGGCGATCACGTTTTCCTTCAACATCGCCACCGGTTCCACCTTCGGCGAGGTGACGCGCCAGATTGAGGAAACGATGGACCGCTTGCAGCTGCCGGGCACGATTCAGGGAAATTTCGCCGGGACGGCGAGCGTGTTCCAGAAGTCCCTGGAAAATCAGCCATGGCTGGTGCTGGTGGCGATTCTGGTGATCTATCTGACGCTGGGCGTGCTCTACGAAAGTTTCCTGCATCCGCTGACGATCCTGTCCACGCTGCCGTCCGCCGGAGTAGGCGCGTTGCTGGCGTTGCAGCTTTGCCACATGGAGTTCGACATCATGGGGTTCATCGGGATTTTTCTTTTGTTAGGAATCGTGAAAAAGAACGCGATCATGATGATCGACTTCGCGCTGGAGGCGGAGCGCTCGCGGGGATTGTCGCCGGAGAAGGCGATTTTCGAGGCGTGCAAGCTGCGGCTGCGCCCGATCCTGATGACGACGTTCGCGGCGATGTTCGGCGCGCTGCCGCTGGCCATCGGTGGTGGCGAGGGCTCGGAATTGCGGCGTCCGCTCGGCGTTTCCATCGTCGGTGGCTTGCTGATCAGCCAGTTGCTGACACTTTACACGACGCCGGTGGTTTATCTGGTGCTGGACCGCATGCGGCATCGTTTTCTTTCCAAGGGCAGGCGTCCCATGGCAAATCCCGTTTTACCCGAGCCACAAGTTTCATGAAAATCCCGCTTCTCATCGCACCGGTTTCCCTTTGCCTAGCCGGCTGCTCGCTGGTCGCCCCGAAGCAGGCTCCCGGGATGGAGATGCCTGCGAATTTCAAGGAGAGCGGCATCTGGAAAATAGCGCGTCCATCTGCTCATCTCTCACACGGGGAATGGTGGACGATTTTCCGCGACGGCGAGCTTTCCTCGCTGATGAAGCGGGTGGAAACGTCGAATCAATCGCTGGCTGTGGCGTCGGCCCGCGCGCGGGAGGCTTCCGCGCTTTTGATCGGGGCGAGGCTGTCGTTTTTACCGTCGCTGTCGGGCAATGCTTCGGCGATCCGTTCCGGTGGCCGCGGCAGCAACGAACGGGGAAATGAATTTTCACTGGGTGCTTCCACGTCGTGGGAGGCCGATCTGTGGGGGAGGCTGCGTCACAGCGCGCGCGCGGTGACGGCGGATGCGGAGTCCGCGGCGGAGGATGTGCGGGCGGCGCGGCTGAGCTTGCAGGCGCAGGCGGCCCGGACGTATTTCCTGATCCGGGCGGTGGACGCGCAGCAGGCGCTGTATGACCGGCAACTGGCGAGCTACGAAAGGTCGCTGGAAATCACGAAAAACCGCTACGATCAAGGCGTGGCTTCGCGCGGAGACGTGGCACAGGCGGAATCGCAACTTGCGGCGGCACGGGCGGAGTCGATCGAGCTGGGGGTGCAACGGGCGACGCTGGAGCACGCGCTGGCGGTACTGGTGGGGCAGATGCCGTCTTCCTTTTCGCTGTCGCGCGGGTCGTTGGCCAGGTCGGTGCCGCGCGTGCCGGGGTCCACGCCTTCGCAACTGCTGGAACGCCGTCCGGACATCGCGTCGGCGGAGCGGCAGGTGGCGGCGGCGAACGAGCGCATCGGCGCGGCGAAGGCGGCGTTTTTCCCGACGGTTTCGCTGGGTGGTGGTGCGGGTTGGAGAGGATCGGGAGGGCTGCTTTCCGCCCCCACGTTTTTCTGGTCGCTGGGTCCGGATCTGGCGGCTCCGTTGCTGGATGGCGGCCAGCGGTTGGCTCAAAAAGCGCAGGCGGACGCGGCGTATGAGCGGACGGTGGCGAATTACCGCCAGACGGTGCTGACGGCGATGCAGGAGGTGGAGGACGAGCTTGCCACGCTGCGGATTCTCGCCCGCGAGGCGGAGGCGCAGGCGGTCAGCGTGCGCACGGCGCGGGAAAGCGAGCGGATCGCCGAGAATGCTTACAAGGCAGGGACGGACACCTATCTGAACGTGGCGGTGACGCAGGCGCAGGCGCTCGCGGCGGAGCGGAACGCGCTGGATGTGCAGGTGCGCCGTCTGAACGCGACGGTTTCCCTGATGACGGCACTCGGCGGGAAATGGTGAGATTGTGCGATTGCACCGCGGCCGGTGAAATGGTGGAGTCTAACGATGAAACGGATTTTCGGATGGGCGCTCGCGATTTCAGCGAGCGGTGTGTTTCCCACCGCTCGGGCGGAGGAATCGGACAAGGCGAAGGCGTTCGTCGATGCGTTGCAGACGGGCAGGATGAGTTGTTCGCTGGATGCGTTTCTGAATATTCCCGAGGTCTGGTCGCTCACACCGGCGAAGCTGGATGCGGAGTTCGCGGTGCCGGAGGGAGTGGAGATGAGGGTGAATCCGTATTTCAGGTGGCTGACGAAGGATCGCTCGCGGGCGAGTTTCGTGAGAAGGCCGTTTCATGATCTGGAGGTGGAATTGCGGTTTTTCGGCGGCCAGCTGATGGCGGAGGAGGTGGTTCTGGATTTCGCGGGGGAACGGCTGAACGGGATCACGTTTTCCTTTTACAATCGTGGGGACTCGGGGGCGATTTCCTCCGAGGAATTCCAGCGGCGGCTGAAGTCGTGCGCTTCGAAAATGGGCGGGCTGTTGCAGGTGAGGCCGTCCCAGAGGAAGGCGGACCCGAGCCAGGGGCTGGAGGTGGAAGGCTGGTGCTGGGTTTCGCCACGCGGGATGGCGCTGCTGGAATACAATCCGCAGGCGCTTCAGGGGAAACCGGAATTCCTGCGGCTGAAAATCGCGCCCCGGAACGCCACGGGGACGTTCGCCGCGTTTTTCTCGGACAGGCCGACGACGGTGAGGCTTTCCCAGCTTCCGCAAAATGTCCGCCGCACCGGCAATGGCGATGTTTTCATCAAGGACATTCCGATGGTGGATCAGGGAGCGAAGGGGTATTGCGTGGTGGCTTCGGCGCAGAGGCTTTTCGAATATTACGGGATTCCGGCGGATCAGCATCAGATCGCGCAGGCGGCGGGAGCGGACGCGGAGATAGGGACCAGCTTGTTGACGATGGTGGAGGTACTCCGGAAAATCGATTATCGCTTCCGGACGCGTTTCCGGATCGTGGGCATGCGGCACGAGAACCAGCTGGTGCAGGTGGACGAGCGCAAGCTGATCGTCGGCAGGCCGGTGACGGAGGCGATGTTCGTCCGGGAACTGACGCGCTCCATCGATCTGGGTGTGCCGGTTTTATGGAGTCTGGAGCTTGGTTTGTTCCCGGAACAGCCGCCGCTGAGCCAGTAGACGCGCGGTGGACACATGCGGTTGATGATCGGTTACAATTCGCAGTCGGAAGAGGTGCTTTATTCGGATTCCTGGGGTGCGGGGCATGAGTTGAAACGCATGCCGCTGAAGCATGCCTATCAGGCGACGCAGGGAGTTTTCGTGATGTCGCCGACGGTGCAGTAGAGATGGTTCGAACCACAAAAGACACAGAGATCACAAAAGTTTACCGGGCATGATTTAAGATCGGATTTTCGGTGCTTTCATGAAATATACAGTCCGCTTGATGGGTTCGGAAAACCCTTGATGTTGTGTAATACCATTTTCCAAGGCTATGCTGACTTTTCGAGGTCTGTAGGGCATTCACCACGTAGCGGAATGGCTGCGCCATTCCGGCGGGGAGGAGAGGCCCGAAACGGTGATTTCGAGTCCGCGAGAGAAGCGAGGCATTCGCACAACCGAAGCGGCGCAGCCGCTTCGCTACGCGGGTTTTTCGGCCGCCGTTTACGAAAAAACCTCCGGCGGGACTGGCCTGCCGGAGGTTTTGAAGGAGGTCCGAAGGATCAGAGGTCCGTGATGGGCTTGTACTTCGGCACGAGGGTTTTCATGATGATCCAGCCGATGAGGTAGGCGACGGCGCAGACGGAGAAGACGATCATGTAGCCGGTGCTGATGCCGTCGACGACGGAGGCCGGAGGCAGCTCTTTGAGGAGTTCGCCGACGGGTTTCAACTGTGGATTATGAGTGGTGTATTCCGGATAGGCCTGCAGCAGGGGGACACCGTTGATCTTCGTCCAGGCGACCTGCGAGTAGTCGAAGAGTTTGCCGGAGCTTTTGTTGATGATGAAGGACCCGATACCACCGGCCATGCCGCCGATACCGGTGATGGTGGCGATGGCTTTTTTCGGGAACATGTCGCCGATGGTGGAGAAGAGGTTCGCGGACCATGCCTGGTGGGCGGCTCCGGCGATGCCGATGATGACGACTGGGAACCAGTAGCTGTATTTTCCGAGCGGCTGGGCGAGCAGGGCGAGGAGCGGGAAGAAGGCGAAGATGAGCATGGCCTTCATGCGTCCGGCGTAGGGGTTCATGCCCTTTTTATCGACGAAGTAGGATGGCAGCCATCCGCCGATGATGGAAAGCAGGGTGATCGCGTAGAGTGCGAAGAGGGCGAGCTGTCCGGCGGTGTCGGAGGATTTGATGTTATAGACGGAGCTGAGGTAGGCGGGGGTCCAGAAGAGGAAGAACCACCAGACGCCGTCGGTCATGAATTTGCCGATGACGAAAGCCCAGGTCTGGCGGTAGCGGAGGCAGTCCTTGAAGGACATTTTCTTCTGAACGGCTCCTTCGACCGGGGCGGGTGCGTCGTCCTTGTCCTGCTGGATGTAGGAGAGCTCGGCGGCATTCACCTTGGGATGCACTTCCGGTTTCTGATACATGAAGATCCAGAAGCCCATCCAGATGAAGCCGAGCGCACCGATGATGATGAAGGCGGCTTCCCAACCGAAGCGCTGGGCGAGCGGAGGAATGATGAGGGGTGCGGCGAGCGCGCCGACGGTGGCTCCGGCATTCCAGAGGCTGGTGGAGTAGGCACGGTCTTTTTTCGGGTAGTATTCCGCCGTGGCCTTGATGGCGGCCGGGAAGTTCCCCGCTTCACCGACGGCCAGCACGAGGCGGGCGAAGATGAAGAGGGAAACGCTGACGGACGCGACCTTGGCGACGTTATCGACCTGGGCGATGGTTTCACGCGCTCCTTCGAAGCTCACGAACCATTCGCCGGTGAGAATGCCGGAGGTGGCGATGCCGCAGAGAGCGTGGATACAGGCACCGATGGACCAGATGAAGATGGCCCAGAGGAAGCCTTTCTTGGTGTCCATCCAGTCGATGAAACGCCCGGCGAGCAGCATGCTGATCGCGTAGAAGATCGAGAACAGGGCGGTGATGTTGCCGTAGTCGTCGTTGGTCCAGTGGAATTCGGGGACGATGAAGTCCTTCCAGGTGAGGGAGAGGACCTGGCGATCGAGGTAGTTGATCGTCGTGGCGAAGAAGAGGAGCCAACAGATTCTCCAGCGATAGCCGCTTGCTTTGGTTTCGTTCGACTGCATGTGGGATGGATTCTAGGTTTAGTGAGATTAGCCTGGGAAGGTGAAGTAGGCTCTCGCGTTGGAGTAGCAGACTTCCTTGACGAGCTGGCCGACGAGGGCGGTGTCGTTGGGGAGTTCGCCGTTTTCGATGTCGGTGCCGAGCAGGTTGCAGAGCACGCGGCGGAAGTATTCGTGGCGGGTGAAGGAGAGGAAGCTGCGGGAGTCGGTGACCATGCCGACGAAGCGGCGGAGGAGGCCGAGGTTGGACAGGGCGTTGAGCTGCCATTCCATGCCTTCTTTCTGATCGAGGAACCACCAGCCGCTGCCGAGCTGGACTTTGCCGGGGATGGTACCGTCCTGGTGGTTGCCGATGAGGGTGCCGAAGATGTAGTTGTTGGCGGGGTCGAGGTTGTAGAGGATGGTGCGCGGGAGTTGGTCGGCGTCGTCCAGGTTGTTGAGGAAATCGGAAAGTTCCTGAACGCGGGTGAAGCTGGCGATGGAGTCGGTGCCGGAGTCCGCGCCGAGGTTGCGCATGATGCGGGAGTTCCCGTTGCGGAGGGCGCCGATGTGGAGCTGCATGACCCAGCCGCGGGCGGCATTCCAGGTGGCGATCTCGTGCATGACGACGGAGGTGTAGGCATCCTGCTCTTCGTCGGTGGCGTCCTGTCCGCCGCGCACTTTGGCGAAGATGCGGGAGGCTTCGGCGTGGGAAGCGGGTTTTTGCAGGCCGTGGTTGATGCCGTGGTCGGAAACGCGGGCGCCGAATTCGTGGAAGGCGTCGTGGCGGGTTTTCAGTGCGGCGAGGAGGTCATCGAGCGTGGAGACCTTGCTGTTGGTGATGGTCTCGAGTTTTTCGACCCAGGCGTTGAAACCGTCGGCGGAGAGGATGGTGACGGCCTTGTCGGGGCGGAAGGTGGGGAGCACCTTGGTGGCGAGGCCGGAGTTCTGGATCTTGATGTGGTCGTCGAGCGGATCGGCGGGGTCGTCGGTGGTGCAGAGGTGGGTGACGTTCTGCTGGCGGAGGATGTCGTGGATGCGGAGCTGGGGGAGCTTGGAGTTGGCTTCTTCCCAGATGGCGTCGGCGGTGGTGCTGTCGAGGAGTGTGTCGATGCCGAAGTAGCGGCTGAGTTCGAGGTGGGTCCAGTGATAGAGGGGGTTCCGCAGGGTGTAGGGGACGGTGGCGGCCCAGGCTTTGAACTTGGTTTCAGGAGTGGCGGTGCCGGTGATGTCGTTTTCCGGGACGCCGTTGGTGCGCATGGCGCGCCATTTGTAGTGGTCTCCGGCGAGCCAGGCTTCCTGAAGGTGGGCGAACTGGTGGTTGTTCGCGATCTGGTCGGGCAGGAGGTGGTTGTGGAAATCGAGGATCGGCTGATCCTTGGCGTAGCCGTGATAGAGTTCGCGGGCGGCTTTGGTCTGGAGGAGGAAGTCTTCGTGGATGAAGGGGCGGCTCATGGTTTCTATAATATGGGTTAGAGGGTTTCTGCGTAGCGGAGGCCGAGCATGAGGCCTCGGAGTTCGGAGAGTCCGCGCATGCGGCCGATACAGGTGTAGCCGGGGGTGATTTCAATTTCCTTGGCAAGATCGTCCATCATGGTGTGGCCGTGGTCCGGGCGGAAGGGGAGTTGCCAGTCGGCGCGGCCTTCCTTTCGTCTGCGGTCCTGTTCGTCGAGGAGGGCGCGGACGACTTCGGGCATGGGCACGGACCCGGCGAGGTGGTCGGCTTCGAAGAAGGATCCGTCGGGCAGGCGTTGGGTGCTGCGGAGGTGGACGGCGTGGATTTTCGGGGCGAACTCACGCACGATGGCCGGCAGGTCGTTTTTCGGCTGCGCGCTGAAGGAGCCGGTGCAGTAGCAAAGGCCGTTTGCAGGGCTATCGACGCGGGCCATCATGGCGCGGACATGATCCGCGGTGGAAACGATGCGTGGGAGGCCGAGGACGGGGAAAGGTGGATCGTCGGGGTGGATGGCCATGCGGATACCGACTTTTTCGGCGGTCGGGATAATGGCTTCGTGGAAACGGGCGAGGTTGTCGGCGAGGCCGCCATCGCCGAGATGAGAGTATTTCGCGAGCATCGCGCGGATGTCGTCGAGATCAAGACCCATCTTGCAGCCGGGGAAGACGTCGATGATGGTCTGGATGAAGGCGTCGCGCCCGGCCGGGGAAAGGCCGTTCCACCAGGTTTTCGCCTGTTCGCGTTGCTCCGCCGTGAAGTCGTCTTCGGCACCGGGGCGTTGGAGGGCGAAGAGTTCGAAGGCGGCGAAGCGGACGGGATCGTAGCGGAGGCACTCGGAGCCGTCGTCGAGGACGTGGCGCATGTCGGTGCGGATCCAGTCGAGCACCGGCATGAAGTTGTAGATGACGGTGAAAATGCCTTCGGCGGCGAGGTTTTCGAGCGTTTGGGTGTAGTTGTCGAAGAGGGTCTTGAGGTCGCCTTGACCGGTCTTGATGTCTTCGTGGACGGGGACGGACTCGACGGCGGTCCATTTCAGCCCGGCGGCTTCGACGATTTCCTTCCGCTCGCGGATGGCTTCGCGGGTCCAGAGTTCGCCGTAGGGAATCTGGTGGAGGGAGGTGAAAACGGCGGTGGCCCCTGCCTGGCGGATGTAGGAGAGGGGCACCGGATCGTTTGGACCATACCAGCGGAAGGATTCTTCCAGCAGGTGGAGATCGGGAGTGAGGATGTTCATGGGTCAGACTCCGGAGAACGCGGTGAACGCGCCATCGACGGTGAGGATGGTTCCGCTGACGAATTTCGAGGCATCCGAGACGAGGTAGTGGATGGACCCGTGAAGTTCTTCCGCGTCGCCGAAGCGGCCGAAGGGGGTGTTTTGAACGATGAGGTTGCCGCGTTCGGTGAGGGAACCGTCTTCGTTGGTGAGGAGTCGGCGGTTTTGTTCGCTGAGGAAAAATCCGGGCATTACGGAGTTTACGCGGATGGTGCCGTCGGTGCGCTTGCCGAGATCGACGGCGAGCCAGC
This sequence comes from Luteolibacter sp., assembly GCA_047606285.1. GTDB lineage: Bacteria > Verrucomicrobiota > Verrucomicrobiia > Verrucomicrobiales > Akkermansiaceae > Luteolibacter. The sequence continues at coordinate 26,139 of JASGEP010000027.1, read as the reverse complement.
GGGTGAAGTTATCCACCGCGGATTTGGCGGCGGAGTAGCCGACGACGCGGGTGAGGGCGTTCGGCGCGGAGACGGAGGAGAAGTTGATGACGGAGGCGTTGCCGCTGGCGAGAAGCGCCGGGGTAAAGACGAGGGTGGGGAGGACGGTGCCGTGGAAGTTGAGATCGACGACTTGCTCGAAGGCTCCGAAATCGAGGTCGGTAAAGCTTTTGTCCGGGGTGATGGTGGCTCCGGGCTGGTTTCCGCCGGCACCGTTGATGAGGACGTCGATACGGCCCCATTTTGCCAGCACGGCGTCACGGGCTGCTTCGAGGGCGGGGCGGTCCAGCACGTCGGCGAGCAGGCCGAGAATTTCAGCATCCGGGGTGAGGGAGCGGGATTTTGCCAGGGCGGCATCCACTTTTTCCTGGGTGCGACCGAGATAAACGACACGGGCGCCTTGCGATGCGAGGTAGTCCGCCGCGGAGCCGGCGAGAACTCCGGTGGCACCGGTGACAACGATAACCCGTCCTTTGATATCGAATAGTGAATTCATGGAATGCGCGAATCATGAGGGCTGAACCTGAAATGGAAAGGTTTCTGTTCGCCCGGAGTCCATGAAACGGTGGAATCCGTGGATTTCTTTCAGAATCGGGGTGGATTGCGGAAAGGATGCGGAAAATTGCTCAAATTCCGCACAGCAGGGAGATGTGTTCGGCGGTGAGTTCGCCCATGGATTTGCAATCCTGGAAGTGGTTCAGGCCGTGCATGCGGTCGAGTTCGCGGGCGAGGGTGGCAACGTGCTCGGCGGGAGCGATGTCGTCGCGGCGCATGACGCCGAGCAGGGCGCGGAGGCGGGCTCTTTCGACCTTGGCGCGGCGGGCCATCTGGGCGTGCTCTTCGGCGACGTATTGGTCGATGGATTTCCGGTTGAGGACTTCGAAGGCGAGGCGGGTGATGTTGCGGTTCGAGGCGAAGCGGAAGGCGAGGTAGATGTTGCCTTTTCCTTCGTAGGATTGCTGGTCGAAGTCGATGGCGCGGACGCGGTACTGGGTTTCCTCGAAGTCCGGGGTGATGTCGACGACGTAGTTCACGCTGCGCATGTCGCCGAGCAGGCGGATGAAGCCGCGCTCGTTGAATTTCGTGAATTCTTTCGCGAGACGGACCTTGTTGCGGCCGGGCTGGTGGATGTGGTCGCTGAGGAAGACGTTTCCGGGGACGCCGGCGATGTGTTCTTCGATGAGGGTGTTGCCTTTGACGAGGTAGTTCATCCGGCTGGGGGAGAGGATGTGCTCGAGCTCCAGCCCGTAGATGCGGGAGGCGTCGGCCTGCTTGACGTAGAAGTAGTCCGAATTGTCGTTGAAGAGGTTGGTGATGCGGATGCGGAAGGGTTTGGAGTTTCCGAAGTTTCCGAAATCGATGCGATCGACGACGAGGTGCTCGTGTTGGTCGGGCATGTCGATGGCGCTGCCGATTTTGAGCTCGGTATAGACCCGGGTGAGGCGACTGCGGATGCGCTCCTGATCCTCCGGGGAATACATCACGGTGAGCCACAAGGTTTCCCGGCCCTGAGGGTCTTCGTAGGGGACGGCACCGGTGAAACGGGTGAGATCCTCGTAAACTTCGGGAATATCCCGCAGGCGATCGAAGTGATAGAGATACTGTCGCAGGGGAGGTGCGACGTCGTATTTGATTTTCCGTTGGGGGATCACCGGCTCATGCTAGAGAGCGCTCTGGAAAATGGCAAATTTATAGGGCTGACCGGGGACAAGGCGATCAAAGCAGGGAGAAATTCAACCGCGAATGAACGCCAATGGACGCGAATTCCGGATTCCTTTGTCCTACGGGCGAATAAAAATGGGAGGCGGGACGCCTCCCGAACGGCCTGGGCCAAGATGGCCCAGCTACTTTTTCGCGATTGCCACGAGGATCGCCTTTTGGGCGTGGAGGCGGTTTTCGGCTTCCTGGAAAATGGTGTCGGCGTGGAGCTCCAGCACTTCCTCGGTGATTTCCTTGCCGCGATAGGCGGGGAGGCAATGCAGGACGATGTGTCCTTCGGCGGAGTGTTTGAGGAGTTCTGCGTTCACCTGGAAACCTGAGAATTGTTGCTCTTTTTCCTTCTGGTCTTCCTGGCCCATGGAAAGCCAGACGTCGGTATTGATGACGTGCGCGCCGGTGGCGGCGACGACGGGGTCCTGCGTGATGATGACGTTCGGGGCGTCGAGTTTTTCGAGAAACTCAGGGGTCGGTTGGCAGGTGGCGGGGCAGGCGACGGCGAGTTCGAAGCCGAGGCGTTTCGCGGCCCACATCCAGGAGATGGTCATGTTGGAAAATCCATCGCCGATGAAGGCGACTTTCTTCCCTTCCCAGCCGCCGAGTTTTTCCTGGACGGTGAGGAGGTCGGCGAGGATCTGGCACGGGTGCTCGTCGTCGGTGAGGGCGTTGATGGTGGGGATGCCGGAGTAGTTCGCGAAATCCACGACGTCCTGCTGGGCGAAGGTGCGGATGACGCAGCCATGGACCATGCGGCCAAGGACGCGGGCGGTGTCCTTGATGGGTTCGCCACGGCCGAGCTGGATGTCGTTTTTCGAGAGGAACATGGGGAAACCGCCAAGCTCACGGATGCCGACCTCGAAGGAGACGCGGGTGCGGGTGGAGGATTTGGTGAAAATCATCGCCCACGTCTGGCCCTTGAGGACATCGCCGAGGTGGCCGCGGGTGGCTTTGAGGTAAGCGGCGGATTCGAGCAAACGGGTGATTTGCGGGGCGGTGAGTTCTTCGATGGAGAGGAGATGATTCATGGGGAAGAAGTGGAAAGTGCCGGGTGATCAGTGATCGGTGGGAAGAGTTGGTGGATGAGGATTTTCCAACAGTTTGCGAATGCGTGTGAAGCGATAGCGCTGGATTCCGAAATAGGTCATTGCTGCGAAGGCGAGAATAGCGGTCACGGCAAGTGCGCTGCCAGGAAGCATTCGGGTGGTGATGAGCAAAATCGCTGTGAACCCGATGATGTTAATGATCCATGAGGCGGTTTTTTCTTTTTTGGATGCTATTTCCAGATCGGTGAGGGAGGGAAATTTTGGTCGGAGCTGGGCAAGAATCGCTTCCGCCCGTTTCTCCTCCATGGGTGACTCGAGATCGCATTTCCAGTTGATCCGAGGGATTTTCATCTTCTGGAATTCTTCCCTTCGATGTTCAATGTTGGGCGTTCAATGTTCGATGTTCACCAGCTCTTCGAGCGTGCTCTTGATGATCGCGAGCGCTTCATCGACTTCTTCGTTGGTGACGTTGAGCGGTGGCAGCAGCCGGAAGGTGTTCGGACCGGCGGGTGGGACGAGCAGGCCGCGTTCCATGAGGGCGGTGACGACGACGAGGGCGGCGGTTTTGCCCTCGGGGACGGGGATGAGGTCCGGGTTCAGGCGGATGCCGAGCAGCAGGCCCTTGCCGCGGACTTCTTCGATGACGGGGAGGTTCCAGGATTTGATGGTTTCGCGAATGCGGACTTCCTGAAGGATGGCGTTCACGGCGAGGTCTTTTTCGCGGATTTCCTGAAGCACGGCGAGGGCGGCGGCGCAGACGAGGAGGTTGCCGCCGTAGGTGGAGCCGTGACTGCCGGGGCCCATGATGGAGGAAAGAGCGGTGCCATTTTCATCGATGGCACGGTCGTTCAGCCAGAACGCGCCGATGGGGACGCCGCCGCCGAGGCCTTTTGCCCAGGAAATGCCGTCGGGCTCGATTTCCGGGGCGATCATCCGCCAGCCCATGGCTTCGCCGCAGCGGGCGAAACCGACCTGGATTTCGTCGATGAGCAGCAGGAGGTCGTGTTTTTTGCAGAGCGCGGCGACGGCACGGAAAAATTCGGGGGTGGCGACGTTGACGCCGCCTTCGCCCTGGATCGGTTCGAGCAGGATCGCGGCGGTTTCCGGTTTCACGGCGTTTTCGAGCGCGGCGATGTCGTTGAAGGGAAGGTAGCGGAATCCGGGCAGGAGCGGATCGAAGCCCTGCTGGATTTTCGCCTGCCCGGTGGCGGACATGGAACCGAGCGTCCGGCCGTGGAAGGATTGGGTGAAAGTGAGCACTTCGTAGCGCGGCGAACCGTCGGGCCGTGGCCGGGCGTGGCCGAATTTCCGAGCGGATTTAATCAGTCCGTCGTTCGCTTCCGCGCCGGAGTTCGAGAAGAAGATCTTGCCGGGGAGTTTGACGTGGTGCTCGTTGATTTCCTGAGCGAGCTTAGGCTGGAGCGGATGCTGATAGAGATTGGAAACGTGCATCAGCTCGCCCGCCTGATCGCGGATGGCATTGACGAGCGCCGGGTGGCAATGACCGAGCGAGCACACGGCGATGCCCATGCAGAAATCGATGTAGCTCCGCCCGGTCTCATCCCACAGGCGGCTGCCGACGCCACGCACGGGGACCAGCGGGAACCGGCCATAAGTCGGAAGAACGTATTGGGAATAGAGATCGGCGGTGGTCATCGGAATGAGATGGGATGAAGGAAAGGGGCGGAGGCTAGCGCTTTCCCGCGAAATGGCAAACCGGGAAATTGGAAGAGGTGCCGGGTGAGCCGTGATCGGTGATCAGTGGAAGAGCGCAGGCGGTGATTACGCGATCACGATGGCTCGGCGCGGGGCAGGGATATGAAGCCCGTTTTGCCAGAAATGAGGTGACAGGGAATCTTCCACTGATCACCGATCACGGCTCACTCGGCACTTCTTGTCTCTTATCCGGGCCGACGTGAACGTCAGCGCTCCTGATTGCAGCGGGTGTTCGCTACCCAGCCGAGGAAGAACGAGAGGCTGGAAAGTAGCAGGAACAGGCCGCCGATGGACATGCGGTCTGCAGTGGTTTCGATTTTTCCGATCTTGAAGCACAGCAGCGCGACGGATGCGACCGCGAAGCCATTGGCCATGATCATGCCATATGCAAAGGCGAAACGCCCGAGCTTCAGGGACCAGCGGCTGGCGCGGCCCGTCAGAATGATCGGCTTGGAATCGATAAGAGGCATAAAGGTGCCGGAATCATGCCCAAAGACACATATTTTGATATTACGTGATCGCGTAATGTTAAGTCGGGTGAGTGGAGCCGGGCATCTAAAACGAAAGCCCGCCGGGTGTCCGACGGGCTTTGTTTTGAGAGGCTTGTGCTGTCGGTAAAGAGATCAGCGGACGACGCGGGCACCGCCGCCGGCCATTTGTTTTTCGACTTCCTTGCGGGTGACCATGGAGGTGTCGCCGGGAGTGGTGGAGGCGAGGGCGCCGTGGGCGGCACCGTATTCGACGGCTTTTTTCGGATCGTTGAATTCCATGAAGCCGAACTGCACACCGGAGGCGAAGGAATCACCACCGCCGACGCGGTCCATGATTTCGAGCTTCGGATACTTGCGGCTTTCGTGGAACTGACCGTCGTGCCAGAGGATGGCGGACCAGTCGTTCACGGTGGCGGTGATGACGCCACGGAGCGTGGTGGCGGCGACCTTGAAGTTCGGGAATTCCTTCACCGCAGTCTCGATCATGGCCTTGAAGGCATCGGTTTCGATGTTGGAAATGTTGTGGTCTACGCCTTTCACTTCGAAGCCGAGGGAAGCGGTGAAGTCTTCCTCGTTACCGATCATGACGTCGACGTATTTCGCGATTTCGCGGTTCACTTCCTGGGCTTTTGCCAGGCCACCGATGGTTTTCCAGAGGGACGGGCGGTAGTTGAGGTCATAGGAAACGATGGTGCCGTATTTGTTGGCTGCCTTTACGGCTTCCACGGTGAGTTCGGCGGCGGACTCGGAGAGAGCGGCGTAGATGCCACCGGTGTGGAACCAGCGGACGCCGAGTTTTCCGAAAATGTGGTCCCAGTCGATGTCACCGGGCTTCAGTTGGGAAGCGGCGGTGTTGCCACGGTCCGGGTTACCGACGGCGCCGCGGATGCCGAAGCCGCGCTCGGTGAAGTTCAGGCCGTTGCGGACCTTGCGGCCGATGCCGTCGTCTTCCACCCAGCGGATGAAGTCGGTGGCGACGCCGCCTTGCATGATGAAATCTTCCACGAGGTGGCCCACTTCGTTGTCGACGAAGGCGGTGACCACGGCGGTTTTGTAGCCGAAGACTTTACGCAGACCGCGGGAGGTGTTGTATTCGCCGCCGCCTTCCCAGGCTTGGAAACGGCGTGCGGTGCGGATCCGGCCTTCACCGGGATCGAGACGGAGCATGACTTCGCCCAGGGAGATCTGGTCGAAAGCGCATTCGGACTTTGGTTTGATGTTGAGGGCCATGACGGGATGGTTAAGTGGAAGTCGCGCGAAAATGGACGTATCAGCGATACGACGCGCACGCGCCGACCTTAGTACGGATTCGAATCATTGTGCAACAGGGACGTGCTCCTCTGCCCTAAATTTATCCGTCCGGAGTTGTGCGAACACGAAAAGGCACCATGGGGGATGAACCACAAACATCCCCACATGGTGCCGTTTCTCAGTCGGCGGTGGTCGGGACCTCAGGCGGCCACCAGTTCGCCCGCTTGCGGGCGGGAGAGAGATTTCCCGCGCTGCGGTAGTAGGGTGGAAAATGCCCGGATATAGATGGCGGCGCTGCGGCGGCCATTTTCAATACCGATCTGTTTTTCTTCCTCTTTGCCGAGCAGCCCCAAGGTTTCTTCGAGGTGATCCGCGAGATCTTGCCGGTCTCCGGGAGAGGTGAAGATGGCGGCGAGGATGTCGTGGGAGGCTTGCACGCTTGCGGCGGCCGCGGCCTCGAAGGTGGTGCCACGGGAGATTTCCTTGTAAATGTGGCCGCTGCCGGGGTTGGTGATGGAGCTTTGCGCATCGTAGGCGGCGAGCGAAAGGATGGAACGGATGCGTCCTTCATAGACGCGATTGGATTTCAGGCGGGTGAGGTAGCGGTCGCCGATGTGTTCCCACGCTTGCTCGACGAGGTCGAGTTCGGGGAAGGAGGTGAAGACGGGTTCGTCGATGGGAAAGATGAAGCTCATGGTAAAAGAAAGGTGAGAATGGGAAAAAGTGGGGCCGGTGGGCCGGGAAAATCCGGTGACGGAAAGGTCCGTTCATCCGGCTGCGGGAATGGGCGCAGGCTTGAATGAAACACGGGGTCGGCAAAACGGGCCGGGCCGTGGGGATCAAGCGCACATACAACAGCAACAGCTCTCCGCGTTCCGGCGGTGGCTGATGGTGTGGGTGGCGATCGGGCGTTTCATGGGAACGCGGGGAATCTAGAGCGGAGATTCCGGAGTGCGCAAGGATAATTTTACTAAATTGCGCGGTTTAGTAAAATTTGGCAGATCCGACTGATCGGACGGATCTGAAAAAGCCACCCGGTTTCCCGGGTGGCTGAGTGAGTCAGGCGAATTTCGCGAGGACCGTGGCCTTCAGCTCTTCGAGCTTTTCGCGGTCCGGGGCGGCACCGCGTGCCTGGTCGGGCTTACCGCCGCCTTTTCCTCCGGCGAGGGCGGCGAGTTCGCGGAGCAGGTCACCGGCTTTGAGGCCGCTGGCGAGGGCGTCCGCGCCGCAATAGGTGGCGAGGTGGAGTTTTTCACCGTCATCGACGATGAGGAAGGCGGGGCCAGCGAAGTTTTTCTTTTTCAGGCCGTTTTGCAGTTCCTGAAGCAGGGAGGCGTCGGACTCGAAGGAAACGACGATGGGTTCGCCTTTGTCGATGAGTTCGGCGAGGGCTTCGTCGGCGAGTTTGGCGGCGGCGGCGGCTTGCAGTTTCTTGAAGCGTTTCTCGGCTTCGATGATCGCTTCCTTGCCGGTTTCGAGCGTCTCGCGCACTTCGGCGAGGGCGCTGTTGATGGTGCGGATGTCGCCGGTGGCGAAAAGGGCGTCCGCATTCAGAACCGGCGGAGGGGTGAGGGTGAGGACGCTTTCTCCGATCCCGGCAAGCTTTTCGTTGATCGGTGCGAGCTTGGCCTGAAGTGCATCGGATTCCTGCGAGAGCTGGACGACGACATCGCGGAGATAGGCGAGGGCGCTGTCCCCGGTGACGGCCTCGATACGGCGGACGCCGGACGCGATGGCGCCTTCGGATTTGATTTTGAAAAGCCCGATTTCGGCGGTGTTGCGGACGTGGGTGCCGCCGCAGAGTTCCTGTGCGTAGCCATCGAGAGCTCCAGGTTTGCCGCCGATCTGGACGACGCGCACGGTTTCGCCGTATTTGTCGCCGAAAAATTGCATGATGTCGGCGCGGCTTTTGACTTCGGCGTGAGACACTTCTTTCCACGAAACGGCATCTCCGGCGGAAATCGCGGTGTTCACTTTTTCCTCCATCGCGACGAGTTGTTCGGGCGTGACGGCGGCACTGTTGAAGTCGAAGCGCAGGCGGTTTTCATCGACGGACGAACCTTGCTGGGTGGCGTCCTTGGAAACGACTTCGTGCAAGGCCCAGTGAAGCAGGTGAGTGGCGGTGTGGTGGGCCTCGATGGGGCGGCGGCGGGTGGTGTCGACGCGCAGGACGACTTTGTCGCCTGGCTTGAGTTGAGAGTTGAGAGTTGAGAGTTGAGAGTTCGGAAGAACCACGGCGCGGGCTTTTCCGATCTGTTGGACGCCGGTGATCGGGAGGCCGTCGAGCGTGCCGGTGTCTCCGGATTGTCCGCCCATCTCGGCGTAGAACACGGTTTTATCGGTGATGATGAAGAGGGAATCGTCCTGAGGGTGGACTTCGAGAACGATGGCCTCCGTTTCATCGGTGTCGAAGCCGACGAATTCGGTGACGGCATCGGTGGAAATATCGAGAGCGCGGACGATGGTGGATTTCTGAGCGGCACGGGCGCGCTCGCGTTGTTGCTCCATGAGTTCCTCGAAGCGGGGCATGTCGACTTGCAAGCCGCGTTCTTGACAGAGGAGTTCGGTGAGGTCGATGGGAAAGCCGAAGGTGTCGTAGAGTTCGAAGGCGATGTCTCCGGAGAGAATCGGGGAGCACACGCGCCCTCGCGTGTCGTCGGACGCGCCCTCGCGTCCGGCCGGCTCCGGATTGATGAATTCATGGCACCATGTCCATCGATAATCTTTAGCCTGACTGACCAAACCTTCTTTTGTGGGATTGTAGATAATATAATCATACTTTTCGCAAAGATCCGATTCGCTGCGAATTAACCGATCAAACGACTCTTTTTCCCAAAGACTATGAATGTTTTCGTTGCCGGTCGCATCGCGTCGGGCTTTGAGAATTTTATGAGAAGTGGTGGATTTGATCGGCTGAAGAATCTCGGTGAGTGAGTAAAACTCAGGATTTTCTTCGAGCGGACGGGATTTTACCTGCGGTTCGATGAGAAGGTGGACGTGATCCGGCATCACGCATGCGGCGTAGAGGTGGATTTGTCCGGCTTTGCGGGCGTGAAGAATGGAGGCCAAAACGATATCACGTTCGGCTTCGCTGAGGGCATCCCGGTCACGAGTGGTGAACGTGACCATGTATTTGCCCCAGGGACGCTCAAAGTGCGGGAGATTACGGCGTGTATAAGATGGTTCGGTGCAGCCCTTCGGCGAGGGCGCCGAAGGGGACACGCGAGGGCGCGTGTGCTCCCCAAGAGCTTCCTCGAAGCGCTTCAATCCCCGATCCAGCGTCTGGTTAAAGCTCGCTTCTTCATTCTCCAGCGTTTGGCGCACGGTGTCCTGACGGTTTTTCAGCTCCGGGAAAACATCTCCCATCTGGTTCACGAGTGTTTCCACCAATTGGCCAAAGAAGGGCTTTTCTCCGGAGAATCCGAGTTGGCGGCCGTAGCGCACGGCGCGGCGCAGGATGCGGCGGAGGACGTAGTTGCGGCCGTTGTTGCCGGGTAAAATTCCATCGGCGATGGAGAAACTCAGCGTGCGCAGGTGGTCGGCGATCACCCGGAAGGCGATGGCGTCCTTCATTTCCTCGGAGAACGCGGAGCGGTCCGCGCCGGGGGCGGGGTAGATGTCCGAGTAGGTTTTTCCGCTGAGTGCTTCGAGCTTGCGGAAAATGGGAGTGAAGACGTCGGTGGCGTAGTTGCTCGGTTTTTTCGAAAAATCGGTGAACCCCTTGGTGTTCTGGATGATCGAGCAGGCGCGCTCGAAGCCCATGCCGGTATCGACGTGCTTGGAGGGAAGCTCGCGGAAGGAGCCGTCGGCCTCGGCGTTGTACTGGATGAAAACGAGGTTCCAGATTTCGATGCAGAGGTCGGAATCGCCGTTGACGAGCTTGCCTTGGGAATCGCCGTTCGGGGTGAGATCGACGTGGAGTTCGGAGCATGGGCCGCAGGGGCCAGTCTCGCCCATCATCCAGAAGTTGTCCTTCACGTTGCCGTTGACGATGTGGATGGCCGGGTCGCAGCCTTTGGCGCGGAAAAGCTCCGCCCATAGGTCCCATGCTTCCTGATCGAATTCACCCGGATCGCCCGGTTTCGGGGCGTAAACGGACGCGTAAAGCCGGTTGGCGGGCATGCCCCAGCGCTCGACGACGAGTTCCCACGCCCAGCGGATGGCTTCCTTTTTGAAATAATCGCCGAAGGACCAATTCCCCAGCATTTCGAACATCGTGTGGTGGTAGGTGTCGTAGCCGACGTCCTCGAGGTCGTTGTGTTTTCCACCGGCGCGGATGCATTTCTGGGTATCGGCGGCGCGGGGCGGGGAATAGGGGGCTTTTTCGGTGCCGAGGAAAAACGGGACGAACTGGTTCATCCCCGCGTTCGTGAAAAGCAGACCCGGGGACTGCGGAAGCAGCGAGGCGGACGGGACGATGGTGTGCTGTTTCTCGCGGAAGAAATCGAGGAAGCTGTTGCGGATCTCGGCGGCGGTCATTGTGGGGCCGGGAGAATGGTGGGACTCGCGTGCGGAAGTAAAGTCTGGGAAATGGAGCGCCGACGTTCACGTCGGCTAGCGAAGATGAGATTGAGCCGACGTGAACGTCGGCGCTCCCTTCCTTCCGAAGATTTTCGCAGGGCTTGCAGCTTGCACTGGCGCGGCGGGGGAATTCCGCGTATGGCGGAGCCTCCGCATCGCGGAAAATCTTCCATGACCTCCGATCTCACACTTATCAAGGCAGGCACCGGTGTTCTGACGAAAGCGGACGGCACGCTGGATCGCGCGGCGCTGGTGCATCTGGTCTCCGCGATTTCCGGGCTGATGAACGCGGGGCACCGCTGCATGTTCGTCTCGTCCGGCGCGGTGGGATCCGGGGTTTCGGCATTCGGCCTGAAGGAATACCCGAAGGACACCGCGACCCGTCAGGCGTGCGCGGCGGTGGGGCAGGCGCGGCTGATGCAGACTTACAGCACCTTGTTCGAAAATTTCGACATCACCGTGGCGCAGGTGCTTCTCACCACCGCCGATCTCGGCACGCCGGAGCGGGCGATGTATCTTTCCGATACCCTGCGGCGTTTGCTTTCCGAGCCGAAGGTGCTGCCGATCCTCAACGAGAACGATTCCGTCGCAGTGGAGGAGCTGAAATTCGGCGACAACGACATGCTTTCGGTGCGCGTCGGTAAGCTCGCGGGCGTGAAGCGTGTGATCCTGCTGACCAGCGTAGACGGTTTGCTCGATCCGGAGACGCAGCAGCGCATCGAAAATGTGGAAAATATCGACGAGGTGTTCCGCCACGTGCGCGAGGACAAGGGCCGCTTTTCGATGGGTGGCATGGCCTCGAAACTCGCGGCGGTGAAATTCGCGGTGGAAGCGGGGATCGAGACGCACATCGCCCACGGCCGCCATCCGGAACGCCTCGCGGGAATCGTCTCCGGAAACGGGATTTCCACGAAGTTTCATGCGGTAAATGCATCTTGAGCGGGAGTTTTTCAGGTGTAGAATGGCCGCATGATCGCCTTGGAGGAACTCACGAAGCTTTCGGTGGAGGAGCGCCTCCATATCATCGAAGTGCTGGAGCAATCTCTTGAGGCGGAAGAATTGAATCGTTTCGAGGAATCACCGGAATTGATCGCCGAACTGACCAGGCGCGACGCCGAGTATGAAGCGAATCCCGGAGCGGCATTGCTGTGGGGTGAGGTTAAAAAACAGATTTTGAGCCGTCGTGGATAAAAGTCTGATTGTTACCCCTGCGGCTCAGAAGGATATTGAGCAAGTGTTCCAATGGTATGAGGCTCAGGAGGAAGATTTAGGCTTCCGTTTTCTTCGTGCCGTTGATGGAGCTTTTGCCAGAATCGAGAAACGTGGGGAGTCGTTCGCTCTTCGTGTGCGGGAGTATCGCCGAATCCCGCTCGAGGTTTTTCCTTACCTGATCTATTTCAAAATCAAAGGCGATCAAATCGTCGTAAACTTTGTGGTTCATACCGCCAGAAATCCATCTTTTCTCAGCCGCCGTCTCCGTCATTGATCATGTCCACCATCCAAGAATCCATCCATCAAATGGGCCGGCAGGCCCGGGCGGCAGCGCATCGTTTGGCGCAGCTTTCCAGCGAGGAAAAAAACGCCATTTTGCGCTCCATGGCCGCCGAGATCCGCAAGGCGACGCTGGAACTGATCGCGGCGAACGCGCTCGATCTGGCCGCCGGGGAGGAAAAAGGCCTGTCCGGCGCGATGCTGGATCGCCTGAAGCTCGACGAAAAGCGCATCGAAGCGATGGCGGCGGGGATCGATCAGGTGGCGACCCTGCCGGATCCGGTCGGGCAGGTTCTCGATGAATGGGAACGCCCAAACGGCATCCGTATCCAGCAACTGCGCGTGCCCATCGGCACCATCGGCATTATTTACGAAAGCCGCCCGAACGTGACGGCGGACGCGGCGGTGCTTTGTTTCAAAACCGGAAACGCGACGATCCTGCGCGGCGGCAGCGAGGCGATCCACTCGAACCGTGCGATCGCCGAGGCATTGGGCCGGTCCGGTGCGCCGGAGCATGCCATCCAGCTCATCCCTTTCACCGATCGCGAAAGCGTGGCGGTGCTGGCGCAGATGGACCGCTGGCTGGACCTGATCATTCCGCGTGGCGGCAAGGGGCTGATCGAAACGGTGGTCTCGCTGGCCCGCATGCCGGTCATCAAGCACTACGACGGCATTTGCCATTTATTCGTCGATGCGGCTGCGGATCACGCGATGGCCGTCGAGTTGACGATCAATTCCAAGACCCAGAAAACCGGCGTCTGCAACGCGCTGGAAACCCTGCTGGTGGATCGCAAAATCGCGGCGGAATTTTTGCCGAAAGTCGCCGAAGCCTTGCGTGCGAAGAGCGTGGAAATGCGTGGCTGCGAGGAAGTGCGTGCGATTTTACCCGACGCGGTGGCGGCGACCGAGGAGGACTGGCACACGGAATATCTCGATTTGATCCTCGCGATCAAAACCGTCGGATCGCTCGACGAGGCGGTGGAGCACATCAATTTCTACGGCTCGCACCATACGGACGTGATCGTGACGAACGAGGAAGCGGCGGCGGAGAAATTCCTGCGTCGGGTGGATTCGGCATGTGTGTTTCACAATTGCTCGACCCGTTTCGCGGATGGCGGTGAGTTCGGCTTCGGCGCGGAAATCGGGATTTCCACCGACAAGCTCCACGCGCGTGGACCGATGGGCCTCCGCGAGCTGACGAGCTATCAGTATCGCGTCCGTGGCAACGGCCAGATGCGTGGGTGAGGGAGCGCCGACGTTCACGTCGGCTCGTGTGGAAAGAAAGGTGAGCCGACGTAAACGTCGGCGCTCCATTTTTTGCTTCACCCGGCGGGGATTGCTATCAGAATGAGGCGTGTCCAAACGGATCGCCTACATCGCCGCCGCGCTGCTCATCCTGACGGGATGGGGGATTTTCGCGCTTGAAGGTTGGCGGATTCATTCGTTTTCCGGGAAAATCGAGCGGTTGGTGGAGCGCGGAGATCCGGAGGAGGAAGTGGAGTCTCTCCAGGAGCGGTTGCACGAACTGGAAGGGCGGCGTGTGCTCAAAGGAGTGCTGCTGGTGATTTTCACCGCGACGGCGGGCGGCGTGTTTTTCGTGGTGGAGGTGCTTCCGAGAATGGCGAGCCGGATGGTGGATTCCATCTATGGCAGCGGGGAGGAATGGGATATGCCGGAGCCGTCAGAGGCGGTGGCCTTGGTGGCGCGGGGTGAATTTGAGGAAGCGATCGGAATTTACCGGAAGCAGACGGAAGAGGAGCCGGAAAATCTTATGCCATGGCTGGAAATCGCGAAAATCCAGCGAGTGAATCTCGGCGATCCGGAAGCGGCGGTGAGGACCCTGAAAGAAGCCGCTGCCGGGAAAAACTGGCCGGAAGAAAAAAGCGTGTTGCTGGCGGTGCGGCTGGCGGAAATCCATCGTGACGATCTGGACGATCCGCAGGAGGGGAAAGCGGTGCTTCGGCGGGTGATCGAGGCGTTTCCCGGATCGCGTCAAACGGTGAGAGCCCGGCAGATGCTCGACGAATGGGAGGAGGTGTGAAAATCCGGCGGGAGGCGGTGGATCGATGGTTGAGATCGCGCCCGATGTTTGCCGCCGCGCTGGTGGCGGTGCTTGCGGTGGGGGTGGCGAAAGAGTCGTTGGTGGCGTGGGGGATCGTGAGCGTTTTGGTGTTCGGTGCCGGGATGGGATCGGGAAGCTGGCGGCGCGCGTGGGGCTGGTTTCTGGTCGCCGTGGCGGCGGGCGGTTTGCTGGCGATCAAACAGTCTGAAGAGCGGCGGCAACTGCGGAGCATCCTGACCGTCGGTCCGTTGAGGCTGGAAGCGAGGATCGTCAGCGATCCGAAGGGCGATGCGGATTTTTGGGTGGCGGCGGCGCGGGTTCTTTCCGGGCCTCATGCCGGGACCACCTTGAGCTGGCGAGGCAGCGGGGAAGTGCCGGTGAAAGGAAGCCGGGTGCGGGCGAGCGGACGGGCGGCACCGTTGCCGGAACCGAGAAATCCGGGAGAGTTCGACGTGGCGAACTGGCTCCGCCAGCAGGGGATGATCGCGGTTTTTCAGGCGGACATGGCCCATTCGCGGGTGTGGACGGATGGCTGGGCGAGCTGGCAGGCGGGACTCCGGCGGAGTTTCCGCGAAGCGGTGACGGCGGGGCTGGAGGAAACTTCGGAGGCGGCCGCGGTGTTGCGGGCGGTGGTGATCGGGGAAATGCCCGCGGATGCGGAAACGCTGGTGGCGGCCTACCGGGACAGCGGTACGCTGCATGTCTTCTCGGTGAGCGGGCTGCATGTGGCGATGGTCGCTTCCATGGGCTGGGTGGTATTGAGAGCCTGCGGGGTCTCGCGGCGGTGGGCGGTGGTGGCGCTGCTGCCACTGGTGTTCGGCTATTCATGGCTGACGGGGAATTCCGCGCCCGCGCTGCGGTCCGCGTGGATGACGGCGGTGTTTCTCGGGGCGTTCGCCCTTCGGCGGCAGGGGGATCTGCTGAATGTGCTCGGCACGGTGCTGTTGGTGGGGGCGTTGTGGGACGGGCGGATGATCTTTCAGCCGGGGGTGCAGCTTTCCTACGGGGTGGTCGCGGCGATCGCGGTGGGGCTGCGTGTTTCCCGGAGCTGGCTGGTTTCCGGGGAGAAACCGGAGCTTTACCTGCCGAGGGAAATGATGGGGCGTTGGCGGCTGCTGATGGAAAAAATGAGGAAAAAAGCCGCGCAGTATTTCGCGGTTTCCTCCGCCGCGTGCGTGGGTTCCGCACCGCTCACGGTGTGGCATTTCGGGATGGCCACACCGGTTTCGATCCTCGCGGGGATTCCGATTTTACCGATGGTTTATCTGATGTTGGTGGGTGGTCTCGCCTCGGCGGTGGTGTATCCGTGGGTGCCGCCGTTGGCGCGAGGGATCAACCGGGCGAATGGCATGCTGGCGGGGGCGACGACCCGGCTGGCGGAAGGTTTTTCCGCAATCCCGGGCGGGCATTTTTCGACCGGAAACCGGGAGCCGTTCCTGCTGGTGTATGATCTCCGGCGTGGCGCGGGTGCGGCGTGTTTTTCGACGGGGAAGGAAGCGGTGCTCATCGATGTGGGGGATCGCTCGGGATTCCGGTCCCGGGTGACGTCATCGCTGAAAACGCTCGGTGTGGCTCCCCGGACGGTGGTGCTCACACATCCCGATGGCAGGCATCTGGGCGGGGGTGAAAAGGTGTGGGAGCGCTTGCCGGTGCGTCAGGCGCTATTACCGGTGGAGCACTCACGCAGTCCGGCATTCCGGCAATGGCTGGAGGAAGCGCCGAAGCAGGGGGTGAAGCTGGAAATCGCGCGCGTCGGCGGAAAGCTGCCGCTGGATGAAACGACGTGGCTCGAAATCCTGCATGCGCCCGATCCCGGAAATACGCAGGCCCGCGCGGATGCGCGAGTCGCCATTTTCCGCCTGCACTGGGAAGGCTGGAAGATTCTTTTCATCGGCGATGCGGGGACGGATACCGAAATGGCGATGCTGAACGCCGGGGTGGAGTGCTCGGCGGACGTGATCGTTTGCGGGCGGCCTCATCACGATCGCAATCTTTCGGACGCTTTCCTGCGGGCGGTTTCACCGAGAGCGATCATCGCGAGCAATGCGGATTACCCCGCGAACGAACGCTTGCCGGACGGGCAGATCGCCTATTGGGAGCGGCTCGGTATCGAGGTTTTCGACCAGAAGAGAACCGGTGGCGTTACGCTGAAGCTCGGGAAAAACGGTGAGTTGATCCTGAAAGGTTTCGTGGATGGTTCGGAGGTGAGGCTTGGCAAGTAGGCGGCGCTTACTGTCCGAAATTTCCTTCCAGTAGACCTCTAAGGCTCAAGTCTTCGTCCAGATCGGGCCAGTGAAGACCTAGTGGAGAAACTTCAATGCGATTGAGTTGTTCCGGCGAACCATGCTGCAGACGGGGATTTCCCGAGACTGGAAACCGGACTTCGACACCGCTATGCATTTCGACCACGATTTTGCCATTTTCGTAGCGGGCTTCTTTTAGAGTGTCAGTCAAAGCATTCATTCCACTTGGAGATAATGAGTTCCCGATGGGATTTGGCCAGCTCTTCAGCTTTCGCTAAATCTTTGATTTTCAGACCATGGGATTCGCGAAGTTCCACTCCTCATTCGACATCGAACACCGCTTCTCCTCCCTGATAACGAACGTGAACATGGATGGGTTTGTGGTCGTTGCTGTAGAAAAAGAAGCGAAAGCCGTCTTCGCAGAAAACCGTGGGCACGGCTGGACTATAGGCTTTTTGCGGAGGATACGCATCCATTATTGCGGAGGCTCCCTGCGGTAAAAATCAGCCGCTCTTCCTCCCGCGCAGCCGGTGCATCGATTTCCCTTCCGCCTCCCACTGGAGCTGGAAATCGGTTTTCGGGTAAAAAAACGAATCCTCCGTCCACTCCAGTCGCTCGAATTTTCCGAAATCCGCCACTTTTTCCTCCACCCACTCGAAGTATTCCTCGTGGTCTGTCATGAACAGAAACTCGCCGCCCGGGATCAGCGCGCGGTGCACGGCTTCCAGAAATTCCCGCTGCACGATGCGGCGGCGGTGGTGTTTGAACTTCGGCCACGGGTCCGGGCACAGCAGGTGCAGGCGGCTCACGCTTTCCTCCGGCAGCAGCCACTCCACCGTGTAGCGGCTTTCCAACCGCAGGACGCGCGCGTTTTCCAGATGCTGGCGGGTGATTTTCCTGCACACCTTGCGCACCCGCCCGAGCAGGCGCTCGACTCCGATGAAATCCCGCTCCGGAAACTCCCGCGCCATGCCCAGCAGGAACGAGCCGTCGCCACAGCCGAGATCCACCTCCAGCGGTCGGTCTCCGTGACAAATTTCCGCACGATCCAGTTTCGCGAAATAATCGCGCGGCACCAGTTCGCCGGGCATCGCCTCGCGCGGCAGGATATTCAGGGGCTGAGTCACGCGCGCACTTAAGCGAGAACTCCCGCCTCTCTGCAATCGCGAATCCTCAGCCTCAAGATCGGTCCGATCCAACGAATCCTGCCGATCCTGAAGCACCACCCTGCCAATCCTCTTGACGCTGTTTCCCGGACCCGCCTAGGTTTTGGAAACCGCCGCGTTGTGCTTCCGGCCCGCGCCCATCCTCCATCCAACACCAACCTTCTCCAACCGTGGAACTCCAGGAAATCCGTCGAATCGTCGAGCTCATGAACGAGCACGGCCTCACTCACTTCGATCTCACCAAGAAGGACTTTCATCTCAAACTGAAAAAAGGTCCGGACTTTGAAGAAATCGGCGCCCTTCTGTCGAAGCTTCCCACCGTTTCCGCCGCCGCACCGGCACCCGTTCATGCCGCCGCTCCGGCGCCTGCCGCAGCCGCCGCCACTCCGGCAGCGCCCGCCGCTCCCGCGCAGGAAGGCAGCGAGATCACTTCCCCGATGGTCGGCACCTTCTACCGCAAGCCCGCCCCGGACGCCCCGAATTTCGTCGAGGTCGGCACCGCCGTTTCCGAAGGCCAGACGCTCTGCATCATCGAGGCCATGAAGGTCATGAACGAGATCAAGGCCGAGAAATCCGGCACGATCTGCGTCGTGGTCGCCCAGGACAGCTCACCGGTCCAGTTCGGCGACGTCCTTTTCCGGATCAAATAAGTTGAGAGTCTATTGTTGAGAGTTGAGAGGAGCATTGGCTCTTAATCTTGGCTCTCAACTCTCAACCAACCACTCTCAACTTTTCCCCTTTTCCCCATGTTCAAACGCGTTCTGGTCGCCAATCGCGGCGAAATCGCCCTCCGCATCATCCGCGCCTGCCGCGAACTCGGTGTCGAGTCCGTTGCCGTTTACTCCGAGGCGGATGTCGATTCCATGCACGTCCAGTTGGCGGATGAAGCCGTCTGCATCGGGCCCGCCGCCAGCAAGGATTCCTACCTCAAGATCGATCGCATCATCGCCGCCGCCGAGATCACCGGTGCGGATGCGATCCATCCCGGTTATGGTTTCCTCTCGGAAAACGCCCGCTTCGCCGAAATCTGCGCCAGCTCCGGCATCACCTTCATCGGACCTTCCAGCGAGGTGATTTCTAAGATGGGTGACAAGGCCACCGCCCGCGCCACCGCCGTGGCCAATGGCGTGCCCATCACCCCCGGCACCGATGTGCTTCCAGATGCCGAGACCGGCTTGGTAGAAGCAAAAAAGATCGGTTTCCCGGTCATGATCAAGGCCACCGCCGGTGGTGGCGGTCGCGGCATGCGCCCGTGTTTCAAGGAAGAAGACTTCATCAGCCTGTTCCAGGCCGCCTCGAACGAAGCCGTCGCCTGTTTCGGCAACGGCGATTGCTACCTGGAAAAACTGGTGCTCAATCCGCACCACGTCGAAATCCAGGTGATCGGTGACTCTCACGGCCACTACATCCACCTCGGTGAGCGCGATTGCTCCATGCAGCGCCGGAACCAGAAAATCATCGAGGAATGTCCGTCCCCGCTGCTTACCCCCGAGTTGCGTGAGCGCATGGGAGCCGCTTCCGTCGCCCTCATTTCCGCCATCGATTACCAGAACGCGGGAACCATCGAGTACCTCGTCGATGA
Source organism: Luteolibacter sp. (assembly GCA_047606285.1). Lineage (GTDB taxonomy): Bacteria > Verrucomicrobiota > Verrucomicrobiia > Verrucomicrobiales > Akkermansiaceae > Luteolibacter. Next base: position 6,818 of record JASGEP010000027.1, on the reverse strand, counting down.
AAAGGGCGAGAACTTCTACTTCATGGAAATGAACACCCGGATCCAGGTGGAACACCCGGTGACGGAAGAAGTCATGGGCTGCGAGCTCATCAAGGAGCAGATCCGCGTCGCCTCCGGGGAATCACTTTCCCACCACGTGCTCAATGCCCAGCCGCGCGGCCACTCCATCGAGTGCCGCATCAATGCGGAAGATCCCTACAACAACTTCGCGCCGTGCCCCGGAGCCATTGATCTCTGGTACGCTCCCGGTGGTAAAGGCGTGCGCGTGGATACCCACGTCTACGCCGGCTACACCGTGCCGCCGAACTACGATTCCATGATCGCGAAGCTGATCGTCACCGGCGCGACCCGTGAAATCGCCATCGCCCGCATGAAGCGCGCGCTCGGTGAATTCATCATCCGCGGCATCAAGACGACCATCCCGTTCCAGCAGGAGATCATCGATCACCCGGACTTCAAGTCGGGTCACTACGACATCGGCTGGGTGGCCCGTTATCTGGAAGAGCGCAAAGCTTGATCCTCATAGGTCTTATACGACTTATAGGACCTATACCCTTATGGAAAACCCGGTGCTCTACGCCATCCTCGATCTCGGCTACGTGCCGGAAGAGCGGGCCGTCTCCGTCACCCGGGAGCTGCTCTCGGGGGGCGCGGATCTCCTCCAGCTCCGGGCGAAAAACCACGACTCCGATACCATCCGCCGCGTCGCGGAAACATTGTTGCCGCTGTGCCGTGAAGCGGGCGTTCCCTTCATTCTCAACGATTTCCCCGCTCTTGCAGGAGAAATTGGTGCCGATGGCGTCCACATCGGCCAGGACGACGGGCCGCTTTCCTTCGCACGCGAAATTGTCGGCCCCGGAAAAATCATCGGTCGCTCGACCCATTCCCTCGATCAAGCCCGCGCCGCTCTGGCGGAAGGCTTCGACTACATCGGTTTCGGCCCGCTTTTTCCCACGCCGACCAAAAAAGGCCGCCCCGGCATCGGGTTGGAAAACATCGCGGAAATGGAACGCGACGTCGGCAGCCGGATTCCCGCTTTCTGCATCGGCGGCATCAAGCAGGCAAATCTGCCCGAAGTCCTCGCCGCAGGCGCTCGGAGAGTCGTCATCGTTTCTGAGCTTCTCATTGCAACCGATGTAAAAGCCGCCACCGCCGCTGCGAAAGCGGCGCTTACTGGGAGCGCGGACTTTAGTCCGCCCCAGAGAATCCAGCCAAGCCAATACCAAGCGGACTGAAGTCCGCGCTCCAGAATCCAGCAATCAACAACAAGCGGACTAAAGTCCGCGCTCCTAGTTTCACTTTACTCATCCAACATGCCCACTCACACCGAAATCCTCATCGGCGGCACCATCGCCATCGATCATGTGAAAACCCCCACGGCGGAAGCCGCCAATCTGCTTGGCGGGTCCGCCGCCTACGCTGCACTTTCCGCGTCCTATTTTGCGAAACCCGTGCATCTCGTGGGCATCATCGGCAAGGATTTCCCCCGGCCGCATCTCGATCTGCTGGAAAGTCGCGGTATCACGCTCGATGCCGTCGAGCGCTCCACCGGCGATTCCTTTTCATGGTCCGGCGAATACCACGAGAACATGAACGACCGCACCACCCATCAGGTGGACATCAACGTTCTGGAAAACTGGACCGTCAAAATCCCCGCTCATCTCGCGGGTGCGGGGATCGTCGTGCTGGCCAACATGTCTCCGGACAACCAGCTCCAGATGCTCGATGGTGCGAAAAGCGGTTCCATCCAGCCTCATTTCGTGATCGCGGACACCATGGATCTGTGGATCGCCATCGCCAATGAGCGCCTTCACGAAGTCCTCCAGCGTATCGATCTTTTCGTAATCAACGAAAGCGAGGCCCGCGAATTTGCCGGAACCAGCAATCTGATCGCCGCCGGTGAACGTCTTCTGGCCAAAGGTCCGAAACATGTGGTCATCAAACTCGGTGAGTTCGGCTCTCTTTTGTTCTCCTCCACTGCGGATTCCTACCGTCTCTTCCGCTGTGCTGCCTTTCCACTTACCGAAGTTGCCGATCCCACAGGTGCCGGCGATTCCTTCCTCGGTGCGTTGGCCGGTCATCTCGCTTCCACCGGCAGGAACGAATACGGATTCGAGGATATTCGTGAGGCCGTGGTCTACGGCTCCGTCGCCGCTTCCTACACCTGTGAAGCTTTCTCGACTCACCGCCTTCAGGAAATCTCGTTTTCGGACATTCAAGAGAGGGTCCGGTTTCTCAAATCGATCACGCATTGGTGAGCCGAAGAATTTTTGAAGGATTTCCCGGAATTTCCGGGTGAACTGGGTGGATTTTTTGAGGAAGCGAGGTTTTTGGAGTTGATTTTTTGCCATCAAAAGCCCGAAAACCGATTTTCTGAATGGACAGGCGGTTCCCAATGTCGTTGCTTCTCAGGCGAGCATCGTAAGTTCTGTATTGCGATCGGAAAAACCCCACTGACCCATGACCATGAAAAACCCCTTCATTGTCTCCATTGTTGCCGCAATGGCGCTGATGAGCGTTGCTCGTGCAGAGACGGCGAGTACTGCGCCGGCAGGTTTTACAACTTACAAATTGGGAGTTGGCCTGAATGCAATTGGGATGAATCTTTTGCCTAGCCCGATTGCCACAGGAAAATTCACGCTCAACAGTGGATTTGGAAATGTATTAACGGATCTTTCTGCTTCCTACCAAGTCACGGAAGGAAGAACCTATGTGTTGGATATTCTCACGGGTGAGCTGGCCGGTACAGTTTTGGATCTTCCAAGTAGCGCTATCGATGGGAATACCATTACGGTTTCGTCGTCCACGACAATGGAGCAGTTGGGACTTGCTAGTGGTGATCGTTATCAACTTCGTGTTGCGAACACCTTGGAAGAGATTTTTGGAACTAATAGTTTGGCGGAGGGAGGTGTTTTAAGAGCTGCTCTCAACACATCCAATGCTGATATTATTTGGATTCCTACATCAGATCCTAATGTATTTAATAAATACATGCTTCATCCGGACCGCTCCTTCAAACGTGTTACCGGAACAGGGGTATTAGATTTTGTATCCGATCCCAATGTCCCAATTATTTACTCGGATGGTATACTTGTGGAGAAAAAGACGTCTACCCCTGCGTCTGTTGTATTTCAAGGACATGTCAAAAAAAGAGGGACTAATTCTATTATTCAGCGAGGTTACAATTTAATTTCTATTGTATCTCCTTCAGGTTTGACTTTGCGAACTGCTGGATTTGAAAATTACATAACATCTTCATTGAATGTGGGGAATGCTGATATTATATGGGTTCAGGATCCTATGACATTAGCATATACTCAATATTTCCATCACCCCGAAAATGAAGGTTCGTGGAGAATAGCCACAGGTGTTACCGGCGAAATCTTGCCTTTGAATGAGGATCCACCACTCCGAGGTGCAATCTATATTCAACGTAAAAGAGTTGCGTCAGTTAATTTGAAAATGGAAACCCCAGAAATGTACTCCTACTTTGGCGAATTGTAAGCCATAAGAAATTCCCCCAATGAAAAGTCGCCTGTTACCATTTGTTGCTGTTTTCATGTTGTCGCATTCGATGAATGCAGCAATTATGGTGGTTTCAAATAGAGTGGATGGCATCACGGATGCTCTGTATGTAGACGGGGCTAATAATCCACTAACGACTGGGAATGTATTGTTGGGCGTTTTTTTAGCGGCTGATTTTGATGTTGTTGCAAATCAATCGAACTTAATCGATTTGATGGGTAATTTTACTTCGCTTGCAAGTGGTCTAATTTATTTAGATCATGTTAGTTCTCCCACGCCGCTTGCTGGCTATGCAGATGCTGCTCCAGTGGACATCGGGGTAGTAGGAACTGGCAGTGTCTATTATAATAAAGTTTTATACTCGATTGTATTTGATGGATCTTCTCCTGAAACTTCCACTTCTTATGCCTTATTAAGAATAGGAACTATTATGGAAGATGTGGGAGCTACCACTCAAACTTACTCGTCCGATCCATGGGGGGCGGAAAGTATACTCGTTGGTGATTTTATAAATAATTATCCTAATGCTTTTTCTATGTTACAACTTGCTCCCATTCCCGAACCCACCACTGCACTGTTGAGTGGGGTGGGATTATTGACCTTCTTGAGTCACCGTCGCCGCAGGCATTGAAGCCGGCGAGTACTTCTTTAAGCGAGCCGTCTCACTCCGCGGGTGGACGGCTTTTTATTTATTTTCACACCCGGCGGGCGTTGCGGCCTTCGTCGATGAGTTTCCAGAAGTGTTTGGAATTCGCGATGGCTTCGTCTTCGGAGACGGGCATTTTGGAGCGGAACTTGAAGTCGGAAAGGGTGCCTTTGGAAAGAACGCGGTGGACGATGACGCAGGCGTCCTTCACTTCGAAGTAAAGGCGGTGGTCCCGGGCGCGGAAGCGGTAGAGCACGACGCCGTTGCGATCGATTTTTCCGAAGCGATCGGTGTCGAGGTTTTCCAGTTCTTCCTTGGAAACCTTGAACTCCTCCAGAATTTCCAGTTGCTCCAGAGTGGGCAGCTTGGAGATTTCGGCGGCGCTGATTTCGTTGAAAACAATCTGGAACACCCCGGCAGAATAGAACGAGGGAAGTGGCCTGCAACTGCATTTTTGGGGGGCTGAAGAGGTGTCGGGAGTCCTTTCTTTTCTTTCCTTCAACATTCGATGTTGGGCGTTCGATGTTCGACGTTCAAAATCCCCCATCTTCCTCCTTGTGCCGGTGGGGAGAAAGTCGGAATCTTGGGGGCGGATGCGCTGCTTTTATTCACAGGATCTCGAACTGGAACTGCCTTCGGAGCATCCGTTTCCCATGGATAAGTTCCGCGTTTCCAAGGATATGCTGCTGGAAGGCGGGATTTTGAGGCCGGAAGAAATCGTGGAGGTCACGGCGGCGAAAATCGATCTCCTAAGCGGGGTGCATGATGCGGAGTACATCCGTTCGATCGAATCCGGTCGGCTGGACCGGAAGGAACAGGTAAAGCTGGGTCTGCCTGTGACGCGGGAGCTGTTCCACCGCAGCCTGACGGAAGTGGAAGCGACGCGTTTGGCCTGTCATGCGGCGCTGGAGGAGGGGATCGGCATCTGTCTCGCGGGAGGCACGCATCACGCGTTTCGCGAGCATGGCGAGGGATATTGCGTTTTCAACGATGTCGCGGTGGCGATCCGGGATCTGCAAAAAGACCGTCCGGCGCTGAAGGTGATGGTGGTGGATACGGACGCGCATCAGGGAAACGGCACGGCGTCGCTTCTGGCGGGCGATCCCCGGGTTTTCACTTACTCGATTCACGTGGGGAACAATTTTCCCACCCACAAGGCGCAGAGCACGCTGGATGTGGAGACGGTGCGCTACGTGGAAGGAGAAATGTATCTGAAGCAGTTGTTTTCCACACTCGCGGCGGCGCTCGACACGTTTTCCCCGAATCTGGTCATCTGGATTTCCGGTGCGGACAACCATCGCAATGACCGCTTTGGCCAGATGTATCTTTCCCTCAAGGACATCCAGCGGCGCGACGAGGTGCTGCTCGGAGCGTTCATCAAAAACCGGATTCCCGTCGCGGTGCTTTACGGCGGCGGTTACAATCGCCAGCGCGATTTCACGGCGAAGCTGCACCGGAATACGGTGGCGACGGCGAAACGTCTGGCGGCGCAGTACCGAGGGCTCTAGCGATCGCTTCCGTGGATGAAAAAATTTCCAACAAGACCTTCTTACTCCGGCATTCACCCTGCTGTGCAAGTGCCGCACCCTCCCTGAGATTTTTATGTTCGACTCCACCAAACCCGGCCTAGCGATCATGACCTCCGGCGGCGATTCCGCCGGGATGAACCCAGCCATCAAGTGCTGTACGGAATACGCCTCCCAGAAGGGCTATATGCCTTATCTCGTTTATGATGGCCTGCGCGGGCTGATCGATGACAACATCGTGCCTGCTTCCCGGGAGTTGGTCTCCGGCATTTTACACCGTGGCGGGACGGTGCTGCGTTCCTCGCGCTCGAAGCGATTTTTCGAAATAGAGTTCCGCAGGCAGGCGTACGAAAACCTGAAAAAGCGCAATATCGAAAAACTCATCGTCATTGGTGGTGATGGATCGTTTCGCGCGCTGAACCAGTTTTACAATGACTTCGGCGTGCCCTTCGCCGGGATTCCGGCGACGATCGACAACGACATCGCGGGCACGGACTACTGTCTCGGCGTGGATACCGCGCTCAACGTGATCCGCGAATCGATCGACTCGATCCGGGATACGGCGAGCTCCTTTTCCCGCGCGTTCGTGGTGGAGGTGATGGGGCGTCATTGCGGTTACCTCGCGCTTGTCAGCGCGCTTTCGTGCGGTGCGGAAATCTGTCTGGTGCCTGAAGTGCCTTACAATCTCGAGACCATCGGCGCACGCCTGAAGGCGGATTTGGAAAAAGGACGGAGGTATGTCCTCGCGGTGGTCGCGGAAGGCACGAAAATGGGGGATTACCTCACGCGTTACATCAACGATTCCATCGGCATGGAAGCCCGCCTGACGGTGCTCGGTCACGTCCAGCGCGGCGGATCGCCGACCGTTTATGACCGAGTGATGGCCTATAAATTTTCCGTCGCTGCCGTCGAGGCGCTCGATGCGGGCCAGAAAAACGCGATCATGGTTTACCGGGATGGCACCTACGGCCACCTGCCGATCCATGTCGTGACGGATTCGAAATACCAGCTTGATTCGACCTTGATAAAATTGGCGAGTCCGCTGGCGTCGTGATAGGGAGCGCCGACGTTCACGTCGGCTCTATTCGAATGGGATCTACGCGAGCCGACGTGAACGTCGG
>JASGEP010000026.1:0-33627 GCA_047606285.1 Luteolibacter sp. | reverse complement strand
CGTTCACGTCGGCTTGCGTAGATTGAGCCGACGTGAACGTCGGCGCTCCATCTCCTGAAATGAACATCCCCGCGCCGGATAGTTCCGATGCGGGGATGTCACTGCCTCCCATGAAATTGGCCTGTCGAACGTCAGTTCTGAACGGATGGTTCCGGATTCAGTTTGAATCGCAGGCTCTTGCCCTGAAAATTGGTGTCGAGACGAAGTCGTGATACGCGCTCCCGGATTTCCTTCGGTGCGGCGGCGCGGTCTTCCGGAGTGGTCCATGGACCTTTCCAGACGAGATTTCCGGTAGCGTCGTAGGCGGTGATCTCCTTGTCGCCGTCGGTGGATTTCAGCTCGATGCTGCCCTCGTGGTCCATGACGCGGACGGTGGCGTGGGAATGGGATGAGGCTTCGGAAGGAGCGGAGGAAAAATCGTCGGGAATTTCCTGACCTTGCATGAGTCGCTCCATGCGCTGCCGCATACGGAGGAGGGCGTTTTCCATGCCGTGGGTGGGATCCGGCATTTCGTCGGCGCCGAAGGATTCCCGCTCTTCCAGCAGTTGGCGGAGTTGTTCTCTTTGCGATGGAGGAAGTCCCTGAAGAGGGTAGCGACCGCGTCTCTGGCCGCCGGATGGGGATGAGGCGGCGACTTGAGGCGGACGCTCGCCCAGCACGACTTCGCGGGTGACCGGCTGACCTTGATGGATGAGCGAAAGCCGGATGGTTTCTCCGATCTGGTGCTTCGAAATTTCGGCGGAGAGATCGGCTGGAGAGGAGATGGATTTTTCCCCGACTTTAAGAACCACGTCGTGCACGGAGATTCCGGCCTTGGCCGCGGGTCCGTCCGGCATGAGCGCACGGACCATGATGCCTTCTCCCGTTTTCAGGCGCAGGTGCTCGGAGAGCAGCGAGGGAACTTCGGCCGTGACCAGTCCGAGAAAGGCGGTTTTCGGTTCCTCGGGTTGCGGAAGCGCGGACTGATCCGGCGAGGTTCGGGGCGAAGCGTCGAAAGGAGCCGGGCGAGGGGCACGGTCGGGCGTTGTCGCGCCTTGCTTCAGCAGCGGCGGAGGCGGAGCGTCATCCACCGGCGCTTCGATGGCGAGCGCCGGTGAAATGAACAGCAATACAACAATCCAAGAAAACTTTGGCTTCATAAGTGAAGGCTACGATGGAGGAGCGTTCCTGAAATCGGAATTTGTCTAAGCGATCAATCCGCTGTTTCGGGAATCAGGATGTATTTCACCTGTGGATAGATTTTTTGCACCGAATTCCCCGCTGCGTCTTTTTCGATGACGACTTCGTTGTAAAGGACTCTGAGGACGCGGCGTGGCTGGTCATCGGCGTGCCAGATGACGCCTTCGTCGCGGGCTTCGCTCGGATCATAAGCGGCGGAAGCGATGTTCGGGACACCCGGTAAAACCGGGGCCGTGCTGACCTTGGTTTCCTTCGCGACCGGAGTGGGACGGGGTGCGTCCGGGAGAAAGAGTGCCGAGGCGGCGCCGATGAAAGCGACGGCGGCGGCTGCCGCCCACATCGGGCGCGGGAACGTGCGGACTTTGCCGGAAGCGGCTCCGGCTTTCGGAAAAAAAACGACTTTTTCGTCTCTGGCGAATGGCACGTCCGCGACGATGGATTCGAGGCTTGCAAGGATATCGGCAGGTAGGGCCGATGGCTGGAAATCGCGGAGTGAAGATTCGAATTGCAGCTCGGTGGGAGTCAGCGTGGTCAACGAGCCGTCGGTGCAGGCTTCCAGTCGATCCAGCAACGCGTCGTCCAGAGCGGACGGCGTCAACCCGCGAAGGGAGGATTCAAGAGATGGAGGATCTGGATTCATGATCGGATGCGTGGTGCTGGACTATCAGATGGAGAGATCCCCGCGGCGGCGTGCGCCGGAGAGATGTTTTTTCAACGCTTCCAGACCGTAGCGGTAACGGGAGGCGGCGGTGTTCTGGGAAATGCCGAGCGTTTCACCGATTTCGGCAAAGGTGCGTTCCCCCCAGATTTTGAGGAGAATGACTTCGGAAAATTTCGTCGGGAGCTCCTTGAGACCCCGTTCGAGTTGGGCGCGGGTTTCTTCGTCGGAGGATTCGCTGTCGAACCATGGATGGAAAATCTCCCTCTGGTCTTCTTCGAGGTCCGCACTGACGTTGTCTTCACGACGTTTGCGGCGGTCTTCGCGACGGCTGAGGTCGATGGCGAGGCGGCGGATGGCGGTGTAGAGATAAGGGAGCCACGCTTCCTGACCGCCGACGAATTCGCCGGAGCGGATTTTTTCCACGAGCTTTACCAGTGCGTCCTGAAGCACGTCCTTGGCGTCTTCGTGCGTGCGGGTTTGCTGGCGTGCGAAAAGCAGGAGTTTCGGACCATTTTCCTCAAGCCAGACTCTCCAGGCGGAGGCTGCGGGTGAGGTGTCGGTGGTCGTTTGAGTGGAAGCCATGGTTGATGCGACTCAGACACGAAGCGGTGGCTGCGGCGGGTTTTGTCTGATTTATTTTAGATCAGTCGGATCGGGCTGATCGGACGGAGCTTACTTCATCCAGCCAGCTTGCAGACGCGCTTGTAGTGGGCGGCTTCCACCGGGGTGATGGAAAGGCGGGTGCCTTTTTGGCAAACGACCATTTCCGTCAGCACCGGGTCCGCCTTGAGCGTTTCCAGTGGAATCAACTCGGGAAAGGTGGCGATGTGCTCGAAATCCACGAGCCACCAGCGTGGATTTTCGGGTTTGGATTTTTCGTCGAAATATTCGCTTTTCGGGTCGAACTGCGTCGGGTCCGGATACGGTTCGCCGACGACGCGGGCGAGACCGGCGATGCCCGGCGGCTTGGCGTTCGAGTGATAGAAAAGCGCGGGGTCGCCCGGCTTCATTTCCTTCCACATGTAATTCCGCGCCTGGTAATTGCGCACGCCGCTCCAAGGTTCGCGGCGGACCTTGGCGAGGTCGTCGATGGAGAAAACGTCGGGTTCGGATTTGATCAGCCAGTGTTTCATGGCTCAAGCGATGGCTTTGAGCAGACCTGCTTTCGGTCTTGGCAGACCGAGATGTTCGGGGCCGACTTCGATGCCCTTCGCGGCGCGGACGTCGGCCTCGATGGATTCGAGAACGTCCAGCTCCGGACGGAAATCCGCCGCGTGATAGGAACTGCGGACGAGTGGACCGCTGGCGACGTGGCGGAAGCCTTTCGCCAACGCGATTTCCTTGTATTCGTCGAATTGCTCTGGGTGGATGTATTCGACGACGGGCAGATGCTTCGGTGTCGGGCGCAGGTATTGGCCGAGCGTGAGCACGGTGACGTCGTGCTCGAGCAGATCGTCGAAGGCGCGGAGGACTTCCTCGCGGCGTTCTCCGAGGCCAAGCATGATGCCGCTTTTGGTGGCGACCTTGCCGTTCACCATTGCCTTGGCTTTTTTCAGCACGGTGAGGCTGCGGAAATACTTCGCGCGGGAACGCACCAGAGGAGTGAGGCGTTCGACGGTTTCGAGGTTGTGGTTGAAGATGTGCGGACGGGCGTCCATCACCATTTGCAGCGCCCAGTCGCGGTCGTTGAAATCGGGCACCAGCACTTCGATGATGATGCCGGGGACGGCTTCACGGATGGCCTCGATCGTTTGCTGGAAATGCTCGGCACCGCCGTCCTTGAGATCGTCGCGTGCCACGGCGGTGATGACCACGTGGCGGAGATTCATGCGGCGGGTGGCTTCGGCGACGCGTTGGGGTTCGTCGATTTCGAGGGCGTCGGGACGGGCGGTTTTGACGGCGCAGAAACCGCAGGCACGGGTGCATTTTTCGCCGGCGATCATGAAGGTCGCGGTGCCTTGGCCCCAGCACTCCCATCGGTTCGGGCACTGGGCCTCTTCGCAAACGGTGACCAGTTTCAGGTCGGTGATGAGGGATTTGGTGGACCAGAAGGAGGGATTGTTGGGGAGGCGGACCTTGATCCACGACGGTTTTTTGTCGCGGTGGAGGCTCGGATCCATCTTCATTTTTGGTCCACAGTGGCTCATGCGCGGGACGGTATGCCTCCTTGGCCGCGCGGAAAAGAGGAAAATGGGGAAGAAGAAAGTGCCGGGTGAGCAGTGATCGGTGATCAGTGGAAGATTTTGATTTGGAGCTCTTTTCCAAATCCGGCTCGAGGACTTTAATTCAGGCTGTGGCGCAAAATCTCAACCCAAGTCTTTCACTGATCACCCGGCACTGCTCCTCTCTTCGCACTTGCCGAGCGGCGCGGAACAGAAGTAACTCCAGCCAGTGAATTCAGCGCCCCTTGGATTTTTCGATTCCGGTGTCGGAGGCTTGACGGTGGTCCGTGCCGCGCAGGAGCTTTTGCCTTCGGAAAATATTCTGTATCTGGGAGATACGGCGCGTCTTCCGTATGGTTCGAAAAGCCCGGAAACGATCCGCCAGTTCGCCGATGAGGACGTGCGTTTCCTGCTTTCCCATGGGGTGAAGGCCATCGTGGTCGCGTGCAACACCGCCACCGCCCACGCTTTGCCGCAGCTTCAGGAGCAATATCGGGTGCCGATTCTCGGAGTGATCGAGCCGGGAGTGACCGCCGCTCTGGCCGATCCCCAGGCGCAACGCATCGGCATCATCGCCACCCGCGGGACCATCCGTTCGCACGCCTACCAGCACGCGCTGGCTCTGCGTCGCACCGGCTTGCTGATTCATGGACAGGCGACGCCCCTGCTGGTGCCGTTCATCGAGGAAAACTGGATCGACCACCCGGCCACCCGGCTGGTTTTGAAGCAATATCTCGATCCACTGGTGGACAAGGGGATCGATACCCTGATGCTGGCCTGCACCCATTATCCGCTGCTGATTCCCGTGCTGAAGGAGATCCTGCCGCCGGATGTCCGGCTCGTCGATTCCGCGACCACCTGTGCCGAAACGCTGAAACAGGAGCTCAGCCGCCTCGATTTGCTCAATCCATCCACCTCGGAAGGCGACCTGAAATTGTTTCTCACCGACCTTTCCGAGCAGTTCGAGGAGCTGGCGCGCCAGTTTTTGAGGAAATCCCCGGGCCGTATTCAGCGGGCTCTCGTCGGAGTATAAAGGAGTTGTCTTGTTCAGTTTTATTTGAACAATCCGCCTTCTTCTCTCGCGCATGAAATTGTTTGGCACCGACGGCATCCGAGGCCGCGTAAACGAATACCCGATCACCGCGGAAATCGCCCTGCGGATGGGCAAGGCCGTGGCCGCGATTCTGGAGAAATCAGGTTTCCGGTCACAGGTCGTCGTCGGTCGCGATACCCGCGTTTCCGGTGGCATGCTGGAAGCCGCTCTCACCGCCGGGCTGGTTTCCATGGGCGTCGAGGTGATTTCCGTCGGTGTCCTGCCGACGCCCGCGGTCGCGTTTCTCACGCATTCGCTCGGCGCGTCCGGCGGTATCATGCTCACCGCTTCGCACAATCCCTACGAGGACAACGGCATCAAGGTTTTCGGGCCCGATGGCTACAAGCTTTCCGATGATGCGGAGGCGAAAATCGAGCGTCTGATCCTCGGCGAAGATCCCGAGTCCGCACCCGTTTCGCCCCGCGAAGTCGGTCGAATTTCCACGCTGCCGGATGGCGGAGAACGTTATGCGGAGTTCGTGAAATCTTCCGTCGGCGGTCTCACGTTCGAGGGCATGAAACTCGTCGTCGATTGCGGAAACGGCGCGGCCTATCAGGTCGGTCCACGGCTTTTCCGCGATCTCGGCGTGGAAGTGCTCGCGATGGCGGACCAGCCGGACGGCGTGAACATCAATGCCGGTTGCGGTGCGCTGCATCCGCAAAAAGCCGGTGAACTGGTGCGCGAAACGAATGCCGACCTCGGAGTGTCGTTCGATGGCGACGCGGACCGCGTGATTTTCACCGATGCATCCGGTGCGGAAATCAGCGGCGACCGCATTCTCGCTCTCTGCGCGCTGGGCCTGCACCGGCAGGGGAAACTCCGGAACACCACACTCGTCGCCACCGTGATGAGCAATCTCGGCTTGAAGGAAGCCTTGGCGAACCACGGCATTCGTTTCGAAGCGACCGCCGTGGGGGATCGCCACGTGCTCGAGTGCATGCGGAAAAACGATTTCAACTTCGGCGGTGAAAATTCCGGCCACGTGATTTTTTCGGACTACGCCACCACCGGCGATGGCATTCTCAGCGCGCTGCAAGTGCTGCGCCTGATGAAGGAAAGCGGGAAATCCCTCGCCGAACTTGCCGCCGTGATGAGCGAGTATCCCTCGAAGCTGGTAAACCTGAAAATCGCCTCGAAGCCGCCGCTCGCCAACTTGCCGAAGCTCAACGCGCTGATCGATGAGGCCGTGAAAACCTTCGGCGATGCGGGCCGTCAGCTCATTCGTTATTCAGGTACGGAAAACAAGATCCGCATTCTGGTAGAACATCGCGATGCGGCGGAAGTGGAAAACTGGATCGGCAAATTCACTGCTGTCATCGGAGAGGAAATCGGTTTGTCATAACGGGCATGAGTGATTTTATCGACAACTGCGCGCCGCTCTCACTGACCCGGAAGATCGAGGATTTTCCGATCGGCAATCGCGCGCTGGCCGAGCATCAAAGGCTGCATGGCATCGCCTGCCACCCTCATGCGTGGATCACGGCGGAAGACGTCGAAGCCCTGAAAAACAGCGGAAAATCCACGCTCGTCGATGTCGATGGCGCACCGTTGGCATGCCTAGGCGCGCAGATCGAGCCCGCGAATTCCATCGTCGCGAAATCCTCCTTTATCATCAGCCATCCGTGGGATTTCCTCCGCGCGAACGAACAATACGTTTCGCAGCTTTCAGAAAACCGGATCGAAGGTGAAGTGCATCCGCTCTCGGTGATCGAAGGCACGGTTCACATCGGTAAAGGCACGCGCATTTTACCGGGTGTTTTCATCGAAGGAAACGTGGTCATTGGCGCGAACTGCAAGATCGGCCCGAATTGTTATCTTCGTGGCAACACCAGCATCGGAAACAACTGTCACATCGGCCAATCCGTCGAGATCAAGAACTGCCTGATCCTTTCCAAAACCAACGTCGGTCATCTTTCCTACGTCGGCGATTCCGTGCTTGGCGAAAAGGTGAATTTCGGCGCGGGCACCACCACTTCCAATCTCCGCCACGACGGTAAGAATCATTTCTCCAGCGTGAACGGAGCGCTCGTCGATACCGGACGACGCAAGTTCGGCACCATCGTCGGCGATCACGTCCACACCGGCATCAACACTTCCATCTATCCCGGCCGCAAGCTCTGGCCGAACACCTCCACCCGTCCCGGCGAAATCGTCCAGCGCGACATTACTCCCAACTCTCAACCCTAAACTTTCAACTCACACCATGTGCGGCATCGTCGGATACATCGGCAAGGCGGAAGCGCCTAACATTCTCATCAAGGGCCTGCGTCGCCTCGAATACCGCGGCTACGACTCCGCAGGCATGGCCGTGTTCGATGACGATCGGATCGTCGTGGCGAAAGCCGCCGGAAAGGTGACCGCTCTCAGCGAAAAGGCCCGCGAGGAATGGCCGGAGGAACGTTTCGCCAAAGCCTCCATCGGCATCGCCCACACTCGCTGGGCCACCCACGGACCGCCCACCGAAGCGAACGCGCACCCGCACCTCGATCAATCCGGGGACATCGCGCTCGTCCACAATGGCATCATCGAAAACTACCGTTCGCTGCGTGCGCTGCTGGAATCGAAAGGCCATCATTTTCTCTCGGAAACCGATACCGAAGTACTCGCCCATCTGATCGGAGAATACGACAAGGGCGATCTTTTCCAGGCGGTTTGCGACGCTCTGCATAAAGTGGAGGGCACCTTCGGCATCGCCGTGATTTCCGCGCGTGAGCCGGACCGCATCATCACCGCTCGTCGCGGCAGCCCGATCGTGGTCGGCGTGGGCGATGGCGAAACGATCATCGCGTCCGATGCCTCGGCCATTCTCGCACACACCCAGCGCGTGATCTATCTGGACGACAACGACATCGCCATCGTGAAAGGCGATTCCGTCGAAATCCGGGATCTCAACAACGTGCCGGTGAACCGCGAGATTTCCGAACTCGATTTCGATGCCGGGGCGGCGGAAAAGGGCGGCTACGATCACTTCATGCTCAAGGAAATCCACGAGCAACCGGAAGCGCTCGCCAACGCGATCCGGGGGCGTGTGGATCTCAATTTCGGTTCATCCGTGCTCGCTGGCATGAGCACTTCGCCGCGCGAGCTTTCCGAACTGACCCGCGTGGTGATGGTCGGCTGTGGCACCTCGTTGCACGCCGGTCTCGTCGGCGAATACGCCTTCGAAGAACTCGCGGACGTGCACGCGGAAGTCGAGCAGGCAGCGGAATTCCGCTACCGGAATCCCATCCTCGGCAGCAAGGATTTCGTCATCGCTATTTCCCAATCCGGTGAAACGGCGGACACGCTGGCAGCGGTGCGCGAAGCCCATCAGAAAGGCGCTTTCGTGATGAGCCTTTGCAACGTCGTCGGCTCCACCATCGCGCGTGAAACCGGGCGCGGCGTGTATCTTCACGCAGGACCGGAAATTTCCGTCGCATCGACGAAAGCGTTCACCAGCCAGGTGGCCGTGCTGCTCATGATGGCGCTGAAGCTTGGTCGCGGTCGCAGGCTTTCCCGCGAAGACGGACTGGTCGTGGCGAACGCCATCGCTTCGATTCCCGATCTGGTCGCCAAGGTGATCGCCAAGAACGATCACATCGCACGGATCGCGGCTGAATATGTCGATAACGAACATGCGTTTTTCATCGGTCGCGGTCCGATGTATCCGGTGGCGCTCGAGGGCGCACTGAAGCTGAAGGAAATTTCCTACATCCACGCGGAAGGTTATCACGCGGCGGAACTGAAACACGGACCGATCGCGCTGCTGACAGAAGGCGTTCCGGTGATTGCGATCGCCTGCGATGTTCCCGGAAAAGACAAGACGCTCGGCAACGTCGAGGAATGCCGCGCCCGCGGGGCCCGCATCCTCGGCATCGTGACCGAAGGCGATGACGACGCGGCGGATTGCATGGATGACTGCATCAGCGTCCCGCGCACCCATCACCTCGTCGCGACCGTGCCTGCCGTGGTGGCGTTGCAGTTGTTCGCCTACCACGTCGCACGCCTGCGCGGTTGCGAGATCGACCAGCCGAGAAATCTTGCGAAGAGTGTGACGGTGGAGTGAGGAATGGAGCGCCGACGTTCGCGTCGGCTCTTTTCGCTGCGAAGCCAAGCCGGTCTGAAGAGCGGCGCTCCATTTATGATTTCCAGTGGGCGTGGACGGCGTATTGTCCCTCGGTGCGCCGTTCGAAGCCCGCGATCCTGTTCATTTTCATCACGTTGTTTCTCGATATTTTCGGGATCGGCGTGATCGTGCCGGTTTTGCCGAAGCTGGTGGAGCAGCTCGAAGGCGGCAATTTGCAGGCGGCGGCGCACTCGGTGGGATGGCTGGGCGCGTTGTATGCGCTGATGCAGTTTTTGTTTTCGCCGATTCTCGGCAGCCTGTCGGATCGATTCGGGCGTCGGCCGGTGATTTTGTTTTCACTGCTGGGATCGGGCATCGACTACCTCTTGCTGGCATGGGCGCCGAACCTGTGGTGGCTGTTTCTGGCACGGATCGTTTCGGGGATCACGGGAGCGAATTTCTCGGCGGCGAGTGCCTACATCGCGGATGTGACGGCGCCGGAAAAACGCGCGGCGGGATTTGGCATGGTGGGCGCGGCGTTCGGGCTGGGCTTTATCGCCGGACCGGCGATCGGTGGCTGGCTGGGGGATTACGGATTGCGCGTGCCGTTTCTGGTGGCGGCGGGGGTGACGCTGCTGAACTGGCTTTACGGGGCTTTTGTGCTGCCTGAATCGCTGGCACCGGAAAACCGCAGGCCGTTCACGTGGAAAAGCGTGCATCCTCTGAAAGCGATTTCGGCCCTGAGCCGCTGGCCGTTGGTGATGGGATTGGCGGGGACGCATTTTCTGACGATGATCGCCGGGAATATCTATCAGTGCCTATGGGTGCTCTACACCGGAGCGCGCTATGGCTGGAACAGCAAGCAGGTGGGAATTTCGCTGGCGTTGGTCGGGGTTCTCACCGCGATTGTGCAGGGTGGTCTGGCGGGGCGGGTGATCCAACGCATCGGTGAGCGAAGGGGAATCTACATCGGCCTGTTGGTGATGGCCGCGGCGATGAGCGGATATGGCAGCGCGACGCAGGGGTGGATGTTGTACGCGATCATCATCGCGGGATCGGTGGCGGGGATTGGTTCTCCCGCGACGCAATCGGTGATTTCCCGGGCGGTGCCCGCCGATGAGCAGGGGGCGGTGCAGGGGGCGCTGAACAGCATCACGAGTATTTCCGGGATCATCGCGCCGTTGATCTGGACGTCGTTGTTTTCCGTCGGGTTGTCGGAAAAAAGCCCGATGCATTTGCCGGGCTTACCGTTTTATGGCGCGAGTCTGGTGACGTTGATGGCCGCCGGACTGGCGTGGCGGGCGTTTCGGAAGCAGAATGAACATCGAACGCCCAACATCGAACATTGAAGTGAAGAAAATCCTTCTTCATCTGCGTTTATCCGCGTTCATCTGCGGTTGAAAAATTTCATCATGGAAACCGATCCACGAGACCAGGAAGCGAGCTTTACGGAGCCGCTGAGGATTTTGTTTCAGGATGAAAATCTGGTGGCGATCGATAAGCCTGCGGGGATGGTCGTGCATTCGACCAAGGAATTGACCACGCCCGAGTGGGTGGTGATGAAGCGGCTGCGTGACCAGATTGGGCGGAAGGTTTATCCGGCGCATCGGTTGGATCGTCCGACGTGCGGGGTGCTGTTGTTTGCATTGGATGAGCAGACGCTCGCTCTTTTGCACGATGCGTTTACCCGACGTGAAATGCGGAAAACGTATCTCGCGGTGGTGGATGGCGTGCCACCGGAGCGTTGGGAAAGCCTTGAGCCGATTGAAGATTCCGCCGGGGAAAAGGAAACGCACGCGCACACGGCTTTCGAGCGGCTTGCAATGCGTGAGGGGATTTCTCTGGTGAAAGCGCTGCCGACGACCGGGCGTTTCCATCAGATCCGCCGTCATCTGGCAGGTGCGGGTTTTCCGATCGTGGGGGATTACCGCTATGGCGACATCGCACGGAACGATGAACTCCGCGAGATGCTGGGAACCGGCAGCCGCATGCTGCTTCAGGCGAAGTCACTGGAGTTTACGCATCCGTATTCCGTTGAGGCGTTGAGGCTTGAAGCGCCGGAGGAGAGGGTGTTTCACGAGTGGTTTGCGGGATAGAACCAGCGGCGGGAGGAAGGAAGTAAAAGAAGGATTGCGGAAGAAAGCTGCAAGAATTCGGGTGTCCCATAGAGAACTTTTTCCCAAAGAGGAACGACCTGAGGAGAGTTCTGCAATGAAAAGGGCAGGGAAATCATGATGAAGATAGCTCCTAAATACATCATCCATAATGCCCATTTTTTTCGTTGATAGAGTTCTTTGAGAATCCAGCAGTAAAGGATTGATCCCACTACACCTGCGGTGAGTAGGAGAAATATGAAATACCCAATCGGCATCCCTCCTTTGCTTTGTATCATCCGGTGGGCCAGTGCGATGATCGCCATTAAAAAAGCGAAACCTAGAAGGAAAATGGTAGCTTTGACGGCTTTTGGAGCGGAGGAATCGAGATGGGTTGGCGGATGGGTGTTCACGATGACGCAGGTTTTGAAGGCTTTGATGGCAACGCTCTGATCTGTTTCCACGCTTTCGCGATCAGGGCGAAATAGCAACCGAGGGCGATGAAGGCGATGATCGCGGAGTGGAATTTCAGGAAGTCGGCGTGCTTTTCGGCATCGAGCGACGCGGAGACGGCGAATGTCACGAGGAGCTGAAACACGTAGATCACCGCGCCGGTGATGAAAGGATAGAACAAGGGCCGTCGGCTGCGGTAGCCTTTTTGCTGAAGCTCTTTGGAGAAAAAGAAGGCAGCGAGGACGGCGCAGAGGAGGATGGCCATAAGGCAGATTCAATAGGGTCAATTGTGAGACGGTGATCCTTTTTCCAAGTCGACTAATTCGAGTGTGAAGTAGGTGAATTGCTGTCCATCGTAATACTCGGGACCGGCAAGAATCGCGGTGTCAGTGAATTTGAGGTCTCGATAGCAGGTTTTCGCGTCTCTCCATGTATCCATGGTATCGATGGTTTTGCTGAAGAGGCGTTTTCCTTTTCGATCGGTAACGATCAAATTTACATCGGTGCTCAAGCTCAACGGATATTGCTTGTTCCTTTGTGCTTCAAGGATGGCGATCCATTTGCCATCTGAAGAAACTTTGCGGTTGATGATTTTTGGTTGGGTCGATTGATGCCATGTCCAGGTGGTGCCACCGATAAAGAGCAGGAATACGATGCCGATGATCCAACAGATGTTGACGATGCGTGCATGCATCTTTTGGGCTTGAAGATCCATCGGCGATTGCCCCACGAGGCTGCCTTCGGAAAGGCGTTTTTCCGTAGAGGCGGCAAGGTGAAAGAGAGACCCGATGCTGTCGACGATTTCAAAGAGCGCTTTGAGCATACGATAAAAAATGAGAAGAACGGGCGATTCGATTTCGGATTATTTTATTTTCAATGACTTATGCAAATGGTGGTTGCGGCGTCCCGCCGCAATAAGAATCGATGCGGCGGGACGCCGCAACCACTTTGCCAGAGCGATGAAATCCGGCGATGGGTCTACGCCGATGGGGACATCGGCGGTCCATGAAAAAAGCCCCGGGTGGCCGGGGCTTTTGGGAGGGGATTAACCTTGGTCGATCTGTTTTTCGGTGGCGGCGTCGATGATGACGAAGCGCTCGCGGTTCATGGTGGGATCGGAGCGGAAAATCAGGCGGCCGGAGTGGGAACGTTCGAGTTCGCCGAGAAGCTTGGAGTCTTCGCTCTTGAAGCGGTTGAGGACGTCGCTGTTCACGATGACGATGAGGTCGCCGACGGTGTCGCGGTGTTTTTGGATGACGATGTTGAGGCGGCGCTGGATCTCGATGGACATGGTCATCGGGGTTTTCACGCGGCCTCGACCCTGGCAATAAGGGCAGGGTTCGTACATCGAATCGCGAAGGGATTCGTTGAGCCGCTGACGGGTCATTTCCATCAGGCCGATGGGGGAGATTTGCAGCACCTGGGTCTTGGCCTTGTCCTTTTTCAGGCGGTCCTTCATGGCCTTGTAAACGGCCTGCTGGTCCTTGCGGTGGCGCATGTCGATGAAGTCGACGACGACGAGTCCGCCGATGTTGCGGAGGCGGAGTTGGCGGGCGACTTCCTGTGCGGCTTCGATGTTGGTTTCGAGGATCATCTTGTCGACGTCCTTGGAGCCGCGGTTGCGGCCGGTGTTGACGTCCACGGAGATGAGGGCCTCGGTTTCGTCGATGACGATGTAGCCGCCGCATGGGAGCCAAACCTGGCGGGAAAACGCTTCGTCGATCTGTTTCTGGATGCCGACGCGCTCGAAGATGGGCTGGCTGGAGGTGGGGAGGTGATGGACGCGACGCTTGGCGCGGCGGGAGATTTTCCCGGCGATTTCGCGGATGGCTTCGGTGGTTTCGGCGTCGTCGCAGAGCACTTGGTCGATTTCATCGGTGAGGAAATCGCGGGCGGTGCGTTCGATGAGCCCGGGTTCCTTGAAGATGCAGGCGGGGGCGGGGTTGTGCTCGCGGCGTTGTTCGATTTCGTCCCATTGTTCGAGCAGCATGGCGAGGTCGCGCACGAAGTGGCGGGCGCGGGTGCCCTGGGCGACGGTGCGCATGATGATGCCCATGCCTTCGGGGACGGAGAGTTTCTGGACGATCTTGCGCAGGCGCTGGCGTTCCTTCGGGTCCTCGATCTTGCGGGAAATGCCGAATTGCTCGGTGTAGGGCATGAGCACGAGGTAGCGGCCGGCCATGGAGATATTGGTGGTGACGCGCGGGCCTTTGGTGCCGATGGGGCCTTTGGAGACCTGAATGACGATTTCCGAACCGATCGGATAGATGTTCGGAATGTCCTTGGAGGTGATTTTCTTGGTTTGTTTCTTCTGTTTGCCTTCGCGCTGGATTTCTTCCAGTCCGCTGTCGAGGGCGGCGGGAATGGCGTCCCAGAAGTGGAGGAAGGCGTTTTTCTCGAGGCCGATGTCGACGAACATGGCCTTGAGGCCGGGCTCGATGTTTTTGACGCGGCCTTTGAAGATGCCGCCGACGATGTTCTGGTCGCCTTCGCGCTCGACGGTGTATTCTTCAAGGATGCCGTCTTCGAGCAGGGCGACGCGCCGCTCGAGTTTTTCGACGTTGACGACGATGCTGTTCCCTCGTGAAGGATCGGGTTTGCCGATGCCAAGGAGTCTTTTGATGCGTTGAATCATAGGAGTAAAAAAAATTCGGGTTTGGGTGAGTTTTTAGCGGGGGGTGACGGGTTTGGCTTTCGGGATGACGGAGCCTTCGTCGTCGACTTCGGGGGTGAAGGTGGGGGTGGGGGTGTCCGCGTTGCGGGTCGTGGGAGGATTTACGGGAACGGGGGCGAGTCCCATGGCTTCGTCACCGACCTCTTCGTCCATGCTGGCGGGTGAGGTGTCGAGGGCGGCGAGCACATCTTTGGGAAGTGTGATTTCGTCGATGCGATTGTCGTTGCCGGAATAGGGTTTCTGGGCTTTGAGGGGCAGGCGGAGTCCCTGCTCCTGGGCGAAGAGGCCGCTGTAAATCATGTTGACGAGAGGTCCGCAGACGGCACCGCCGGAGCCGGCGTTCTGGGCGAGCACACAGACGGCGTATTTGGGCTTGTCGTAAGGGGCGAAGCTGATGATCCAGGAGTTGTTGGAATACTTGCCGCGATCGCTGGTCTGGGCGGTCCCGGTTTTGGCGGCGATTTCGATGTTGGTCATTTTCACCCGTCCGGCGGTGCCGCCGGGTTGGTTGACGGCCATCCACATGCCGCGGCGGATGAGTTCGAAGTCGCCGGGCTTGATGTTTCCGGCCTTGATGAGATCGACTTCGAGCTTCGGGGTGTCGGTGACGAGGACGGTGCCGTTGTCCGCGATGGCGCGGCGGATGATACGAGGTTTGTAGTATTTGCCTCCATTGGCGACGGCGGTGGTCATGGCGCAGAGCTGGAGCGGGGTAGCCATGCAATCGCCTTGGCCGATGGACATCATGGCGATGAGGGCGGGAGTCATGCGGGCGTTCGGATTGGCCGCGCGCCAGGCACGGCTGCCGGGGAGGATGCCGGGATCTTCGCTGGGAAGCTCGATGCCGGTTTTTCTGCCGAGGCCGACCATCTGGCTGCCTTCCACGAAGGGCTGGATGTTCATGGTGGCGGCAAGCTGCATGAAGTAGGGGTTGCAGGATTGCTGGATGGCCTTGGAAAGATTTTCCGCTCCGTGCCTGCCGCCGTTTTTGTTGAAAATCCAGCAGCCGATCCGGTGGTTGCCGAACATGATGTAGCCGTTGCAGGAGTATACGCGGGTGGCCAGACCCTTGACGGCACCGGCGATCGCGGTGGCGACCTTCATGGTGGAGCCGGGAGTGAAGGAGGCGATGGTGCGGTTGGTGAAGGGTGAAAAGGGATTGTTGTTATAACCCGCGAATTGGTCCCTGCTGATGCTGGGGATGAAATCGTTCGGGTTGTAATCCGGCACGGAGGCCATGGCGAGGACTTCGCCGGTATTGACGTCCATGACGACGGCTGCACCGCGTCCGACGCGGCGGAGAACGTTTTCGACCATGTATTGGACGCGGGCGTCGATGGTGAGCTCGACCCGGGCACCGATGCCGGGTTTCACGTAGTCGTACATGCCGATGTTCCGGCCTTTGGCGTCCTTGACGATGGTTTTCTGTCCGGCGGGGCCGCGCAGGAGTTCGTCCATGGTGGCTTCCACTCCGGCGATGCCTTTGTCCTCGCCGACGTAGTGGTTGAATTGG
The DNA here is from genome assembly GCA_047606285.1 of Luteolibacter sp. Taxonomy (GTDB): domain Bacteria; phylum Verrucomicrobiota; class Verrucomicrobiia; order Verrucomicrobiales; family Akkermansiaceae; genus Luteolibacter. Next base: position 17,754 of record JASGEP010000026.1, on the reverse strand, counting down.
CGGGCGGCACTTTCGGGGATGTCGCCTTTTTCCCATTGTTTCAGGTGGCCGATGACGTGGCTGGCGAGGGCGCCGTACGGGTATTCTCGTTTCGGGCGGGTGTTGAGATAGACGCCGGGGAGTTCCAGACTGTGCTCGGCGTAGCGGGCGAAGTCTTCGTAGGTGAGGTCCGCGCGGTAGGAAAAGGGGATGAGCCCGCCGTGGGTGAGGTAGTGGGAACGCATCGCGCCGGCGCTGTAGTTTTTCGCGAGTCCTAACTGATTGAGGCGGGCGATGGTCCACTCGTTGACGATGGCGACGATGTCTTTTTCCTTTCTCCGGCGGGGGAGGCCACCTTCCTTGGTGAGGCGTTCCAGCGTGGGGTCTTCGACGTATTGGAGGCGGTAGGCCCCGCGGATTTCGTCGAGATTGAAGGAAACTTCGTAGTTCCGGAGGTTTCGGGCGAGGGCGATGCCGTTGCGGTCGGTGATTTCCCCGCGGATGCCGGGTTCCCGCACGGTGACGATGCGGTTGCCGGGGACCATTTGCAGGAATTCATCGCGGCGTTTGATCTGGAAGTCGTGAAGGCGCGTCAGCAGGGTGCCGCACCCGATGAAAATCAGGACCGTCAGAATGTAGAGACGAAATCGGTAACGGGGTTCCATGGCTTATAGGCGACGACGTTTTCTCTCGGCGTCCGGATAGATGGAGTGGTTGAACAGTTTCGCAATGCTGAAGAGGATCCAGAAGATGACGGGGGAAAACAGCATGGTGAGCACCGCGGTGTAGAGCATCTGCCCGATGGTGGCGCGGGTGATGAAAAATCCGCCGCGGACGAAGCTGATGAGCAGGTATTCGGCGGTGAGGTAAAAGAACACGGCGATGCCGGAGAGCAGGGCGGAAAACTGCCATTTTCCCTGTTGGAAAAGCGGCTGGATGCCGTGCATGAGGTAGCCCATGGCGGCGAACAGGACGATGGAGTAGCCGAAGCGGAGGGATTCCACCGGCTGGTTGTAGATGAGGGGATCGCCGCCTTGCGGACCGAGCGCGCATTGGGCGTCCCACAGAAATCCGCCGATGAAGGCGAGCAGCAGCATCGTCGGGGTGGGGACGGTGACGGCCGCGCAGAGGAATACCAACTGGACGAGCAGGATGCGGGACTCGTGGAGACCGGTGAACGCGGGCAGGAACTGCTGGACCACGAAGGCGGCCAGCAGAAGGATGACAGTGCTGAGGGTGTAGCGGATCAAGGCTGTCAGGGAGCTGCGGAGGTGAGCACGACGAATACCGTGCCGAGATCCGCGAAGTTCACCGCTGGCCTGACAATCGCTTCGGAATCCAGCGCGCCCTTTTCGACGGACTCGATGGTTCCTAAAAGGATATTGGCCTGGAAGATACCTCCCCGGCCAGTGGTGAAAACGCGCTGCCCGGGACGGAGAGACGCATCTTTGGTTAAAAATTTCAGCCGGAGCTGCGGATCACGGCCCTGATTGCCGCGTTGGCCGGAGAGAATGCCGACTTCCTGCGTGCCTTCGACACGGGCGGAAACCTGGCATTTTTCGTCGGTTAGCAGAATCACGGTGGAGCGTTCGCGGTCGGGACGGTCGATTTTCCCGACGAGGCCTTCGTTGGAAAGCACGGCGAGCTGGGTGCCGATGCCTTGTTTTTCACCGGCATCGATTTCCACCGTTTGCCACCAGGTGGCGGGTTGGCGGCGGATGACCTGCGCGGCGACGACATCGAAGTTGGTCGCTTTCTTGAAATTCAGGGCCTGGCGGAAGTCCGCGTTCTCTTTTTCCAGCTGGCGGAAGCGGGATTCGATGATGCGGAGGCGGCCGACTTCTCCCTTGATCTCGTTGAGCTCGGTTTCGAGTTCTTTCGAGTGGCGGGTTTCTTCGAGAAATTTCCGGGTTCTGGTTTCCAGGGTCGATCCGGTTTTCAGGAACGGCCGCATGGCGCTGTAATATTGCCCCTGAATTTCCCGGACCACCCGCTCGCTGCGGGTAAGCGCCCACGCGGCTCCTCCGAGGAAGAGCAGCAGTGCGATGAGATTCAGCGGCTTCATGACCGGGAGTGACCGGGGCTGCCGTTAGGAGATCAACGATCCGTGTTGGTGACCCGCTTCAGGAACGCAAGCTCCTGAAGCGCCTTCCCGGTGCCTTCCGCCACCGCGCTGAGGGGATCCTCGGCGATGTGAACGGGGAGGCCGGTTTCCTCGCGGAGCAGGCGGTCGAGGCCCTTGAGCAGGGCGCCGCCACCAGCGAGCACGATCCCGCGGTCCACGAGGTCCGCGGCGAGTTCCGGAGGGCAGCGTTCCAGCGTGGTGCGCACGGCGTCCACGATGGTGCTGAGAGGATCGGCCATGGCTTCGCGGATTTCCTGCGAGGTGATGGTGATGGTTTTCGGCAGACCGGCGACGAGGTCGCGGCCTTTCACTTCCATGGTCGTTTCCTTCGGCAGCGGCGCGGCGGAACCGAGGCGGATCTTGATGTCTTCCGAAGTGCGCTCGCCGATCATGAGGTTGTAGGCGCGCTTCATGTATTGGGTGATCGCTTCGTCGAGTTCGTCGCCAGCGGTGCGGACGCTGCGGGCGTAAACGATGCCGGAAAGGGAAATGAGGGCGACTTCGGTGGTGCCGCCGCCGATATCGACGACCATGTTGCCGGAGGCTTCCTGCACCGGCAGGCCCACGCCGATCGCGGCGGCCATCGGCTCCTCGATGAGGTAAACTTCGCGCGCTCCGGCCTGCTCGGCGGATTCGCGGACGGCGCGGCGCTCGACCTCGGTGATGCCGGAGGGGATGGCGATGAGCACGCGCGGATTGTTCCGGCGGTTTTTGTTCACCTTGCGGATGAAGTGGCGAAGCATGGCTTCGGTGACTTCGAAATCCGCGATCACGCCGTCTTTCAAGGGGCGGATGGCGATGATGTTGCCGGGTGTGCGGCCGAGCATGCGCTTGGCGTCGTCACCCACGGCGAGCACTTCGTTGGTGCCAGCTTTCACCGCGACGACCGACGGCTCGCGCAGGACGATGCCGTGATCCTTGACGTTGATCAGCGTATTGGCGGTGCCGAGATCGATACCGATATCATTGGAAAAGAGATTTCCGAAAATCTTGTTGAACATGGAAGAGGTTGAAAATGGGAGAATCGAGAGAAATTGGCGTGGAAAAATCCTGCTCTGACGGTGGCCCGGGATCTCCTTGGAAAACCGGATGGATACGACGAAACGAGCCAGCCGGTCGCCAGGGGCGCAGAGCGTCGCGGCGAGAATGATGAAAACTCCGCATTCGCATCGTGGAGGTCAAGCGGGAAACCGTGTTCCTCAATGCTGACCTCAATGTTCCACGCACCCGGTTTCAGGAGGTGGCGAGCAGGGGCCCGGCGATGGCGTGGCGGATCAGGAATTCTTCCGCGAGAGCGGCGTAGGCCTGGGCGCCCTGGCCGAATTCATCGTGCTCGAAAATGGTTTTCCCGTGGCTCGGCGCTTCGCCGATGCGGATGGTCCGGGGAATCATCGTCCGGTAGGTGTGGTCCGGGAAATACTTTTGCACTTCCTCCACCACCTGACGGGACAGCAGGGTGCGGCCATCGTACATGGTCATGACGATGCCTTCGAGGCGGATATCCGGATTGGCGTCCGAGTTCCGGATCTGGTCGATGACGTGGACGATTTTCGCCAGACCTTCGAGGCCGAACCACTCGCATTGCAGCGGGATGAGGATTTCATCGGCGGAGGCGAGCGCGGAGGTCATCAGCACGCCGAGTGATGGCGGGGTGTCGAGAATGCAGTATTCGAAAAGGTCGTTCGGTTTCAGCGCCTGCAGAATGGTCCGGAGGCGGGTGAGGTGGTCGTCGCTGCGGGCGAGCTCGATTTCCACGCCCGCGAGGTCCATTTCCGACGGGACGAGCGAGAGGTTTTCGCGACCGGTGGCGAGGATTTGCTGATGCACGGTGCGCTCGCCGATCAGGACCGGGTACATGCTGCCGCCATCGTCCGGCTCGATGCCGAGACCGCTGGTGCAGTTCGCCTGCGGGTCCAGATCCACCAGAAGCACGCGCTGGCCGCGGCGGGCGAGCGCGGCGGAGAGGTTCAGTGCGGTGGTGGTTTTACCCACGCCGCCTTTTTGGTTCGCGATGGCTACGACTTTCATGATCCGGACAGCGAAACTCTTTCCGCGAAGGGCTGGGCTGGCAATCAAAACCGCGATTTCCAGCGAAAACACGCTGTTTTGATGCGAAAATGTCGACCTCCCTGTGAGAAGGCCGACATGAAAAAGGCCGGGGTGGGCCACGAATCAATGGGAATGGATCGCTACCAGAGTTTTCCGGGTTGTGATCGGTAGCGTGGCTTTATCGACAAACGCGATTTTCTGTCCGCGCCCGTTGTCCAGAGTTGCCAATGGCACCAGATCGGCATGCACCTTGTCATCGAGTTTCCACATCGCCCCGGTGAGAGGATCGACGATCAGGAAGCCGATCAATCCCCCGAAGACCACGTTTCCGACATACCAACCGTCCATGCGTGCGGAAACCGGGACGCTTTGCTTGGTTCCATTCTTTTTGGTAAATTCGAAGGTGTAGCTCGCGGGTTTGAAATAACCTTGGGACGACTTCAGGGATACGGTGGTGGGAGTAGAGGCCTGATGGATGACCTGGCCGTTGGAATTCTTCACTGCCACCTTCGTCCCCGACGGGTTGCTGCTGATGGAAACCGGATATTGGCTTTTGCTGACAATGGACGCGCAACTGGCCAGCAGCAGGCAGGGAGCGAGAAGAAAAAATGTGTATTTCATAAGTCCCGCGGCCGTATGAAATGGGTCTGATAGGTGACAAGGTTCAAATGTTGGATTTCCGAAATGGCTACCTATTCCGAACATCGTGGGTTGCGGTTCCCGACGGGAGCTTTTAGATGGATCGCGTGAGCGATTGGACCGAGGAAACTTTGCGGAAGGCGGCGACGTGGCAGGCGTTCAAGGAGGGGAAATCCTTGTTTGAGACCGGAGCTGTCATGGAGGCGAAAGCGGGTTCGACGGGGTGGCAGGGGATGGTGAAATACGGCAGGAGGCCGGTGCGGGTTTCGGTGGTGGTGAAATCGGCGACGAATCTCGAAACCCGCTGCCCGTGCCCGGACAATCAGCGGACGGGAGCGGTCTGTGCGCACGCGGTGGCGGTGGGATTGGCGACTTTGGCGAAACCTCAAGCGGGGGTGATTCCGGAGCGGGAGAAGATGAAATTACCTCCCAAGGTGGAACGGAAAGCGGACCCCGCCGTGGCGCTGGAGGTATTGTTTCCGCCCAATTGGCGGGAATCGCTCACTCGCGGAAAATTGGCGGTGACCTTGAACCGCGTGCCGGAAAACGAGGGCGAACGATCCGCTCTACAAACATGGCTGGAGCGGCAAGGAGTGGATTTGAAACCAACGTTTCATCTTCACCTCGATGGCGAGCGTTTGTCCGGATTTCTCGAAGCGTTGATCGACGCGCCGCGGGTGTGGATCGGGAAAGAGCGGGTCGCTTTGACCATTTCGTCCGGGGCGCGGATTCCCTTGAAAACGGCTTCGAGGGCAGGGGAGGAAATCAGGCTTCAGGCCGAGGGCGAATTGTGGACGGAACTCGGTGAATCGTTCTGGCAAGCTCATGCGCAAGCGCTCATCCGGCTGGGTGCGGGAAAAGCTCCGGAAGCGATTTTCAAGACGATCCAAAAAGTTTCAAGCGGGTGTTTATCATTGATTCCCGAGGAGCGTTTTTTCTCCCGGATCGACATATGGCAGGAATGGTTTCATTTCCCGGAAGGCGGTTGGCTCGACTCGTTACACTTCGTCCCGGCGCGGACGGAAATCCAGCTTTCGCTCGAAGGGTCGCTGCAACATCTCGATGCGACGTTACGGATCAAATACGACAACGCGGAACCGGTGCCTCCGGGGCTGGGTAAAGTCGATGGATTTCCAAGGCTGGTGGGGGATCGCTGCGAAATCCGGGATCTGACGGCCGAGGAAGCGGCGGTGAAGCAATTGGAGAATGCCGGATTTCAGCTCGCGGATATTTCAAGCGGTCGTTTCGTTTTGAAGGGGGAGTCTTCCGTCATCGGTTTTCTCACCCGCTCACTTCCCGCCCTGAGAAGGGAATGGAAAGTGAAGGAAAGCGATCGATTCAAACAAGACTCCAAACAAGTGGTATCGGTGGAACCCAGAATCGAAATTCTCGGTTCCGGGGAAGATTGGTTGAGCTTCGATTTAAAGTTTCAAGCGGTTGATGGATCGCTCCTGCCGATGGCGGAGGTGCGGGCCTTGTTGCGCGAAGGAAGGGGGAAAAACCCGCTCGTAGGTGGCAAACGACTGATTGTTTCAGACGATGTTGCAAATCTCATCGATCCACTGTTTTCGGAAATGGAAATGCGGCAGGAAGGCGGGCATTTCATGGCCACAGCCCGGGCGGGAGAGCTTGTCCGGGAAATCCGTAATAAAATCAGCAACTCACATAAAAAGAGCGAAACTACGAATTTATTTACATTTGATTCGCCCGCGACTTTGCAGGCCACTTTGCGACCGTATCAAACGCATGGAGCAGGATGGTTGTGGGATCGGGTTTCCCGTTTCGGTGGGGCCTTGTTGGCGGACGATATGGGACTTGGGAAAACGCTTCAAACCATTGCTTTGGTGGAGCGTTTGATGGCTGGGGAATCGGATGATTCAAACAAGGTTTTGATCGTCGCCACCGCCTCCCTTCTCGGGAACTGGAAGGCGGAATTTTCCAAATTCGCTCCGGGTCGGATGGTGCGGGTTTTACACGGAACGAACCGTGAAAAAGAACAACAAAAGTCGGGAGCCGGGGAGGTGTTGCTGACCAGCTACGGCACGCTCGGGCGCGACCTGGCGTGGCATTTGAAGCAATCGTATCAAGCGGTGATTGTGGACGAAGCGAGCTTCATGCGGAATCCGGATACGGATCACGCGAAGGCGATTGCCAAGCTCAATGCGCGGCATCGGGTAGCGCTGACCGGGACGCCGGTGGAAAACGGTGTGAAGGATTTGTGGTCGATTTTCCGCTTCATTCAGCCGGGCTGGTTGGGAAGTCGGGAGGATTTCAAGGAGCGTTACGAACTGCCTCTGGCCACGGGCGAGGATGCCAGGGCGGTGATGGAGCGGCTGCGGTTGAAGACGGCTCCGTTTTTACTGCGCCGGACGAAGGAACAGGTCGCGCCGGATTTACCGACGAAACTGTTCATCGACGAGCTGTGCGATCTCTCCAGCGAGCAGCAATCGGTGTATCGCGATGTGTTGGCGGAGGGTCGCAAGCGGGTGGAGGCGATCGAGGATTCCGGGCAAAAGGGAGCGGCACGAATGCAGATGCTGACGGCACTGTTGCGGCTGCGGCAGACGTGTTGCGACCTGGCTCTGCTGGGGAACGATCGTTTCAATCAGCTGGCGATCCCGAAGCGGTCGGGGAAAATGGAGCGCTTGCTGGAATTGATCGAGGAAGCGGTGGCGGGAAATCACCGGATGTTGGTTTTCAGCCAATTCCAGACGCAGTTGAAGGAAATCGAAAAATGCATCGCCGGACGCGGTTGGGAAAGTCTGCGGCTGGATGGACAAACGCGGAATCGTCAGGAACTGGTGGATCGATTCCAGAAACCGGACGGTCCACCGATTTTCCTCATCAGCCTCAAGGCCGGCGGCTACGGCTTGAACCTCACGGCGGCGGACACGGTGGTGCATTTCGATCCGTGGTGGAACCCGGCGGCGGAAGCTCAGGCGACGGACCGCGCGCACCGGATCGGCCAGACGCGACCGGTCACGGTGTATCGTCTGCTCACCCGTGGCACGGTGGAGGAAAAAGTCGTGCGACTTCAGGCGAAGAAACGCGAACTGGCCACTGCCATCGACGAATCCGGTGCGGGAGACGCGGCGGGGTGGAGCATGGAGGAGTTGAAAGAAGTGATCGGTGCCGGGTGATCGGTGATCCGTGAAGGCGGTCCGCTTGCGGCTTTTTTCTGATCCCGGATCAGGTCCGAATATGATTTACCGCAAAGCCGCCGAGGTCGCAAAGGAACGCGAAGTTTGAGCCTTTTTAGTCCGACTTCTGAATTCTCCGTTCCGACTTTGAAATGGGTCCTGGGGTTTTTGAAGATGTGCCATGGTTTGGTTTTAAGCCTCCAGCAAGGTGCCGCAATTCCAGCATGCGGCGAAGGTTCCAGGGCTGGTTTCTCCACAAGTTGAGCATGTGAGATCCTGGGAAGGTTCATTCCCGGAGGATTCGAGATAGGTCCGGATCAGTTCAATGCTACGATCGATATCGGCATCGTTGAGACAGCGGAGGGAAAGCTATTCTGAAGCTTCAGAGAGAACCTGAATCAGTGCGAAGAACACCCATGAGACGATGAGGAAGATGATGACGACACAACATTTGGCAACGATGCTTCGCGCGCTGAATTTTCGCCCGCAATTTCCACATTCATAGTTCACCGGAGAGGATGCTTGGTGGAGCATGGCAATGGGTAACCCTACGATCATCAGGCATCCCGAAGGGTAGACCGTGTAACGTTTTCCATGGCAAACGATTCCCGAAGTACTGGCGCAGCCAGGGCATTGGAGTGGTTTGGCGAATCTCATCGGTTGAGAGAAAATTTGTAGATCGCACCTTCTGACCGAACGTTAAGGACCAGGTGCGGGAGAAGCGCCGGTTTTCTGGATTTTTGGTTTTGCAACGACAGGACCTTTGCCTCGTCCGATAAGGGAAATTTTTCCGGATTCCGGATGCAGCATGCAAATTTGATCGTCCCCGAGTTGAGCGACCACGTAGTCACCTGATAGGTGGACCGCATTTCGAACGGGCCATGCGGCAAAGGGTAATTCCAACGAGTAACGCAGTTTCCTTCCAGTCGCTTCATGGTGACCGCTGATTCCTTCGGCGGACCAGAAGCCGGTGCGGAATTTCCAGTCCGATTCCGTCGCAACGGTTGGCACCGCACCGAAGTTGAACCATGAACCATGGACTTCGCCGGAACGGTCTTTCGCAATGCGCTCATCAACGGCTGCGTCCTCCGCGAAATCCTCCAGAATTTTTGCTTCCGTCTCCTTACCGCGATCTTCCGAATCGAGGTAAACCAGAAGGTCGAAGCCTGAATCACTGCGTGGACGGACAAACAGGCGATCATTCCGGTGAGGTGCCATCACTTCCGCTACGGAATGGGGGACATCAGAACCATTGAGATCCATATGGCACACCTGCTTGCCGTCGCGGGACAGGAAGTAGAGCGCGTAGGACTCGGAAATTTTCATCTCATCTGCTGACACGACTTCGAGGCGGGTCATCATCGAGGTCTCGCTCGCCGCCCAATACCATCCAAGAAGCAACATGTAACTAATCCCATGAATCACAGGTGTTGCCACGAGAGCCCGGCGCAAGGAACGTTCGCGGGAGCGAAGGGCGAACCAGAAAAAAGGGAACTCGATCAGGAGAGTGACGGCGAATGCAATGAGGACGAAAACCAGAAACCAGAATCGAATCGTTTGGATCGTAATATCCGGCAGGGATGCCAAATAGCTCGTTACCAAGTAGCCTCCCGCCCATGCGGATGCATAATTGGCAGCAATGAGGATCAGCATGGATTTCCACTTCGAGCACTTGAAGATCCACGCAAGGAGCATCCCTTCGATGACGCCGATGATTGTGTTTCCAAATACAAGGTGAAGTATGGATGCCCACATCAGTGGGGTTCCTGCATTGGCCCACGCGGTCGAAGGAAGAAGCCCCAATGCGAGAATTAGGAGCATGCAACGTGAGTTCTTCATTGCTTTTCTGAATTCGCGGACTGAGGCACCACGTCGCTCGATTTCGGTTTTCGTTGAAAATCGTCTGTGAGGAAAATGGCTGTGAAAGCGATGGCCCAAAGCAGGACTACGATCGCCACTAACCAGATACGAAGGGGGAAATCAGGAGCCTGAAGGAGTTCAGTAGCGATGGCCCCATTTGCAGTTGTCGGAAAACCCGTGGCAGCGATCCCCGGAAGCACAGCGGAAGAGCGGCACCAAAAGAGAATTTTCTTGGGATAGCCGGTGACAGTGTGGCGGATCCTGATTCCTTCGCCAAAGACCGGCAGCCACCTGAATTTCTGGATCCGAGTGATCTGATCGGAACGAAAGGAATAGTTTCCCGTCTCAAACAACCCTAAAAACGTGGTTGAGATCGTAAGACGCGATGCGTCCACGTCGAGCGATGCCAATGGCCAACTGTAGTTCACCCAGCCGATGCGGGCACCACCCCGAACGGAATAGGAATGAGTCGGCGTCGGATCGACCATGGCTTTGACATTCGTTAGTGGGTCCGATGGCAAAGGTCAAGAATACGGCTTCGTAGTGTCTGCGCCGTGCTTCATTTAAGTCACTTCAGGCGCTCGCCTGCCCAGCCGGGCTTGAGTATAAGGATGATGCCAAGAATCACTGCCAAAAGCCCCGCGCCATACGGATGATACCGGTGGCTGCTCCCAGCGAAGTCATCGAGAGCAAGTCCGCCAAATCCCATGAGAACCGCGACGATCCCGAGGATTCTCGGCCATACGTGCGAAGGACGTTTCGGGATGAGATTCGCGGCGGCGCGGGCTTCCGTGACGATCATCTCGATTTGTAACGGATCCAGAAGGCCACCGTATCCATTTTTATCGAGCTCGGATTGAATCGCTGACGCGGACCGGCCCTCGACCGCGAGCTTTTTAGCGATCTCTTGGGCTTGATCTTTGTGTTCCATGAGGAAGTGGTATGGATGAAAACGTCAAAAGCGAAATGCGGGTGCGAGCAGAATATGTGCGTTCACTTATTTGTTTTGGTCGCTTTATGCATGCCCGGTATATTGCGTGAGCATGAGGATATTCCCTTCGGGATCGGCAATGGAGGATAAAATGATGGGTTCGCCTTCCCGTTGTTCGGGCGCCTGAATGGCGGTTGCTCCCGATTCGATCGCCAGGGCGTAAGCCCCGAAGACGTCGGCATACTGGATCGAAAGCCCCGTTGGGTTACGAGAACCGTCACCGCCTCCATGCAATCCGAGAATCGTATCGCCAAATCGTAACTCCGACCAATCGGGAGAAACGAAACCTTCCGCGAACCCCATGATGTCACGATAGAACGCAACGGCTCGGTTCATGTCTTGAGCGTATAGAACGTATTTTACGGCTTCGGGTTTAAAGCTCATGAGATTCTTTGGATCTGAGTGAATCGAGGATCAGGTGTGATTTCTTAGACTAGGCAACTCATTGGGCGAGCATGAATGTAAAAATTAAGCGTCAAGAGGAGAGAGAATGGGGTTGGATCCGACTTCCTGGTTTGGAGAAGTGTCTTTCAAGATTGTCGATAAGCTCCAGCATCTGCAATCGATGCACCTCATACATAGGATCGCCATCGATTTCTGCCGCATTGGCAACATCACAGGCTTTTGCGAGAACTCGGTCCCAAGCGGTTTTAGTGATGCCTCTCATATTCTTACCGGACATCCAGGATCAGGCGCCGGCTGAACGCCGGTTTCGTGAATGAAATTGTTAGTCGGTGTGGTTGAAATATTCATCATCGTTTTTCCCACTCTCTTACGTCGCCTGTGACAATCCGAAACAGAGGATGCGCTTCCGGTATCGAAACTCCGCTAAACTCGCAGTACAATTGTGGTGCCCGTGCTCGCAGCTTGCTCCTCAAGTGCTCCCACTCGTAGAGTAACTGCCCGTCGGTCTCCGGAAGTTGCACATGCAGTCTCCGTCCTGAAATCTTGGTGGTATCGAATCGATATCCACGATGTTGTGCCTCCTCGGCAATGCCAGCTAGAAACGTTGCGATAGCCGCGACTGGGTCGTCCTGAGCCTGAAAGCGGGCGAGCTGCGGATGATGCCGGTAGCCACGGGTCTCTCCTATGAGAACCTTCTGCGCGAGGAGTGCCTCCCGCCAAGCCGCGACCAAACCCTTCGGGTCGAGGTATTGTGGATGAACTGTCCATAATCGCATCTTATTAAGGTGTTAAAAGCTTGAAAGCCACATGTCAAAGATCAGCCATCCGACTTTGCCGAGGTGCCTGCACCCGCTTGTTCGGCCTTGGGTTGGATTGTAAATGTGGATGTCTGAAAATTGGTCATCGAAGTAACTGAAAGTTGTAGTTGTAGAGTAACAAACTGATCCGGTGAGCGTGTGCTCAGAGCTGCCACTCCAAATACACTCCTTGTCATCAGTGACAATGCCAGAAGCGGCCTAAATATCGCTTCGAATCTGCTGATCGTGAAGCCAAAATCGAAGTGAGTGCAAAAGATGAATCTGCTCATCTCTACTCAGGCTGGTTCCGCTCTGCCACGAATGGAAATCCACCGGTGCCAGAAGAATATCGTAATCAGGCGATCCGACATCTCCCATTCCACGTCGATACGTTCGCCGTCACGGGCGCATGTGATTGCGCCCGTGCGTCCGCTGGATCTCATGGAAAAGCTATACATGGACGATCTTGTGTGTGTTGTCTCTTGGCAGAACGTCAGAGGTGAGGCACGAAGCGAAGCGGAGTTACCTCCTCCGCCTTGTTCGCCTTCTTTCTGTCAGTTTAGGAGCTTTTCGAGGTTAGAAGCAGTTGAAGTAATGCAATCACCATCACAACTATTGAAATACCAAGGGCGCAAAGTCCGAGCGCTAAGTTGCGCTTGCTGGATTTAGTATCTTCTTGCGATATGGATACGATCAACTCAGCATGTAGTTGCTGTAGGAGGTGAGAATCCTTTGAAACTTCCGGTTTGTCCATTGCTTTGAGGACTTCTAGCGGCTTTCTTGGTGTCATACTTTAGGTATTACTCGGTTAATGTGTGGGAGTGATTTGAGGGCGATCTGGATAATGTTACTTTGGCGAACGTCAAGGGTCAGGCACCGCTCGCAGCGCGGTTGCCTGCATCCGCTTGTTCGGCTTGGTTTTCGGTGGCTGTTTCAGCGGGTTCGAAATAATCCCGGCTAATGTAGATTCGGTAGAGTAAGCCTTCGTCTGTAGCCCAATCATGGAGCGCTTGAATCAAGCTGGAGTAGGTGCTCGCATCCGTCTGTAATTCGTAGGGCCAAATTCCGATTAGACCTTCGTTGACGGGAGAGTCTTCACATGGAATCGTGTAGATCACATCGCCTCTTGAAGCTTTCAGTTCGTGGCAATACATATGGATATTCTTCCTGAAGGAAATCGCCCATCCTTTGTATTTGCGTGTCGTCATGGAGAATCTTCTTTTCTGCCGAACGTCAAGGATCAGGCACCCGGCTTTGCCCGGTTGCCTCCACCGTCTTGTTAGCCTCTCTTTTTGTAGAGTCCAACGGGAGAAGATTGTTTCTCAGGCTTGTTGCCGGGGTGATACATATCAAGCCAGAGGCGAAACTTCTCCCCATTACTAAGTGTGATCTCGTAGATATCCAAAGGTTTCCCTTCTGCGCTTGCACCTCCACTACCGAGTCGCTCATACTGAATTGGCTTCCCGGACGAATCGACGAGCGAGTCAAGATATTCTCGCTCTGCCTTCGGTCCACCATACTCCTCCTTGCTCCCGACTTTGATTGGATTTTTATCGGAGTATCCGTAAGTTGGGTCTTCCGACATTAGCTTCATATTGACGCCCGGGGGATGCTTTGCGTCTTTGGCTATTGGCGGTGGCGTCTTCGGTGTTTCTTCAGCGTGGACGAAGAGCGTCATGAGCGCGAACGTCAATGCGATTGTCGTTAGTATTGTTTTCATATTCTTGTGCTAACGTCTTAGGTGAGACACCCGCGTCAGCGGGTTGTCTCCACCGCCTTGTTCGGCCTTTTGTTTGGATGTGAGCTAGACATGGTCTTCATTCTTGATGCCAAGTGTTCGGTCAGTCGGGTCGAAGTAGAGAGTCCGACTCCGATCCTTGGTAAACCATGTTTCGGGCTTTCGGGATGTAATCAGTCGAGCAAACTCTGGAAGAAAAATGGAAACACAATCAGTTCGAAACTGGTGTCGGAAAACGCTAGGAACAGCGCAGATATAGAGGTGCCACGGAGTGGCGTGATGCTCCTTATGGCGAGAAACTGTCGCTGATGCCCAAATGCCATTCCAGTATCTTAGTCCAACGACAGCACACGGGCCTCTCACATCATGCTGCCAATGTTCAGGATCAAGGCGGTTGCTGTATAGGAATCGCACAAATGAAACACGCACAGTCTGATCTGCCAAGTCGGTCAAGGTCTCATCAATGTCGGTGCGCTTGAGAGGGTAGGCAAACCCGCTCGGAATCTTCTCCTTCGATAGATCGTATTCAATGGGCATAACACTTGGCTCTGATTCTTGGGCGAACGTCAAGGATCAGGCACCGGGCTTTGCCCGGTTGCCTGCATCCGCTTGTTCTGCCTTGGTGATTAGTCGAAGTAGTTCCATCTTCGGGTGGTGCTGTCAAAATAATAGCCGTCCATCATCCCAGCGGCGTCCCAATACTCAAATCGAAATGAGTTGGATTCAGCGGTGTAGCTGTGTGCATCGCTGAGAAGCTTAGGCGCGGAGGAGTCTTCTATCGCGGAAAGTGTCCCTGGATACTGTCCGTGCTCCTTCCGGTATTGATCGAGCTTCGGAACTATCGTCGTAACGTAATTCCGGGCTTCTCGGATCTCCCAGTAGTGGATGGCTGTCCCTGTCCCAAGTGACAAAAGCAACGATCCTCCGACAATGAGCGAGATGAAAAAAGTCTTCTTCAGTCCAGTTGGAATCTCACTATCGCGCTTCAATCCGATGATGAGCCAAATACCCAGAAATACTGCCAATGGTGCACCGAGATAGATTCCTGATGCCATCACGATGAGCCAATGTCCGAATGTTCCCTTGAGCAGGACTCCAGATATGATCGCAATGGGTGCTGCTGCTATCGTGAAGCGCTTCATTTTTGGCAGAACGTCAAGGATCAGGCACCGGCGGAACGCCGGTTGCCTGCATCCGCTTGTTCTGCCTTGGTTGTTTCCAGTTCACGTTGTGACATCCGAGAGAGTGCATCCTCAAGTCGTTGTTGATACCAATCTGGAATCTCCTTCTCAGAAGCAGGAATGAGATGAAACTGCACTGTCCCTCGATCAATGGTCATGCCGCTTGCCGTAGAATACATGCCAACCGTCTGTCCCTCGTTCCTTGGACGAGTCCGAACCAGATAGCGATGTTCCTCCTGAGGTTCCGACCAGAGCATCATCGGGACGAATTGCTTGGCAGAAGAATCGGTGTAGACAAAATGCACAATTCTCCCGTCATCTCCGATATGCATAAACTCATCGACTCCTTCTACCATTGTTGAAGGAATTTTCCATGTGCCAACGATCAAATGGTGCGGATTCATTTCTTGGCAGAACGTTTTAGCTCATCCACCGCGCGCAGCGCGGTTGGATGCAGCGTCTTGTTCTGTCTTGAATAGCAGAAAGGAGCGGACCTTGGGAACTCAAATCAGTGGTGAGCTGGTGAAAAATCTCGTCGCGAAGCATCTTGCCGGAACCCGAGCCGGAGAATCTGGCGGGAACGAGTTGACTGGCATGCGTGCAGCGAAGAATCTGGCGGAGAAGACAAGGAATCACCAATCGGCGGAGAATCTGGAACGCAGGAGGGGACTGGCGTGCGTGCTCAAGAATCTGGCGCGCAAGAGCGGACTGGAATGAAACGTCGCGGAGCACCCGAAATGCAAAAGGAAAACGTCATGCTGGTCTGACAGAACGTCAGAGGTGAGGCACCGGCTTTAGCCGGTTGCCTCCACCGCCTTGTTCTGCTTGAGTGATTTACGGACCCCTTTCAATGATTTCAAGCACGTTTCCATCTAAATCAACTTTTGCCTTCACCCAATTTCTGACCATGCCACCGAAGGCATTTCTTCCTCGAAAGGTTGTCCGGACAACGAGGTGATCACCCATATCCCAATGAACGGTTTCGGCGTGTTCGTAGCTTTTTGGATCATTCATGGATTCTTTGATTACTCTAGTCAAGCCACGATGTGAGCCGTCCCACCCACTAAAACCACTTTCTATTTGCTTCCTGCGGGCGGCATTCTTGTTTGTGAGATAATCCGGAGCACTTGTCTTTCCACGTCCAACAAAAATTACCTTGTCGGATGCTTTATCGGATACAAAAGAAACATCAATATTTGGGAGGTAAGCCACCCAGTATTTGTTATCAGTTTCATCAAGATTCTCGGGAGTGCCATAAATATTCCACTTCTTATATGGAACTTTGCTTCCGGTCCCATTAGCAACAAATTCGCTAGCTTCAGATTTGAGCATTTTCTGATGCTCCCGAATCTTAGCTATTTCGTCAGAAAATTCTTTGGTATTGGGATCAATTGAAAGGAGTTGATTCAATTTGACAATTCTATCTGCTCCCTTGGCGTTTTTAATTTCTATAACAAGCTGGGCGATTCTCTCTTGGCGAATTCGTTCTTCTGTCTCTCGCTTCAGAGATTCAGCTTTCAAAATTAACTTTTTCAAATCGTCGTCGTTGCGCGACTTATGGGGTGCTGCCAGTGAAAATGCTCTTAGGTAATTACCCTCTTCGAGGGATTGTTGGATCGAGGCTAGAACCTCTCCTCGATTTTTCTTCCATTCGTTCTCTGAAACAATGTTGCTGACAAATGCGAAACCCACTAATATCACAAATCCAATTACGCCGGTTAGCAAGCACCCCTTGGTACAACCGTTCTTCTTCTTGGATTGTGTATTGAGCGATGATGATGTGGGGAGCGGAGGCGGTGTGGACATATTTTTGGCAGAACGTTCAAGGTGAGGCACGGAGCGCAGCGGAGTTGCCTCCACCGCCTTGTTCGGTGTTTGGGTAGACGAAGTAGCACCATGTAAAATTACGGGGCTTCTCGAAACACCGTGGCGAACCATACCATTGAGAGCCTCGGTGAGGGTAGACATTCCTGATATCGGCCGTCTTCAGTGAATCAGGAAATGTGGGGAAATCGACGACATTATAGGTGATGCAGGAAAAGCTCTCGTGCCCAACGGCGCTAACCTCGAATACCTCGTATCCCATTCCTGATTCGCCAGCATCGTAAAGCTTGGTCGCGAGATGGGAAGGAAGACGTTCTTCGCTCGCCACAATCTCAGATACATCATCAGGATGAATCCACCAATCGCCGGTAAACCCTCTGGCATCTTCTGTGCAGATCACTCGATCAATCCATCTGCCATCCTTAAGACGGATTCGGCAGGGATAATGCAGCACCGCATCGGTTACTCTCGATGGCTCAATCTTGGAGAGCATCGTCAGAAATTTGGGAGTAGCTGTGTTACAGGGCATTTTTCTTCTTCACCGAACGTTTTAGCTCATCCACCGCGCGCAGCGCGGTTGGATGCAGCGTCTTGTTCTGTCTTGAATATCAGAAGGGGGCGGACCTTGGGAACTCAAATCAGTGGTGAGCTGGTGAAAAATCTCGTCGTGAAGCATCTCGCCGGAACCCGAGCCGGAGAATCTGGCGGGAGCGAGATGACAGGCATGCGTGCAGCGAAGAATCTGGCTGGGAAGACAACGAATCGCCAATCGGCGGAGAATCTGGCGCGAGTGAGCGAACGGGCATGCGTGCTGAAGAATCTGGCGCGCAGGAGAGGACTGGAAGAAACGTCGCGAAGCACTTGGAATGCAAAAGGAGAAAGCGTCGTGCTGGTCTGACAGAACGGTAGAGGTGAGTCAACCCGCGTAGCGGGGTTGGCTCCAGTGACTTGTTCTACCCCGAATAGCAGAAGAAGGCGGACCTTGGAAACTCAAATTAGCGTGGAGCGTCTGAAAAATCTCGTCGT
>JASGEP010000025.1:0-19850 GCA_047606285.1 Luteolibacter sp. | reverse complement strand
GCGGACTTCAGTCCGCCCCGGAGGATCCAGCAAAGCCAAGCGGACTGAAGTCCGCGCTCCCAGTAGGAAGACGTTCCCAGGTCACTCCCGGATCCTCGCCTGCAATTCCGGCGTCGGCAATTCGCAGGCTTCGCCCTTTTTCACGAAACGATGACGATTGTTCGCCACGCGGTTGTAAACCCAGTCCCGCAGGAATTTCGGGATGAACCGCGTGACCGTAAGCCATTTCCAAGGTCCTCCGAGCGCCCGGGCGATCTCGATCCACGCGTCGCTGCGAGTGAACATTTTTCCGTCGGATTCCCGCAAGACGACCATCGTTCCGCCCTCGGACGAGGCGTATTCGGAAAACCCCAGCTCATGGGACAATTTCCCCTGCAAGGGCGCGAAAAACAACCTACGCCGTTTGTCCCAGCGATGCGCCTGTCGCACGGATTTCGAGCAAAACGCGCAATCGCCATCGAAAAACAGCACCCAGCTCATGATGGATGGAATCTAGGCGGAGCGGACCGTGCTGTCCAGTTTTCCGGCTGTCTTCACAAGGCACTCAAGAGATACGAAATCGCCTTCCACACCGCGGCGATGACTCCGATCCCTCCGGCGAAAATGGCGAAAATACTGAGCAGCCCTCCCCGCACGCTCGGCGCGGCGGCAAGGGCAACCCCGATCAGGCCGAAGACGATCGCCACCAACGCCAGCAGAAATCCGCCGATCGCGCCCACCTTGAAGCTGAAAATCGCCGCAATGATCGCAATCAGGGATGCGAAACTGAAAGATGCCTTTTTTCCTGTGGATGTGCTCATAGCGATAGCACCTTTAGCATAAAATCCGAGCGGATGCACGGAGAGGATTTGATTCATCCGGAACTTTTCAATCGAGCCACCGCCGCTTCCATCACCGGGTCTTTCCAGACTTCGATCTGTTTCTTCTCGTCCGGCGACAAGGTATCGGGTTGGCAGGATTTCAGGAAATTCCGTGCATCGGTGCCACCGATCGCCACGGGAATGTCGGGGGTAATCCCGATCAGGTGCGGAGTGCGTCCGGAAGGCGTGTGATAGGTGGCGATGGTCAGGCGCAGGGCGGTGCCACCGCCCATCGGTAGGATATTCTGAACCGAGCCTTTACCGTAGCTGAGTTCGCCGATGACCATCGCGCGCTTGAGATCCTGCAACGCACCGGCCATCAGTTCGGAGGCGGAAGCGGACATGCGGTCGATGAGCACGATGACGGGGTAATCCCGCTTGCGGCGCTGGCGATCCGGAGTTTTCAGGGTCGTTTCCTTGTCTTTTTCCCGTCCCCGGGTGGTGACCACCGTCGTTCCGGGCGGCAGGAAATAACCGAGAATGTTCACGGCCTGCAAAAGATCGCCGCCACCGTTTTGACGCAGATCAAAGACGAGCGCTTTCATCCCCTGGTCTTCGAGGGCGTCGAGAGCGGCCTCGACTTCGCGCGCGGAGCGATCCCCGAACGACGCGAGGCGCAGGTAGCCGATGGTTTTTTCGTTCTCCAGCAAGCGATAATCCGCCACCGACCGTTGCTCGATGAACCGATGAATCAGGGAAACTTCGACGGGCCGGGGCTCCGCGGGCGTTTTCAAAAGCAGTCGGGTGGTCACGCCCGGCGCACGATGCAGCATGGCGACGAGATCGGCGAACGGCACGCCCTTGAGTTCCTGCCCGTCGATTTCCAGCAGGGCGGACCCGGGTAGCGCACCCCCTTCCGCCGCCGGTCCACGCAGAGCCACGGCGGAAACGTAAGCGCCGTCCTCGCGCATTCCCAGGGTCAGACCCAGCGATGGCACTTCGGGTTCCAGATCCGCGTTCTGATTCAGCAAGGTCACCATTTCCGGGTGGATGAACGACGAATGCGGATCGAGGCTGGACAGCATCCCTTCCAGCGCGTGGTTCACCAGACGTTCATAGGCCAGTTTCCCGGTATCCGGATGGCGCTTGCGGACGGCATCGAGCACTTCGACGAATCGCTCGATCGCGGGATATGCCGCTTCCTCGGCATCCGGCAACGGCTGGGGAGCCGCCGAAACGAAACCGGCCAGGGCCAGGCACCCGCAAAGGAAACCGCCGGGAATCAGGGAACGTGTCTGGAAATTCATCTTTGCTCGTTGGGTTCCGCCTTCTTCATGCCATCGGAGTGCGGAAATGCTTCTCGAAAATTCCGGCCAAGGCCAGCGAGGATCGGAGCTCTCCCCGTTTTCTTTTCCAGAATTTTGATTGCGGGAGTCCCGCCGCGCGATATGCTGTTTCCAGACTGCTGTGTGCGACCGATTGGTAGCTGGCCCGAACCGATATGTACTAACAGGGAGCACTCAATTCCGTGACTATGGTCATGCCTTTTCAGGAAGACCGGAAAACACGGAAAGCTCCCACCTTCTGAGTTCACGGAACGTGGCTCACAGCGCCAAGGACGGCACAGCGGTTTATTTTTTCCCGATTCAGCCGTTTTCCGGATCATGACCTCCTCCAGCCTGCTGATTCTATGCTGCCTGCTGTGGGTGATGGGGTCCGTCCCGTTGTCCGCGGCGGAATCGGCACCACCGGAAGCGTCACGACAGGCCCCGACGGAGGAGGTGCGGAAACTGGTGCAACGTTACGAAACCGCGACGCTGGAGGAAAAACAGGCGATCTATCTGGAATTGCTGTCCCTGCGCGCCTGGCGGGAAATTCTCACGCTTTGCGTCAACGAGCCGGAGGATGTCAGGACCGCATTGGAAATCAATCTACGCGGCGTCGCCATCGTCGCTGCCCGGGAAGCACTCGTCGCGGGCGATCCGAAGGAAGCGCAGGCATTGCTGGAAATGACGGCCATCGATGCCGATGGCAAGCTGACCCTGGCCGCCTTTCATCGCGGACAGGGCACGCTGGAACAAGCGGCGAAAAGCCCACCTTTTTCGTCTCCGGACGGCCAGCTCGCCATCACCCGGGCAGGCGGACAGTTGGAAAAAGCGGAAAAACTCGCCACCGACGCCGGGAACGCCGCCGTCGGGGCATCCATGGCCTTGCTGCGGGGAAATCCCCTGCCCTGGCTGGAATATGCCGGAACGATGGAAAACACCAGTCTGCCCGGCTATTTGCAGGCCGCCAGCCAACGCTGGAAAGGCGAGCCTATCGCGGAAACCGATCTGGCCAGCCTCCGGCAGCTCATGAGTTCCAGCGACGAAACGGTGGAAAAGCAGGCGATCGTTTCTCTCTTCCTCCTCGGGGAAAAGGCGGTAGCCGAAGCCCGCCTGCAGGAATTTTCCCCTACCGACGCTTTCGATTATCTCGATGCCATCGAGCGCCCGCTGGAAGCTCTTCAAGCTCACGGATTTTCCCCGGATCAACCGGATTTCGCCAACTGGGCCTCCCGCCTGATTTCGCGGCTTTCCTCTTCTTCCACCGACCATTCCTCCCGGATCACGGACGATCCGGGCGAACCACTGCTGCGAGTCGCCCGTTTCCTGGAGCGACGTGGAAAATCGGACGTTCTGGCCGACGCCTACCTGCCCCCGCTCAGACGCCTCGCGGCGAAAGATCCGGCGGCTTTCCTGGAATTCCTCGAAGCGCTCTTTTCCCGCAATGGCCTGCCCATCGCTCCGCGGCTCGCCACCGACATCGGCATCGCATGGGCGGAAAACGACGAAGGCCGCTGGAGGGAACTCAGGCGCATGGCCGTGGGCGAATCCCCGCTCTACGAACAATGGTGGGACTGGATCTCCGAGCTGAAACCGGACGCCCTTCCCGAAGAAAAACTGCGCGCCTTGCAGGCACTTTTCAGCGACCTCCCCGATCCCCGGGATCTGCGCCAGCAATGGCTGGACCGCGCGTGGCATTCCATCGAACAGGCCCCGGAAAACGAAAAAGCCGCGCTTTCGTTCCGCATCTACGCCACCTGCCTGGAAAAAAACGACGCCGCGACCTTCGTCCGGGCCTGGAAAGGACTCACCGAGGAACAACGGAAAACGGTCCTGAAAGATCCCACCTATCGAGAGTGGAACCAACTGATTTACAGCCTGAGCGCCCAAGGGGATTGGCGGGAAGTTTCGGATCTTGTCCTCGGCCAGATCGAAATCATGAGCGGTGAAAACCAGCTCATTCGTCCCGAACTTTACGCCTGCGCCGCCTCCAGCTTGCGACGAGCGGGAAACCCCGAAAAAGCCGCCATTTACGACGCCTGGGCGGAAAAACTCGCCCTCGGCGACCCCTCCGCCAATCTCCTGATCGGCCTCGGATACGCCTTCGGCCACGAATACGAAACCGCCGGAAAATGGTTCGCCCGCGCTCTCGGTGAAGCTCCTCCCGGCGGACCCGAATTTTCCGGAGCCATCATCCGCTACGCCGAGGAAATGCTGCATGCCAGGAAATGGCGGGAGGCGGCCGCCGCCCTCGAAGTCATCGCCCAGCTCCACACCTCCGCTGATTACGCTTCGGAAAACCCGCTGCCCGCCATGCGTTCCCGCGTGCAGGCCGATCTCTCTCACGCCATGGACCTGCTGCCACGGAACCGGTCCCGCGCGCTCGCCCTCCTGGCCAGCGGCCACGCGCTGCTCCCCACCGACGCCTCACTGGCCGACCACTTTTTTCCCGCCGTGCGTGAAGCGGGCCTCGTGAGCGAACACGACATCTGGTTCGAACAATCCTGGGCGGCTCTGAATCACACCCTCCTCCATTTCCCGGATTGCGACAACCTCCTGAATTCCACCAGTTGGATGGCTTCCCGCGCCCTCAAACAACTCGACCAGGCGGCGATGATGCAATCCAAAGCGCTCGCGCTCAGTCCACGACAACCCGCCTATCTCGACACCTGGGCGGAAATCCAACTGGCGAAAGGCAGCCTCCCGCATGCCGTGGAATGGTCCGATCGCTCGCTGAACCTGGCCCCGGACGATCCCGCCATTCGCCGCCAGAACCTCCGTTTTCACCAAGCCCGGTAGTTCACCTTTTCATCCCGCGCCACCGTCTGATGAAAGCGGCGCATAACGGCCCTTTTCCCCTCCTTCCGGAACCAGCCATGACTTGACAGAAAGTCGTCCGTAATGCGGGATTCAAGTCCTCATGGCTAAACTCTCGATCAGCGGTCTCGACGTATCCTCCAGGGAAGTTCTCATGCGTGCGGATTTCAATGTTCCGCTCAAGGACGGAGTCATCACGGACGACACCCGCATTCAAGCCGCCGTGCCCTCCATCCGCCACCTCATCGCAGGCGGGGCCAAACTGGTCCTCTGCTCCCACCTCGGTCGCCCGAAGGGTGGTCCGTCCGCCGAATTCTCCCTCGCACCCGTCGCCGCCCGTCTCGGCGAAATTCTCGGTCAGGAGGTCAAGCTCGCTTCCGACAGCATCGGTGAAGAAGTCGCTGCCCTGCGCACCGCCCTCCAGCCCGGCCAGGTGCTCCTGCTCGAAAACACCCGTTTTTACCCGGAAGAAGAGAAAAACGATCCGGAATACGCCAAGGCCCTCGCCGGCACCGCCGAAATCTTCGTCAACGACGCCTTCGGCACCGCTCACCGCGCCCACGCCTCCACCGAAGGCGTTACTCACTACGTGAAGCAAAGCGCGATGGGCTTCCTCCTTGCCCGCGAACTCGAATACCTCGACGCCAAGCTCGAAAACCCCGAGCACCCCTTCCTCGTCATCATGGGCGGTGCCAAGGTTTCCGATAAAATCCAGGTCATCTCCAAGCTCATGGAAAAAGCCGACGCCTTCATCATCGGCGGTGCCATGGCCAACACCTTCCGCCGCGCCCAGGGACACAACACCGGCAACAGCCGCGTCGAGGCGGACAAGCTCGACCTCGCGCTCGACATCCTCGCCACCGCTCACAAAAAAGGCGTCCGCTTCCTGCTCCCGGCCGACACCCGGATCACCCAGGAATTCAAGGAAGGAGCCGAAACCAAAGTCACCGCCCCCTACGATCAGGGTGGCGAAACACCGGAAAGCTGGGAAGGCATCGACATCGGCGACGTCGCCATCGAGGAATTCACCGCTGAGATCGCCAAGGCCCGCACCATCATCTGGAATGGACCGATGGGCGTTTTCGAAATCGACAGCTTCGCCAAAGGCACCCGCGCCATCGCCGAAGCCATGGCGAAATCGGACGCCATCACCATCGTCGGCGGCGGAGATTCCGTCACCGCCGTGAACCAATTCGGCCTCGACGACAAAATGACCTTCATTTCCACCGGCGGCGGTGCGTCCCTCGAACTGCTGGAAGGCAAAGTGCTTCCCGGTGTGGCCGCCCTCACCGAGGTCTGAAACCTCCTTTCTTCCCCTTGTCCTCCACGCCTTCGCCGAACATTTATGAATCGTAAACCGATTTTTGCCGCCAACTGGAAAATGAACAAAGGTCCCTCGGAAACGGCGGACTTCATCAAAAGCTTCCTCTCCAAGGTCCAGGGACAGGATTTCCCATGTGAAATCGTCATCGCCCCACCCTTCGTTTCCCTGCAAACGCTCGCCACCCTGCTGCACGACGCTTCCGCCGTCCAAAACGCCCACGCCATCCAGATCGCAGCCCAGAACTGCTCGGAATACGACTCCGGCGCCTACACCGGTGAAGTCAGCGTGCTCATGCTGCGCGAATTTTTCGTCCACTACGTCATCCTCGGCCACAGCGAGCGCCGCTCGATCTTCGGCGAGACCAATGCCGTCATCAACGCGAAGATCAAAAAGGCCCGCGAGGCGAACCTGAAACCCATCTTCTGCATCGGCGAAACGCTCGCCGAGCGCGAAGCGGGCAAGCTGGAACAGGTGCTCGGCTCCCAGATCACCGAAGGCCTCAAGGATATTTCCGAAAAAGACCTTCTGGAAACCGTCATCGCCTACGAACCCGTCTGGGCCATCGGCACCGGCGTCACCGCCACCTCCGCACAGGCCCAGGAAGCCCACGCCTACGTCCGCTCCGTTCTCGCCGGTCTTTACGGCGAGGATGCCGCCTCCAAGGTGCGCATCCAATACGGCGGCAGCGTGAAACCGGGGAACGCCGCGGAACTCATGGCCTGCCCCGATATCGATGGAGCCCTGATCGGTGGCGCTTCGCTCGAATCGCAAAGTTTCCTGGAAATCATCCGCAACGGCACCCTGTCCGCCGGATGATTTTCCCCGGGCGGAACGAGAGCTTTCCACAACCTTGATTCCCGTCTTTTCCCAAGCCGGATGAACGAGTTACCCCTCGCCTCATCCGGTTTTCCTTTCCTCCGAACGATTCGATAATTCGGGCTTTCCTCCACCCATCCACCCAACTTAGCTTCGCCCCATGCCGAAACCTCTGCGCACGATTTTCCTGTTGTTCGCGTTGCTGACCTGTTGGGTGCACGCGGAACACGTCATCATCGCCGGAGGACCCGCGGTGCGCCGATGGGAAAACCTGCGCGTGAAGGAAGACCAGCACGACCGCTACTGGGCGAATTTCGTCCGCGCCTCCACCCTCCGCATGGATGAAATCACCAAGGCCTACGGCTCGGGTGCGAAAATCGTCTGGATCGTCTATCAACCCGCCTACCGCCAGCGCGGCCGGGAAGACGGCAAGCCCTACACCACCTGGATCTCCGAAATCAGCGCCAGACGCCGGATTTCCCTCGTCTGGATCCAGTCCGGCAGCGATCTCATCCGGGCGATCAATTCCCGCCCCAGAGGGTCCATCCAGACCCTGGATTTCTTCGGCCACTCGAACCGCCACGCCTTCATGCTGGACTACAGCGCCGACATTCTCGGGGCCTCCACCGCCTGGCTGCACGAAAACGAACTTTCCCGCATCAAATCCTCCGTTTTCGCCCGCAACGCCTACTGCAAAAGCTGGGGTTGCCACACCGGGGAAAGCATGAGCGCCAAATGGAAAAGCACCCTCGGCCTTCCCCTCGAAGGTGCCAAGGGACCGACCACCTACACCTCCATCAGCTTCAACCGGCTCCCGGAAGTCCGAGGCAGTTGGGTCCGCTGAAAAGCAAAAACCGAGATGCTGAAAAGCTAAAAAGCTGAAAGCATATCAGCTCCCGATTTTCCCCACCTTCCGAATTTCAATCTTTCAGCATCCCAGCATTTCAGTTTTTACCCCACCATGAATCTATCCGAACTTCAGGCCCTTCACGACCTGCCCTTTTTCGATCTCCTCAGACGCGCCCGCGACGTCCATGAGGAAAACTGGCCGGGAGCGGAAGTCCAGCTCTGCACCCTGCTCTCCATCAAAACCGGCGGCTGTTCCGAAGACTGTTCCTATTGCGCCCAGTCCGCCCGCTACAATTCTGGCGTGGAAATCGAGCGTCTCATGAGCAAGGAATCCATCATGGAGCGCGCCCAGGTCGCCCGCGATTCCGGCTCCACCCGCTTCTGCATGGGAGCCGCCTGGCGCGGCGTCCGCGGCGGCACTCAACGCTTCGAACAGGTCGTCGACATCATCAAGGACGTCTCGTCCCTTGGCATGGAAGTCTGCGTCACCCTCGGAGAACTCGGCCCGGACGAAGCCAAGCAACTCCGCGCCGCCGGTGTCACCGCCTACAACCACAATCTCGACACCTCGCCGGAACACTATCCGAACATCGTCACCAGCCACACCTACGAAGACCGCCTGCGCACGATCCGCAACGTCCAGGACGCCGGCATGTCCGTCTGTTGCGGCGGCATCCTCGGCCTCGGCGAAAGCATCACCGATCGCCTGCGCATGCTCGAGGTCATCTCCAACTTCAATCCGCAGCCGGAAAGCGTGCCGATCAACTCGCTCATGCCCATGCCCGGCACTCCGCTCGCGGAAAACCCGGAGGTCGATCCCTTCGATCTCGTCCGCATGATCGCCATCACCCGCATCGCCGTTCCCAAGGCCAAGGTCCGCCTTTCCGCAGGCCGCACCCGCCTTTCCGACGAAACCCAGGCGCTCTGTTTCTTCGCCGGGGCGAACTCGATTTTCTACGGCGACAAATTGCTCACCGCGCAAAACCCGTCCGTCGCGAAAGACCGCGCCCTGCTCGCCAAGCTCGGCCTCGCGACCCTCGCGCCCAATCCGGCCATGGAAGCCCCGGAAGCCGATCCGGACCAGCCGCTCACCTCCACCTGTGTGGCCGCAGGCTGCGGTTGCGGCTGATTTTTTCCGGCCTCATTTAGACAAAAACCCGCTCTCGACACGTTAATTCGCCGTGCCTAGCGTGTGCACTCTCTTAAAACCAAACCACCCATGATTCGTAAATTCATTCCTGGCGCTCTGGCCCTCAGTCTTGCCGCCTCCGTCACAGCCGCAGACCAGCCCAAGGACACCCAGGCCCAGCCTGAAACCGCCGCTCCGGCCGAGGCACCCGCCGCGCCCCCAGTGGACCCAGCCGCAGTGAAAACCGATTCTTCCTACGCCCTCGGTTTCCGCACCGGTGCCGGTTTCGCCCAGCAATTCGGTCGCTTTGGCGTCGGATACGACGATCTGGATATGGACGCTTTCACCAAAGGCTTCGTTTCCGCGGTCAAGGGTGACAAACCGGAAGTCGAAGAGGAAAAACTCCAAGCCGCCATGCAGGCACTCGGCCAGCTCCTCGAAGAGCGTGAAAAAGCTTCCGCCACCGCCAACCTCGAAGCGGGCAAGAAATTCCTCGCCGAAAACGGCAAGCGCAAGGAAGTGACCACCACCAAGAGCGGTCTTCAATACGAAGTCATCACCAAGGGCGGCTCCGAAAAATACGAAGCCCCCAAGGACGGCCAGGAAGACAACAAGCAGTTCCTCGTGAATTACAAGGGTACGCTCATCGACGGCAAGGAGTTCGACGCTTCCCCTGAAGGCCAACCGGTTCCGATGACTCTTCAGGTCGTTCCCGGCTTCAAGGAAGCTCTCACCACCATGCCGGTCGGTGCGAAGTGGAAACTCTTCATCCCCAGCGAACTCGCTTACGGCGACAGACGCGTGAGCGCCGATCTCGGCCCGAACAGCACGCTGATCTTCGAACTGGAGCTCGTCAAAATCGAAGACGCTCCGCCCGCCCCTCAAGGCATGCCATTCCCCATGCCCGAAGGAGCCGTTCCCGCAGGCGAATGATTTTCCTCAAAAAAGCCGCCGGTTCACCCCGGCGGCTTTTTTGTGTACGAGAGATCAGCCAGATCTGACGGATCTTTTATCCCAAAAACCCCGTCAAGGGACTCGTCGCATGCGCCTGATCGGAAATTTCCGGCAGGCCCAGCTCATACGCTTCACGCCCGGCTTCGACGGCCTTTTTGAAAGCGATCGCCATCCGCACCGGATCGCTGGCCACGGCGATCGCGGTATTGATGAGCACGGCATCGGCTCCTAACTCCATCGCCTCGGCAGCGTGGCTTGGGGCACCGATCCCGGCATCGACCACCACCGGCACGGTCGCCTGCTCGATGATGATGCGGATCTGGTCCCGCGTCGCGATTCCCTTGTTGGAGCCGATAGGCGCACCCAGCGGCATCACGGTCGCCGTCCCGACCTCTTGCAACCGTTTCGCCAGCACCGGGTCCGCATTGATGTAAGGCAAAACGGTGAAGCCTTCATTCACGAGAATTTCCGCCGCCTTCAACGTTTCGATAGGGTCCGGCAACAGATAGGTCGGGTCCGGGTGGATTTCGAGTTTCACCCATTTCGGCAATCCCGCCGCAGCGGCGAGGCGGGCCAGACGCACGGCTTCCCCGGCATTCATCGCGCCGCTGGTATTCGGCAGCAGCAGGTATTTTTCCGGATCGACGTAATCGAGGATATTCGCATACGGATCGCCCTTTCCGGTGAGATCGGCGCGGCGCAGGGCGACGGTGACGATTTCACAGCCGGAAGCCTCGAGCGCGTCTCTCATGGATTCATTCGAAGGAAATTTCCCGGTGCCGGTGAAAAGACGGGAACGGAAGGAACGGCCTGCAATAACGAGATCGGACATGGGAGAAAGAAAAAGTTGAGAGTGGAGAATTGAAAGTTGAGAGAAAAAATCAGGGAACCACGCAGCTCATTTCCTGCTTCAGCCAGTGCTCGAAAGCACCGTGTTTTTTGAGATCGTATTGCCACGTGCGGAAACCCAGCTCGCGGCCGGTGGCGCAATTTTCCGGAAGGTCGTCGATGTAGATCGTTCGCTCCGGAGACAACATAAACTTCTCAATGGCGTAACGATACATTTCCGGCTGGGGCTTGATATACCCGATTTCGAACGACATCACCGCTCCATCAAAAATCGAAAACTCCGGGAACTCATCGTAGATCCATGGCGAATGGATGCCGTTGATGTTCGAAAAAAGAATCAGCCGATGTCCGGCTTTTTTTAACTCCCGCACCCACCGCCACATCGGTTCGTTCGGGGTGAAAATATCGCGCCAGGCGTGATGGAATTCATCGGCGGTCGCGGTGCTTTCCAGCACGTTCAGCGCCCAGACCGTGTAGGTATCCACGTCCACCTTGCCGGCTTCGAATTCATCCTTCCTTTCCAGCAAGCGGGACAACCGCTGATGGGAGTCCGCTGTATCAGCAGGCAGCAACCGGGCCAGCGATGGCTCGAAATCGAAGCCCAGCAGCACGCGGCCAATGTCGAAAAGGAAATCCATGGTGAAAAAGACGCAAGACTGGAAGACGCAAGACCCAAGAAAAGAATAAGAAGCAGGACGAGTGAACTCTTATCTTGCGTCTTGAGTCTTCAAGTCTTGTGTCTCTGAAACGTGATCGAGAATAAAGCGTGCGCTCGTCAGGGCTCCGGAGTTCCGGTCATGCCGGATGAGAGCTTGTTTCATGGCACGCCATTTCGTGGCATGATCGGCCAGAAGGTCGCGGATTTTTTCCGCCAACGCCTCGCCGGTTTCGCAAAGGCAACCGGCACCGATCGCTTCGAGCAATCGCAGGTTTCCCTCCTCCTGTCCCGGCACGAGGTGGTGGATCAACATCGGACATCGCGCCGCGATCGCTTCATGCACCGTCGCGCCTCCCGCCTTGCCGATGACCAGATGATGGCTATTGAGAAGGTGCGGCACCTTGCGCGTCCAGCCGATCAGCTTCACCCGGCCCGGATAGGTTTTTTGCAACTCCTTGGCCCGCGTATGCAGCGAGCGGACATTCTTGCCCATCACGATCGTCAACTGCACATCCGGCGACGTTTCCAGAGCGGCTTTGCCATGATGGCGGATGCATGAGGAATTCCGGGTCGGAAAATACAGCACCCGGAACGGCTCGCAGGCATCCTCCGGAGAAACCGGGGTCAGTTTGGAAAAATCCGGGTGCACCGGGAATCCGAGGTCGATGATTTTTTCCGCATCGAGTCCCTTTCCCGCCATCAGTTCGCGGGTCCTCGAATCGGTCACCAGCCAGAAATCCGTGGGAGCCTTGAGCCACGAGGCGTTGATTTCGATGGAGTCCGTCACCACCGTGAAAACCGGGAATTTTTTCCCCGTTTCCTCCATCGTCCGCGCGAGAAAATACGGATACAGCGGAAACGTGCTAATCACCGCGTCCGGTCGGTATTCCTCGATGAGCCGATCGAGAAAACGCTCCGGAATATCGAGCACCGGCGGGCTGGGCTGGCTGAAATCGTATTGATCCGTCGAACGGTAAATGCGCGCCCAGACGCTGGGGAAATGCGTCGTCACATAGCGGTAGCCCTTGCTCACCAGCTCCGTCCCGAGCGGGGAACTCTGCGAACACGGATCGCTCACCCGGGTTTCCGCCCCGGCGGCCTCCAACGCCAGCGAAAGATTGCGGGCCGCGCTGTTGTGCCCTTCTCCGAAGGCGGCGGTGACGATCAACAGACGAGGGCGGGCGGACATGGGACGGTGGCAGTGGTTTAGAGTGAGAGCAGCGTTGCGTCGATGGGGATTTCTTGTTTTCCTTTTATTTGTAATGGCCTCCCCCGACGTAACCCAGCCCTCTCCCCCCGAATCTCAACCCGAGGAAGCAGCCGACTCCCAACCGGCTACCTCCCCGGATGAAACGCCCAGCGGTCGCTTGCCCATCAAGCCCCCGCAGCAGAGTAAATTCACTCAATCGGCTCCCCCGCCCGATTCCACTCCCGATCCCTCTTCCGATTCCGACTCATCCGAATCGGAACCGGCCTCCGATCCACCTTCCAAATCACCCAGCGGTTTGGCGATCATCATCATGCTCTTGAAACCAGATTCACCCGCCTCCGCTTCGACTCCTATTCCCAAGCCCGGCCGCGTCAACCGTTCGGGAAAAATCAGCCAGGACCTCCTGAGAAGGCGCACCATTTCCCCGGGGGCCATCTCCGAAGCCACCTGGGGTTCCGAATCTCGACCGGTCAGATCCTTCCGCTGGCTCTGGATGCTGATTATTCCCTTCCTCGCGGGCGGACTCCTGCTGTGGGGCATCGTGAACACCTCGAAAAGCCGACCTGCTTCCAAGACTTCGAGACACTCCGCCGCCGCTTCCTCCTCAGCGCTTCCGGACTCGGGAAAACAAACCACCGAACAAGTCCAAACCATCGAAGCCGTCGTCCGCAACTATTGCGCCGCCACCACGGTGGAGGAACGGGCAAGATACATCCGCGACCCGGAGCGGGTGAAGCCTCTCATGGAGGCCTATTATCCGGACGGGAAAGTTCCCCCGATCCCCGCCCGGCATTTCCAACTCGTCCCGCTGACTTCGGACAAACAAACCCAACTCTGGATGGTTGGCATCGATAACGGCCCCGGAACCCAGAAGAACCTGATCGTCGAATCCCCGACATCCACGACCGCCACGGTGGATTGGGAAGTCGATGTCGTTTGGCAACCCCTTCCCTGGGATGAATTCGCCACCCGCAAGGACGGAAAATCCTACTCCTTCCGCGTGGTCGTGGAAAAAGGCGTGCTTTTCAGCCATGAATTCTCGGACGAAAAGCGCTGGCAATCCTACAAACTCACCGTCCCGGGAAGCCTCGAGGTGCTTTACGGCTACTGCCAGCTCGGAAGCGAACTGGATCAACGTCTGTCGGGGCTCATCCTGCGGAACAACAACTCACCGTTGCCCGCCATTCTGGAGCTGAAACGTCCGGAAAGCCTCCAATCCCGCTCCGGCGCGCTGATCGAAGCCCTCCATAGCGAGAATTGGGTGAGAGTGGCACATCCTCGCTCTTGATGAAATCGCGGGACCCTGCAAGTCTCCCCGCCCCTTGAGCGCCACACCCCCACGCAGCCCCCGTATTCCCACCGCCGGTAGCCTGCCCGTGGCCGCCGGGGTCGGTCTGTTTCTGGCCGTCCAATACGCCCTCGCGCTTTGGCGGCTGACCCAGACATCCGGCAGCATGACCAACAAGTTCAGCGCGCTGGCAAAGGAGCAATACCTCGATTTCCTGATCGGCCAAAACCTCCTCATGCTCGTCGCCTACGCGATTCTGGCCATCGTCGGGACCTTTCTGCTGCAACCTGTCCTTTCGCTCATCGCCGGGAAATTTCGGAAGAAATCCACGCTGCGCCTGGTGCTGATGGCCTTTCTGGGAGCCGCCCTGCTTCACTTTTTCTGTGTGCTGCGTCTGATCGAAACCCGCCCGTATTTCCTGAACGATGCGGAATTCGGCCATTGGTATTATAAAATCTTCGACGTCCTGCCGACCGCGGCGAAGCCCGCCTGCAACCTCCTTCTTTTCAGGATTTTTCCTGTTCTTTTCATTCTCTGGGCAACCGCGTGGCAAATCCGCCGCTTCGGCAAACGCGGCTGGATTTTCGCTTCCGCGATCCTCCTCATCGGCCTGTCCGGCTTCGGTATCTACCGCTTCCAAAACCGCCCCCGTCCCGTCGCAGGCAACGGTCAAAAACCGCTGAACGTCCTTATCATCGGCTCGGATTCCCTCCGCGGCGACAAGCTCGGTTGCTCCGGCTACCTCCCTCAACGCTCCAACGGACCCGCCGCCGCCGGGGTTTCTCCCCACATCGACGCTCTCGCCGCCCGATCCGTCCGTTTCGAAAACTGCTACACCTCCATCGCATCGACGCTCGAATCCGGCACCCAGTTAATGTCCTCAATGTATCCGCAAACGCACGGCCTGCGCCAGATGTATCCGAATCAGGCCACCGTGCGCACCGCTCAGGAAAAAATCGTCCCCATGCCGCGACTCCTGAACGCCATGGGCTACGACACCGCCGCCATCGGCGACTGGTGCGCCGGTTACTACGAAGTGATGCCCATGGACATGCGGCACCTTTCCGTTTCCTCCTTCGACAATTTCAAAGTCTACATGAGCCAGGCCGTCGTCATGGCCCACTTCGTCGTGCCGCTCTACTTCGACAACCCCCTGGGATATAAAATTTTCCCGCAAATCAGCGCCTTCGCCCAATTCGTCACCCCCCAGGTCGTCACCCGCCGCGTCGAAAACCGGCTTTCCACGGTAGCCTCCGAACAACGCCCGTTCTTCTGGCATGTGTTCTTTTCCTGCAATCACCTGCCCTATCGCTCGCAGGAACCTTACAACTCGATGTTCACCGATCCCGACTATCAGGGTCAAAACCGCAACGGCGTGGACTTCGACATCGACTCCTTCATCGGCAGCACCGATCTGGAAAACAAATGGAAGATGCTGCCGCCACACGAAGTCCAGCAGATCCGCGCCCTCTACGACGGCTGCACCCGCGAGTTCGACCACTGCGTTTCCCGCATCCTCAAGGCACTGGAAAAAAACGGACTCGCCGATCACACCATCGTCATCATCACCTCCGACCACGGCGACGACCAATACGAACCCGGCGTCACCCTCGGCCACGGCCTCACCTTCAATGGCGGCCTGCAAGCGAATCACGTCCCCCTCATCGTCCACCTCCCCGGGGGCAAGCCCGCCGTTTTCCCTGAAACCGTCCGGCTGATCGACCTCATGCCAACGCTGGCCGATCTGCTGGGGGTGGAAAAACCCGCCGCCTGGCAGGGGCAAAGTTTCGTCGGATGGCTGCATGGCACCATCCCGCCCGAAGACCGCCCGCTTTACGCCGAAACCGGTTTTCCCTTCATCCAGTTCAGCGTCCCCGGTGTCACCCGTCCCCAACTGCCGCCGATGCACGAACTGACCTACATCGACGAAGCCTTCAACTATCAGTTCGTCGTCAAGGACGAATACGTCCAGGACATCATCGACGCCAAGCAACGCTGCCTCCGCACCCGGGACTGGAAACTCGTCTGCACCCCCACCGTCGAAGGCACCCGCCACTATTCGCTGTTCCACCTTCCCACCGACAAGGATGGGGAGCACGACCTCGCACCCTCGCGCCCCGAAGTCCTGCAACCAATGGTCTCCGCGCTGGGAGCCTGGATGGATCATCACATCGAGACTCCCATTTCCGCCATTTTCCCCCAAGGAGAACCCCGGTAGTCCGGGCGCTTCGGACACGGGTTTCTCACTCCACGCTTGAGTTCCGGACACAATCCGCACAGCCTGCCCGCCAACTTTCATGAACTTCCGAGCTCCACTCCTCGCCCTGGCCATGGTCGCGACCGCCTCCGCCCAGGTTCCCAAAATTTTCTCCGGACTTTTCGAAAAAGACGTGCCGGTCAAGGCCCAGATCGGCCTCGTCATGCCACCTCCGGAAATCGACAAATTCCGGGTCAAGGTGGAAGCTGCCGCCCGCAAGGACCCTCAATGGTTCCGCGAATTTTCCAGCAACTCGAAACAGGACGCCCCTCTTCCCTACAACCCGCGCCTCGGCCTCACCCAGGAAGAATACACCACCTACCTGAAACTCTGGAACCAGCGTGAATTCAAGGGTGCGGAGGACATCACGCTCATGCTCCGCGAGCCTACCCCCGGCAGTTGGTGCCTCACCGCCACCGGTAGCGCCTTCAGCCTTTCCACGCTCCGCTACTCCGCCAAGGACGACCTTTTTCTGTCCCCGAACGGAAAAATGAAACGTCTTCCCGACATCAAGGCCGAAGCATCCAGTATCCTCGGAGCATGGTCCGGGGCCGAATGGAAATACGAGGAAGCCACCGACTTCGGGAAAACCAAGGAAAACCTAGCCATCGGCCGGTTTGCCGATAACAAGCACGGCTTGGTGGTTTATCGTTTGCAGGAAATTTCCAGCGAAGGCACCCGGCTGCTCGACAAATCCCTCGTCATTCGATTCCAGACCGGCAAACCCGCCGCTCCGGCCGCCGCGCGAAAATCCCCGGCGAAAAAATAAATTTCCCTGATCCACCTCGCCGCGACCACGGGCCTTCCCGATCCCCGCATGCGGCAGGTTCCCTTTTTATGAGAATCATCGCAGGAAAAGCCGGGCGCATCGCGATCAAAGTCCCCACCGCCGTTTCCCGGCCTACCACCGACTTCGTCCGGCAGGCCATCTTTTCTATCCTCGGTGAATCCATCCAGGGAGCTCGCATCCTCGATCTCTTCGCCGGTTCTGGAGCACTCGGTCTCGAAGCCCTCAGCCGCGGCGCCGCCTCCTGCACCTTCGTCGAGGAAAACGGCAAAGCCACCGCCGTAATCGGGGAAAACCTCAAAAAAGCCCGGCTGCAAGGCGGACAAATCGCAAAAAGCGACGTCTCCACCTTCCTCAAACGCGATTCATCCCTCTACGACGTCATCCTCGCCGATCCGCCCTATTACAAACACCACGGCGACAAGGATCACATCGGCCAGCTCCTCTCCCAGGAACTCATCATCCCACGCCTGAATCCGAACGGCTACTTCATCGCGGAAATCTCAGCCAACCAGAAAACCCCGGATTCCCCCGGCCTCACCCTTCTCGCCCGCCGCGAATACGGCAGCAGCGCGATTCTCATTTTTGAATTAAGCGCGTCTCAACCTATTTCTTCCACTGATCACTGATCACCGATCACCCGGCACTTCCCATCCCATGCGCCTTCTCATCGGCCTGACCCTTTTCCGGCTCATCCTTCCGCTGCTTTTCATCGCAGCCTTTCCCGGATGGATCGTGAAAATGATCCGTCGCGGCGGCCTCCACACCCGGCTCGGCGAACGCGCCGCCTTTTACCGCACGCCCCGCTCGACCGAACCCAATGGAGCGGTGCATATCCACGCCATCAGCGTCGGGGAAACGATGCTCGCCCTCAAACTGATCCGCGAGTGGCGCAAACAATCCGCTAACCAGCCCTTCGTCCTCGCTGTCGGCACCGCCACCGGCCACGCCGTCGCCACCTCCGCCAAGCTTCCAAACCTCAGAGTCACCTATTCCCCCCTCGATTTCCCGTGGATGGTCCGCAGATACCTCAAAAGGTTCCACCCCAGCCAGATCGTCCTCATCGAAGGAGAAATCTGGCCGAACCTTCTCCTCGCCAGCGAACGTCGCCACATCCCCGTCCGGCTCGTCAATGCCCGCATGTCCCCCCGGTCCGCCCGCCGCTACCGCAAAGCCGCCGCCTGGATCCGGCCGTTTTTCTCCAAACTGCACGCCGTTTGTATCCAGGAACCTGCGGATCGCAGCATCTGGGAGGACCTCGGCATTGCTCCCGATAAAATCCATCTCACCGGTAGCCTGAAATTCGATCCCGCCAGCGGCCACCGCCCCATCCAACGCCCTGAATTCGCCGCCATGCTCGAGCGCTTCGGTTCCTCCCGGAAAATCATCCTCGCCGCCAGCACCCACGATGGAGAAGAACCCTGGATCGCTGCCGCCATCCGCGATGTCGGCCCCGAAGCCCTGCCCGTCATCGTCCCCCGCCACGCCGAACGCCGCGCCGAAGTCAGCACCACACTGAGCCAGCAAGGCTTCGAAGTCATCCTCCGCTCCAGTTTCCGCGACCCCGTCGATCCCGCCCGCGCCTGTCTCGTCATCGATTCCACCGGAGAACTCGCCGATTGGACCGCTCACGCCGATGTCGTCATCATCGGCAAAAGTTTCCTCGCCACCGGTGGTCAAAATCCCTGCGAAGCCATTCTTGCCCGGAAACCCCTCATCACCGGCCCTCACATGGAAAATTTCGAGCCACTGAGTTCCCGTCTGTCCGAAGTCGAAGCTCGTCTCGTCGCCCACAATCCGGCGGAACTGACCACGGCCATCCGACGCGCCCTCGATCCTGCCACCGCCACTTTCCTCACCCGGAACGCGGCAACCGTGCTCGCCCCTCACGAAGGCGCCACATACCGCATCGTTGTTCTTCTTTCCCGCACTCCTTAAAAACAGCAAACCCGCTTCAAGTCGAAGCGGGCTGCCTTTTTCAAACGGGAACTCGTAGAAGGAAAAATTTATTCCGATTTCACCTTGCCCAGCACCTCGACTTTCACAGGGACAACTCCCCGTTTTGCAAAGCCAAGACGCTCGGCGGAACCGATCGTCACATCGATGATGCGTCCCTTGATGTAAGGACCGCGATCCGTGATGGTCAGCACTTCGGACTTTCCATTTGCCTGATTCGTCACCCTCACCTTCGTACCCATCGGCAGAGTTTTGTGAGCAGCGGTGTAATCTTCGTTACGTAAGCGTCTGCCGCTTGCCGTACGGGTGCCATAGTTGGTTTTGACTGAATACCAGGAAGCTTTCCCGTGCTGGACGGACTTCACGTGGTAATCCTGCTGCTCCGAAGGAGCGGAAGGAACTTTGGAACTCGCGTTACTCGTGGTAGCGCAGCTCGGGAGGAGTATGACTCCGGCGATTGCCAGGGCCACGGATTTGTATTTCCGGGTCATGTTCATCGTGGTGGTATTCCCTCTCGGGGTGCCCGGAGGTACGCAAGGAGCTCCACCTTTACAAGGAAAAACCGCGAATCTCCAACTAGGTATAAATCGTTGGATTTTCAAGGCTTCCAAGCGATCTATTTAAGATAACCAAACAATTTTTTTCCATAGCAGCTACGAAAATAAGCCCTATAGGTCTTATGGTTTCCCTCCAGGAGTTCTTTCCTCTCCTCCAAGGTTCTTTCTCCATTTCAGGCCCTTTCCCGCCAAAAAAGAAGCCCGGCTCCTTCGTTAAAAGGAGCCGGGCATATACCTGGCGACGACCTACTCTCACAGGACCTATCGTCCCACT
>JASGEP010000024.1:0-3582 GCA_047606285.1 Luteolibacter sp. | reverse complement strand
CAGGCGAGCGCGATCTGCGAAGGCAGGCAGCCTTTGCGCGCCGCCAGCGCCTCGACGCGCTCGACCAGCCGGCGGTTCGCGGCGAAATGCTCGCCCTGGAAGCGCGGATGGGCGGCGCGGCGGCCGTCGATATCCTCGGGCTTGCGCAGCGCGCCGGTGAGAAAGCCGCGCCCGAGCGGGGAATAAGCGACGAAGGAGACGCCCAGCTCCCGCGTGACCTTGCGCGTCTCTTCCGCCTCCACGCGGTAGAGCAGCGAATATTCGGTCTCGACCGCCGTGATCGGATGCACGGCATGGGCGCGGCGCACCGTATCCGGATGCGCCTCCGACAGGCCGAGATAGCGGACCTTGCCGGCCTTCACGAGATCGGCCATCGCGCCGACCGTCTCCTCGATCGGCGTCTGCGGATCGACGCGGTGCTGGTAGTAGAGGTCGATCACATCGACGCCCAGCCGCTTGAGACTCGCCTCGCAGGCGGCCTTCACATAGGCGGGACTGCCGTCGACGCCATTGGCGCCGCCCTCGCGCTTCACCTGCCCGAACTTGGTGGCGAGCACGACTTTTTCGCGCAATCCCTTGATGGCGCGGCCGACGACCTGTTCGTTATGACCCCAGCCGTACATGTCGGCTGTATCCAGATGTTCGACGCCCCGGTCGATGGCGGCGCGGATCAGCGCCTCGGACTGGGCGTCGTCGGCGACGCCGTAGACGCCCGAAAGCGACATGCAGCCGAGCCCGATGGGCGAGACCCGCAGGTCGCTTTGCCCGAGCCGACGCCGAAGATTGTCTGGAACCGTCTTCATCATTCGCCCTTGCTTGTTCGGGTTTAGCGGGATGGTTGGCGCAGACGCGGCGCAATGCAAGGGCTTTGCAGGACGGGGGACGGAAATCGCGCGCCGCGCTACATTGTCCGCGACAAGAGGGAGGACAAAATGGCCATCGCCGCCATGCTCGACACATTCTGCCGCGCCGTCGAACGCCGCGACGGCAAGACCTTCGCCGCGCTGTTCACCCAAGACGGCGTCTATCACGATGTCTTCTACGGCGCGTTCGCAGGCCGCGCGAAAATCGCCGAACTCATCGACGACTGGTTCTATCGCACGGCGCGCGACTTTCGCTGGGACATGCACGATCCCGTCTCGAACGGAACGATGCTCTATGCGCGCTATACGTTCTCCTACGTCTCGACCCTGGCCGATGCGCCGCGCGAGCGCATCCAGTTCGAGGGCGTCGCGATCATGGGGCTCAGGGGCGGGTTCATTTCGAGCTATCGCGAGATCGCCAATGTCGGCCCGGCGCTGGTCGCGCTCGGATTTGCGCCCGAGCGCGTGGCGAAAATCCTGGCGAAGGAAGGCGCAGCGTTGAAGAAGGATCCGGATATGGCGCGGCATGTGGGGTGAGGCGCAGCCGCGCCGTTCTCAGAATCCCACGAAGGTCGTCGCCTCTTCCACGGCCTTGCGCTCCGAGACGACCGCGTTCGCGGGAAAGGAATCGTCCGGCCAGCCGAGCGCGATGCTCTTCATGATGATCTGGTCGTCGGCGATGCCCGCGTGCTCGCGCACGACCGGCGATTGCATGATGCCCTGGCTGTTGATGACGGCCCCGAGCCCGCGCGACCATGCGGCGTTGACGAGCGCGGTCGCCACCGCGCCGCAGTCGAAGGCGGTGTCGTCGCTCGCAGCGAGCGCCTTGTCATAGGTGATGATGACGCATACCGGCGCGTCGAACTGGCGGAAGCCGCGCAGCACCCAGTCCTGGCGCGCGTCCTTGTCGTCGCGCGCGATGCCCATGGCCGAGAACAATTGCTTGGCGACGCCGATCTGGCGCTCGCGGTGCACGCCGTCGAACGGTTGGCCGATGCGGAATTCGCGCGAATGCGGCACGCCCGCGAGGTTGCGCTCGGTATTGCCCTTGCGGATGCGGTCGAGCGGCTCGCCGGTGATGACGTAGAAATTCCAGGGCTGCGTGTTCATCGACGAGGGCGCGCGCATGGCGAGCGCCAGAACTTCCTTGATCAGCTCCATCGGCACTGGATCGGGCTTGTAGCCGCGGATGCTGCGGCGGCCGAGGATGACGTCGTCGAATTTCATTTTCCTGTCCCTGGTGCTGTTTTGTCGGGCGCATCATAGCGGCAAGCGCGCGCCGCTGAAGGAGGGCGCGGGCATAGGGCCCATGCCCGGCCGGCGCCTTCGACGATCAGTCCGCCACATTTGTGAAAAGCACGACTTCCGCGCCGCCCTTCGACGTTCCGCGATGTTCGAGGCCGGCACGCGCGACGCAGCACTGGCCGGGACCGAGATCCACCGTCCGGTCGCGGAACTCGACGCGAAAATCGCCGGTCGCGCCGGGATCGTAACGGCAAAATCAAGTCAGCGTGGTTGGCTGAAAACAGGCGCAGGTCGGGAGATCTGGAGCGGGTGAAGGGAATCGAACCCTCGTATGCAGCTTGGGAAGCTGCCGTTCTACCATTGAACTACACCCGCGCGCGATCCGAACTCCGAGGATTCGGACAACGGCCAGACATTAGCCTGTCCGCCCGCGCGCCCGCAATGCCGACGCATGCGCTTTCCTCTCATCCGCCGCGCGCCTATGGTGC
Organism: Luteolibacter sp.; assembly: GCA_047606285.1. Classification (GTDB taxonomy): domain Bacteria; phylum Verrucomicrobiota; class Verrucomicrobiia; order Verrucomicrobiales; family Akkermansiaceae; genus Luteolibacter. The sequence continues at coordinate 986 of JASGEP010000024.1, read as the reverse complement.
GCGCCGCCGCGAAGCGCGGCCGGACCGAAAGAGATGATGAAGCGCCCAGCCTTTTCCCTGGCCTGCCTGCTGGCTCTCACGAGCGCCGCGCCGGCGCAGCAAAAGCCCGATCTTGCGGTCGAAGCGCGCAATCTTTCCACGCCGGACATCTGTGCGGAAAAGGACAATATCCAGATCGACTTCGCCTCGCCCGCCGTGCGGTCGTTCCGCGTGCAGGCGATCCATCCGGTCTATATCGGCGCGATCGGCGTCGACCGCTATGCGCCGGATTTCTCGAGCTGCTCGTTCGAGACGCACAAATATTTCGGCGAAGACGGCGAGCGCGTGACGCTCTACGAGACGCCCTCGCTGCAGATCGTCGGCTACCGCCTGCCGAATTTCTGGCGCCCTGCGCGCACGCCGATCCGGATCGGGCAGAAGACATACGAAGGCTTTCACGCCGCGCAATTGTGGGTGCGCCATCGCGAGCGTGCGGAAGAGGTCGTCGTCTTCTACCCGCCCGACGGCTACTGGCGCATCCGCCCCCTGCCCTTCGCCGACATGCGCTGGACGGCCTATGGCTCGTCCTTCCTGATCGGCCCCGTCGAGGTGCAGGAGCGGCCGGTCGTCGATCTCGCCGCCATAGGCTTCGACCCGGCCACCAAGACGTTCACGCTCGATTTCCGTCGGGGCGGCTCGGCAAAGATGGTTCTGCAGGCGCTCGACCAGGACCACATTTCGCTCGACGTTTCCTTCGACGGCGCGCTGCCGAAAGATCTGCCGTTCGCCACGATGCGCTCGATGTTCGCAACGGAGACCAATTCCGACGTGGCGCGCGCCGCCTGGCTGCCGAAGGGCGCCGAAGCCTGGAGCGAAGGCTCGATCATGGATTTCAGGAAGGCCGAAGTCACCGAATTCTGGGCCGGCCGGCGTGTGCCCTCGCGCCATAACACCAGTGCGCCGGACATGGATTTCAGCCTGTTCTCGGACAAGGCCGCGCGCTGAAT
>JASGEP010000023.1:0-3228 GCA_047606285.1 Luteolibacter sp. | reverse complement strand
GACGCCGGTCACGATGTCTTTGTTCGGGATGATGAACTGGATGTATATGTGGTTCAGGGACGGCGGCCGGATCAGCCGCGAGGATTATGCCGATGTGGCGACGACGTTGATCCTGGAGGGGATCAAGGCGGTACGGTGAGGGGGGTTATAGCCATCAAGCCTTCGCGTTAGCCAAGAACTCCCTGTAGATGGCCCACGTCTCGTCGTCTTCGCCCAGTGCTACATCTTTCAAAATCTGCAGAAGCAATAGTGATCCAGGGACGACACTATCAGCTTTAATTTCTTTGTCATAGAATTCAGGATCGGTCGCGATCTCTATATTGACGATCCACCACTTTTCAATCTTCGCAACCATTTCCAGAATTTTTTGGAAAACGTCATCGAAATCAAGTTGATGCGATCCCCCTACCAGGCCGCGCAACTCGTGAGCAATCGTATTTCTTTTTTCAGTAAATTCCCGTATCGCTCGTTCATCATCTCCATCAATCGCTTTCATTCCAATTAGCCAAGCGACACTCGATCTGAATGGATCATTCTTTCCCTTTGGGTCGAGGAGAAGAACGTTCTCCCTATATGCTGCGCTTGTATTCCATCCAGATCCCGGAGTCCAAGTATCTGAAAAGAAGTCGTGCAGCCGATCCTTTATGACGGCGACCAGCATTTCATGTGCGTCGAGAAATAATCCTGCTCGCAAGAAGCGTGTTCGAATGACATCAGGATTGAGAATGCTGGCCCACTCATCTTCCATAAGTAGAAATATACAGACGCACGAAACTTGCGACAAGTTTATACGACGCCCAAATGGCTGCCTGGAATGCCCCCTCTGAAGTGGTCCACCCACAGGGATATGTTTGTCCCGTTTTCAGGAGGACCACAGGATGGCTGGCAAGCGAGAGAAGCCCGAAGATATCGTGCTGAAGCTGCGGCAAGTTGAAGTGCTGCAAGGCCAGGGCAAGTCGGTTTCTGATGCTGTTCGTCAGATCGGCGTGACGGTGCAGACCTACTATCGATGGCGCAAGGAATACGGCGGGATGAACCGCGATCAGCTCAAGCGGCTGAAGGAGCTTGAGACGGAGAACCAACGGCTCAGGCGTGCCGTTTCGGATCTGACCCTGGACAAGATGATTTTGACGGAAGCTGCCCGGGGAAACTTCTGAGCCCTTCTCGCCGCCGGCAGTGCATCACCCATGTGCGGGAGGCCCTGCGGATTTCCGAGCGTCGGGCCTGTCGCACGCTGGGCCAGCACCGATCCACGCAGCGCAAAGTGCCCTGCGGCTTGGCCGACGAAGAGCGGTTGACCGAGGACATCATCGAACTGGCGCGAGAGTTCGGGCGCTATGGCTACCGCATGATTACCGGCATGCTGAACAACAGCGGCTGGCATGTGAACCATAAACGGGTCGAACGGATCTGGCGGCGGGAAGGGCTGAAAGTCCCGCAAAAGCAGGCAAGGAAGGAGCAGCTTTGGCTGAATGATGGCTCCTGCGTTCGACTGAGGCCCGAGCGGCCCAATCATGTCTGGTCCTATGATTTCGTCCAGGACCGGACGCAGGATGGGCGGACGTTCCGCACGCTCAATATCATCGATGAGTTCACGAAGGAGGCACTGGTGATCCGCGTCAGACGCCGGCTCAACTCGACCGACGTCGTCGACGCCCTGACCGATCTGTTCATCCTGCGTGGCCCGCCTGAGTTCATAAGGTCCGACAACGGTGCCGAGTTTATCGCTAAAAAGGTGCGGGCATGGATCAGCGCGGTGGGTGCTAAAACGGCATTCATTGCGCCAGGTTCACCGTGGGAGAACGGCTACTGCGAGAGCTTCAACGCCCGGTTCCGGGACGAAATGCTCAACGGAGAAGTCTTCCACACCCTGCGCGAGGCACAGATCCTGATCGATCGGTGGCGACGACACTACAACACCGTCAGGCCGCACAGCGCTCTGAACTACAGGCCGCCGGCCCCAGAGACCTTCGTGCAAATGGACCAGAGGCCGACAATGCACTAACAATCAAACCGGACCACTCAGTGGGGGCATTCCATGCCTATCTGGCGAAGGCCATCGCCTTCGCCACACCCCGGCGGTTCCACCCTCACCGCCGGGCCCCTAAGGCCCGGCCAGCGCCCGCCCCGCCATCGGCGGGCGCTTGGCACCCGCCGGGGCAGGCACTGGCCTCAGCGTATTGCGCGTTGACAAGTTTCCAGCGGAACCGACACGCGCGGGCGGGGGAAACGTATACGTTCCCTTTTCCCGCGCGGCCCGGCGCTGTGAGCAGGACGATAAGGACAATCCCCTACTCCGACGCCCCAAACCCCGCCCGCGCCAGCACCAGCGGATCATACTCCGGCGCAACGGCCCGCCTGCGATCCGGCTCCACCGTGCTCAACGCCACCGCAGGCGCGATCTTGTCCGCGCCTTCAAGCGCCAGCCGCTGATACACCCCGGTCCCCTGCCGCTTCCACGCGATTTCCTCGGCCGACAACTCGCGCACCACCTTGGCGGGCGAGCCCACCAGCAGCACATTCGGCGGCACCTGCATCCCCGCCTTCACAAAGGCCATGGCGGCGACGATCGTATTCTCGCCCACCACCGCCTGATCCATCACCACGGCGTTCATGCCGACCATGGCATTGCGGCCGATATGACAGCCGTGCAGCACCGCGCCGTGGCCGATGTGCCCCTCGGTTTCGACCACCACATCCTTGCCGGGAAAGGAATGGACCACGCAGGTTTCCTGCACGTTGCACCCCGGGTGCAGCACGATGCGCCCAAAGTCGCCGCGCAGCACGGCGCAGGGGCCGACATAGACCCCCGCCCCCACGATCACATCGCCGATCACCACCGCCTCGGGGTGGACGAAGGCGCCGGGGTCGATGACCGGCACCACCCCGTCATAGCTATAGACGCGCGCCATCACGCCACCGGCGGCCAGACCTTGGCCACCATGGTCAGCACGTCATATTGCGCCACGACCGCGCCGTGCTGGTTGGTGACCTGGCAATCCCACCGCACCTCGCCATGGTCGGCATTGGCGCGGGGGTTGATCTCCTTGCAGGTCAGGCGCACGCCCAGGGTGTCGCCGAAGTAAACCGGCGTCAGGAACCGCAGGTTGTCGACCCCATAGTTCGCCAGCACCGGGCCGGGGTTCGGCTCGACAAACAGGCCCGCCGCGAAGGAGGCGATCAGATAGCCATGCGCCACCCGGTCGTCAAAGAACGGGTTCGCCTTGG
>JASGEP010000022.1:0-13810 GCA_047606285.1 Luteolibacter sp. | reverse complement strand
TGTATGTAATGCGGAATTGAAAACCGGAGTATCAAGGAAAGACCTTCCCTGTGACTCTCTCTGTGATTTCCCCTTTTCGCAGCTTCCGTTCGTTCAGTCTTCGTGGACGCGGACGAATAGCTTGCGCTGGGTGTAGCGGCATTTGAATGGCGGGCCGGATTCTTCCGGTACCCAGCCGTTGTCGCGGCCGAAATCGATGGCGTTGCGCACCATGTCCAGACTCACGACTTTAGGCAGCGTGGCCTGCAGGATCTGGCCGTTTACGGATGCGGTCAGCTCAATGAGCAGCTCGTTGACGCCGGTGCGGTTCTGCATGATCCACTTGTACATGGTGTCGTCGTGGATGATGTTTTTGTACACTTTCTGAGGCGGCGGCATGTCATTGATTGGACCGATTCCCTGAAAAAGTGCAACCGGGATCTCAAGGAAAACGTGGAAAAGACCCATCTCAAGTGCCCTACCCGTTCGACCGGCACGCGTTGCCTTCTGGTCCTTCTGGCATTCCACTGGAGCCGGATGTCGGGATTGAACCGACGACCTGATGATTACAAATCAACTGCTCTACCGCTGAGCTAATCCGGCGTCACTGTGGGGTCCCCTGACGGAGGACGGCGGGAGTATTTCCATTCTGCCGGGCTGGGAAAGAGAAAAAATTACGGAAGTCCCAATAAGTCGGAAATGCAGAAATCGGCTTGGCTTCAAATCATTCGGGTTCCACATTGTGCGGCACTCGTCCTCTCCGAATATTCATGACGATGAAAACGAATTTCATTCGGCGAATGATCGCCTTGACCGCTGTTTTTCTCACCGGCACCGCTTCGGTGTTCGCAGGCTCCTACAAGCAAGGCGAGCCAATGGACTCCTTCCAGGCAAAGGATCAGCACGGAGCCGTTTATGACTTTCAGCCGATCCGTGTGAAGTATCTTCTGGTGAGTCACGACATGGACACGGGCAAGAAGGCGAATGTGGCGCTGACCGAGCTCGGAAAGGATTTCCTGCCCCGGCATGGAGCCGTTTATCTTGCGAACATCCATGGCATGCCTGCCATCGGCCGACGGTTCGCGTTGCCGAAAATGAAAAAGTATTTGCACCGGATCGTTCTGGGTGACGATACCTCCTTGATGGAGCGTTTCCCACAGGAAGCCGGCAAGGTCACGGTGATCGGGATTTCCGGCGGCAAGGTGCGGTCGATCCGTTACTGGAGTCCCGGAACGGAATCGGTGGGAGATTACCTCAAGTGACACTCCGGTGATGATGGATGTCGGCTCATGTCGGTCACAACGGATGAGTTTTTACCTTCCCGCTCGGTTGACTTTTCCGCCACACCCCGCCATATCCCGGCCATGTCTTCCGCGCTGCCTCCGAAGCCACGTGTCCTGGGACGAAAGTCCCGGATTTGTGTCGTCGCTTCAAAATACAACGAAACCTTCACCGATGCTCTGGTGGAAAATGCCGTGGCGGAGCTGGAGGAACTCGTCCCGCAGGGCAAAGTGGACGTGATCCGCGTTCCCGGCGCGTTCGAAATCCCGGTCACCGTCGCGGCCGTGATCGAGCGAGAGCAGCCTTCCTGCGTCATCGCTCTCGGCCTGATTATCAGGGGAGCCACCCAGCATGGCGATCTCATCGCGGAATCGATCACCCAGGGACTTCAAACCCTGGCCATCCGGACAAAATGTCCCGTCATCCATGAAGTCCTGCTTGTGAATGACGAAGAACAAGCCTACGCCCGCTGCATTGGCGACGCTCTCAACCGGGGCAAGGAAGCCGCCCGCAGCGCCGCCGTCATGCTCGATGTCTTTCACGAACTTGAACGCTCAACGCTCCGAACCACCCCCACCCGCCCGACTCGCAATGCCTAGCCGACGCCAAATCCGCGAAGCGGTGGTGCAATTCCTCTATTGTGCCGATCTGGAAGGCGGCGAAAATCCTGTCAGCCTGCGCGAGCCTTTCTGGGATTTCATCACGGAATCCGACCGCCGCAGCCTGCAAGTGGCCACCTTTCGCACGGTGTATCATCTAGCCCATGGCCGGGAAAGCCGTCTGGTCGAGTTCATCGAACGAGCCACGTCCGCGGAGGCCCTACTTTCCGCCTGGCCGGAAGCCGAGCATCTGAAAATCGATCTCAAGCGGATCGTCGAGCAGGAATCCGCCTGGAGCACCGCTTTCGCCAAACTGGAGCGCCTGCCGAAGGACGATGACGACGCGTCCGTGGCGGAAAATTTCGGATCCGCTCTCGACGCGCTTTTTGCCATCGACCGGGATCTTGCGGCGAACCGTAATCGTTTTCTGCAAGGCATCGAAGATCACCCGGCGCTCCGCGGCCAACTCGAAGCCGTGGCTGCCAGCGTGCGCCGAATGCAGCGGATTTCGGATCGCCTCCGCATGGTGGAAGAACCGGAAAAATTTCCCGAACAATCTGATCTTTCGAAGCTTAGGGATACAAAGTCGAGTTTGACAGAACTTCGGCAATCCTCCGATGAGCTGGTGGACCGGATTCTCACTCAGAAAGAAGAAATCGACAAAGCGCTGGTCGCGGTGGTCGAGAATTATTCCCCGGAGCGGATCGATCCGGTGGACCGCGCGATTCTTCGTCTGGGCACCTACGAGCTGGTTTTCGCCTCCACTCCGCCGAAAGTGGTGATTAACGAGGGCATCGAGCTGGCGAAGCGTTTCGGCACGACCGATTCCCGTCGCTTCGTCAATGGAGTGCTGGACCGGGTCGCGAAAAAGCACGTGCCCCAGACATCGGAAAATCCGTAGCTTTTTCTCATTGGCCGGATTCGAGGCAGGGGCCATAACCCTGTCCGATCATGCGCTACCCCACCCCTTTTCAGCAAAAGACGCTCTGGAATGCCGCCACGGGGGTCTCCATCCTCGTGCTTGGCGCGCTGGTCGTGGGATTGGTTTGGCTGCTGGGGACGATCTTCGGGTTTCTGCAACCGGTGCTCATTCCGCTGATCGTCGCGGGGATTGTCGCCTACCTGCTCGAGCCGGTGGTGCGATGGCTGGAAATCCGCGGTATGTCCCGCCTGTGGGCCGTCATTTCGGTGTTTCTGGCGATTCTGGTGGCCACCACCCTGCTGATCGCGGCGGTGCTGCCGGGAGTCATGCGCAGCCGTGGGGCGCTGCAACAGTTTTTCGAAGGTGCTCCGGAGGAACGAAACGAGCAGGTTTCCCCGGACGCGGCTCCGCCCACGATCGCGGCGCAGGCGAAGCAGGACGAAGAGCGCCTCGTTCCCGCGATGGCTCACGCATTGCATGAGTTGCGGCTGAAGCACGAGGGAGACCCGATCGGCTGGCTGCTTACCGAAGTGACCGATGGCGGGGAAACGATCGCCTACGCGAACGGCGAGCCGCCGAGACCCGATTCGCTGCAATTTTTCGAACGCACCCGCGCCGGGCGCATGCTTCAGGAATATCGGGGAGCGATTCTCAAGACGGCCAGGGAATGGCTGACGGCGGGCTCCACCAAGGTGCTCGGTTTCCTCGGGCTGGTGCTCGGTATGATTCTGGTGCCGGTTTACCTGTTTTTCTTTCTCAAGGACTCCGCGTCGATCCGTGACCGCTGGCATCATTACGTACCGTTGAAAGCCTCGCGTTTCAAAACAGAACTGGTCGCTACCCTGCAGGAAATCAACGGCTACCTGATCTCGTTCTTCCGGGGACAGGTACTGGTCGCGGCGATCGATGGCCTGTTGGTCGGCATCGCCCTGATGATTTTCGGGCTTCCCTACGGCTTCCTGATCGGGGTGTTCATGGCGATCCTCGGCGTGATCCCCTACATCGGAAATATCCTTTGCCTGATTCCTGCCTGCATCATCGCCTATCTGCATGCCCAAAGCGCCGCGCCATTCGGTCTCGGGCCTTGGGCGTATGTGGGCTGCGTGGTGGGGATTTTCATCGTCGTGCAACAGATCAACTCGTTGGTCACGGCACCGAAAATCGTCGGAGACTCCGTCGGTTTGCATCCCTTGACGGTCATCTTTTCCATGCTTTTCTGGTCGCTCGTGCTCGGAGGCTTCATCGGAGCCCTGCTGGCGGTGCCCCTGACGGCGGCGGTGAAAGTGCTTTTCCGGCGCTTTATCTGGGAGCGTCAGATGATGGAAACGTCTGATTCACAATCACCCGCGACTTGAGAAAAACAAAAGCTCCTCACCCTACGCGAACGGAATTCTCCCCCCGGATGATCCCGTCGCTGCGCAAGGCGAGAAGCGGGGAAACCATGCCGAACCCGGCAGATTTCAGCAAGACGAGATTTGCCGGTCGCGGAGTTCCGGCGAAGCACATCGAGCCCTTCCGGCTTCATTGAAATCCGCACGGTCATTCCTCTTTCTGCAATCGGTCGGAGGAGTCTCTGAAAATTTCTCCGTTGAGGGTGAGTGAATTACACCTTGGTTCATCGGCTGCTGGTCGGTCCGGGCCGTCAAACCCCGGCATTTACCAACATGTCTACGATCACGAATCTGCAACAACTCTACTTCGATCAACTGCGCGACCTCTACAGCGCCGAAACGCAACTGGTGAGCGCTCTTCCGGAAATGGTGAGCAACGCCACCAGTGAGGATCTGAAAAAAGCCTTCTCCGACCACCTCGAAGAAACGCACGGCCACGTGGCAAGGCTGCAGGAGATTTGCGCCGAACATGGAATCGCCCCGGAGGGTGAGGAATGCGAAGCGATGAAAGGACTCATCAAGGAAGCGAAAAAACACATCGCATCCACCTCTCCGGGGGATGTCCGCGACGCGGTGCTCATTGCTTCGGCCAACCGGGTGGAGCACTATGAAATCGCCGCCTACGGTGTGGCGAAGGCCTTCGCCAAGGTGCTCGATTACTCTTCCGCCGTGGATCTGCTCGATAAAACCCTCGAAGAAGAAGGTGCCGCCGACAAACGGATCACCAAGATCGCCACTGGAGGCCTTTTCACCAAGGGCGTCAACGAAGAGGCGGACCGATAAACCGACGAATTGACCGGGTGAGTGCTGGCGAACGGTTTTTCGTTAGCGCCACCCCGGTTCTCCCGGGTCACCTCACGATCGCGGCCGAGAGCAACACCACCGAACGTTCTCCCGGTTTCACCAAACTCTTGCCGACGCCGGTTTGCGGAAGATTCACGGATAAATTGGCCGGCAGCCCCGACGGGAATCCGTTTTCCGGAACGGTGACCACTCCTTCGCAACGTCGCCCACCCCACGGGTCCAGGTAAACGACCGGAAACGAGGTCGCCCCTTTTTCCATGCGTTCCGGCAAGGCGATCAGAGTGACGAAATGCGCGGAAAGCACCGTCCATTGCCCATCCCGGAATACGAACCGTCGCACGCTGAGGATCGGTGGAAATCCATTCGCCAACGATTTCCGCAGGACTCCGTGGGTTCGTTTCAACGTGCGTTCCCCTTCCCCGTTCGCAGTCGCCGGAAACACCTCGGCTTTCAAGCGCGGCAGGTAAAACGGCCGCGCCATTTCATTCGCGATGTCGGTCAGATCGGCGAGGTTGACTCCCCTTTTCGACCATCGCTGATGATCCTTCAGAGTGTGCGATGACCGGCCGCCATAGCGGCGAATGATCGCCAGAATCTGCTCCCGGTCCGTCTCCTTGCCGAGAGCTTCCACCGGCCGGTCCCACCGGGTTTCACCAAACCGGAATGCGCTCAGCAAAGCCGCCGGACCGCACGCGTTTCCCGCGACTTTCAATTGATTCGAAGCCTCCGCGCCCATTCGAGATGCCGTCCGCATTTCCACTCCGGACGCGAAATCCCACAGGCTCAGCCAAAGCGCGAAAAACATCAGTCCCCGGTGACTCATCGCGGGGAATCTAGCGATCGATATTCCCGCAGGCCAGCCGGGATTCACGAATTTGGCTGGAGCCGTTTGCGGAAATCACCTAAAGGAAGTCGGAAAATTTCCACAAATTTCGTTTTTTGAAAGGAAGGAGGCGTTTGCGAGGTATTTGCAGAAACACCAGCGCTTCTGACCGATCGCCTCTCCCATCCATTTATGAAATCCAGACTCTTCCACTGCTTTTCCATCCTTTTCGTTTCCACCAGTTGCGCCCACGCGGCGGTCCAGGAAAATTCCTCAACAGCCATTCACTCCGGCGTCGCCTGGTACGACCAGAACGCGAAAATGGTCAGTGCCCACGGCGGAGGAATTTTCAAGGAAGGCGACAAATACTATCTGTTCGGCGAGTTCAAGCGCGACGGCGGCAATGAATTTTCCGGTTTCAGTTGTTACTCTTCGTCCGACCTCACCAACTGGACCTTCGAAAGCATCGCCCTTCCGGTTCAGGAAGACGGGCGTCTCGGGCCGAATCGCGTAGGCGAACGCCCCAAAGTGCTCAAGTGCCCGAAAACCGGGGAGTTCGTGATGTACATGCACACGGATAACTCCGACTACAAAGATCCAGCCGTCGGCTACGCCACCAGCAAAAGCGTAACCGGTCCCTACACCTTCCAGGGACCGATCCTATTCGGGGAAAAGCCGATCAAGAAATGGGACATGAGCGCCTATCGGGATGAGGATGGCACCGGCTACATCGTCACCCATTCCGGCAATCTCTACCGACTCTCGGACGATTACAAAAGTGTAACGGCCCAGGTCGTCAAAGGCATGACTCAAGGCTGTGAATCCCCGGCGATTTTCAAACACAAAGGTCTCTACTATTGGCTCGGCTCCGGCCTGACCGGATGGGAGCGCAACGACAATTACTACTTCACCGCGAAGTCCCTTGAAGGCCCATGGGAAAAGCGCGGAAACTTCGCTCCGAAAGACACTCTCACCTGGAACTCCCAAACCACCTTCGTTCTACCGGTCGAAGGTTCGGAAACGACCACCTTCCTCTACATGGGTGATCGCTGGGCACACCCCTTCCAGAATTCCGCCGCGACCTACGTCTGGCAGCCACTTCAATTCGATGACAAAGGAAACATTTCTCTGCCGGAGTTTCATCCAAGCTGGCAAATCGACGTCAAGACCGGCAAATGGTCCACCTCTTCCCCAAAAGGCGAAATCAAGGACATCGGTGAGTTTCCCAACGTCCAGCGCAAGGGTGAATGGAAATCCCACACCGACTCGAATGGCTTTTCGGATCTGCGTTCCAACAAAAAAGGAGACTCCCTGACGATCCCGTTCACCGGCACTCAAATCGGCTTCCATGGCGTCGCTCGCCCCGATGGAGGATTTGGTAGAGTCGAGATCAAGGACGCCAACGGAAATGTGGTGCTCACCACCATCGTCGAAACCTATTGCCAGTATCACGAAGCCTCCCTGAAATTCCTCAGCCCCACCTTGAAACAGGGCGACTACACTCTGACCCTCACCGTTCTCGGAGAGCGCTTTTTCTGGAAAGCGAAGAAAGGCACCTATGGCAGTTCCGACGACTATGTCTCCATCCGGAAAGTCCTGATTTCAAAATAACGACAAAATTGCCAAAGCGCGAAGCGCAGCGTATCTCCTTCAATGCCAAATCAAAATAATCTCAGCGCCTCTGCGACTCAGCGCGAGATCTTTTGAAAATCGAAAATCCGGCTACAGGAACACCAACAGCATCTCCAAGTCATCGCTTTTAGCACGCACAGTTACGTGATTTTGGAGATGCCATGTTGGAATCAAGCGAACCCGTCGCTCACGGAGCCGTTACGACGAGGCGTAGATACAGATTCGTGTGCGTGCCCATCGGAACCGAAACCTGCATATGCCGGTAATCCCCTTCGTCGCTCACTTCCGTCGCCTCCACCGTCACATCCGTCCAGATCGACAAATCCGTCGATTGCTGAACCTTGTAGGTCACTCCGCTGAGGTTCTTCGACATCCGGAAATTCAGCAATAGATTGCCGTTGCCATCCAAAGACGTCGAAGAAAGGCCGCCCGGGTCCGATGAAGAAGGCGTCGTGCCAAAGAAGTATTCCAGCAGGTTCGGATAGCCGTCGCTGTCCGGATCCGCCGTTTGCCCGATGATCATTGGGTTGCTTTCTCCCGGGAAAAAGGAGTCCGTCCATTGCGAGTAGTTCTGCATCGGAATCGCACTGACAACTTCCGAGTTTTCACTCTCACCCGCGGGATTGACCGCACGCACCGTGTAGTAATACGTCGTGCCGTTGGTCAGGCCGGTGTTGTTGGTGAAGGAAGGTGAGATCACTCCGGTGGCCACGGAGGAGTAGCCCGAACCGCTGCTCGTGGAACGGAATACCGAATAGCTCGCGGCATTGGCCACCGCGTTCCAGTTCAGGGCCACCGAAGCATTCCCGCCCGTGGCGGTCAGCCCGGAAGGAGCTTCCGGCGGAGCGATCAACGTGATTTTCACCAGCCCCGTGGTGGAGGTGTCGAAAGTGGCTGCATAACCGGAGTCGGTCGTGTCGTTCCACGAAAACGTCGGAGAACCGCCCAGGGTGCCGGAGTAAGCCAGCAAGGTGTAGGTGCCGGGAGTGAGCGTGCCGCCGAGCATGGCAGGTACCACGGAGATGTTTCCGTTCAGCGTCGTAGCTCCCGCGACGGTAAGTCCTTTGGTTTCGGAAGGCGATACACCAAGAGCCAGGCTGGCTCCGGAAGCCACGGTGAGGTTACCGCCAAGAGAGCCGCTGCCACCGATCGTCGCTCCGGAAGAAACGGCAACGGCTGTGGTGCCCAGCGAGCCGGTGACCAGCAACGAACCTTCCGTAACCGCCGTTCCGCCGGTGTAGGAGGAAGCTCCGGCAAGAATCCATGCCCCGGCACCCACCTTGCGAATCGCGGTGAGACTCGGGCTGTTGCCATTCGTGATATTCCCCGCGAAGATCGCGTCATTGCCCACGCTCCCAACTTCCCAGGTCAGTGTCGATGAGGGAACGGAGCCGTTATTGTTATTCAGGCCGGAGAGAATGGAGCCTGCCGCACCGCTGAGATTACCGATGGGAACGGGATTGGAAATGGAGGAACCGCTCAGGTAGCGAATGACGGCCTTGGTCCCCAAGTCCACCTCGGCGGCTGGCAAACCAAGCGTGTTCGCCAAACGAAAGTCCCCGCCATCGGAATCGGTCGTAATCCGCAATTGACCGGAAAATTCGGAGTAATCACCCGGAAAAGTGGCGCGTACGTAGGGAATATAAAGACGGAGAATCCCTGAACCGGAAATGGAACCGTGTAGATTGATTCGCTGATCCATGCGCAACGTGGCTTCCGCCTCGTCGGGAACGACGATATGCCATGTCACACTATTGGTGGCACCGTTTTCGTTCATTTGGACCGTACCGCCTTCCAGAATGATCGGACCGTTGCCGAAAGCGGAAGCATTGGCATTATCGTTGGCAAGAATAACGGTCCCCCCGCGAATGGTGGTGCCCCCGGTGTGGCTGTTGACGAGATCGAGCGTGAGATTGCCGGAACCGGTTTTGAGTAGCCTCGCCACGCCCCCGATCGCTCCCGAACCCGACAGGCTGTAGTTTTTCGTGGCATCCACCGTTACCGAAACGGGTTCCACAAGATCGGGAATGGTGATGGAATTCACCGTCGAGGAGTCGTCAAAACGGACGCTGTCGTTGATGGCGAAAGCGGTCGCTCCTTCGTCCGAAACCCAGTTGATAGCAGAGGAATTCCAAACCGCGTTCTGCGCACCGGTCCAAAGGATGTCCCGGGTGATCGCCGTGAGTGTGATGCTCACCTGGCCGGGAACCGAGGTGTCGAAGGAAGCGTTGTAATACGGATGGGACCACGTGAAGTCGGGAGTTCCCGTCAACGTTCCGGTGCTGGTGTAGAGTGGATAAGTGCCTTCACGCAATGCCGCTCCGGGAGCGGGAAGGATGGCGACCCCACTGCCGAACGTCAGGTTGCCGGTCACAGCGAGAGGACCATCGGCGGGATTGCAGAAGAACGTCGAGTTGTTGGCGAAAGTGACGTTTCCGGCCACCGAACCATTGCCCCCGAAACCGGTGCCGGATGCCACCGAGACATTCGAGGTCAGCGAACCTCCGGCAAGAATGAGCTGGCCTCCGGAAACCGTCGTCGCACCGGTATAGGTGTTCGAGCCGGTGAGTGTCCATGCGCCGGTGCCGGATTTGATGATGGCGGTGGGACCTGTGCGGTTGGCGATGACCCCATCGAATTGTGCGTCCGTGTTCGCTCCCCCCACATTCCAGGTCATCGTGCGTCCACTCACACGTCCTCCTCTCAACGAACCGGTTCCCGTCAGTTCACCGATGGTATTGGTGAGACCACTGGGGCCAAAATTCACTTCCATGTACATGTCCGCTCCCGGACCGAGATTGATCCGGGCAATTCCAAATCCTCCACTGTTATTGACGCGGAATTCCCCCCCATTCGGCCCCTTGGTGATGTTGATTTGACCGGTGAAAGCAGTCCAGTCACCATTGATATTGGCGCGAATATAATCGGTCTCGTAATTGAAGGTTCCCGAGCCCGTAAGCGTGCTGTTAAGTGTTCCACGTCCGAAGCCGATAACCGTTCCGGTTTTCCCCTCGCCTACATGAAGCGGATAGGAAAAAGTTCCCGAGCTGCTTGAACTGGCTCCTGTCGAAAAAAGTTTCAACGTACCGCCATCGAACAGGACGGAACCGGCACCGAGCCCGCCCGAATTGGCTTCCGTGCCAGCCAGATAAATTCTGCCGTCCTTGATGACCGTATCTCCGGCATAGCTGTTCACCCCGAGCAAAAGAAGTGTGCCGCCACCGGACTTGGTCAACGCCCCGGAACCGATGAGTTCGCCGCTGATCTGAATGGCGCTGCCCGTAGGAATGTCAAACTCACCTCCGCCACTGGCAAGGGTGATGTCCCGATTCGTATTCGTCTGCGAATCAAGAAGGCGCAGCGTTCCGCCGTTCAGGATGAAATTGCCCGCCTCCCCCGTCGAAGCCCCGAGCGAACCCGGCGAACCCGCGTCTCCAAGGGAGGAAACAGCCACGACGCCTCCCTCGATCACCGTAGGGCCCGTGTAAGTATTAGTCGTTCGGATTGTTAGGGTATTTTCTCCGGATTTCAGCAAACCGCCAGATCCCCCAATGGCTCCCGTCCCGGTAAAGGTATAATCGACATTCCCATCGACCGTGACTCCGGCAACCGGAAGCTCCGTGACAAGATCGACCGTCGGATTCGCCGCACCGGTATCATCAAAGGTGACCGTGTCTCCCGAGACGAATGTTTCCGGGGCTCCACTCTTCAGCCAGTTCGGACTCGTGAAAAGATCCCATGTTCCACCGCTACCACGCCAGGTGAGAACTCCCGCTTCACGCGTGACAGGCACCGTGAGCGTGATTTCCCCACCACTCACCGTCAGGGTATGAGGAGTTCCGGGAGGAAGCAAAACCGAAAGATTCGACGCGCCACCGGTAAGCGTGCCCGTATAGGTCGCAAGCGTGTAGGTTCCGGCGGCGAGGTGACCGTCCAGCGCATTGACAATGAGGGATACCGTACCGGCGAGAGAAAGATCGCCGGTGATCGCGATGCGGTCGCTGGGCTTGGAAAGGCCCGTTGGATCGTCCGAAAGATCGAAAACGAAAGTCGCACCATTTTCAGCTCTGAGTCCGTTCTCGAATGTCAGCGTTCCAACACTGTTCACACCGGCGCCGGGAGTGACTGCCCCGCGATATTTGATCGTGACCGGTTGTCCGAACCGGCCCGTTCCCGCCAACCTGCCACCGGTCAGTCCCTTCGCCGCAGCGCCTCCCCACGTGCCTCCCCAAACGGTCACCGGGCTGTTCTCAAGATCCCCGTTCACTTCTAGCGAACCATCCCACACGGTCGTGCGACCGCTGAACGGATGGGTGCCGGGCAGGACCATTGTCCCGGCTCCGGCCTTCAGCAAAGTCATCGTCCCGGCAAGAGTGCCATCACCTGCAAAAATATAATCCTTCGGGCTGTAAACCGTGAGAGCACCCGGCTGGAGCGTGCCATTGAGGACGACGGAAGTTGAATTATCCCCGCCGATATCAAAACGAACTGTATTCCCGTTCGCAAACGTGGCATCCACCCCGCCATCGCGCCAACTCGCTGTCGTCCCCGCATCCCACGTTGCAGCACCCGTACCGCCTTTCCAGACGAGCTTTGCGTCCACCATCGGTGACGGTGGCGGCGGCGGCATATGGTAACCGAGATAATAGCTTGGATAAGCGGACTGAACGTAACCTTTCGTCGTGGACTGAACCCGGTATTGCGGATCGTGCATCAACGTCGGGATACGAAATGTTTCCCCTTCGAAAATCTTCGGAACATCCGGAGTGGTCGTCGAATAAATGCGCAATTCGGAAAAACTGTTCGCCGCCAGCACCATCTCCTCCCGCCAATCGCCAAGGATGTCTCCCCAGAATCCCGGCCTGCCGCCATCCGGAACGAAAGTGCCGGAGGTCGCGAAAATGGAGGAAGCCGAACCAGGATTCGATGGATTGAATTTGTCAATCGCCGCGGGGCTGCTCGATCCGGATGAAGCATTGACATCCCGGATGAATTCGCGTCCCAGATCTCCATCCCACCAGATCGTTTCCACCGGCCAAGGCTTGTTCGGGTAAACCTGATTTCCTTTGTGATCGTGCACTCCCGGCTGAGTCGAAAAACACTGCAATCCGTAAAGGCTGGGAACGAAGCCTCCAAGCGTGCCGCGACCGACATCAACCACTCCACCGGCATACCATTTTTTAATGACCGCGCTTCTATCCGCCGCGTGAAGCATGGTTGCAAGTCCCGTCCGATTATTCTGCTGAATCAGGAATGTCTCGAGGCCGGGACGGTCGGGATCGATATCCGTCACATGATAACGGTCCCCGTGAGTCACCTCCGTGATTTTGTCAGGATTGATTTGGCCGCTGCCATCGGGTTTCAACACCGTCCCGATATCCACATATTCATCACGGCCATCATTATCCACATCGGCGAAACGAATCTGATGTCCCACGGCACGATGTTCTCCTTCCGCGTTTTCCCATTGCCAAAGCAGCGTGATATTACCATCCCGATAGTTCCATGCCGCGGCCATGTTATTGAACGACTGGTCCTGATTGCGGTTCTTCGCATGCAGGAAGAGAGAAGGCCTCATCCCATCGGCATAGAAAACACCCATGTTGCCACCTATCAAATGGGTCTGTGCCTCCCAATGGGCGGGAATGGGAATTTGTGCGCGGGCTTTTTCCTCCCCGGTCTCACCATCGATGATGGAGATAAATTGAACTTCATTGTCAGGGGCCGTCAGGGTTTTCTGATGGGTGCCTCCGTAATCGAAAATCACACCATTGGCAGTGACCACACACACCTCCGCCTTGCCATCGCCATCCAGGTCATAAACCGTAACGTTGTCCTGCTGGCCAACGGCGATCGCCGAAGCTCCGGAAGAATCTTCATCCTGATTGCTGCTATTGGGTCCTTGCGTCATTTGCCAGAGCAGCGTGCCGTCGCGCTTGTAAGCCTGAATCCATTGCCGTCCTCCGGACAGATTGGTTCGATCCACCACAAAATCGTATTCCCCATCGCCATCGAGATCCCCCACCCAGCACAATTTGACCCGAGAACCGCTATTGGGTGTATCGGGTGTCGGCTGCAAAGGGATCGAAAGATAGGGCTGCACCGGAGAATTCGCAGCCAAGGTCACGCTCGTAGGGCTGGCGGGATTCACCCAGTCATCGGTGACTTCCACTCCGTTCAGCACCGGCCTTACGGAATACGTATGGGAACTCGCCGTCGCAGCGGAGGTGTCCGTGTAATTCGTCGTCGTTGTGATGGGTGTACTGTTCAACTTCGTGGCCGTCCCGCCATTGGTGGAACGGTAAAGGTTGAAAGCGATGTCTTTGGGATCGTTCCCCAACAAACGCCAGCCGACATAAGTCTGCGTGCTGCTGGTACG
>JASGEP010000021.1:0-17082 GCA_047606285.1 Luteolibacter sp. | reverse complement strand
GTTCACGTCGGCTCTTCGAGCGCTCTCCCAAATAGAGCCGACGTGAACGTCGGCGCTCCCTCTCCCCCACCAAACCAAGCGTTTCCAAAAAATACGAACACCACACCCTCCCGGAACCCGTTAACACGATCACGTAATATC
Organism: Luteolibacter sp.; assembly: GCA_047606285.1. GTDB lineage: Bacteria > Verrucomicrobiota > Verrucomicrobiia > Verrucomicrobiales > Akkermansiaceae > Luteolibacter. The sequence goes on along the minus strand of JASGEP010000021.1, from coordinate 16,941 downwards.
TATTCCCAGCTCCTTCCGCTACGGTGCTCTCTGTTCGACCGAAACACTTCGTTTACACCCTGAAACAAACATACACACACCATGAAACTGAATACCCGTAACACCACTCGCAAATCCGGCATGACGCTGCTCGAACTGACCGTCGTCATCCTCGTCTTGCTCTCCCTCATCTCCATCCTCTTCGTGGGCGCCCGCGCCTGGAAGAAGGGTTCGGATCGTGCCGGCTGCATCCTGAACATCCGCAACGTGCAGCAAGCCGTGCGCGGTCATCAGAATATGATGAACAAAACTTCCGGCGTGGACACCTTCACCAAAAATGAAATCTTTGGCAGTGCCGCACAGGGAGAAAACGCCGCCACCGACGGCTATTTGAAAGAACCGGCCTGCCCTTCCACCGGTTTGACCACCACCTACACCCTCAACCTGACTTACCCAGCTGAAGGCACCGCCTCCCTGACTTGCGCGAATGCCGCATCCGCACAACACGTACCTAACGATCTGACCGGCTGGTAATCCCACCAACCTCCAAGATTTCTTGAATCATTCATCTCCCGTCCGCCTCGCGTGGACGGGAGATCCCTTGCATCAAAACCCAATCTCCAAATCCCGCTCCCTTGTCTTCCTTTCTCCATCCAGCGTCCCTCAATGAATTCCAGCGCTACAAACAAGCTGCTGCGATTCTCAAGCAAACCAACCGGGCCACCAATCCGGACTGGTATCGCCCGGCGTTCGCACTGGAGAACCAGCTTCATCTCCGCATCGATGGCGCTTCACTGCTGAGTTTCTATCACAGCACCAAGGAAAACGCCTGGGGCGCCGCCCCTCCACTCACCGAGGAAATCCTGCGGGACACCGCTGCGCGGGATGCATGGATCGCGGATATCATCGCGCAAGCCCGCGCCTCCCGTGCGAAGTCGCTCGGAATCGTTCTTCATCTCGCGGATGAATTCGCCACCGCTGAACTCAAGCCCGAGTTCAGCCACCATGAAAACCCCGCCGAGCTGCGGGAAGCCGCCCTCCACGATCCCGCCTCCATCCTCGCAGACGCATCCACCCCCTCCGATCAGGCAAGCTGGCGCTTCATCCCCTACGGAGGAAACAGCAGTACCCTCGTCGGCACCACCATCAGCGTTTCCCGTGCCCACGCCGATTTTCTGCGCGCCTTCCGCGCCGCCGGAGAAGCGGAAAATTTCCCCATCGTCACCCAGGCACTCAGTGCCCCGCTGATCGCGCTCAAGGGCGTCGTCTCCTCCCTCACCCCCACTCCCGGCAAGCCCTTCGTCGCCATCCTCCAATACCCGTGGCTGACCGCCATGGCCTTCTTCAACTCGGAGGCGAATCTCGTGCTCATCCGCTCCCTCCAGCATCGCGGCCTGCACCGCCCGAACCATTTCCGCCAGGTGCTCCACACCACCAGCACCGCGCTCGAACTGATCGAGCCCGATCTCTATCTGGCCGCCCTTTCCGCCAGCGCCGATCCCACCCTGCTCGGCGACCTGAAAATGACCTATCCGGACAATCGCGTGGAAGCCATTCCGCTGCCCAATCATCCGGACATCCCCGCCTGGGCACCCGAGCCGGTCATCGCCACCACCCCACCTTCCCAATCCCCGGAAAACACACCCACTCCCAGCCGCAGCTTCTCTCACTTCAACAAAGAAGACTGGGCCACCCAGGACTTCCTTCCGGAATCCCGGGAGCTCGCGGAAGTTTACCCCAGCCGTGGCGAAATGAAGCTGCTCCACGCCGCCAGATGGATCCGCTACGCCCTGCTGCTGCTGACCCTGCTCGCCTTCGGCTGGGCCTCCTTCCACGTCATCCAGAATATTCGAAAGCCCGCGTGGTGGTTCAAGCCTGCACAGGCCGTCGAACTGCAGCAGAAGACCGCCAAGCTGAATCTGGAAAAACAGAAAACCGCCTACTGGGAAAACCTGCTGGAAGATCGCTCCAAAGCATGGATCGAAATGGAATCCCTCGCCCGCCTCATCCCACCGGATTCCGGTCTTCAGGTCAGATCCTATTCTTATTCGGCCAAACCCGCGATCACCGCCGGGCAACCGAAAACGGGACTCGTCCGCGAATGGAGAATCACCGGAAATGCCAGGGAAACCGCACTCGAATACCTCAACCGGCTCAACTCCCGCGAAGGCATCTCCGCCCACTTCTCCGAAATTGCCAAACTCACCGGCAACGAAGCCTACCGTCCCGACGTCCCCACCCGCAGCCTCGTCATCAACATCCGCACCTCCGAAAACTCCTCCTACGTCCCTCCCGCCAGCGACACCCTGCACTCTGGAGACGATCACAACTACCCCTTCTCCTTCGACATGACCATCACCCAGCGCTTCGAAGCCACCGACCCCATCGCCATCAACGCCGCCAAAGCCCCATAATGGAGCGCCGACGTCCACGTCGGCTCAATCAAAGTGAACATCGAACATCCAACGCCCAACATCGAACTTTGAAATTCTTCCACCGATCACTCGGCACCTCCTCTCCTCTTCCCTGAACACTGAAAACTGAACACCAGCAAACTTCATGTACAAACAACCCATCATCTTCTTCGGCCTGCTGCTGCCCGCCCTCCTCGCGGCTGCCGTGATGGGCGGAATTTTCTACGCCAAGAGCCAGGTGGATGCCTCCTTCGCCACCAAACAACAGGGCTACGCAGGGTTCGACATGAGTAACCGCGCCAGCAACATGCTCGAAAAACAGGTCAGCGAGAAACGCCCCCACATGACCCGCTGGCAGGAAAGCCTCGGCAAGGAATCCATCAGCGAAGTGAACCCCTACATCAACAACGAGATCTCCTCCGTTCTGCCCTCGAAGGAATTCCAGCTCACCGCCACCGAACGCACCGAAATCCGCAGCGGTCTGGCCACCGCCAGCGCCCAGAAAAGCTCCCAGATCCGTCTCGCTTTCCGCGGTACCTACCGCAGCATGCAACAGGCATTCCTCATGCTGGAAACCAAAATGCCCCAACTCCAGCTTCAGGACCTCAAAATCGACCCCAGCACCAACCAGGCATCCCTCCTCAACTTCCAGCTCAGCTACACCGCGTGGGAACAATGAACGGAGCGCCGACGTTCACGTCGGCTCAATCAAGATGAACATCGAACATCCAACGTCCAACATCGAACGAGAAGGAGCGCCGACGTCCACGTCGGCTCTTCCAACACTGGGAGCGCGGACTTCAGTCCGCCCCATAGCAAAAGAGCCGGTGAGGACACCGACGCTCCATCTCCCCTCCTCCCCTTCGACGTTCAACGTTGGACGTTCGATGTTCAACGTTCTCTTCCTCCTTTCCTCCGTCGCCCTCGCCCAACCCCTCAACATCCCCCGCGCGCCCGCTCCTCCGCAAGCCCCACCCTTCCCTGAAGCCCGCCCTTCCCGCTACGAAGGTGGCAATTTCGACGCCTACCTCGCGGAAATCGGAGCCAAGCTCGCCATGAAAAGCCGACCGGTCGATCCCTTCGGTGCCATTCAGGATCCCGAAGCCAAGGCCGCTCTCGAAGCCGCTTCACCCATCGCATCCAAGGCGGCGGCTCCCGCACTGACCCTCTCACAGATCATCGAAAGGCTGGAAATCAACACCATCATGCCCCGTGAAAGGCGTTTCCTGATCGGCAGCCGCACCATCAAACAAGGAGACCGCCTCCCGCTCAGCATTCACGGAAAAATCCTGAACGTCACCGTCACCGAGGTCACCTCCGGCGGGATCACCTTCCAGAATCCCGCCACCGGAGAAACCGCCCGGAAAAATCTCTCCACCCTCCCTGCCGGCATGACCCCCGGCTCCGCCTCATCCGGTGTCCCCGGCATGCAACGCGCAGCGGAACCGCCACCCATCGACTTGGATGTCGTCCCTGAAAGATGAAGACGCAAGCCGCCAGAAAAGACCTCTTCCATGGAGCGCCGACGTCCACGTCGGCTCTTCCAACACCGGGAGCGCAGACTTCAGTCCGCCCCATAGGCGGAACCATTCCTCCAAAAAAGCCGGTGAGGACACCGGCGCTCCACCTCCCTTTCCCTCGCTAACCCTCACGGCTCTATCCCTATGAAAGCTCGTCCATTCCTCGCCCTGTCTCTCCTTCTCCTCTATCCGGGAGTCCTGAAGGCGCAGACTTCCGAACCTCTGATCGAGCCGGTGATCCCCGCCGAAACCACGGCTCCCGCGCTCCCTCCCTCCTCGGACGCCGCCCCTGATCCCGAAAACGCCGCCGACATTCCCATTCCCGTCCCCGGCGTGCCCGATGCGCCACCTCCCTCCCCCGCCCAGGAAGTCCCCGCTCCAGCACCAACCCCCGCCGTCGCCAACCCTTTCCCGCCGCTGGAACAGCAGCAGAAGCAAATGGAAGACTCTGCAGACGGCTACATCATCAAAGACGCCGCGCTGAACGACATCTTCGCCTTCCTCGCCAAATCCGCCGGACGCCAATACTTCCACAACGCGAAAATCTCCGGACCGGAATACCTCGTCACCGGTCACCTCAACGACGGCAATCCGCTTCAGCAGATGGAAGAGCTCGCCTTCATGTACGGCCTCTCTCTCCACATCAAGGGCAGCACCATCTACGCCCTCACCCAGGCGCAACTCAGCCAACTCCCCAGCCAGGAATTCCACTATCAGCTCCGCTACCTCCGCCCCACCGACATCCTCCAAATCAAGGAACTCATCAAACCCGTCCTCAGCCCCGGCAGCGGCATCGTCAATTTCGAGCCAAAGACCAACACCATCATCATCATCGACACCGCCGCCAAGATCCAGCAGGCCCGCAACCTCCTCCACGGCATCGACCGCGCCAAAGGCCAGATCATCGTCGAAACCAAAATCTTCCGCGTAAACAGCTCCGCCGCCGAGCGCACCGGAGTGGACTGGAGTTCTTCGCTGGGAGCCAACGGCACCACCCTTGAAATCGCCCGCAGTCTGAACAGCGTTTTCGGTTTCGAATCCCTGTTCACCGATCCATCAGGGATACCTGCCACCATCGGCACCACGGGAGGAACTTCCCTCAGCACGCTCGAAACCTCTAATCCCTCCAACAACCTCGTCCTCTCCCCGGTCCAGCTCAACGGCGTGCTCCGCGCCCTCGCCGAAGGCAAACTCGCCACCCAGATTTCCAACCCCACGTTAATCACCGAGGACAACGAAGCCGCCACCATTTCTATCATCGATCGCATCCCCATCATCACCACCACCAGCACCCAAAGCACCTCCGGTGGCAACCCCACCGTCACCGAGGAAGTGCGTTACAAGATCGATTCCGGAGACAAAGCCATCACCGAAGACCCCGAAAATCACCGGGAAATCGGCATTTCGCTCGGCGTCACCCCCACCCTCCTGCCCGATGGCACCGTCCGCATGAAAATGCGCCCGCGTTCCGCCCAGGTCGCCGAATACATCATCGGCCAAACCGGCAACCGCTATCCGCGTGTCACCGAATCCATGATCGAAACCCTCGCCCGCGTGCCGGACGGTTATTCCCTCGTCGTCGGCGGCTTCTACGGCGAAGTGAAAAACGACAACAAAAACAAGGTCCCCCTCCTCGGTGACCTGCCCGTCATCAACTTCTTCTTCAAGAGCAAGGAAGCCGTGAAAGAGCGCACCAGCCTGGTCTTCATCGTCACCCCGAAATCCTACAACCCGGCCCATCGCGGCGCGAATCGCCAAGCCAGCAGTCGGGTCCGTTCGAACACCACCCTCGAATGCGACACCCTGTGGGCGGACCCCTACAACCCCGGCCCCGCCCACGAACCCAACCTCCGCCGCACCCTGCGCGGCATGCAGCCGAAGGAAGCCCCGCTCTATTCCGCCGAAGGCACCACCGTCTCCAACACCCCTTCTCCGGAACCCACCTACACCGCGCCATCCACCGAAACTCCACGCACCATCCGCCGCAATAAAGTCTACAACCCCGTAAGGGACCGTTGAAAGGAGCGCCGACATTCACGTCGGCTCAATCAAAGTGAACATCGAACATCCAACGCCCAACATCGAACTTTGAAATTCTTCCACTGATCACGGATCACCGATCACTCGGCACCTCCTCTTCCCTGAAAACTGAAAACCAGCAAACTTCATGCCCACCCACCCCAGCGAGGACACCACCGCTCCCAAAGCCCTGTTTGAGAGCGTCGGCCCCATGCTGGAACAGTGTTACCAGCGCACCGCCGCCGCGTTGTACGAAGCCCGCGCGGGCAGTCAGGAAGAACTCTCGAACGCGATCCTGATGGCGCGTAACGCCAACCGCCACAGCCAGCCCGCCGATGTGATCGAACTGCTGGCCCGCATCCGGGGCATCGAAGACGAGCAACTCGCCGCCGCCATCGGCCAGCTTTCCGAACAGGCCGCCGCCTGCGTGACGCCCTATCAACCGGGCATTCCCTTCGCCGACAAACTCATCATCCCCGGCGCGTTTTACGACGCTTTTCCCGCCCTGAAAACCGCGGCGAAATACCTGAAAACCCCGGTCATCTACGCCGAGGACGCCGACGCCATCGGCATCGCCTCCATCAATCCCATCGCCACCCGCATGCTCGGCGAGCTTATCGCCAAGACCGTGCACGGGCAAACCGCCATCCGTCCCTTCATCTCGCTCGTCCGCACCGATTACGACGTGTGGGTGGAGCTCAACCACAAGCACTTCGAGCGATGATCGAATACGACGGCATCACGTTCAACGAGCTCATCAGCCGCCAGATCATGGCCGAGCTGGCGCAGCACGACGCCACCTACGCCGAGCTGGCCCACGATCAGGTGCCGAACCGCGTGACGCGCTCCGTCTTCATGGCAGCGCTGGCGAAAATCAACGGCCTGCCGTTTTTCCCGAAAATCGCCGATTTCACCGACCCCTCGCTTCACGAAAACTGCGACCCCACCGTGATGACGCGCGGCCACTTCGCCCCGCTCCGCATCACCCCGGACGGCAAGCTGCTCGTCATCATCACCAATCCGTGGAGCCCCCTGCCCGAGGAATACCTCGCCCCGCGTTTCCCTCAGCACGAGATCGTCCGCATCGTCACTCCCTCTTCCGAAATCGGCCGCGCCATCGAGATGGTCGTCACCAACAGCGGACCGGACCGCTCGCAGCTCGAGGCCCTGGACGTGGAAGCCATCGATGAAAACATCAGCGACTTCAACGTCACCCGGGACTACGACGAACCGATGGCGCAGCTCATCGCCACCATCATGGCGGAAGCCGTGAAATCCCGCACCTCGGACATCCACTTCAAGGTCGAGAAAGAAAGCTTCTACTACATGTATCGTATCGACGGCGATCTCTGCAATCGCGTCGAGCTGCCGATGAAACTGCGGGACCGCCTGGACGCCTTCCTGCTGAACCTGATGAAACTGCCGACCGAGATCCGGAACACCTCCCCGGGCATCTCCGGACGTTTCACCATCTCCTATTTCCACCGCTCCATCGACATCCGCTACGAGCGCCATCGTACTTATCGCGGCTATCACATCACCATGCGCCTGCTCGACAAGGGCAACATCAACGTCACCCTCGGCAAGGGCACCCTCGCCTTCGACGAGGAAACCATGTTCGCGCTCAACAAGGTGATGAAAATCCCCGCCGGCATCATCGTCATGTCCGGTCCCACCGGTTCGGGGAAATCGACCACGCTCAACGCCATGCTGCGCGAGCTGAACCGCCCGGAAGTGAACATCCTCACCCTCGAAAACCCGGTGGAGGACGAAGTGCCCGGCATCACCCACTGCGACCTCAAGAGCGCGAAGGAATTCAAGCCGATGATCGCCTCCTTCATGCGCTCGGACCCGGACATCATCCTGATGGGCGAGGTGCGGGATTTCGAATCCGCCGAGCTCGCCGTGGAAGCCGCCGTGACCGGCCACAAGGTGCTCACCACCATCCACACCCCGCGTGCCTCGCAGATCATCGAGCGCTTCGAACAGCTCGGGCTGGAGCGCTGGAAAATCGCCCAGACGCTGAAAGCCGCCTGCGCCCAGCGGCTCGTGAAAATGCTCTGCCCCTACTGCAAGGTGCCCATGCAGGGCGTTTCCGAGCTGGATCGTAAAACCTTCAGCCTCGATGAAACATGGGCGGACGTACCGCTGTTTTCCGCCCGCCCCGGTGGGTGCCCGGAATGCCGCCACAGCGGCTACAGCGGCCGCACCGCCATTCTGGAAATCATCCCCATCACCCCGAAAATCTCCGACATGCTCTCGAAGGGGGAAATGTCTCCCTACGAACTCGAGCTTCAGGTCGCGGAAGAAGGAAAGCTGCCGAACCTCCGGCGCAGCGGCCTCCGCCTTTTTCGCGAAGGTAAAACCGATCTTGCCGCCATCAGCAAGGTCATCGACATGACCTACACCGATGATTAGTTCCTCCTCCACGCTCAAACCCGGAGGCCGGACCGCCGGACCGGCCGCGAAGCCATCCTTGTTCGCCTCCTTCACCCAGCCGAAGGTCAAGGAGTTCAACAAAAAGCAGCTCATCCATATTTTCCGCGGCCTGCACTCGATGCTGCGCGCCCAGATCAATACCGCGGACGCCCTCAAATATTACAGCCACGGCCTGCCGGACAAAACCATCGTCGATACGATGCTGAAAATCCGCGAGGACATCAACGCGGGCATCAACGTCCACGAAGCCTTCCGCCGCTCCGGCAGATTCAGCGACACCATCGTCGGCCTGATTCAGGCTGGCTCCGACGCCGGCCAGCTTCACGAAGCGTTCCGCTCGCTCGCCGACCGGCTGACCAGCGAGCTGAAATTCAACAAAAAGCTCAAGAAAGCCACCATCACCCCCGGCATCATCATTTCCGTCCTGATCGGCGCTTTCATCGTCTCGCAGGTGAAAATCGTCCCGCAGGTGGAGGAAATGCTCAAGGGCGTGAACGCCAAGCCGGACGGCCTCACCGCCATTTCCTTCCAGATCAGCCACTTCACCCAGGCCGTGTGGCCTTTCGCGGTGGTCGGACTCATCGCCGCCGGTCTAACCGTCGCCTTCTCCGTGAAGGCGCGCACCGTGCTGATGGGTGTCGCCATGTCGAAGTGGCGGCTCTTCCGCCTGCTCGTCATGAGCCTGCGCCAGATGACCTTCCTCTCCACCATCCGGCTGCTGAACTCGAACGGCATCAACCTTTCCAAGTCCATCCGCGTCGCCGCCAACAGCGTGAAAAACACGCCGTTCCATGAAGAACTGCGCACGGCCGCCGACAAGTACGAGCACTCCGGCGTGCCGCTTTCCACCGCCTTTTCCAAATACACCTCCGCCGATCCCCAGGTCGCCCACATGCTCGCCATCGGCGAAAAATCCGCGACCATCGACACCCAGCTCGAAATGCTCACCCAGATGTACGAGGAAGAGCTGGAAAACCACATGGAAACCTTCGCCGCCGTCATCAGCTTCCTCGTCATGCTCATCGCCGTCGTCCTCATCGCCGCCGTCTTCATCGGCACCTTCCTGCCGATCTTCCTGATGGGCCCGAAGATGATGCAAAGCGGAATCTGAGGAAAAAAGGAGCGCCGACGTTCACGTCGGCTCTTCGAACGTGCTTCTAAAAGAGCCAACGTGAACGTCGGCGCTCCTTCACTGAAAACTTCTCCACCCATGCAACTCACCCGCTTCGACCGCTGGCTTCGCGAGAAGTTCGTCTACCGGACGCACATCTACACCATGCGCCCGCCCGAGCGGCTTCCTCGCGGGGTGAAACGGCTCCGTTTTCCCGCGACCGAATCCGGCCGCTACCAATGCCTCTACCTCGCGAAAAACCCACGCGCCGAGCGGGCATTCATCACCGAACTCAACGCGGGCGGCCAGCTCTTCACCACCCGCATCGTCGAAAGCAAATCCATGCTGGCCCGGATCGTCGCACCGGAAGGGAAATCGCTGACGTGGAGCCTGATTTCCACCTTCTTTCTCCTGACCGCCCTGGCCGCGATCGCATTCCTAGTCTACCGGCTGTGGCAGAATCCCGAAATCCAGAAAAACCTGCTGGATGCCATCGAGGTCCTCAAACAATAACCGTCCCTCCACCCCGGGGCTCTCTTGATTTCTAGCTTTTCAAGATAACTAAAAATCCTTAAATACCGTTCCATGCAACGGACGCCCCTTCCTTTCAGTTTCCGACAAGCGGTCACCTTGTTGGAAATGACGGTCGTCATCATGGTCCTGCTCGCACTGATCGGTATGGGGCTTTTCTCCACCCGCAAGTACAGCGAATGGCGGCAGGGGCGCGCCGCCAGCGAAAGCCTGCGCGACGTCTACACCGCCCAACGCCTCTATCTCGCGGACAATCCTACCACCCCCGTCGCCAATCTCACCGGGGCGATGATTATCCCCTACCTGCCGAACAACGCCACCGCCCTGCCGGTCGTCCGTTCCCTCACAGGCGGTGCCCTGACTATCCGCCTGACCAGTTCCCCACCCGTTTTCCTTTCCGGCAGCACCGTTTACGATCCGTCCGGCAGCCCTTCCGATTCCCTCTGGGATGTAGGTGAATGAAACGCTGGCTCTCCATTTTTTTTCTCATCGTCCTCTCCCGGGTGGCACTCGCGGGGGAATTCAAGCATGTGGGAGACTACCTCCTCCAGGCTCACTACAAGCTCACCGGCTCCCAACTCACCCCCATCCCCATGAAACCGATCGCCTTCCGGGTTTTCACCGATGGCGTCACCATCCGCGTTTCCGCCGAAGACGATCCCGATTCCCACACCTCTTTCGAAATCTACCGCTCCGATGGCATCGGCCGCCAGCGCCCCGGTTCCGGAGTGCTCGAAGTGATTCCCGGCCTCCAGGCTCAAAGCAAAACCGCCGGTGTGCTCCGGCACTTGCGCCTTTCCCGCGAATCCATGACGATTACCACCTTCCCCGGCGTCTCCGACCAAACCATCGTCAGCTACGCCATCGCCGCCGAGCCGCGGCCACCGGTCGCCCAATCCACCCCCGCAGATTCTCCATGAAATCCCTTCCCGCCCACGACCCCGAGGACTACGCCTCCGTCAGCGGCAAAATGCCCTCGCTCCCCACCCCCCTGGGAGTCGGCCAGGCCCCGCCCAGGAACCACCGCCGCATCCCCAGCGGCAACGATCGCATCTATCCGGTTCTTCTGGCCATCAGCACCCTGCTCTCCGGCGTCTTCTGCTACCTCTATCTCACCAAACCCGTGCGGGTCGTCCAGCACACCGTCCCGCAGCCCGCCATCGTTCCCGCCGTCCCGGAAACGAAACCCGCGACTCCCGAGCCCACCGCCGAACCTTCCGTCTCCCCGCCCGAGGAAAAACTCCTCCCCTCCCTCGCCTCCACCCCCATTCCCCGGGGCGACACCTCTCCTTTCGAAGAAACCAACCTGCGGGTGCAGCACATCCTCACCGCCGAATCCCCCAACGGTGAAATCAACAAGATCATCCTCAACATTCCCGTCCTCTATCAAAGCCGCAACCTGCGCTGGACCACCACCGACATCATCGAGGCCCGCGTCCTCCTGAACAAACTCAACGACTATCAGGAACGCTCCGCCCAACTCCGCGCCGAAGGCTCCGTCCTCCTCACCGCATGGAACCGCCTCGTCGAGCGCACCATCCCCGGCGGCCAGATCCGGGCCGACAGCCCATCGCTGCCCGCCAGCCAGCAGGCCGCCACCGCCCCCATCCCCCAGGATGCGAACGTTCCCCAATCCATCCAACTCCAGCCCTCCGAAAAATGAACGTCATCCGCATGCTTGCCATCCTCGGCGTTCTGGCTCCCGTTTGCCTCTTCGGCCAAAACGTCCCCGACAGCCAGGTCCTCGAAGTGGACCCCGTGCTTGAAGCGATCCGCAATTTCAACGCACGGCAGGAAGAACCCCTTGCCGAAAGCACCCCGGTCGCCGACGAAGAAAAACCCGCCTCGGCCGAAACCCCATCCGAACCGCCAAAGGCCGAACATCTCTCCGCCGAACCCCGGCGCGACATCTCCCCTCCCGCACCCACCGTTCCCACCGAAGACGCCCGCCTCACCGTCGACGTGGAAAAACTCCAGACCGGCAAAGGCTCCGTGCAAACCGGCACCGTCAAACTCCTCTCACCCTTTCCACCCAAGCCGCTCACCAGCGTCCCAGCAGGCTGGCAGCTCGACGCCCAAGCCGACGTCCCTCTCATCCACAAAGAAGTCGAGCTCGGGCCGGATCAGAAAATCACCCTCACCATCCGCCCCCACCTGCTGATTCCCACCGTCGATGGCGACACCACCTTCGCCATCCGCGAACCCGGCTACAACCCGAACCTCGGCTACCAGCAAACCACCACCATTGGTGCCATCCTCTCCAACTCCCTTCAACAGCTCGACGAAGACGCCAAACTGCTCGGAAATGCCATCGACCAGCTCCAGCAGCTACTCGTTTCCCTTCCCAATCCGGAAATCGCCACTCCCGAAACCACCGAACTCTCCGCCCCGGCTCCACCTCCCGCCCCTCGTCGCACCCGATGAAATCGCCTCTTCCCATCATTTGCGGAATCGCGCTCGCGGCCATGTCCTCCGCGGCTTTCAGCCATTGGTGGACGCTGCGTGAAACCCTCCTCGCGGACGCCGCCGCACCCCTGCCGATGGCTCCCCCACAACCCGTCCCCGATCCCCCGGCGGCCCAACCTTCCCCCACACCCGCCACTCCTTCCCTCACCTTCGCCGAACATTCCCCGGCCACTCCGGAAGTCACCGACAGCCAGCGTGCTTTTTACGAAGGAATGCTCGCGGAAATGCGCAAACTCCGCACCGAAAACCGCGACCTCCTCGACCAGATCGCCGAAACCAACCGCGACCTCATGAAGCTGGAATTCCGCGTGGACACCCATTCGGAATCCTTCCGTCCTCTGCCGATTTCCGAGGAACGCATGGAAACCAGCTTCGACAACACCTCCGACGAAGACGGCGTCCTGCCGCCCCGTGCCGAACCCGTCGTCCCGCTGCCTGTCCCGTTGCCATCCCGCCAAAGGTGAATAGATTGGAGAATCCTCCCGTCCGAGGACTACCATGAAACCCTGGCTCCTTCGCTTTTCCCTCCCCCTGCTCTGGGCCGTTTCCGGAGTTTCCGCCCAGGGCGCACCCGCGTGGGCCGGAGAACTCACCGCATCCGCCCCCGGCACCTTCGCGCCGCTCACCCCGGTTTCGCTGGAGTATCGGCTTTCCTGGCAGGGAAAAATGAATGCCGGGCACCTGAAAATGGACTTTTCCCCGCCCGACGAGAAAAAACCCGGGCAATACGTCGTTCGCTCCTCCGCCCATAGCACCGGCGCGGCCGCCGCCCTCTTCCCCTACCGCCACCACTTCTGGTCCGAAAGCGACCCGAAATCCCTGCGCCCCACGTTTTTTCAGGCCACCGAAGTCGATCGCAAGGAATCCTCCACCACCACCGTCCGTTTCACCGGCAAGAAAGTCACCAGCCACGAAACCACCAAAAAACTGAAATCCGGGCAAATTTCCACCCGGGATCGCACGTTCGACTTCGCGCCCGTCTACGACATTTTCACCGCCATGCTCCACGTCCGCAGCCAACCTCTGGCGGCGGGAGATTCCGTCTGCATCGTCATCCAACCTTTCGACCAACCCTACCTCCTCCGCGCGAAATCCCTTGGCGGCGAATCCTACGACGGCAAAAAAGCCATCAAGCTCTCCGTCACCCTGCAAAAAATCAACCGTCGCACACTCGCCCTCGAACCGTATAAAAAGCTCAACGGACCCGCCACCCTCTGGCTCAGCAACGATGCGGACCGCGTGCCGCTCGGCTTCTCCGCCTCCGTCTTCATCGGCCAGGTCCGCGCCCATCTCATCAACCGCTCGAAACTCTGATTTTATCCCATGCGTTCCCTACTCCTCGCCCTCACCGCCGTTTTCCTCGCCCCTCTCAGCCAGGCCTTCCAGCTCCCGAAAAACTCCAGCCAATGCCTCGTCGGCATCGCCGACCACTGGGACTCCTCCCACGTCACCCTCCGGTTTTACGAAAAAAAATCCGGCAAATGGCAACCCACCGGCCCCGCCTGGCAAGGCCGCCTCGGTAAAAGCGGACTCATCTGGGGACGCGGAATCTCCCCCGTCCCACGCGGTGCTCCCTTGAAAAAAGAAGGCGACTGGCGCGCACCCGCCGGAGTCTTCACCCTCGGCGGCGTCTGGGGTTACGAAAAATCCGTCAAAAAACACCCCGCCCTGCCCTACCGCCAGGTCACCCCCCGCGACCTCTGGGTCGAAGATCCCTCCTCCCCGAAATACAACTACAACGTGATCCTCGATCACGCCCCCTCCACCCCCTGGGAGAAAAAACAGCAGATGAAGCAAACCGACCCCGCCCACGCGCTCAAGCTCTTCATCGCCCACAACGCCCCGCCCAAAGTCGTCCCCGGCGGCGGCTCCTCCATTTTCTTCCACATCTGGCGTGCCGGAGGCAGCAAACCCTCCGCCGGCTGCACCACCATGGACGAAGCGAAACTCCGCGCCTTCATCGCCCGCATCGATCCCACCAAAAATCCCCTCTACGTTCTGCTCCCGCGTGCCGAGTACGAGAAATACCGTGGTGCATGGCAACTGCCATAATTGAGTTGATGGTTGATGGTCCGTGGTTGATCGAAAGAGCCGCGAACGGGATTCTCTCCATCAACCATCGACGATAAATCATCCACCAAATCTTATTGGACGCCCGTCCTTCCTTACTCCATCTTCCCCGCGCAATGGCTTCCGCTTCCTACTCCCTTCCTGACGCCACCGGACACTTCGGCCCCTTCGGCGGCATGTTCGTTCCGGAAACGCTCATGGCTCCGCTCCAGGAACTCTCCACCGCCTACGAAGCCGCCAAAAACGATCCAGCCTTCCAGGCCGAGCTCGACCTCCTGCTCCACGACTACGTCGGCCGTCCCACCCCACTCTATTTCGCCGAACGCTGGACCGAAAAACTCGGCGGTGCGAAAATCTACCTCAAACGCGAAGACCTCCTCCACACCGGAGCCCACAAGATCAACAACGCCATCGGCCAGATCCTCCTCGCCAAGCGCCTCGGGAAAAAACGCATCATCGCCGAGACCGGAGCCGGCCAGCACGGCGTCGCCACCGCCACCGTCTGCGCCCGCTTCGGTATGGAATGCGTCGTTTACATGGGAGCCGTCGATATGGAGCGCCAAGCCCTCAACGTCGCCCGCATGCGCCTGATGGGTGCCGAGGTCCGCGGCGTCACCGCCGGGCAGGCCACCCTCAAGGAAGCCGTCAACGAAGCCATGCGCGACTGGGTGGCCACCGTCGATCACACCCACTACATCCTCGGCTCCGCCCTCGGTTCCCATCCGTTTCCGATGATCGTCCGCGATTTCCACCGCGTGATCGGCATCGAGGCCCGCCGCCAGATTCTCGAAAAAGAAGGCCGCTTGCCCGATCTCCTCGTCGCCTGCGTCGGCGGCGGCTCCAACGCCATCGGCCTCTTCCATCCCTTCCTCAACGACGAAAACGTCCGCATGGTCGGAGTCGAAGCCGGTGGACTCGGCATTTTCCCGGAAAAACACGCCGCCCGCTTCCAGGGCGGAAAACTCGGCGTCCTTCAGGGCACCAAGACCTGGCTGCTCGCCAATGACGACGGCCAGATCGAGCTCACCCACTCCATCTCCGCCGGTCTCGACTACGCCGCCATCGGCCCGGAACACGCCAACCTCCAAAGCATCGGCCGCGTCGAATACACCTACGCCACCGACGACGAAGCGCTCGCCGCCTTCAAGGAGCTCGCCCACTGCGAAGGCATCATCCCCGCCCTCGAAAGCTCCCACGCCATGGCCTACGTCTCGAAAATCGCCGGCAGCCTGCCAAAAGACAGCATCCTCATCGCCAACCTCTCCGGTCGTGGCGACAAGGACGTCGAGCAAGCCAGCAAACACCTCCTGTGAAATGGATGGAGCGCCGGTGTTCACACCGGCTCGCGTAGATCACCCACACCGTCACCCCCCCTATCAAAAACCCATGACCTCCTCTACTTTACACTCCCAGGAAATCCCCGGCATCGCCACCTTCTCCGAAGGCCCCTGCGGCCTCGTGCAACTGCGCATCCAGACCCCTCTCGCCAGCGCGCTGATCTACCCCTACGGCGCCCACATCGCCGCGTATCAACCGGCGGGCGCGGCACCGGTCATTTTCACCAGCTCCCGAAGCCAGTTCGAAAAAGGCAAACCCATCCGTGGCGGCGTCCCCGTCATCTTCCCGTGGTTCGGCCCCCGGGAAAACGCACCGCTGCACGGGCTCGTCCGCACTCTGGACTGGGATCTCGAATCCCTCACCAGCCAAGACGGGCAAACCGTCGAGGTCGTCCTCAAGCTCTCCTCCAGCGATGCCACCCGCGCCTTCTGGCCGCACGATTTCAACCTCCGCCTCCTCGTCACCGTCGGCTCCAGCCTCACCATCACGCTCGAAGTCGAAAACCCCTCGTCCGAGGCATTCCAGTACGAAGAAGCCTTCCACACCTATTTCTCCGTCGGCAACGTCCGCGACGTCACCGTCACCGGCTTGAGCGGAGCCACCTACATCGACAAACAGGACGGCTTCCAACGCAAACTCCGTGGCGACGAACCCGTCACCTTCACCGCCGAAACCGAGGAATTCTACGTCGATACCACCGCCACCTGCGAAGTGATCGACCCCGCGCTCGGTCGCCGCATCGTCATCGGAAAATCCGGATCCACCACCACCGTCGTCTGGAATCCATGGATCGCCAAAGCCGCCGCCATGCCCGACTTCGCCGACGACGAATGGTCCTCGATGGTCTGCGTGGAAACCGCCAACGCCGGTGAAAACCTGCTCACCCTCGCCCCCGGCGAAACCCACCGCATGACAGCGGAAATCTTCGTGAAATAACGGAGCGCCGACGTTCACGTCGGCTCGCGGAGATCATGGCACAAGAGCCGACGTGAACGTCGGCGCTCCGTTATTTCACGAAGATTTCCGCTGTCATGCGGTGGGTTTCGCCGGGGGC
>JASGEP010000020.1:0-128124 GCA_047606285.1 Luteolibacter sp. | reverse complement strand
CCTACACGCCCGAACTCGATGGTGCCATCGCCCTGCCGAGAAACGCAGCGGATCTCGAAAAACATCCCGGCCACGTCTACCGGGTCTGCGGCCGCACCTGCCTGGCAGGCGACCATTTCGGCAACTACGAATTTTCCAGCCCCGTCGCGATCGGCGACGAACTGCGTTTCTCCAACGCGGGCGGCTACTCGATGGTGAAGAAGAACTTTTTTAACGGCATCACCATGCCAGCCATCTATCATCGCACTCTCCCTGGTGAAATCCGTCTCGTCCAACAACCGTCTTACGAGGATTTCCGCGAGTCCCTGACCCACTCGCACCTTGTCTAAGCCCAACCGTTATTTCCTCAGAAAATCATCATGAAAAAGAACGTCCTCATCATTGGAGCCGGTGCCGTGGGCTCTGTTGTCGCGCACAAATGCGCCCAGAACAGCCAGGTCTTTGGTTCGATCTGCCTGAGTTCGAGGAACCTCGAAAGCTGCCAGGCGGTGATCCGGTCGATCGAAGCCAAAAATTATTCTCTCCATTCGCCCTTCCGGCTCTTCGCCCGCACGGTGGATGCTTACGACACGTCGCAAGTCGCCCGGCTCATTCGCGAAACCGGTTCCGATATCGTCATCAACGTCTGCACCGCCTTCGTCAACATGTCGGTCATGGACGCCTGCCTGGAAACGGGAGCGGCCTACATCGACACCGCCGTCCACGAAGACTCCACCGTCATGAACGCGCCTTACCCGTGGTACGGGAACTTCGAGTGGAAGAAAAAGGACGACTTCGCCAAAAAAGGCATCACCGCCATCCTCGGCGCGGGCTTCGATCCCGGCGTCGTGAACTCCTACTGCGCCTACGCCGGACGTTACGAATTCGACAGCATCACCTCCATCGACATCATGGATGTGAACGATGGCAGCCACGGGCGCTTCTTTTCCACCAACTTCGATCCCGAGATCAACCTGCGCGAAATCATCGAAGACGCCGGCTGTCTCGAAGATGGAGAGTGGCGCACGTATCCCCACCACTCCCGCACCACCGAGTATGATTTCCCCGAAGTGGGCGGGAAAAAACTCTACCTGATGGGACACGACGAGGTGCACTCGCTCTCCAAACACATCAAGGGAGTCAAGTCGGTGCGCTTCTGGATGGGATTCGACGACCACTACCTGCGTTGCCTCGAAGTTTTCGAAAAAGTAGGACTGCTCAATCACGAGAAAATCACCACCTGCGACGGCCAGAACGTCGTGCCGCTCCACGTCCTCAAAGCCTGCCTGCCCAACCCCGCCAGCCTTGCGCCCACTTACACCGGCAAGACCTGCATCGGCACCCTCATCAAGGGACTCAGCAAGGGCGAGCACAAGGAAGTCTTCATCTACAACCTTTGCAGCCACGAAGACGCCTACGCCGACGTCGGCTCGCAGGCCATCGCCTTCACCGCGGGCGTACCGCCCGTGGCCGCCGCCATCCTTGTGGCCCGCGGCGAATGGGATGTGAAAACCATGGCCAACGTCGAAGAGCTTCCGCCTCTCCCCTTCCTGAAACTGCTCGCCCGCCTCGGCCTTCCGACGGCCATCCGCAAGGACATGATCGTGGACGCGCCGAAAAGCGACGAGCTGATCTGCGCCTGAACTTTTTTGGCAAAACGATGACGACCGAGAAAAATCCCGCCCTCACTGGCGCAGTGCTGCCCACCTTCTTCTACTACGTGATTCCGTCGATGGTGGGGCTCATCGCCCTAACAACGACAAGTCTGGTAGATGGCATGTTCGTCGGCAATTACGTCGGTGCCGACGCCCTTGCTTCCGTAACGCTCCTGGTTCCGCTCCTCACCGTTCTTTACGCCCTCGCCCTGATGTTCGCCATCGGCGGATCCGTGGCGGCGGGCTCCCATATCGGTGCGAACGATCCCCGGACGGCGTGCGCTATTTTCAGCCAAACACTCATCGCTGCCTTCGCGGCCACCACGCTTTTCGCCATCGCCAGCATGATCTTCGAACCGTGGCTCTTCCGGCTGCTCAACGTGCCTGAAAAGTTGGCTCCCATGGTGGCGGAATATTTCGGCGTCCTGCGCTGGGCGATGGTCGTCCAGGTCACCACGATGGTGCTCTACTACTTTGTCCGTGCCGACGGCCACCCGATTCTCGCCACGGTCGCGCTCGTTGCCGGTTCATTGGGAAACATCTTCCTCGATTTCTTTTTCGTCAGCCAATGGAAATGGGGGCTCGCCGGTGCGGCGTGGTCCACCGCCATCGCCCAGGTCGCTCAGGCCGCCCTGCTTTACCTCTATTTCTTCAGCCGCAAACGGAGCCTCCGGTTTGCCTGGAAGCAAAGCCGCTGGTCCCATTTTTTCCGTGCCTGCTACAACGGGGTTTCGGAATTCATCAACGAAATTTCCGCCGGTATCATCATCTGGATTCTGAACTTCCTCATCATCGCCCGCCTCGGCGTGGACGGCGTGGCCGCCTTCAGTGTGGTCAGCTACTACATCTATCTCAGCCTCATGCTGACCTACGGCGTGGCGGACGCCCTGCATCTCCTCGTGAGCCAGAACTACGGCGCGGGAAACCACACACGCATCCGGCAATTTCTATCCACCGCCATTCTCGCTTCCGGCGGCATCGGCCTCATTCTCTCCGTTTCCCTGCTGCTGTTCCGCGACCGACTCACCGGCTGGTTCCTGAGAGGCGAGGATGCCGCCATCGTCGCGGAAGCAGGACAGCTCGCCATCGCCGTGTGGCCGCTCTTCCTCGTCAATGGGGTCAATGTCATCCTGAGTTGTTATCTCACTTCCATTCACCAACCCACGCCCTCAGCTATTGTCGCGACACTGCGCGGTCTGGTCCTGCCGGCCTGCCTTCTTTTTGGCTTCGCCTATCTTTTCGATCACACCGCATTCCACGGCCAGGTCTCGCAGTGGTCTTTCCTCTGGGCCTTGCCGCTCACCGAATGGATCACTCTCGCAGTTGCCATCGTGCTCTGCCGCTACCATCGCCTTGACCGGTTCAATTCCCGATTTCCGCTCCAACCCATCGAGAACTGACATCCATGAAACTTTCCGCCGCCACGGCTTCCCTCCAGGCCTTTTGCAACTGTTATCTCCGCGAGGTCAATGAAGGGCTCTGGCACGATCCCGCGCTTTTCGCCGCCCGGTTCGATCTTGAACCACCCGCAGGCATCGAACATGTCGTCGAGCTGCCGCTTCCTCACGGACGTACCATGCTCGCCCTCTTCATCCGCTACCGATCTCTTGTGGGACGTCACGCCATCGCCGAAGTCCACGAGCGTCCCGCAGGTTCGTCCGTCTGGCGTCGGCTGGATGCCCTGTCTGCCCAACTCCGGCTCATCGATGAAATCTACGCGAAACAGCCTGCCAGCTCTCAACGCCTCGAACTGCTCTCCCGGGTCATCGAGAGCCATCAGGTCATGGACCGTTACCTCGGACATCGTCTCGCCGGAAAAGATCAGGAAAAGCCCGCGCATGAAACATCCTTCATCGATTCCGAACAGGCCGTCGTGACCGGCCACTGGCTGCATCCCACGCCCAAGTCACGGCAAGGCATGCACGTCTGGCAGCACCCCCTTTACACACCCGAACTCAACGGACGTTTCCGTTTGCACTTCTTTGCCGCGCGCCGCGATTTCGTGATTCAAGGAAGCCTTCTGGACTCAACCGCCGAAAACCTCAGCTTCGAGATCGCGTGCCACGGATTGAAAAACATCAGTCACCTCCAGGAACTCACCGGCTCGGGTTACTGCCTTCTTCCGGTCCATCCCCTTCAGGCCCATTGGCTTCACAGCCAGCCTCACGTGCAAAAACTGCTCTCCACGGAAAAACTGATCTCGCTTGGAGAACTCGGCCCTTATTTCACCCCGACCTCCTCGGTCCGCACCGTTTATTCCGAAGAACTCGACTGGATGCTGAAACTCTCCATCCCGGTAAAGCTCACCAATTCCCTCCGGCTGAATCTGAAGAGCGAACTCGGCGACAGCATCTGGATCAGCCAACTCATGCGGAAGTGCCGCATGGAGAATGAGTTCCCCGGTTTTTTCCTTCTCGAAGACCCCGCCTATCTCGGCCTCGACTTGCCGGACATGGAAGAAACCGGCTTTGAGGCCATCTTCCGCAAAAACCCCTTCAGCGGCTCCCAACGCCATTCCGCCGTCCACTCCATCGCCGCCCTCACGGAAGATCCCATCGACAGCTCGGAACAATCCCGTCTCCATTCCCTCGTATCGCGTGTGGCGGAACGGAAGGCGCTTCCGCTCCCGGAAGCCGCGTTTCTCTGGTTTGACACCTATTGGAACGTCGCCATCGCGCCTGTAATGGGGATGTATGACAGTCATGGAATCGCCCTCGAAGCCCATCAGCAAAATGTGGTGATCGGATTTGATCCGGATGGAATTTCCGAAGCCTGCTACTACCGGGATATTCAGGGCATCGCTCTTTCGGAAAGCCACCGCGAGTCTCTCATCAACCTCGTTCCCGAACTCGCCTCGCTTCCAAAAGTCTTCGAACCGGACGATATCGTCCAAAACGGCCTCGGCTATTATCTGATCTTCAATCACCTCTACGCGATCATCCATCGCTTCGGAGCGGATGGGCTGCTCGACGAGCAGGATTTGCTCGCTCATGTTCAAAACAAACTCGTCGCTTTACGCACCGGCATGAACGGTTCCGGCAGGGACTTCATCGACGTTTTCCTGCAAAACGCCCAGCTGCCATGCAAGGCCAACCTGCTCACCCGCATCGAGGATCGGGACGAACTCGAAGCCGAATGCGAGCTCGCGGTTTATACGCCTATCGCCAATCCGTTGGCGCGCGAACGTCGGCAAACGCGGCATGAAGCCCACACTTACGCTCAAATCCATTAGAAACTGTCTGAAAATGGGAACGGCAGGGACGTTTCTCCGAAACGTCCGGTAGCGAGCGGTCCTGATCCAGCCAGCGAAACCAAGCGGACTGAAGTCCGCGCTCCAATTTTCTCACACCGCTCTGGACGATCCGCCGATTTTCCCCGAAGCAAGGCGTGCCTGCTCATGCCTGCCCTTTCCCTGAAATCCTGCGTTCTCGCTTCCCGTCCGAAAACCCTGCCCGCCGCCGTGGTGCCGGTATGGGCCGGATGCGTCCTCGCGTGGCGACTCACCGGCGCGTTTCACCTCGGGCTGGCGCTCTGCACCCTGCTCGGCGCCATCGCCATCCAAATCGCCACGAATTTCTTCAACGACGCCATCGACGCCCAAAAAGGCGCGGACACCGCGAAACGGCTCGGCCCCACCCGTGTCACCGCCTCCGGCCTGATGACGCACCGGCAGGTGCTCACGCTGGCACTCGCCTTTCTCTGCATCGCGGCCGTTTGCGGAGCGGTGCTGATTTCGGCACGCGGCTGGCCGATGCTGGCGATCGGCATTCCCTCGCTGTTCCTCGCCTTCGGCTACACCGGCGGGCCGTTTCCCCTCGCCTATCGCGGGCTGGGCGAGCTGTTCGTGATCGTGTTTTTCGGCTTCATCGCCGTTTGCGGCACCGTGTTTATACAAACCGGCACCTGGCCTGCGGAAGCGCTGTTGCTCGGCGGACAGGTCGGCCTGCTCTCCGCCGTGCTGATTTCCATCAACAATCTGCGGGATCGGGAAGAGGACGCGGGCACCGGAAAACGCACGCTCGCCGTGCGCTTCGGGCCGAAATACGCCGTCTCCATCATCTGGCTGGAAGTGAAAATCGCCGCCTTCGCCGGTCTCGGCTGGATCGCCTTCCAGCAACCGATGTTCGCCATCGCCAGCGCCCCGGTTTTCCTGATCGGTCTGCGGATCATCTGGGGTGTGCTGACCACCCCGCCCGGCCCGCTTTACAACCGCCTGCTCGCCTTCGGTGGCATCCAGCTCATCGCCTTCGCCGCGCTGTTCCATTACGCCGCCACGAAGATGTGACCGCCCACCCGATTTCATCGCAAGCCGTCCCCATAATATCGCCTTGCGACATGAATGAACCGCTTTAGTTTCAACTTACTATGTCCTCCACGACCTCCCCGTCCCTGCCAGAGTACTTCCATGAGGAAATCCTGCTTCACCCGGAAAACCGCGAGTTTCCTCCCTTCGATCTCGTGAGGCTGCTCGGCAGCGTGTTTTCCCCGACGGAAGGATGCCGCGTCTGCATTCTGGTCGATTTCGACGAACCGGCGGGACTCATCAAGGACTTTGCGTTTCTCGGCCAGGAAGGCTTCGAGGTTCAGAAAAACGCCTACAAATACTTCCATGAAGGGCTGAAAAACGGCGGGCTGGAAGCGCTCGACATGACCGGCGGCGAGATGTTCGCCTACAAATGCACCTACGGCTCGAACCTCGATCTGGAAGACGACGTGTGGGATACGCAGGGAAACCACCTCTCGCTCGACCGCGATATTTACCCGAACTACGACCTCATCCTCTGCATCTCCACCTTCTCCGCCACCGCGCCGCTCACCGAGAAATGCAAGAAATTCGGCTTCCGGGGCGCCACCATGCACGGCCTCAACGACGTGATTCTCAACTCCGGTCTGGCCGTGAATTACGACGACGTTTCCGCCGATGCCGAGCGGCTGCGCCTCGCGCTGACGAAGGCGGATTCCATCGAGATCGATTTCACACTGGAAGATGGCCGCGTGCTCACCGCATGGCTCGGGCTGGACCGGCAGGAAGCGCAGAAATCCCACGGTCTCTGTCGTGGCAAAACCCCGGACATCGCCAACCTCCCCGCCGGCGAGGTGTATTTCGTCCCCACCGACGCCCGCGGGCAGTTCCCGATGAAATACGAGGACGGCACGCTCGGTGTGCTGGACGTGAAAGACCGCTGCATTTACCGCTCCACACTCATCGCCGGAAATCAGGCGACCATCGACGCGCACAACGCCCGCCTTCAGGACGATCCCATGACCGGCACGCTCGGCGAGCTCGGCTTCGGCACACAGGTGCTCCCCGTCTCCGGCGCGGACATTCAGGACGAAAAAGTCCTCGGCACCTGCCACCTCGCCACCGGCCGCGACGACCACCTCGGCGGCGACATCCTGCCGAGCATGTTCAAGAAGCACGAAAACTCGACGCACGACGACATCCTCTTCGCTCCCCACAAAACGCCGAATTTCAACATCAGCCAGGTTCGAATGGTGCGTGGCGATCAATGCGAAGTGCTCATCGAAAACTTCCGCCCCTGCCGCTACCTGATGGACGCACTGGCCGCCGGGCGTTGATTTCAGCATGGGCAAGGGATTCCCGGAAATTCCTTGCCCTGCGGAAGTGACACTTTAGTATCACTCCATGCGGACGGAACTCGTCACGACCTTGAAAAGAAAGGCTAGGGAGCTGATTTCCGAAGTCTCTTCCGCGCACGAACCACTCCTGATCACCCAGCACGGCCTCCCCGCGGCCTATCTGGTGGATGTTCAGTCCTACGAAACAATGGAGGCCCGCCTCAAACTCCTCGAAGGCATCGCCAAAGGTGAAAAAGCGATCTTCGAGGGAAGAGTCGCTACCCACGAAGAAGCCAGAAAACGCATGTCGCGATGGCTCGATTGATCTGGACCGATCCCGCTCTCGAAGACCTCGGACAAATCGCGGATTACATCGCTCTGGACAATC
The DNA here is from genome assembly GCA_047606285.1 of Luteolibacter sp. Classification (GTDB taxonomy): domain Bacteria; phylum Verrucomicrobiota; class Verrucomicrobiia; order Verrucomicrobiales; family Akkermansiaceae; genus Luteolibacter. Next base: position 120,522 of record JASGEP010000020.1, on the reverse strand, counting down.
CGCTCGCCGCCAGGCGGCTGGTGCGAAAGGTTTTCACCAAGGTGGAGCTCCTGCGGGATTTTCCGGAAATGTGCTCCGTACCCCACGATCTTCCGGATTCGAGATACCGCCATCTGATCGTCAATCCGCTGCGGATTTTCTATCGATATGAGGAGGACACCGTTTACATCATATATGTCATGAGAGCGGAACGCCTCCTGAGACCAACGGATCTAGAAGAACGCGGAAGTTAAACGGGATCAACCGCTTTCGGTACAAAACCCCAGAGAACGGCGCTTATCCCACGTCATCGCGTTATCGTCAGATCGCTCGAAAGAGATATATCTGTATCTCGTGACGAGCCGATCCCTCCACTCTTTCTCATCGCGCGGATGGTCCCCCCGACCGGCCATGACTTTGCTTGAGTTGACGGTGGTGATCGCCGTACTGCTGGGCCTGCTCTCGATTCTGTTCATCGGCGCGAAAACATGGAAACGAGGCGCGGACCGCACCGGGTGCGTGATGAATATCCGCAACGTCCAGCACGCCATCCGTTCGTATCAGAACCTCGAAGATTACGCACAAGGCGAATCTCTGAGAGGCCTGGAAGCGGGAAAAAACCTGCTCGAAGCCGTCAACGACAAGGGTTTCCTCTCGACGAATCTTTATCAGGTGGCGAAGGGAGAGCATCCCTGCCCGGGCAACGGGACATGCGAGTGCCTGGAAACGAACGCTTTTCCCGAGGTGGGCACCTTGTTCATGAACTGCTCGCTGTCGACTTCCGACCAACACCTGCCCTCCCGCCACACCGATTGGTGACGTTCGATTTCCGCTTCTTCGCTTGGCAGCGGCGGGAAACCGGGTGATGGAAACGCATCGCCATGACGTATCCCGAGGCCATCGACTGGTTGTTTTCCACGCAAATGTTCGGCATCAAGCTCGGCCTGGACGGCCCCCGGAATTTGCTGAAACGCTACCTCGCCTATCCGGCGCACGGCGTGAAGGTGATCCACGTCGCCGGGACCAATGGCAAGGGCAGCACCAGCGCGATGATCGACAGCCTTTCCCGCGCCTGCGGCCAGCGGACCGGGCTTTTCACCTCGCCGCATCTCATCGACTACCGCGAGCGCATCCAGGTCTCCGGCCAGCAGATCCCGGAAGACCGCTGCGCGGAAATGCTCACCGAGCTGCGCGAACTCTGCGAATCTCTGGAGCATCACCCGACGTTTTTCGAAATCACCCTCACCCTCGCCATGAAGTGGTTCCGCGAATGCGAGTGCGAGGTGATCGTGCTCGAAACCGGCATGGGCGGTCGATTGGACGCCACCACCGCAGTGCCCGCCGATGTCTGCGTCATCACACCCATCGGCCTCGATCACACCCAGTGGCTCGGCGATACGCTGGAAAAAATCACGGCGGAAAAGGCCGGGATTTTCGTCTCCGGGAAGCCCGCCATTTCCGCTCCGCAGGACCCCGCCGCCCACCGCGTGCTGGAAATGGAGGCGAACGAAATCCGCTGCCCGCTGACCTTCGTGACCGAGCCTCTCAGAGGCTACGCCATCGGGCTGGCAGGAGAACATCAGACATGGAACGCCGCGCTCGCCGTTTCCGCCGTTTATCAGGCCGGGATTCCGGTTTCCTACGAAAGCGTCCATTACGCCCTCAAAAACGTCCGCTGGCCCGGACGTTTCGAGCGGTTTTCCCACAAAAACCACGAGGTCATCCTTGATGGCGCGCACAATCCCCAAGGCGCGGAAGCACTGGCACAAACATGGGGGACCGAATGCCCCGGCGTGAAGCCCACGCTCGTCTTCAGCGCCGTCACCGCCAAGGACATCGCCGGAATCCTGCAAAAAATCGCCCCGCTGGCGGAGCGGATTTTCATCTGCCCGGTCGATACCCCTCGCGCCGTCGCACCGGAAGATCTCGCCGCGCAACTTCCCGAAAACGCGCCGCCACACGAGATTTTCCCCACCTTTTCCGCCGCCTTCGACGCCGCGACCGCTCAAAACGCGCCGGTTTTGATCGCAGGCTCCCTCTTCCTCGTCGGCGAAGCCCGCGCCCTGCTCACGGAGAGCGATTTTCAGGCAAGCACCCAGTAAGCCGGAGCGCTGGTGTTCACACCGGCGAGCGAAAGGAAAATCCAAGCAAACTCCGCGTTTTTCGGGCTTTCCATCTTTGACAATCCGGCATCGGGGCGGCAGTCTCCCGCCGCAATCCTGCATTCTCCAGATATTATGGCCTACGATCTCATTGTCATCGGTGGCGGCCCGGCCGGCTATGTTGCCGCCATCCGCGCAGCCCAACTCGGAAAAAAAGTCGCCTGCGTCGAAGCGGACCGCGCTGGCGGCACCTGCCTGAACTGGGGATGTATCCCGACCAAGGCTCTCCTGAAAAACGCCGAGCTTTTCCACACGCTCAGCCACCGCGCCGCCGAATTCGGCTTCGCTTTTGACAATCTCCGCTACGACTGGTCCGCCGTCATCGGCCGCTCCCGCAAGGTCTCGGACCGTCTGGCCGGAGGCATCGAGTTCCTTTTCAAGAAAAACAAGATCGATTACATCCGCGGCTTCGGCTCCATCGAAGGTGAAGGCAAGGTCGGCGTCACCGCCAAGGACGGCGGCAAGCAGGTCCTCGAAACCAAGAACATCCTCATCGCCACCGGCGCGAAATCCCGCGAACTTCCGCCGCTGCCCTTCAACGGCAAGACCGTGATTTCCTCGAAGGAAGCCATGGTGCTCGAAAACCAGCCGAAGAGTATGATCGTCATCGGCGCCGGTGCCATCGGCGTCGAGTTCGCCTACGTTTACAACGCCTTCGGCACCAAGGTGACGGTCGTTGAAATGGCCCCCACCCTCGTTCCGGTGGAAGACACCGAGATCGGTGAGACCCTCGAAAAATCCTTCACCAAGCAAGGCATCCGCTGCCTCGCCAACCACAAGATCACCAAGACCGAAGACAAAGGCTCCCACGTGGAAGTCACCGTCGAGGGAGCCAAGGAAAACGGCGTGCTCTCCGCCGACGTGGTGCTCGTCGCCATCGGCGTCCAGCCGGTCCTGCCCGGCGGCGTCCAGCCGGAACTCACCGAGCGCGGTTTCATCAAGGTCGGTGACCGCTACGAAACTTCCCTCCCCGGCGTTTACGCGATCGGCGACGTTTCCGGTCCTCCCCTCCTCGCCCACACCGCTTCCTTCGAAGCGATTCAGGCGGTGGAAGGACTTTTCGTCGAAGGCCACAAGCCCCGCAAAGTCACGAACTTCCCCGGCTGCACCTACTGCCATCCGCAGATCGCCTCCGTCGGCAAGACCGAGCGCGCCCTCAAGGAAGAAGGCATCGAATACACCGTCGGCAAGATCCCCTTCGTCGCCATCGGCAAGGCCATCGCCGCCGGCGAGCCGGACGGTTTTGCCAAACTCCTCTACGGCAAGAAACACGGCGAACTGCTCGGCGCCCACATCATCGGTGACAACGCCACCGAACTCATCGCCGAAATGGGTCTCGCCCTCGATCAGGAACTGACCGCCGAGGAAATCCACGCGACCATCCACGCCCACCCGACCATGAGCGAAGTGATTCACGAAGCGACACTCGCCGCCGAAGGCCACGCGATCCACTTCTGATTTCCAGCGTTCTTCATCTCTCGAAAACGCCCTCGCCGGAACCTCCGGTGAGGGCGTTTTGTTTAAATGGAACGCCGGTGTCCTCACCGGCATAGGGCGTATAAGGCCTATAGGTCCTATAAACAACGGAGCGCACCCTCACCTCGCCCTGCGACGAGATCTCCTCGCGGCTGAAATCTCCGCGATCAGCCGATGCAGCACGAGCCGTTCATCCAGCCCCGTGGTGACCAGCGCCTGATCGGCCTTCAAAGTGGCATCCATCACTCCCAGTAACCCGGACAGGTCGAAATTCGCGGCATTCTGGGCGGCGAGGAAAATCGGAAACACATTCACGCCGGAGCCGTCTTTCTTCTGCGGCAGCCAGGCGCGATCCGCTTCCGGCAAACGGTTGAGCGCTCCGGCGAAGGACTGGTAGTTCGCGGGGGAAACGTTGAATTTATCCAGAATCAGCCGCGCCATGAAAAGATTCCGCACCACGCCGATGATCGAAGCGCGCATGATACCGATGGCGGATTCGTCCGCTTCGAGCTGCTGGTCGATGAGCTGGATCGCACGGGCGGCATTGCCCTGCTGGATCGCCTTGCCGATCTCGAACACCACGGCGGCGCGACTCAGCGGGACCATCAGGCGCACATCGTCCTCGGTGATCTCGCGGCGGTCCGGACCGAGGTAGAGATCGAGCTTTTCCAGTTCGTTGCCGATCTGTTGGGACTGCTCGCCCGCCAGCAGAACGAAAAGCGCGAGGGCATCCGGCTCGAAGCTCAGCCCGAGCTCCTCCGCGCGGCGGGAAACCAACGCGCCGACCTGATCCTGCCAATCGTCCCGGCTGGTATCGATGCGGTCATGCACCTGCACCTCCGCGTTTTTCTCGACGAATTTCCAGAATGCCCGGCGCTTATCGACGCCTTGGGCGGTTAGCAGGAATTTCACCCCGGGCGGCAGGCCGTTTTCAAGAGTGGCGCGCAGACTTTCCACCCCGGCCTCGGTGCGTTGGGAGCGGCCGGTCACGTTGTCTCCGAGGAAATTCGCGTTGCGCAGCCAGACCACCTTGTCACCGCCGAACATCGGCACGGTGAGCAGGGACTGGACGGTGGAAGCGCAGATTTCGTAGGCGGAATCCGAGTTGTCCGCGATGCCGTCGATCGTCTCGTGGGTGAATCCATCGTCCACGCCGCCGGTCAGCCGATTGTAAAGATGAAGGGCTTTTTCCCGGACGAGGCCGTCATCGCTGCCGACCACGGCGAAGAAATTGCCGGAGTTCGCGGAAGATGAGGATTTCGGTTTGGCCGCCACACCCAAAGGGCTACTTGGCCGGGCGTGGCTCTGCAAGTGCGGGAAGAAAATCCGCGCCGTTTTGGAAGAGTGATCTCGTTGACGCCGGGCAAATCCCGCCCGTAAACTCCCTTTCCGCCTATGAAGAACCGATCTTTCATCCGCCCCGGTGGCATTCTTTCGTGGTCCACGGCCTGTTTGCTGGCCGGTGGAGCGGTGAGCCTGAGCAGCTGTGAAAAAAGCGTGAGCCGCGTGATGGACGAGGGACAGCGCTCCGAGAGGACCACCGAGACGGATGCGGTGCAGAAGCAACTGGAATCCGGCCTCGTGCCGAACAATTTCCACCTGCCGAAAGTCGGCTACTACCACGCCGGGGTGAACCGTTTTTACGACACCCCCTACAACCAGTATCGCGATCAGCAATGGTTCGTGAACGGCGAGTGGGTGAACGGCGCGGGTCCGGACAACATTCCCGCCACCCGCCCGGATGCCGAGTCTCTGAAAAAAGTGGACACCGCCCTGAGCGAGGAGCAACGCACCGCGGGCACGCAGGCTTCCGGCGGCGGCTTCAGCATGATGAACGCGATGATGATGTACTGGCTGCTGGCCGGAAATCGCGGACTGTTTTCCCCCGGCTCCGGCTTTCAATGGGCGCAACGTCAGGCTCCGGCGTGGCAGGCGAACCGTCAGGTCCGTCCGAACAACCCCGCCACCCAAACCCAGAACAGACAACAGGGCGTTTCCTCCCGTGGCGGCTTCGGTTCTTCTCAGGGATTTTCCTCCAGTTCTTCCTGACCGTCCATGATCCGTCTGGAAACGAATGACCGCCGCCCCGATTGGGAACGCGCGGTGGAGGAGGCCGGGCTGCTGTGGCATGGAGCCGATGGAGCACCGTATTGGTCCGAGGACCAGCATCTGGCGCTTTCTCTCGAAGCCGCCGAGACCATGGAAGACGCGGCCAACGAACTGCACGGCATGTGCCTCGAAGCCTGCGAGCAAATCATCCGGAACCGCTGGTGGGACCGTCTGGCGATCGATCCGGAAGTCGCCCGGGTGGTGGAAGCCTCTTGGAATGAGAGAGATCTGCCGCTCTACGGACGCTTCGATCTGGCATGGAACGGCGAAGGCTCGCCGAAACTGCTGGAATACAACGCGGACACACCGACCTCGCTGCTCGAAGCGGCGGTGATCCAGTGGCAGTGGAAAGAATCCCTTTTCCCGCAGGACGATCAGCTCAATTCCATCCACGAAGCCCTCGTCGAACGCTGGGCCGAGTTTCCCGAATCCCTCATCCACTTCGCCTGCGTCTGGGGCATGCCCGAGGACCGGCAGACGCTCGCCTATCTGGCGGAAACGGCGGAGCAGGCGGGAAAAACCGTGGAGCTGCTGGATATGGGCGAGATCGGATTTTCCGTGGAACGCCAATGTTTCACCGATCTGGAAGAGCGCGAGATCGAGCGGATTTTCAAGCTCTACCCGTGGGAATGGATGGCGAATGAACCATTCTTCAAACAGGTGGCCGCACATCGCTCCCGCTTTCTGGAACCGGCGTGGAAAATGATGCTATCGAACAAAGGACTGCTCTCGATCCTCTGGCACCTTTTCCCCGATCATCCGCTGCTTCTACCCGCCTCGACCGCACCGGAACCGCTCATCGCCCAAGGCATTTCCAAATACGTCGAAAAACCGGTGTTCGGTCGCGAAGGCGCGGGCATCTCGATTCACGAAGGAGGCCTCGTGCTCGCCAAGGGCGCTGCCGGTCACGAAAAGGAGCCGTGCGTCTATCAACAACACGCCAAGCTTTTTCAGGCAGGCGGAAACCACTTCGTCTGGGGCCTCTGGATGATCGGTGACGAGTGCCGTGGCCTCTCCGCGCGCGGCGACCGCTCCGCGATCACGGGAAATCTCAGTCGATTCTTCCCGCACCGGATCGTGTGAGGGCAGGGACCTTTTTCCAAAAGGTCCGGTGGGGTTGATGACGTTTGGAGAAATGGCGTGGGCAAGGAAAGTTCCGAGCCCGCCGCTGCCGGACGTCTTGGAAAGACGTCCCTGCCTTTACGCCAGATTCGTGTAAACCGCCTGCACGTCGTCATCGTCCTCGATCAGATCGAGGATTTTTTCCACGTCCACCATCTGCTCTTCCGTCAGCTCGATCGGTTGCGTCGGCAGGCGTTGCAGGCCGGATTTCGTCGGGGTGATACCGAGCGCTTCCACCGCCGCGGAAAGGCTGGCGAAGGCCGTGTATTCCCCGATCACGGAAACCACGCCCTCATCGACGGAAAGTTCCTCCAGCCCGGCATCGATCAGATCCAGCTCGATTTCTTCCAGATCCCGACCCTCGGGAACCGGAAACTCGATCACCGACTTGCGCGTGAACATGAAATCAAGCTGCCCGGCATTCACCAGTTGCCCGCCGTTTTTATTGAAGATGATCTTCATGTTGCCGACGGAGCGGTTCGAATTGTCCGTGGCGCACTCGATGAAAAACAACGAACCGTGCGGCCCCTTGCCCTCGTAGGTCACTTCGGAAAGCTCCGCCGCGTCCTTGCCGGTCGCGCGTTTGATCGCGTTTTCGATGTTTTCGCGGGAAAGGTTCTGGGCCTTCGCGTTCTGGATCGCCACGCGCAAAGGAGCGTTCGTCTCCGGGTCCGGCCCGCCGTTTTTCGCGGCCATCGTGATGGACTTGGCAAGTTTGGGAAACACCTTGGACATCGTGGCCCAGCGGGATTCCTTGGCACGGCGGCGGCATTCGAAAGCTCTTCCCATGGCGGTATGAATCAGGTTCGTGATTTCCCGGCCCAACGCCGGGACGCGCATTCAAGCAGGCTCAGCGGGAAGCTCAAGAGAGGAAGTTGAGAGTTGTGGGTTGAGTGTTGAGAGTCAGAAAAGACTCTGATTACGGCCTCTTTCTCTCAATTCTCAACTACCCACTCTCAACATCTTAAAAATACCCCGCGAGTTTCTCCGGCGAGGTTTTTCCGATCAACAGATAACCCCACGTTTCATCCTGCCAGCGGGCATAGGACCAGGCGTCGTTTTGCGTGATGACGGGCCGGTCGTAAGGTCCGTCTTCCTGCATGTCGTCCCGATGGAAAACGATGAGGTGAACGGGACCGTCTTCACTGTTGAAGCAGATCAGCGAACCGCGCTTGCCCGCGATGACCAATTCCCGGCAACCGAGACCTTTGAGATTTTCAAGACCACGCGGCAGGCTCTTCGGATGCGGCAGATTGTTGTCGCACAGGTAACTGCAAAGACTCCCGTAACTTTCGTTCGTCTTCTCGAACGTGAAATCCGGAGACTGGACGGCTTTCACGAAGCTCGCCTCGACGATGTTCGCCGAAAGGCGGTGATGCGTCGCGGTCGGCGCGGTAGGCTGTTGCCCGTGCCGTCCGGTCAGGAAAATCGCCAGTGCGATGCCAGCGGCGGCGGCGGCCAGCGGAAACGCGATTTTTTTCCGGAACGAAACGACGTTTTCCGGCATCGCAACAGGAGTGGAAAGCTCCATCGCCGCGATCAGTTTTTCGCGCAATCCGTCGGGCGGCTGGATGCGGGATAGCGCGCCGATCATGGCCGCGTCCGCCTCATTTCCGGCTTGGGGGAAATCGCGGCGATCGCTTGCCAGCGTGGCGAGCAGTTCTTCCCGCAGCGTATCCGGCAGTGGGATTTCATTGAGCGCGGCGGCGAAGTCCGCGTCGAAAGCCCGCTCGCAGGCGAGCCACTCACCGAGTTCGCGATCGCGGTGGGCGAGTTTCAATGCCTCGGCGAAGTCCGCGTCGTCCACGTCCGCGCCGTTCGGGCGGAAGCTGCCGAGGATGAATCGTGCACGTTCTTTATCCATGGTGTTTGCGGAACGCCTCCGGTTCGAGTTGCAGGATGTTTTTCGGAGCGCTGGAAGGCTCCGCCGTCATTTGCTTGCGTAAAATTTCTTTCCCGCGTGAAAGCCGCGACATCACCGTGCCGATCGGCAGATCGAGAATCGCCGCGATTTCCTTGTAGCTGTGCTGTTGCAGGTAAAACAGAGCGAGCGGAGCGCGGAACACCTCGTCGAGCTGCCCCAGCAGCTCCAGCGCGCGCCGGGCATCCAGCTGGCGCTCGGAATCGTCTTCCGAACTCGCGGTGGTCGCCACGGTTTCATCGATCGGCTCGTCGGCGAATTTCGCCGCATGCCGCCGCTGCCCGAGAAATTCGCGATGCAGGGTGGTGAAAAGCCACGTCTTCGCCTTGCTGCGGTCCCGCAACTGATGCCCCTTCTGCGCCCACGTGCAGAACGTTTCCTGCACCAGATCCGCCGCCCGGTCCTCATCCCGCGTCAACGACATCCCGAAGCGGAACAGCGCCTGATAGTAGGCATCGACGATCTCGGCAAACTCACTCATCGGCTGAAGTAAGAGGCAGCACCGACGGTTTTATTCCGGATTTGGGAGTTAAAAAGTCATGAATCCTTCGCCATCGCGCAAATAACTCATAACCAATAACTTTCAAATCAAAGTTTGGACTTCCAATCCACTTCCTTCGCATCCGCCCACACGTTTTCCAGCCCGTAGAACTCGCGGAGTTCATTGTGCATCACGTGCACCATCACATCGACGTAATCCAGCACCACCCAGCGGGACTCGGCATTGCCTTCGGAAAACGCGGGCTTCTCGCCATGCCATTCGGCCACGTGGCCCGAAATGTCGCGCAGGATCGCCCGCAGGTGCGGCATCGAGGAGCCCGAACACACCACCATGAAATCCGTCAGCCCGGAAACCCCGCGCATATCCCACACGCGGATGTCCTCCGCCTGAATTTCATCCGCCGCCTTCGCGCAAGCCAGTGCCAGTTCTTCTCCTTTGATCGACATAATTCGTTCCCTCGCGGGAAGGACATCATAATGCGGAGCGGCGCGCGCACCATCCTAAAAATCCGTCGAATTTCCGGCACGAAATCTTCCGAAACTTTGCGTTCCTTTGCGACCTTCGCTGCTTGGCGGTAAACTGTTCCTCCTTCACATTTCCCACATGTCCGCTTTGCCGAGTCTGAAAAATCTCCCTGAATACCCGACGGCGGACGATATTCTCAACGCGTTTCTCGATTTCCTCGCGGCGACCGGCACCGAGCCGTATGCGCATCAGGAAGAGGCGATTCTGGAGCTGTTTCAGGGGAAAAACGTGATTCTCGACACGCCCACCGGCTCGGGGAAATCGCTCGTCGCGCTGGCGATGCAGTTCAAGGCGCTTTGCCAAGGACGCCGCTGTTACTACACGGTGCCGATCAAGGCGCTGGCGAACGAAAAATTCCTTTCGCTCTGCCACACGCTCGGCGCGGAAAACGTCGGTCTGCTCACCGGGGACGCGACGGTGAATCCGAAAGCACCCGTCTTGTGCTGCACGGCGGAAATCCTCGCGAATATCGCCCTGCGCGATGGCGTGGCGGCGCGGGTGGACGATGTGATTATGGACGAGTTTCATTATTACTCGGATCATTCGCGAGGCGCGGCTTGGCAGATTCCGTTGCTGACCCTGCCGCGCGCGCGTTTCCTGCTGATGTCCGCGACGATCGGGGATTCATCGTTTTTCACGAAAAACCTGACCGCTCTCACCGGTGTGGAAACGGTGCTGGTGCGGTCCGATCATCGCCCGGTTCCGCTGGAGTTCAGCTATTCGACGACGCAACTGGTCGATCGGGTCGCGGAGCTGGCGGAGGAAGGACGCGCGCCGATCTATCTCGTGCATTTCACCCAGAAAGCCTGCGCGGAAACGGCGAGGGATCTGCTTTCCACGAATTTCTGCACAAAGGAGGAAAAAGCGGCGATCGCCCGCGCGCTGGATGCCGCGGATTTCCGTTCGCCGTATGGTCGGGAGCTTTCGAAAATCATCCGTCACGGCATCGGCATCCATCATGCGGGATTGCTGCCGAAGTATCGCCTGCTGATCGAAAAACTCACCGCCCGGGGCTTGCTCAAGGTGGTCTGCGGAACGGACACGCTGGGAGTGGGTGTGAACGTGCCGATCCGCACCGTGCTGCTCACCAGCCTTTGCAAGTACGATGGTCGCGGTACCCGCATCCTGCCGATCCGCGATTTCCGGCAGATCGCCGGTCGAGCGGGCAGGCGCGGCTTCGATGACGTCGGCTACGTGGTCGCTCAGGCGCCCGGTCACGTGATCGAAAACCTCAAGCTGGAAGCGAAGGCGGCGGCGAATAAAAAGAAGAGCTTCCAGAAACGCAAACCTCCGGAAAAAGGCTACGTGCACTGGGACGAGCAAACCTACGAGAAACTTCGTACCTCGCTGCCGGAACCGCTCACTTCCCAATTCACGATCACGCACGGCATCCTGCTGAACGTTCTTTCGAGACGGGATGAGGACGGTTGCGCTGCGTTGAAAAAACTCATCGCGGACAGCCATGAAACGCCCGCGAAAAAGCACGTCTTGCGGAAGCAGGCGTTCAAGCTCTTCCGGGGACTGGTGCAGGCGAAAATCCTCCACATCATTCCCTTGGCGGAGCGCACCGGCCCGGCGAAAGTCGCTCTGGATGTCGATCTGCCGGAGGATTTCTCGATCAATCACGTCCTCGGGCTCTGGCTGCTCGATGCGATCCCGCAGCTCGATGCCGAAGCGGAGGATTACTCGCTCAACGTCATTTCCCTGATCGAGGCGATTCTCGAAAATCCGGACGCGGTGCTGCGCAAGCAGGTGGATCTGCTGAAAAACGAACTGATGGCGAAACTGAAAAACGAGGGCGTGGAATACGACGACCGCATCGCCCGCCTAGAAGAAGTGGAGTGGCCGAAGCCGGGCAAGGATTTCATTTACGCGACCTTCAATGAATTCAAGCTGCGCCATCCGTATCTCGGCAACGAAAACGTCCGCCCGAAGTCGATCGCGCGTGAGATGATCGAGAACTATCAGTCGTTCGAGGACTACGTGAAAACCTACAAGCTCGAACGGGCGGAGGCGGTGCTGCTGCGCCACCTGACGGAGGTTTACAAGGTGCTTTCGCAGACCATCCCGGATTCGCTGAAAACCGAGCCGTTGCGGGAAGTGGAAACGTTTCTCGAACTGATCGTGCGTCACACGGATTCCAGCCTGCTCGATGAATGGCAGAATCTGACGGGCACGGAGCCGGTGGCACCCACATCCACCGCCGCTCCATCCGCGCTCGATGCGCTGCCGTTCCGCTTGCGGAAGTCCGCGATCCGCCATCACGTGCAGACCCTGCTCACGGCGCTGGCGCGGTTCGATACGGAAACCGCGCTGTCACTGGTGGAGCCAGCCGACAGCGATGGCAAGCCGTGGACGAGCGAGCGGTTGCGGAAAGCTCTCGACGATTACCACGACGCCCGTTCACAAATCCGGCTCGATCCGGAAGCGCGCAACGCCCGCCACACGCACCTCGCGGACGATGGCGTGACCCTTCACCAGATGCTGCTCGATCCGGAGGATTTCAACGACTGGGCGCTGCACCTGACGGTGGACACTGAGAAATCCACCGCCGCAAAAACCCCGGTGCTCAGGCTGGAGCGCATCACGGCGATGCTCGGATGAGTGGCTGGGCCATCTTGGCCCAGTCCGTTGCCGGGGCTTCCAGCCCCGTGACGCATCCAAAATAAATTCTAATAGCCGAATGACTGGACTCATTGACAAAAGTGGGCACCGAAATCCGGGCAAAAGAGAATGATTCCGATTGCCCGTAGGGCATTCACAAGCCAGCCCGGGGCAAGCGAGCGATGCGAGCGCCTCCCCGGGAAATAGAGCACCCCATTGGGTTGAAGTGCTGGAGGCGCGCAATAAACCTGTCCGGATTGTTTCACCCTTACAGGGTTCAATCTATCACGGAACATCCCCCCGGGGCGGCGCTCCGCTTGCCCCGGGCTGGCTTGTCACACACCTTTGGTGTGCTTTCGTGATTTCACCCCATTGCGGCAATTTCTTCTGGCAAACATTCTACAGCATTTTGCGAAATACTGTGGCCGTAAGGAGCGATGACACTCTTGTTGTCGTTACCGATAGATTCAGGGACATGAGTGTCCCTGCTCCTTATTTTCCGGAAAGAAACGGCTACGGGATTTCTCAAAAATATGGACTCAGCACAGGAATCACCCGTCGGTTGGATTTCCGGTAAATTGTGAAATCCGAGTCCAGAGTCATGACTTTCGGGTTTGTGTGGATTTCCGCCATTCTCACCAGACAGGCATCCGCAAGAGACATCGGCACGTTTTGATAGCGTTCGATCAGGGAGTGGATTTGTGAGGCTTCGTCCCTGAGCGAAAAGGAAGGAACCAGTAGCCCCCGCGTGATCAGCTGCAGCAAAGCAGACGGAGAAATCCCGCCGCGCCGCAGCAGAAAAAGTGCTTCGGCGATGACGGCTTCACAGGTGACCAATGGCTCGGTCAGACGTGCGAAGCAGGCTTTTGCCCATTCGTGATTCCGCTCGCTGCGATCAAAATACGCGACAAGTGGACCGGCATCGACGATCACGGTTTCCTTCATGCGCCGAAACCTTCCAAGTGGGCGGGATTCGATCCGAGGTCATTCATCCGGCTGCTGCCAATGCCGCACAAATCCACGCTCTGCTCGAACAGGGAAGGCTTCACCTCAAGATCGGCGGATTTCACTTTTTCCTGAAGCGCTTCACGAAACAACGCCGAACGACTGGTATGGCGGGCTTTCGCCAGTGCATCCAGTCGTGCGGCGAGATCGTCAGGGATTTTGAGCGAAATCGTGGTCACGCCACCAAGTAATACCAAATGGAGCAATTAGGCAATACCTGTGGTGCGATTGCTGAAAATCGCCTACTCCCGCAACAGATTCCACGCGCTGACCAGCGCTTTCAGGCCGGCCATTTCGATGGAGGAATCGACGCCCGCACCCCACAGGATGCGGCCGTCGTCGTGCTGGAGCTGGACGTAGGCGGCGGCGCTGGCGTCCGAGCCGCCACGGACGGCGTGCGAACGGTAGTCACCGACCTTGAAGTCCTTGACGCCGAGATTTTCCAGCGCGTGGACGAAGGCGTTGATCGGGCCGTTTCCGGTTCCCCGGATCTCCTTCTGTTCGCCATGCAGTCCGATCGTGGCGGTGCATTCGACGATGCCGCGCTCGGTGGTGTGATGGACCAGTTCGTAATCGACCAGATTCATCGGCTGCGCGAGGTTGACGAATTCTGCGAAAAACGCGTCGCGGATTTCGTCCGGGGTCAGTTCGCGGCCATGCTGGTCCGCCAGGTCGTAAATGCGTTTCCCGACCTGCGGGTGCATGGTTTTCGGCAGGTCGAAACCGTGTTCGCGATCCAGAATATAGGCGACACCGCCTTTTCCGGATTGGGAATTGATGCGGATGATGGCTTCGTAGGAACGGCCGATGTCCTGAGGATCGATGGTCAGATAGGGCACGGCCCATGCGATGCCCGGATCGGTGGCAATCTCACGGTCACGGCGGTCCAGACCTTTTTTGATCGCGTCCTGATGGGAACCGGAAAAGGCGGTGAAAACGAGTTCACCGGCGTATGGCTGGCGCTCGGGCACGGTCAGGCGGGTGAATTTTTCGTAAGCGCGGCGGATGGTTTGCAGGTCGGAAAAATCCAGTCCGGTATCGATGCCGTGGCTGTTCATGTTCAGGGCGACGGTGACGATATCCAGATTCCCGGTGCGCTCGCCGTTTCCGAAAAGCGTGCCTTCCACGCGCTGCGCGCCGGCCAGCAGACCCAGCTCGGTGGCGGCCACACCGGTGCCGCGGTCGTTATGGGTGTGCAGCGAGAGGATGATGGAATCCCGGCGGTGCAGGTGGCGGCCCATCCACTCGATCATGTCGGCGTGAATGTTAGGTGTGGTCCACTGCACGGTGTCCGGCAGATTGACGATCATTTTCCGCTCGGGTGTGGGTTCCCACAGGTCGATCACCGCGTTGCAACACTCGGCGGCGAAATCCAGCTCGGTGTCCGAGAAGGATTCCGGCGAGTATTGCAGGATGACTTCGGTGTTCGGGATGGTGGGCACCAGTTCCTTGACGATCTTCGCGCCGTTGATGGCGATTTGCCGGATTTCCTCGCGGCTGGCGTCGTTGAAGGTGACGCGGCGTTGCAGGGCGGAGGTGGAGTTGTAGATGTGGACGATCGCGCGTTTCGCTCCGTCGATGGCTTCGAAGGTGCGGCGGATCAGTGGCTCGCGGGTTTGCACCAGCACCTGAATGGTGACGTCATCGGGAATGCGGTTTTCGTCGATCAGGCGGCGCAGGAAATTGAATTCGGTATCGGCGGCAGATGGGAATCCGACTTCGATCTGCTTGAAGCCGATGCGCACCAGCAGGTCGAAAAATTCGAGTTTCTCCTCCACGGACATCGGCTGCGGCAGAGCCTGATTGCCGTCGCGCAGGTCCACGGAGCACCATTGCGGGGCGGAAGTGATCGTTTGGTCGGGCCAGGAACGGTCCGGCAGCGGCACCGCGAAAGCGAAGGGCCGGTATTTCGACAAGGAGGCGGATTTCATGGAAAATGGAAAAAAGAATGGGCTGATCTGGGATCAAGGGAGCGCTGCGCCTGAAATTAGGGGACGCGGCAGTGAACGGAAAAGAAGCAAAAACGGGAAAAAGTTCAACGGGCGGCCAACCCTAGAAGAGGGGTGCTGCTGAAAAGAAGGCCGTTGAAAGCGCGGTTCACACCCAAGAGCTAGGGGCGGATGGAAGGGACGTCAATCGGATTTACCGGGAAGGGACCTGAAGTCGGGACGATGAAGGGGTTTTAAGTGAAGCCGGGAAGAGCCGACGTGAACGTCGGCGGTCCGTGCTTTCCTTCCCGTCAACGCTCTTCCGCCAGGCGCGTGCCGTTTGGCTCGATGCGGATTTTTCCTTTCCGGAGCAGGGCTCCGAGAGCCTGCTTGAAGGTGCGCTTGCTCACGCCGAGCTCGTCCCGGATTTCGTCCGCCGGGCTGGAATCGCAGAGGCTCCAGAAGCCGCCGCGGGCTTCGAGTTCGGCGAGGATCTGGGATTCGAGATCGTCCACGCGGGCGCGGCCCGGAGCGTGCGGGGTGAGATCGATTTTCCCATCCTCACGCAGTGCCGAGATGTAGCCTTTCAGTTTTTCACCGGGCTGGAGTTTTTGATAGACTTCGTTGGCAAAAAGCAGGCCGCTGTGGGTGCCGTCGATGATCGCCTTGTAGCCTAGTTCGGTTTTCGCGAAGGCGATCAGATCGACCTGCTGGCCGACCTTGAAATCGTGCGGCCCGAGATCGAGATGGCGGGCGATCCGGCTGGTGGCGATGATGCGCTGGGTTTCCTGATCCACCATAACGTAAACGAGATACGAATGCCCGGCCTGCATGCGGATTTTCTGCTCGCGGAATGGCACGAACAGGTCCTTCGGCAGGCCCCAATCGAGAAACGCGCCGAAATTGCTCACGGACACGCATTTCAGCCGTGCGAACTGCCCCGGCATCACCTTCGGCGTGGCGAGCGTCGCCACCGGTCGGTCCTCGGAATCCGTGTAGAGAAACACCTCCAGTTCGCCCCCGACCTGCCAGTCCGCAGGCACTTCGCGCTTCGGCAGCAGCACCTCACCCAGCCCACCGCCATCGAGATACAGACCGAAGGTTTTTTCCCGCAGGATTTTCAGGGAAATGCGCTCGCCGATGGTTGCCATGAAAAAAGCGTCAGGGCTGGGTGGCAAAGAAGCAAGGCGGGAAAGGATGCTTGAAGGATTCCGCTTCCGGGGTAGTCTGGATTCCATGAAAACCACGGTGGATATTCCTGAGAAGGTTTTGGCGGATGCCATGCGTTTCTCCAAAGCGAAGACCAAGCGGGAAGCCATCCTGACGGCGATGGAGGAATACAATCGGCGGCAGCGGGTGGAGGCTTTCATTCGTGAAACGGCCGGGGCATTTCCCGATTTTCCGTCCAATGATGAAATCGAAGCGGCGGACGTCGCTGAAATGGACGAACTCCTCCGGCAAGATCGCCTCCGCAACGCGTCATGACGACCCTGATCGATAGCTCCGCGTGGATGGATTGCCTCCGGGGCAAAACGGCCGGCGGCGGCGAAGTGATTTCCCTGCTGGAAGCGGGCCACGCCACACTCTGCCCGCCTGTATGGGTGGAACTCTGGCGGGGAGCGAAGGGAAAGCGCGAAGAAGCCGCTCTGCTGAGACTCCGGGACTTATGCGGAATGTTGGCCATCGATGATGAGACGTGGGAAATCATGGGCCGTTTGTCCCGGGCATCTTTGCGCTCGGGGCTGAATTGTCCCTTTGCGGATATTCTCATCGTCGCCTGCGCCCGCCGCCATCAGGTGAGACTGCTTCACACGGACAAGCACATGGATGCCTTACAAAAACTCTGACGATCTTTGACTTTCCCCGCCGGACCCGGCTTAGTCTGGGGCATGGTAACGATTGAGCCGATTGGAACGACGCGGAGCAAGTGGGGCGAGGGCCCGATCTGGTGGCGGGACGCGCTTTATTACGTGGAC
This sequence comes from Luteolibacter sp., assembly GCA_047606285.1. Classification (GTDB taxonomy): domain Bacteria; phylum Verrucomicrobiota; class Verrucomicrobiia; order Verrucomicrobiales; family Akkermansiaceae; genus Luteolibacter. The sequence continues at coordinate 103,213 of JASGEP010000020.1, read as the reverse complement.
ATCGAGGGCCACAGCGTCATCCGTTTCGATCCCGCGACAGGCGGCGAACGCTCCTGGAACGTCGGCCAGCGGGTCGGCACGGTAGTTCCGCGCGAGAGCGGCGGGCTGGTGGTCGCGGGAGATCATGGCCTGTATTTTCTCGACGAGGAATCCGGTGAGCTGACCGCCATCGCCGATCCGGAACCGGACAAGCCGGACAATCGCTTCAACGACGGAAAATGCTCTCCGGACGGACGGTTTTTCGCCGGCACCATCAGTCTGGTGAAAAAAACCGGCGACGCCCGGCTCTACCGCCTCGATCCCGATCTCACCCTGCACGAAGCCTTCGGCCCGGTGACGAACTCGAACGGTATCATCTGGAGCGCGGACGGAAAAACCGTTTACTACATCGACACTCCCCGGAAGGAAGTGCTCGCCTTCGATTACGAGGACGGCCACCTGCGGAACATGCGCGGCGTGGTTTCCACCTCGGCACACGAATGGTCGCCGGACGGCATGACCATCGACGCGGACGGAAACCTGTGGGTCGCCTTCTGCCACGGTGCCTGCGTGATCTGCTACAGCCCGGAAACCGGCGAAGAACTGCACCGGGTGGAAATTCCCTGTCTGGAAACCACCGCCTGCGCCTTCGGCGGACCGGATCTGGCCGACCTCTACGTGACCACCGGCATCCACAAATCCGTGGAGGAAGAGCACGCCGGACGGCTCTTCGTCGTGCGCGGGCTGGGAATGAAAGGCTTGCCTGCCCAAGCGTTCGCGGGCTGAAATGCCGGGATTTCTCCGCCGCGTTGACATCCGCTCGTCCGCCAGACATTTTGTGCGCCCATGGACACGATGAAACTTTTGCTTGGGGCGACCGTCGCCGTGCTTTTCGGCGCACTGTGCTGGTCCTTCGTCGATATGAAGAACAAGGAAAAGCACGCGTCCCCGGATGAACTCACCCGGCTGAAAAGGCAGGTGGACGAGTTGCGGCTCGAACAGAAACGCATCGAGGACGAAAAGCGCCTCCAGCAGGTGCGTGCCGCCACACCGGTGGCTCCCCCACCCTCCGCCACCGACGCGCAACTGGAAGCCATGCGCGAAGAACTCGCCCGCAAGGAAGAAGACCTCAGAAAGCTCAACGAGGAAAAATCCAAGGCCGAGCGCGACGCGAGCACCTACCGTGACGAAGCCGGATTCGTCGGCCAGCGCGCTCTGGAAAGCAGCGACGCCAACCTGCGCCGTGGCCGCCTGATCCATGACGCCCTGCTCATCGCCCGCGTGCGCGAATACGCGGAAGACCCGAATTTCGGCAGCTTCGTCACCATCGATGTCATCATGCCGGAAAACGTGCAGGTCGGCACCATCCTCGCCATCCGCCGCAACAACGGCATCCTCGGCCAGCTCAAGGTCTCGGACGTCACCCCGGAAGGCGCCATCGCCAACCCGATGCCCGGTTTCGGTCAGGTGAAGCCACAAGCCGGTGACGAGCTGATTTTGCCACCGCAGATTTAATTTCTTCTCGCTTATGGTCAGAACACTGAGCCTGCTCGCTTCGTTTTGTCTCGGTATCACCACGGCCACAGCGGCCATCAGCTACCATGAGACGTCGTTTGTGTGGTTTAACCAAATCAATTCTCTGGATTTGGATGGAGATGGCACGAATGACATCACGATTGATTTTAACCCATCGGGTCTTGTAGGCGTGCCAAATGATTTTGAGAATAATCCCTTCATTATAACCCCGCTAGGCTCTGCGTTGATTGCCTCAACCGGAGGCATTGCTGATTCATTCTCGGTGGGGAGCTTGGTAGACGTGAATGCTCTCAGCTATGTCGGCTCCACCGATTCTACTTATGCGGGTGGGCTGGTTGGCACAATTTTTGGCTATTTCATTCAAGAAGGCTGGGGCTATGTAGCCGATAGTTTTACTGGTGAAATGATCTCTCCGGTAAAACATCATGTTGATCTTTTCATTGTCGTCCTGGATTCAGGCGTAGCTTGGGTGGACTTCACTCTGCCTGCGGATGTTTGGAACATCCCTCTCCAATGGGGCTATTCCACCGAAACCTCACCTTTTATCATTACGGCTGTTCCTGAGGCATCTTCATTCCTGCTGATCATGGCGACTTCCGCGTTTATGAGCTTCCGTCGGAAACGCACCGCTTGAGCCGGTGATGACACCGGCTCTCCATCTCCTTGCATGCCGGGAAAGGAGGTCCTAGTTTCTCGCATGGCCATTGAATCGATCACCGGATACAGCCCGAAGATCCACGAAACCGCGTTTGTCGCGGGCAGCGCGGACGTGATCGGGCGGGTGACGCTGCATGAGGAATCCAGCGTCTGGTATCACTCGACCTTGCGCGGGGACATCAATGAAATCGTGATCGGCCCGCGCTCGAACGTGCAGGACAATGTGGTGATCCATCTGGCGGACGATTACGGCTGCTACGTCGGCGAGCTGGTCACCGTCGGCCACTCCGCGATTCTCCACGCCTGCACGGTGAAGGACGAAGTGCTCGTCGGCATGGGGGCGATCGTCCTCGATGGGGCCGTCATCGGCGAACGCTCGATCATCGGGGCCGGTGCCCTCGTCACTGGAGGCATGGAAGTCCCGCCGGGTTCGCTGGTCCTCGGCTCTCCCGCCAAAGTCGTCCGCACGCTTTCCCGAGAGGAACAAGAAGGCGTCAAACACTGGGCGGAAAAATACGTCCGCGTCTCCCGCCAATATCTCGCCCGCTGAAATTTCACCCCTCATCCCCATGCCAGACCTTGTCCGAGTCGAACCCATCGCCCTGCTCCCCACCCAGGCCGGGTGCGCGGTCTTCCTTGGAGATGGCCAGAAGGCGATCGTGTTTTACATCGATCCCGGCGTAGGAGCTTCCATCAACGCCGCGCTTGCCGGACAGCTTCCCGCCCGCCCTCTGACGCACGATCTGATGCTGATGTCGCTGGAAACTTTCGGCGCGAAAGTTTCCCGTTCGATCATCGTGAACATGGAAAACGAGATCTATTACGCCCGGCTGATTATCGAGGCGAAAAACGAAATCATGGAGCGCAAGATCGTGGAACTCGACGCCCGTCCGTCCGATTGCGTGGCGCTGTCCGTGCGCTGCCGTGCTCCGATGTACGTAGTACGCGAACTCTGGGACCGCCTGCCGGACATGTCCGGAGCGCTCGAGGAAATGCAGCGGAACGCGGAGCCGGAAGAATAATGGAGCGCCGGTGTTCACACCGGCTCGCGGAGAAGAGCCGACGTGAACGTCAGCGGTCCTCTTATGCCGAACCTGTTTTACAGTCTTCTTGTTCCGACTCCCAGATTCGCTCTTTCCATCAACAATCAACCCTCAACAATCAACCACCCCCTACACCATCGTGTGCATCCAGAAGATCACGGTGTCGTTATGATTCGCGATGAGGCGCACCTGGCTGTCCTGTGAAATCACGAAGCCGATCACGTCCGGGTCCACGGAACACAGTCGATAGAGCGAACGGTGGCGGGTGCCGTCGTTGAGCATGTTCCAGTCGCTCAACCGCGTGGCCTCCAGATCGTGCGCCTGGTTGACGAGGATGACATTGCGGTCCACCCGGATTTCCCCGCCGAAGCCGATCACCCGCAGCCGCTGGTCCACCACCAGCGCGCCATCGACCTGAGTGAGATCGGAGTAAAACCTCGCGAGTTCGAAGAACGCTTCCTCAAGCCGATCCAGCTCGGGATCGTAGCTGTTGCGGAAAATTTCCCACGCTTCCGCCGATGAAGTTTCCGGCGGACATAACTGGCCGACCCTGTGGAGAATCGCTTCCAGCAGGAGGCGGAAGCGCATGCCTGCGGCGTCGGATTCGAGGATGTATTTGCAGTCGATCCACCGCGAGACGTTCTCCTCGTCGTCCGCCGCGCCCGGCATGAGCACCAAGGTGCCTCCATGACCGTTGGCGCGCACCAGACTGATGAGACGCTTGATGAATTGCTGCGTAATCAGGTGGCTGAGCTCCGAGTAGGCATCCAGTGAGAGATTTTCCGGCAGGCAACATCCACTGATGGATTCCACCATTTTCCGGCGTTGGGCGCGGAATCGTTCGTGAAAAATCCGGGATTGGAACACGTCCAGATTCGCGTCGTGAAATTCCGTGCCGCGCCATTCCGCCAGCAGCTGATAATTGTGATAGAACAACAGCCAGCCGGGATCGCGGAGATGGATCAGGGGAAAAGGCAGCTCGTTTCCCGGAGCTTTCCGGCCTCCGGCGACGAGGTTCATCCAGCGCTGGCCGGTATTGAGCAAGCCCCAGATACGGATCCCGCGGTTCCCCTCCGGCCAGATGGCGATGGCGGAATGGAAAAATCCGGCCGCCGGGCTGAGCCGCTTGATTTCATTCGGAGAAAACGGATGCGAAGTGGCGAAGCGGAGCACGTGCTCACCGTCGGGCGGGCCTTCCGTGAGAGGAAAGGCGGCGGGCGGCGCGATGACGATTCTGGCCCGCACCGAGCGGCCTTCCTCTTTCAGCAAACTGGCTGCGTAGAGCGTGCGGAACGCCTCCCGCAGGGATTCGGCATCCGGAGCGTCCGCGTGGAGATGGAGCAGGTCGCGAACTTCGAGAACCAGGGCTTGCAGCGTCAATTCGAGCGGAGATGCGGTGGGAACAGCCATGAAGGTTTTACCGTATTCAAAATCAGCCGTTTTTCAACCCGCCAAGCCGATGAGTCAGCAGTGCCTGAAACGCGTCCTCCAGCGTGCCCACCACGGCGGCGAGCGCGTGGGCGATCATCAGATTATCGATATTGCCGAAGTCCTCGATGAGCATGCCGTCCGGCTCCACGACCCGCTCTTTGTAATCCCGCAGGTCCGTGGAGTATCCGATCACGGGTTTCCCGAGCGCGTGGGCGAAGCCGACTTCCCAAACGGTCCCGGCATCCGCCGACGGTCCACGAAAGGGGCTGAGATTCGCGATCACGGCGTCCGCCTCGCGGATCATCTTCACGTTCGCCTCGAAGATTTCCCGTGACATTTCCGCCGGGGAAGTCGCACCGATGTCGTTATCGATCGGGATCAACGCGTGAATGCCGAGTCCCGCCGCCTTTTCACGAGCCGAGTCCGCCAGTTCGCGGGCATTCGGATAAAAAACGTCGGGACCGGCGAGATAGACTTTGATAGGCGTCACTGTTCCGTTTTGCCCCAAATTCCCGGAAATGAAAAACCTCAAAAAGCACAAGATAACAAAAGCCCGCTCGGCGCACTCGATGATTTTCGCGGCTAAGAGGCTATCTGAAAATTGGCAGGGACGGCTGTCCCAGCCGTCCGATGGATGGCGGTTTACCTTGTCGTTGTGGGGATCTCCTTGTTTCAGGACCGCTCACCACCGGACGTTTCGGAGAAACATCCCTGCCATTCCTTTTTTCAGACAGCCTCTAAGAAGCTTCCGAAAACTCCAGTTCCTTCAACGCATGGAAAACCCGGATGGCCGCGTAGGCGTCGTTCGCCGCATAGATGAGTTGCTTCTCGGAAAGCACTTCCGCCGACCAGTTGGAAGTGGAGGTACTCTTGGATTTCTGGAACCGCTGTTGGAGCAGCAAGGCGATGGCGGAACGCGCGCCCACGAAATTCCGGAAACCATGGCGCTTGAACACCCGGTCCAGATCCAGCAGCGCCATCGGCTTCACCCCGAAGCGGTCCGAGAGTTGTCGCAGGTCTCCGCGCAGGTCGAAACCGACTTTTTTCAAGCGATCCGAACGCAGCAGTTCCAACATGGCTTCGCGGGTTTCCGTCAGGTGGGCCTGAAAGAGAAACGCCTTTTCCAACGTCGCGAACTGGAGCACATGCGGCCCCTCCGAGCGTTCGCCCTTTTTGAAAGTGGGCTTGGACTCGGTATCGAAGCCCACCGCTTCCTCCCGCATCAGCTCGTCCAAGGCCCGCGCGGCATCTTCCGCCGTGGCGACGCAATGGATTTTTTCCAGGGCCAATCCGGAAAACGGCTCCATCGCCTGAATCGCTTCCTTGGTGGGCAGAGTGTTGGGAAGTGGCACGCAGCCGAAGTTAAGCAGGTGACTTGAAAAAGCCAGTGCCCTTTTCCCGCGTGTAGCGACGCGGCTGCTCCGCTTCGGCTGAGAAAATGAAACGCCTCCCTCGCAGACTCTATCCGGAAAACAAAACTCTTCCGGCCCCACTCCCCTTCCCACCCGGAACGGCGCAGCCGTCCCGCTACGTCGCAACGCGGCACCGGTCATTCGAAAAATCCCCGGATTTTCCCGAGCTGGCGACGATCTTTTTTCGTCGGGCGGCCTTTCCCGGCTTCCTTGCGTGCGAGCGCCCACGCCTTGTACTCGGCATAGACATCGGCGGGTGTGAGATCCTCGTAGTTCGCCGCCGCGAGGGGCGCGCCCACCCGTTGCTGGATCAGCCCGAGCACCCGCACCGTTTTATGCCCCGGCCCTTCGGGAAACGGGATTTCGAGAATGTCCCCGATCTGCACGGTGGCGGCGGGTTTGAGGGGATGCTGGTTCCGCTTCACCTTGCCCGCGGCGCACTGTTGCGCGGAGAGGCTGCGGGTTTTGAAAAACCGGGTGGCCCACAGCCATTTGTCCACACGCACCGTTTCCGACATGGGAGAAAGCTAGCGCATGGAGCGATCGTCCGGGATTCATTTTTTCGCCGCGCGAGGCGACGAAGAATCCTTCCTTCGGCTTGCCCCGTCCACGGCGGGTCTCTAAAACCACCGCGATGGCCGGAAAAAACATCGTCTATTTTGATTTGGAAACCCAGCGCAGCGGCAACGACGTGGGCGGATTCGGCAACAAGGCGAAAATGGGAGTGTCCGTCGCCGTGACCTACAGCACCGCCCGCGGCGGCTACGAAATTTACCCGGAAAGCGAGATGGACCGCCTCGGTGAGGAACTGCTGCGCGCCGATCTCGTCGTCGGCTGGAACCACCTCTACTTCGACTATCCCGTGCTCCAGCCCTACATTCTCCAGACGCTGGAGGAGGGCACGCTCAACCTAGACATGATGATCGAGCTGGAAAAAATCGTCGGCTTCCGGCTGAAGCTCGATTCCGTCGCCACCGCCTCACTCGGCATCGGCAAGAGCGCCGACGGTCTGGATGCGCTGAAATGGTGGCAGGAGCACAAGAAAACGGGCGATTACGAGCCGCTCTGGAAAATCGCCCACTACTGCGCCGTGGACGTCAAAACCACGAAATGCGTGCACGAATACGCGCTGAAGCACGGACACCTCAAGTACGACGACAAAAACGGAGGCATCGCCGAGGTCGCCGTGGACTGGAAGTGAATCAGGCCCAGCCGATTTGCTTCAGCACCACATACACCGTCCAGATAAAGGTGACGATGAGGGCGACGAGGAAAACCTTGATGGCGAATTCGATGGAGGTGCGCGTCATGACTGAGGGCGTCTTAAGCCCTCGCCTTCCCCGCGCCAAGTGGAAAAGCAATGCAGCGCCGCCACATTCCTAATCCCTCTTCTTCACCGCAGTGCCGTCCTTCACTGTGTCCGGCGGATGCAGCAGGACTTCATCGTCCACCTTCAGACCGGAGAGCACTTCGGTGGTCCGGCCATCGGAATGTCCGGCATCCACTGTCGTCAAAACCGCCTTGCCGCCACGCAGGACGAAGGTTTTCCACTCGTTCCCCTGCCGGAACAAGGCACCCGACGGGACGGTGAGCACCTTGTCGGAATGCCAGGTTGCCACCCGCACTTCCACCCGGTAGCGATCGCCCAGCAACCCGGCGGCGGGCGGAGCTTCCCGCAGATCGCTGAGCACGATGACGCGTTGCTCCTCGACGCCCAACGCGGAAACTTTGGTAAACGCGGCGGGTTCCACCCGGCGGACGCGGGCGTTCAACGGCGTCTCTCCACCCCATTGCTCGACGACGACCGAATCCCCGGGACGGATACCGACAGCATCGCGGGACAGGATTTCCGCCTCGATCTCGATGTTTTTCGGATCACCGACCTCCAGGATGGGAGTGCCGGAAGCGATGACGGTTTCGCTTTCCTGCATCACCTTGAGCACCTGACCGCTGACGGGAGATTTGATTTCCACGCGCTCAGCGTGGGTCGCGTTCCCTCGTTCGAGCGCCGCGCGGGCCTGGGAAAGTTCGTATTCGGTCACCTTCAGGGCGAAATCCCCGGAACGGAGCTGGGCTTCCTTGATAGCCGCTTCGTTGACCGCCCGGTCGCGATCGCTGGCGGAAATGGCGCGCGGATTGTCCACGGCCAGAATCCGGTCCCGATCGGCCGCCGCCTGGTTCGCCGCGGCGCGGGCCGCTTCGAGCGACTGTTGCGCCTGTGCCCGTGCGGCTTCGCGGAGGGAAACCAGCGCTTCCGCCTGTTCGCGTGCTCTGGGATCGAGCAACGGAGAAGCCGCCGGCTCGATGGAAGCGATCACCGTTTCTCCGGCCACAACGGGATCGCCGGGCTTCAGCGTCACCCGCCGCATGGTGCCTGCCGCCGGAGTGGCGATCACGTAGCGGTCCCGGACGCGGGTTTTCCCTTCTTCCGCCACGCGCACGGTGAGTGGGCCTTCCTTGACGACGGCGGTTTCCACGATCACCGGCTTCGGCCACAGGCCCCAGAGAATCAGGAGCACCAGCAAGGCCCCGCCGAGCCACGGCAGCAGGCGGCGGAAGAGGTTTTTACCGGATGGATTCTTTACCTCCCAGGGAGCGCTGCCGGAGGGTGATTCGGATGAAGACGAAGCCATGGATGCTGGGACTATAAGGAGTGCCGACGCTCTTGTCGGCGTTTTTTTCAAGCCGACGTGAACGCCAGCGCTCCCTCTATTTCAGATTCCCGATCGTCTGGAAGATCGCGGTCACCATCATGTAGGCCATGGTGCCGACGAGTCCGGCCATCACGATGAGCACGATCGGCGTGATGAGTGCCATGATGCGCTGGAGATCCTTGGTGAACTGCTTGTCATACCGCTCCGCCGCACGCCGCAGGGCCACGTCGATTTTTCCGGTCTGTTCACCGACGGCCACCATGTCGATGAGCAACGCGGGAAACGAACCGTTCCGGATCAACGCCTTGGACAAGGACCGACCATCTCCGACCTGGGCGATCACCTGATTCATCGCATTCCTCAACGCCAGATTCTGCGTCGCATCCCGAGAAAGCTCCAACGCGCGCAACAACGGCAGGCCGTTGGCGACGAGATTCGCCATCGTTTCCAGAAACTGGACGTAAAACTGGCTGGCGACCACCGGCCCAAACAGCGGGAGCTTCAATTTCATGGCGTCCCACGTCGGCCGGTTCGCCTCGTTGTCTTTCCACGCCTTGAAAAACGCGATGCCGCCGAGCACGACCAGCAGCAGGATGATCCAGTAGTTTTTCAGGAAATCCGAAGCCTCCATCAGGAGCACGGCGCCGAGCGGTAGCTTGCCGCCGGGCGTGCTGGCAATGAGCTGTGAAAGCTGGGGAATCAGCGTGGTCACGAGCACGATGCACACGCCGATGCCCGCCAGCACGAGGAACGCCGGGTAGATCATCGCTACCACCAGCTTGGTCCTCAATTCCTGAAGCGTCTTCAGGTAATGCGCCTGACGTTTGAGAATCGTATCCAGCGCTCCGGACGCTTCGCCCGCCGCGGCCAGTGAACCGTAAAGCGGGCCGAACGAAGGGCTGACTTTTTTCAGGGCAACCGAGAAATTCACGCCATCGCGCACGATCTGCCGGAGCCGAGAAGAAACGGCCTTGAGGTTTCCGAGTTCCTGACGGTTTTCCATCGCCTTCAGCGCGGGTTCGAGCTGAAGGCCCGCGCCGAGCATGTCCGACAGCTCCTCGGTGAACAGGATGACTTCCTGCCGTTTGAGCTTCAGCGGCCCGGACGGAAGATCATCCACCTTCGGCTCTTTCGCCTGTGGGCGGGACTCCTGCCCTTTTGCCGGCCGGGTGTTTTTCACGGCAGCGGCTTTTTGGGATTCGCTGAGGTTCACCGGCTGGAGGCCGCGCCTGTCGAGCACCCGCAGGGCTTCCGGGCGGTCCGACGCATCCAGCTCGCCGGTGACGACGGATCCGCTGGAATTCAAGGCTTTGTAGAAGAAATTCGCCATGGTGATCGATACCTGAAACGCGGTTAGGAGCCGAGATCGATGGAAGTGACGGAAATGACCTCCTCGACGGTTGTTTCACCCTGCATCACCTTGTGCCAGCCGTAAGTGCGCATGGGAACGTAACCGTCCTTCAACGCCTGCACCCGCATCTCGTTCGCGGGTGCGCCGTGGGCGACCAACTCCTGCAAAGCCGGGGAGAGCACGATGACTTCGTAAATGGCGAGCCGTCCGGAGAATCCGGTGTGGCGGCAGCGGTCGCAGCCGCGCGGCGAATAAACCTGCCCTGGAATGTCCAGCGGGATGCCGAGGCCGACTTTATCCGGATCACTGAGTTCGCGCGGGGTCTTGCAATGCGGACACAGGCGACGCACAAGGCGCTGCGCGAGGAATGCGCGGACGGCGGCGGAAACGAGGAACGGCTCCACTCCCATATCCACCAGACGGCTGATGCCGCCGAGCGCGTCGTTCGTATGCAGCGTGGAAAACACGAGGTGGCCGGTGAGCGAGGCGCGGATGGCGATTTCCGCCGTTTCCAAATCCCGGATTTCCCCGATCATCACGATGTTCGGGTCTGCCCGCAGGATGGAGCGCAGGGCGGTGGCGAAGGTGAGGCCGATCTCGGTTTTCACCGCGATCTGCATCACGCCCGGCAGCTTGTTTTCCACCGGATCCTCCACCGTCACGATGCGCCGCTCGGGGTGATTCACCTCGCTGAGGAAGGAATACAGACTGGTCGATTTACCGGAACCGGTGGGGCCGGTGATGAGGATGATGCCGTTGGAAAGGTGCAGCAGGCCCTCGATTTTCTTTCGCACGAAGGACTCCATGCCGAGTTTTTCGAGGTTGAATTTCTGCTGGTTGAGCAAACGCAGGGAAACGCTCTCGCCCTCGACCGTCGGCACCGTCGCGACGCGGACGTCGATGGTTTGGCCCTCGAACTGGAGGTTGATGCGGCCATCCTGTGGCACGCGGCGCTCCGCGATGTCCAGACGGGACATGATCTTCAGACGGGCGATCACCGAGCTCTGCAACGCCTTGATATTTTCCGGCACCGCGATTTCCAGCAAGCGGCCATCGATGCGGTAGCGGATGCGCAGGTTGTTCGCCAGAGGCTCGACGTGAATGTCCGTCGCCCGCTGCTCCAGAGCCTCGCGGATGATCTGGTTCACGAATTTCACCACGCTGGCCTCCGCGTCGTCATCGTCGATGACGTTCGCCTCGTCCTCTCCCGCATCGAGGTGATCGTAATCCAGATCGCGGCCCTCAAGGATCTGCTCGAACGTATCCGCCCCTACGCCGTAGAGCTTGCGCAACGCCTCGTGCAGGCGTTTCCGGGAAACCATGCACCACTCGATCGGCAGGGAAATTTCCTGCGCCGCCGCCTGACGCGCCACCAGATTGAAAGGATCGAACGTCGCCAGCTTGAGGCGCGCCGTTTCTCCCTCGCCGAGGATGGCAATGGGTAAAAGCCGGTGTTTCAGCGCGATCCTCGGCCCACAGGCCTCCCGCAACGGCAGGGAATTTTCGGCCTGCGGGATCTCATCGAGCCACTCCAGCCCCAGGTCCCCGGCAAGCTCCCGAAGATACGGTTCCTCATCCACCAACCCCGCGTCCAGAACCTCATCCACCGGCGACCGCTGGCGTTGCACCGCTTCCTGAAGAACCGATTGAAGGGCGGGGAGGTCATCGCAGCCAATGCGGCGGGCAGGATCGATCAATAAGGCGGACATGCGGGCGAAACTTCTCTGTCCATAAACTCCATCGACGGGAAAATGTCTCTCAAAAATCCCGAACCCTTCCAAAGAACCCGATTTTCCGTGCGATTCCGCGTTTTTCTGCCTTGTTGAAAACCGTGGCTTATCTGGAAATCCGCGATCTTCACACCCATTTCACCCAACGTCCGTCCTCCCTCTTCGGTCGGCGCGGCAAAACCATCCGTGCGGTAAACGGCGTAAACCTCACAGTCGAAAAAGGTGAAATCCTCGGCCTCGTCGGCGAATCCGGCTGCGGAAAATCCACCTTCTCCCGCACCATCCTGCAACTCATTCCCGCGACCTCCGGCAGCATCCATCTCGATGGAGAAAATCTCTCCGCCCTTTCCCGCTCCGCCCTGCGCAAACGTCGGCTGGATTTTCAGATGATTTTCCAGGACCCCTACAGCTCGCTGAATCCCCGCATGACCGTATTTTCCACCCTCGCCGAAGCGGTCAGACAGCGCCACCCGAACCTGAAAGGAGAGGCCCTCCGGGAGCGCGTCGGACAGCTCATGACCACCTGCGGCCTCTCACCGGAAATGGCCCGCCACTATCCCCACGAATTTTCCGGCGGCCAGCGCCAGCGTATCGCCATCGCCCGCGCGCTCGCCCCCGAACCCAAACTCGTCATCGCCGACGAACCCGTTTCCGCCCTCGACGTCTCCATCCAGGCCCAGATCATCAATCTGCTGATGGACCTCCGCCGCCAACTGGATCTCACCCTGATCTTCATCTCCCACGACCTGCATCTCGTGAACTACGTCGCGGACCGTATCGTGAGGATGCAGGGAGGGAGGATCGTGGAGAGCGATCAAACCGTGCAGCAATCTGACAGATAGATAGTTCCTCTATATAATTTGACAAAATCCAAAATATCTCCGACCTGATTTCTCTCCATCCATGCTCAAAACCCACAATGAAAACTCCAAACAACCAGACGGAGTTTCCGTAATCATTTGTTGCTACAACAGTATCGATAGAATTTCGGAAACGCTCCAGCACTTGGTGGCACAACGGACGCTCAACAACTTTCCCTGGGAAATTGTTCTTGTTGACAATGCAAGCACGGATGAAACGAAGGCGGTTGCGGCGGATTCCTGGGAACGGCACGGAGATCCCTCCATTCCCTTTCGAATCGTGGATGAAACCATTCCCGGATTATCAGCCGCCCGCCAGCGAGGTATCGATTCCGCACAATTCGAGGTGATCGTCTTTTGCGACGACGACAATCTTCTTTCCGAAAATTACATTCAATCCGCCTACGAAATCCTTTCCTCAAATCCGAGCATCGGAGCCATCGGAGGGCGTAGCACCGCCAAAACCGAAGGTGATTTTCCCGAATGGTGGGATACCTACAAAGGTTATTACGCCGTTGGAGAACAGGCCAAAGCTCCCGGCAATGTCGCTCCCAGAAAATTCTTATGGGGAAGCGGCCTTTCTCTGAGAAAATCCTTATGGAATGAAATATTCAAAGAACATCCAAGCATTCTCACCGGAAGGCTCGGCAACAACCTGACATCCGGAGAAGATTCCGAGATCTGCGCAAGACTGCTCATTTTAGGCTATCAATTGCATTATTACCCCGATTTATCCTTCGTTCACCTAATCCCTACCCAGAAGCTCACCACGGATTATCGCGACCGCCTTCTTGCCGGTCTCTCTGAAACAAAAAGCATCCTCCGGCCTTACAGACAATATATCGACTATTTGCACCTAACCAAATTTCACAGAGAACTCAAAATAGCCAAATTATTCAACAAAGCGCTTTTTTATTCCATAACCGCCAATCCCAAATCTTCGCGTGAATTCAACGCCCTATTTATTGTTAGCGGAAAGTTTTCAGCCAAGGCATCGCATTCCGCCAAAATCGTGAGAGAAGTTTGTTTATCCCTGCAGCGTTAGACCCATTGCGAAAGAGAGTGCCGAAATTGGAGCAGGAACTTCAGTCCGTTTGGCTTCGATGGCTGGATTCGCGGAGCTTTTCCTGAAAACGCGCGCGGGCCCGCCGCGTCATTCAATTTTACGAAGATCAATCAAACGGGAGAGTCTCCAAACAAGCTTTCATTCCAAGGCTCTTTCCGGGAGCAAGCTCCCACCCATTCCCCGCCACGTTGCCTGTCTCCACGCAGAGCATTTCCCGGTACTCTTCGTCGCCGAAATCGGCGAGGCGCCGGGATTTGGAGATCCAGGGGTTCCAGACGACGGCGGAGTGGCTGTTTTCGGTTTCGAGCCGGATTTTCCGATGCCGGGCTTCATCGTGGATTTCCAGCAAGGCAGGGACGTCGGTGTAGATCCGGTCGATTTCCTCGGAAATGCGGAGTTCCGGGGAGAATTCGGATTTGATTCGGTTTCCGTCGAGCTGATCGATGAATGACACACCTTCCAGCCCGGTGACCGAGGTCCGGGCGATGTCGCCAATGTTGAAGTAGGTGTGCAGACAGGCTTCGACGCGATGAATTTCAGTCGTCGGGTTTTCCACGGAAAATTCGAGTTCCAGCGTTTCGCCCACGGTGATGGCATATTCCACCCGCAGGGGCGAAAGTCCGGCAGGAAGGGAAAAACGCAGGGTGACCGTTTCGTCGACATTGATCCGGGCATCTTCCAGTTTCCACTCGGCGGTGCGGGCGACGCCGTGCGCGGGATGGCCTTCGCGATTTCCGAACCACGGAAAAATGAGCGGGATGCCGCCACGGATCGCTTTTCCCGGGATGAACTGGCTTTCCTTGCTGAGGAAAAGCAACGGCGCTTCGCCCTTTTTCTGGAACGCGGTCACATGGGCACCTTGGAAATAGACTTCGGCGGTGCTGTATGGCGTCTCCACACGCAGTTTGGGCAATTTCCCCTGTTCTTCGATGCGAATCACCTGCGACGAAAGAGCCGCTTCCTGAATTTGAGCCGTTGCCATGACGGCGGCACGGTGGCGAAGCTCCGCCCACGACTCAACCGATTTCCCCCCGCCTTCCATGATTCGCATCGATGCCGGTGAGAAACGGAGGTCCTCGGAAGGGAAAGGCATCAAAGCTTTTGGCACTTTTGGGCAAGAGCCGGTGGGGACACCGGCGCTCCAGCCTGCAAGAGCCGACGTGAACGTCGGTGCTCCATCCTCTTTCCCGCATCACACCAACCAGGAACGCTTCGCCGGGGTGATGTGGGGAGGTTTGAGATAAACCGGCTGGGCGATTTCCGCGGACCATTTTTCACGGATCTCCGATGGGGTATTTTGCCAGACCTGCCACAGACGGGCGGCGTCCGGTTGCTGGGTGACGATTTTTTCAAGCTGCTCTGGCGGCAGGGGAAATTTCCGGGTTTCTTCCAACGAAAAGACCGTCCACTCGTCCTCCATGGCAGCGGCGATTTCCCGCTCCAGACCGTCCCGGTCCGTCAGGGTGGGTTCGGAGAGAAGGCGGTGTTCGGAAATCCGGGCCGTCCAGTAGCTTCCCCGCCGCGCGTCGCCGATGGCCATGCATTTCCCTCCCGCATCGGCCGCAGGCACTGCGAGGATGGAGGGAACCGCGATCGCCGGAGACCGATGAGCGATCGCCACTCCCTGGGCGGCAGCGATTCCCACCCGGGTGCCGCTGTAGCTGCCCGGCCCGCTGCCGACGAGGACAAGACGGACCGGCTCTCCGGCAAGCCGGGCGACGAGTTCCCGCAGCGGCTGGAACAGGACCGCGTTGTGATTCCGGTCGCTGGTGAATCCAATTGTCTCGGTTTCCCCTTCTCCACTCACCAGCGCCAGCGAGGCGGCGGGGGTGGAAGTTTCGAAGATCAACGCGGGAAGGTGGCTCATGGGCGGAATCTATGGCTTTCATGCCGGGACTGTCAGCTCGCATTATTGGACGGATTGTCGCAGTTTCACCCTTGCGCCCCGGCATATGACCCGCTTTCTTTGCAGAAACTTCACTGAATCTTTAAACGCCAAACTTTTGTCATGACTGAATACGCACGCGGCCTCGAAGGGGTCATCGCCAACGAATCTTCCCTCAGCAACGTCAGAGGCGACATCGGTGAGTTGAGCTATCTCGGTTATCACATCGACGATTTGGTGAAGCATTGCTGCTACGAAGAGATCGTTTTCCTTCTGCACAAGGGACACCTGCCGAACCGCGCGCAACTGGCGGAATTTTCCACCCGCATCCGCACCGATCGCAACCTGCCCGACGGCGTCATCGCTTTCCTGAAAAACGCGCCGAAAGACGCCAATCCCATGGACATCGTCCGGACCGGAGTTTCCATGCTCGGCCTTTACGACAAACGCGCCGTCATCGGAGAAAACCAGGATCAGGAAGTGGACGAGGAAATCGGGCTTTCCATCATCGCGAAAATCCCCGTCATCGTCGCCGCCTTCCACCGTTTCCGCCAAGGACTCGACCTTCCCGCACCCCGGGAAGATCTCAATGAAGCCGAGCATTTCCTCTATCTCATCAACGGTGAAGTCCCGTCGGAAAAAGCCGCGAAAATCCTGGATGTGGCGCTCATTCTCCATGCGGACCACGGCATGAACGCCTCCACCTTCTCCGCCCGCGTCACCGTCGCGACCCTCTCCGACATGTATTCCGCGGTCACCTCCGCCATTGGCACGCTCAAGGGACCACTCCACGGCGGAGCGAACGAAGGCGTCATCCACATGCTTCAGGAAATCGGCGAGCCGGAAAACGTCGACGCCTACGTGGAAGGCAAGCTCCAGCGGAAAGAAAAAATCATGGGCATCGGCCACCGCATCTACAAGGTGCTCGATCCACGCGCCCCTCACCTCCGCACCCTCGCCACCCAGCTCACCGACGAACTCGGCGAGCCCAAGTGGATCCGCATGTGCGAACGCATCGCCGAAATCATGCGGGAGCGGAAAAAACTCGAAGCCAACGTCGATTTCTACTCCGCCACGGTGTATTACTCGCTGGGCATCCCGACGGACCTCTTCACGCCGATTTTCGCCATCGCCCGCACTTCCGGTTGGACCGCCCAGGTGCTCGAGCAGCTTCGCGACAACCGCCTTTATCGCCCGTTGACCCTTTACACCGGCCCTCAAACGCTCAGCCCCGTCCCCCCGATCGACGAGCGCTGACCCGCGCGGTTTCTTATGCCAAAAACCCACCATTCGTGAGACGGCAGCTACTCATTTCCGCCCTCTTCGGCGCGGTTTTCCCCTTGGCGTCCTGCGCGCCCAAGGCGGTCGTCGTCCAGAATACCGCGGCCCCGAAAAAATCCGCACCACCGGAAAGCACGGCATCCACGAGTGTCGCTGCCGCGGAAATGCCAAAACCTTCCACAACCTCAGCAGCCACCGCCAGCCCACTTCCGCAAGCACCCGCCCGCCATTCCACTCCTCTTAAGGGCGACGGACTGCGAATGCCCGACATGCTCGGGCTGCCGGGTGACAAGGAACTGAAATCCAGCGGCTCCTCCAGCGGCGGCGGCGCGGTGATTTCACGGCCTCCGTCGGAACCTTGAAAGGTGAAGTTGAGGCGCTGCAGTTTGGTATTCTCCAACTGCGAATGAACACCAATAGGCCCTATTGCCAAAAGGATTTCCGGAAGCATTGGCGAAAATTGGAGCACGGACTTCAGTCCGTTTGGCTTCGGTGGCTTACTGGGAGCGCGGACTTTAGTCCGCTTGGCATTGTTGGCTGGATTCTTTGGGGCGGACTGAAGTCCGCGCTCCAATTCCGGCAGAATATTTTGGCAATGGATCTAAACGCGAATCGTTACGACTCGAGGAGTTTCCGGAGTTTCCGGAGTTTCCGGAGTTTCCGGAGTCTCTGGAGTCTCTGGAGTCTCTGGAGAAAAAGAATCCGGATTTTTCCAGATCTTTGGAAAATCATAATAAATTCGCGTCCATTGGCGTTCATTCGCGGTTGAACTCCCCCCTGACTGGTTCGCCCTTCTTCCCCTCCAGCCTTGCCAGCCTTCCCGAATGGCATTAGCCAAACAGGGTGGCTCGTTCTCCTTACCAACCCGGAAGCAAATCCCTGTCCCGCCACCTCGTTCGCGCGGCTCTGATCTGTGGTGGGTGCGTCGCCATTCTCCTGCCCGCCTGGTTACCGAACCGGCCGGGCGTCCCGCTCACCCGCGGCACCGTGGAGCTGCTCCAGGCACTGCTTCTCGTGGCGGGAGCGGCCGTAATGCTCGGAGCCTCCCCCCATACCGGTCCCAATCGCCCGATCTGCCGCGCCATCGCCCTTTGCCTCTTCGCCGCCGTGGTGGGGGAAATCGAAGATTTTTTCTGGGATTTCCTGCAGATCAAACTGCCCGAGGGAGAAATCATCTGCGTTATTCTCGCCATCGCGCTCGTCACCTGCCTGCGCCACAAACGCACGGTGTTGCGGTTCGGAAGATCCCTCGGCAGCCACACCGGCACCGGTTTCATCGGTGCCGCCCTGCTCATTCTTTATGTCTTCAACCGGGTGATGGGCTCCGCCGTATTCTGGAAAGCCTCCCTGGGCGACGCCTTCGCTCCGGAAATCCCGAGAATCTGTAAAAGCTACCTCGAATTGCTCGCCTGCTACCTGATTTTTGTCGGCACCCTCGGTTTGGCAATCTCACTTGCAAGACGCCCCGAACCGGAATGATGCTTTCCCTTGGGCCCACCTCCAATCCCATTTTCATGAAACAATCCGTCGTTATCAGCACCTACAACCAGCCCGATTGGCTGAACAAAGTCCTGCACGGTTACCTGTATCAGACCTTCCGGGACTTCGAAGTGCTCATCGCCGACGACGGTTCGGACCAGCGGACGATCGACGTGATCGAAAACTTCAGACAAGTCTCGAACTACCCCATCAAACACGTCTGGCACGCCGATGAAGGATACCGGCGTCAAACCATTCTCAACGTCGCCCTCCAGCAAGCGGAGTACGATTACATCCTCATGACGGACGGCGATTGCATCCCGCGTCCGGATTTTCTCGCCGTGCACACCAAGCACGCCAAACGCGGCCATTTTCTTTCCGGTGGCTATTGCAAGCTGCCGATGGATTTGAGCCTCAAACTCACGCTCGATGACATCGAAAGCGGCCGCGCCTTCGACGTCGGTTTTCTCCGCACCAACGGCCTGAAGGAGTTTTCCCCGTCCCTGAAAATCGGCCTGCCTCCCGCTCTCGGACCGCTGATGGATGCCATCACGCCCACCAAAGCCACCTGGAACAACTGCAACGCATCCGGCTGGAAAGACGATCTCATCGCCGTCAACGGCTTCAACGAAGACATGCAATACGGCGGCGCGGATCGCGAACTCGGCGAGCGCCTCGCGAACTACGGCGTCACCGGGCGACAAATCCGCTATCAGGCCATCGTCCTGCACCTCGATCACAAACGCGGCTACAAAACCCCGGAAACCATGGCGAAAAACATGGCCATCCGCCAGGAAGTGATTGCCAGCGGCAGCGTGTGGTGCCCCAACGGAATTCACAAACGTCCCCAACCCTGAGCATGGCCAATTCGGGAAAATGGCTGGAAGCACACTATCGACGCCTCCGCCCTTACATCAGCCCGCGCTACCGCCGGGCATTCGCGCAGTTGACGGCACGCGGCCTGTCGGAACGTCACTCCGGTGAACCGATTCTTTGCTTCGATTTTCAAAACCCGACCATTGATGCCGTCGGCGGACGCTACTATTTCAGCCTCGTCCGGGATGCCATCGACGCCGGGTATTTCCCCGTTTTCACCGCCCGCCGCGCCACCCTTTCCTCCTTCGGCACCAGCCGGATGAAATCCATCCTCCTCAAGGAAAGACTCGGTGTCATTCCATCGCTTCAGGCTCTCCACGAGCCATACGATCTCATCACCGATTCCCAGGAATCCGCTGACCCAAACGCGAAGCGTATGATCAAAGTCGACTACACCTGGCGCACCGCCGCCTCTCCGGATGAAGTCGAATTTCCCGTTTTCGTCCATCCGCAGATCACCACGAAAGTCGACCTGCCCTATCCTTACAACGTCTCAGAAGAACGGCCCGTCCGGCTTTTCTTCGGCGGCAATACCGAAGAAGGCAAATACGACAAGGACGTCATCCGCACCCTTTACGGCATGCTCACTCGCCGCGACATGCTCAGCGTCGCCACCCGTGTCTGCCCGGATCTCTACCGCCCGACTCACGCGGAAACCTGGCTCGCATCGGACGAAAAACGCTCGTTTGTCCTCTGCGAAACCCAACATTGCAAAATACCACCCGAACGCTGGCTCGACGCCTTGGCCAAAGCCGACTTCTTTCTCGCCTGCCCCGGCGTCGGCATGCCGCTCTGCCACAACCTGATCGAAGCCCTCGCCGCAGGCACCATCCCGATCCTCCAATACGCCGACTACCTGCCCCACCCGCTCACCCACGGCGTAAACTGCCTCACTTTCCAGGACCCCGGCTCGCTCCGCGATACAATCGCCCGTCTCCTGACCATGGATGCCGAAGAAATCCTCTCCCTGCGCACCAACGTCCGTGCCTACCACGACGCCCATCTCGCGCCCGGGCGGTTTCTCCGGGAGCTGTTCTGCGGTTCCCACCCGCATCAAACCCTCCTCCTCAACGCTTACCGTACCCCCCGATGACAGAAACTCTTCCTCGCTACCTCCAGACGGATCATTCCTTTCAAAAGCGCCGGAATATCCAGCGTTGCATCGACCTCTGCCTACCTCCTCCGTTCAAACATCTGCTCGCCAATTTATTATGGAGAAACGAGTGGAAGCACCTGAAACGTTTCGATCACCGCTACACTTTCGATCGCAAGGACGGCTCCATTACCGCGATGCGGTTCAAAGGGAAAATCGCGGTAGAATCTTCCCGCATCCCGGAACTACTCCCCCCGATCCAACGGCCCGTCACTCTGGTGACCACCGGCCCATCCGCCTTGGCTTACGACTGGGAAGCCCTGAAGCATTCCGGACGCTTCATCATCGCCGTCACCGGGGGAGCGAGTTTTCTGAAAGAACGAGGCATTATCCCGGATCTTCTCGTCGTCACGGATCCGAATTTCAGTAAAGTCAACGGATTCCATGTCAGAAACGCGGAAGGCGTCCCCCTCATCATCGAGTATCGTTGCGCCGCAGCCATCCACCGTTATTTCCCCGGAGGGTTGGATCATAAAAAAGTCTCCATCATCGAACGGGTCAATTTATGGTATGGAACCCCTTCCTTACCCCCTTCCACCCTGAAAAACATCAACCTCCAGTCAGAATTTCCGTTCTATTTGCCAGATCAAACGGGGGCTTCGGAACACTCCGGTAGTTCCCATCCCATCGATTCGGCCCCTCATCTTCGGAGTGCCTCTGGATGGAGAGGCTCGGTCGGCTGGTCCCATCACATGGATTGGGGATTTTATCCTTCAGCCACCGTCGCCTTTGTCGCCTTGCAAGCGGCGGTCGGCCTTGGAGCCAAGGACATCGAGATCATCGGCATGGATCTGAGGGGGAATTCCAGCGTCTATCAGAATGCCATGCCCAGCAAACTGGAACAGCGATACGCCTCCGTGATCCTGCCCTCCTTTCAAACGATGAACCGGGCATTGGCCGGAAAAGACATCCGGATCCGGAATCTATCACCCGTGTGTCCGCTGCCTCCCGGAGTGTTCGATTTCACCTGAAATGCTTCCGTCATACCCATCAGCTCACCTCCCTCATTTGAACATGCCGTCAAGTTTTCCAGCCGGGAAAAAAGTATGGATCTTGAATAAAGGCAGCCAAGGACATTTGGTCCAATCCCTGGCGTTTGTCCGGAAACTCGCCAAGCATCAGGCCGCCGATGTCCGGGAGATTTTCATTCGGTCCATATTCCCTCCTCGGAAAGCCCGGTCTATCATTAAACGCTGTCTCAAGGCCATGCCATACCGGTGGATGCTCCGGCTACCGCATCCCCGGGAGCACCCGCCCGAGCCATCGCTAAACGCCCTCTTTGCCGGAAGCCGTTCTTCCAAAATCCATTTCAAAGAGAACCATTGGCGGAATTTGATCGAATTCATCAACAACAGTTGGAAAAACCAACGACTGAAGTGGCTCGCCACCACCCTTTATCGGACCGGCCGTGGGATCAATCACTCGCTCATGCGTGGAATCCAGCCGGACGCCACCGCTTCCGAAAAACCCTCTTTTACCATCCCGATCCTCCAATACGTCGACTATCTAACCCACCCGTTCACCCACGGCGTAAACTGCCTCATTTTCCAGGACCCCGGCTCGCTCCGCGATACAATCGCTCGTCTCCTGACCATGGATGCCGGAGAAATCCTCATGCTCCGCCGCAATGCCCGCGCCTACTACGACGCTCACCTCGCGCCCGGACGGTTTATAAAAAAACTTGCTAGTAGTGCATCCCGAAAACAAGTTCTCCTCCTCAACGCCTATCGAGTGCCTCGATGACCGATTCCTCCACCCGTCCTCTGCTGACCATCGTCTCCAATGCCGACGCACGATTTTTACCCGGTCTGGAAATGGCCGTGTCATCCACGACCGCAGCAGCCTCAGGGAAATACGATTATCGCTTTCTTATTTTGGACGGCGGGCTACCTCCGGAATCTCTCGATGAGCTCCGCAAGGTCATCGAACGCATCGCATCGCTCAAAGGCATTGCGGTCACGATCGACCTTTTGACCATCGATCAATCGCGCCTGATGACCCTGCCCGAGCGCCGGGGGTCCCGCATGACCTATGCCAAATTGGTGTTGCCCGAACAGCTTCCCCATCTGGACGAAATCATCTACCTGGATGCCGATGTGCTGTGCTTCAAAGGAGTTGAATCCGTTCATCCACCACAGGGGGAAACCCACTGGCTCCTCGCCGGAGCGCGGGATTATTTCAGCGTGATCGAAAAAGACTGCCCGTGGATAGATCAGGTCCCACCCGAAGAACGCAAATTGCCCTACATCAACTGCGGTGTCATGTGGATGAATCTGAAAGGGCTGCGCGAAGTGGATTTCACCGCCCGATCGATCGCCGCCCGCGCCGCGGCGGGGCAAGCCCGCCAAGGAGACCAGTCCGTATTCAATTTTCTCTGTCGGGGAAGATCCTACATTCTGCCAAACAGCATCAATCACCGCACCACGATCGGTGCGACCCGCCCGCTTTGCCAAGGCAACCTTAATCTGAATCTTCACTACATCGGCACGTCCAAACCCTGGCTGGAAGCCCCGAAAACCAGCAATTGGCTCGCTCATTGCCTGTGGCATGAAGCTCACCACATTTTTTTCCCATATCGACAAACTTGCAAACCCGCTTTACCTACTTGCGACCAAGCGATCATTCGCAAAAAAAGCTGGTTCTATACTCTGCTGAATCCCAAACGAGCGAAATGCTACCGCAGCGATCTACTCTCCTTGAAAGATCCTGAGCATATCATCTCTCAGGTCGACAAATACTGGAAAATTAACTGACGAGGAACCTCTCAAGCCATGAAAATTCCTGTCAGCATCATCACTCCGGTAAGAGAGTGCGTATCGGAAATGCCCGCTCACGTAGCCCACTTGCGCGACCTTGCCGAAATCGCCGGCGAAATCATCGTTGTCGACAGCGATTCATCGGATGGCACCTTGGATTACCTGAAGGAACATTTGCAAATCCCGAATGCCGTTTTCCTCAACCATCCTCCTGGCCTCTATCCCTCTTGGAACTTCGGCATCTCACACGCAAAGTACGAGTTTACGACGGTAGCTACCACCGGTGATCCCCTCCCCTCACACTCTCTGAAAAAACTTTTTGACCTTATTCAGAAGTTATCCGCCGATGTTGTCATTTCTCCACCTATTTTACTGAATCCCGATCACTCTCGAAGTTCCAGGAAATGGCCAATCCACCGCCTCATCGAACACTATCAGCTCACTGATCCCCTAATCTTCCCTCAGGCCTATTGGTTGGTTTTCCTCCTGGGATTTTTCCCGAAATCACCCCTTTCCAGTTGCTCCGGAAATCTGTTCAGAACCCATATCCTCCAACAAAATCCCTTCCCCGAGGATTGCGGGCATCGCGGAGATGTTATGTGGGCATTATCCGTAGCGCGGAAAGTTCGCTGGGCACTCGCTCCCCAAGTGGAGTCCTATTTCAAATTTCACGCGCAGTCCGCACACAAACAACAACCCGACCCACAGATCGTCCGGCTTTTGATCGAGAAATCGTCAGAAATTCTAGCAGAACAAACCGAGTTCCTCAAAGAACATGGAATCTCACCCGACGCTCTGGAAGACTTGAGAGAAATGATTGTCCGCGGCACCACACTACTGGGCATTGAAACGGAATTCCGGGCCACCCGGGGCTTCTTCATACCGTGGTTTTTCCGTCCAAAGGCGATCAAGGTTCGAGCCAAGAGGAAGAAACTGAAAATCGAAGATCAGCATCGGGAGGAAAAAATCATGGGGTTCGTTCCGGATATTCACTCTGTCCCAACAGCTTTTTCGAATTCGCGAACATGATTGCTAACTGAGTGCCTGTACGTGAGGAAATCACCCAATAATTCAGTTTTCCGCCTCGTTCCTTCCGCATCAATATGCTCCGCGATGATTCGCGCCAGAGCTTCCGGATCACCCTCCTGCGAAACGAAGTCCTTCAAATTTTCGCCATAGACATCCTCCACACCCGCCATTGGATAGGAAAAAGCGGGAATTCGCATCAGGAAGGACTCGATTAGCACCCTCGCCAGACCTTCACTTTTACTTGTCAGAACGCTAGCATCCACCATGTCAATCAGCCATCCCGGTTGGGAAATCATTCCCAATTTAAGAGCCCTCCCTGACAACCCGGAAGCGGCGATCCGATCTTCCAATCGTTTCGCGTAATCTTCATCCTCGTCTCCGACGATTAACAATCCCCAATCCTGCTTAGAAAATTTCCGCAAATGCTTCAACGTTTCCACCGCGTCGATCTGGTTTTTGCGAGACGATATCCGGCCGAGGTAAAGCAACCACCTTCTGGCTCCGGCACATTTGATTTTTTGAAGCAACTGAGGGTCCGGTTCCTGAACCACTGGCTTGAGGACGGGATTGTAAACCGTTTTCAGCTTCGCAGGATCGTACCCCGCCTCGATCATGGCCACGCGCATGGATTCGCTCACACAAAGCAAACGATCCATCCGGTGAAGGAGATATTTCCTCCCACGCTCAACCGCGATGAAATCCCTCACGTAAGAAATCGCAGGAATCTTCAAACACTTCGCGACCGCCCGCGCATGTGGGGCTGTCACCCACTCGTTACTCACGATTGCATTCAGTGAAGTCCCGCTCAAACGACTGGCCAAGCGACGGCAATCCCTCCAGAAGACAAAACGAGACAAAGGTTTTCGAAAACGTGGCAAGGAAGAAGACACCCAGGAAATTCCCTGTTCCAGTGCCGCTTCGGACAAAGGCCCTCGGCTTTGAGTCACCAAGGAAAGCTGCCAGTCTGGCCTGTGCTCACGCAATGTCCACATAGTACTACGCAAACTCACCCGCGAGCCGCCGCCAATTTGATCCAATCGCTGGATGAAAGCGAGATTCATGAAATAACGAGGTTTTCCGGAACGAGATTCCTCGGTAAAACGGAAATCTTCGAGTGATTGACTATGCGGACAGGTGTCCCGCAGAGAGCCTTTGCCATGCACTCGAACGACGGAAGAATGAAATGTTCCCGGTCCCTATCCAACCGCGAAACGGCGGGGTGTTCTTCCACATATGCTCTGGAGTTCCCTCCAAGATCGAGACCAATGACTCCAATATCACTGGCACCATGCCAAACTATCAGTTGTAGTGCGGCAAAAGTCACTGTTTTCGCGGAGAAAATCCCATAAAGTGGATCGTAGCTCCAACCAACATTGGGCTTAGGACGATTCGGTAACAGAAACGGATTCCCCCAAGACCTGTTCAGGGCATCCAATTCTTCCGTGCCAAGGCATGGAAGGGCATACCAACGGTTGACTTTTTCGACAACGTAAAATGGCGTCACCTTGAGAAGCTCTGGACAGATCGTGGCGAACATAGCGACTGCTTCATAACTGAATATCAGTTGTGCCCCCCATTCGGCAGCCAACCTGATTTGAGCTGCTTCCTTTTGCGCAAAATGATAATCCGTAACCACAAGGAACTCGCATTTCAATCCTTGGGAAGCCAGCACGGCAGGAGCTCCATTGACCGCCCAAATCGCCCGCCTCCCATTGCGAAGCTCATCCCAAGGATAATCCAGCGCGGAAGGCCCTGTCGCGATCAAGGAAACCGGACGGCTATCCGCCATACGCAAGAGCGACAAGGGACGGGAATATATATCTTCCGTATCCCCACAACGCAGGCGCAATCGCCACCCTCCTTCGGCCGTCGGTTGGAGAACAGCCCCTGGTGTCACTTCATGCATATGACGAAATGAAGAACCCCAGAGAAGCTTTCTCAGCCATTTTTGTATCCTCTCTGGCTGCCGTCGGAAAAGGTGCCGAAAACCTTGTCTGAAATCCGCGGATTTTGCCAATCGATGATCGAAGAACCTCGACAATTTGGTCAATTTGGCAGGATCTTCCATTTTCCTAAATAAATCATGACGAAAACGCCTTCAAGGCCCCTTACGGAACCGTCCATGGTTTTTAACGAAGTGCAAATTATCGTCAAGTTCCTTTCAAAATCTCAGAAATTGCCCCGATTTCCTATCGAATGCCTTCATTTACCAGGCCTTCGACCTATCAAATCCATATCCGGAATTGGAGCGCGGACTTCAGTCCGTTTGGCTTCGATGGCTGGATTCTCCGGATCGGACTAAAGTCCGCGCTCCAATTTCCTCCAACGCTTCCGGCAATTCTTTTTGGCAACTGACCTAACGTCTTTTCCTTCCCATTACGAATTCCCAAACGATTCGGGCGATATCATCGTACCCTATACCTCAAAACCCGATTTCCCAACCACCGATGTTTCATCTCCATCGAAATCGGGTTGCTTTGTATGATCTTTCGGATAAACGAGGAGGCACTCCATCCCCCGGTATGTTTTGTCCACCTGCCAAGAAAATCCGGCTTTTGAATGAAGAAAGCCAAGGTCGGGTGACAAGCATTCAAGATATCGTCAAAAAATCCAGATCGAAAAATTTCCATCACTCACCCTGTCGATGAAAACGATTGCGGAGCACCTTGTTGACGACGACGATACATTCCACCGGAAGGTGGCCTTACAGCGGGTACTGGACCAATGGCCAGCATTGCTTTCCCATCCGTTGTCGAAATTCGTGTGGCGCGGGGGATTGCGGCACATGAGGAAATTCGATCACGAATACACATTTGTCCGCGAGGGGATCCACCTCGTCTCGATGATGAAAAACGGCTCGGAGGTGAAACGGCTCATTCCTCCGGATGGACTGATCGGTCGGCTCGACAAGCCGGTAAGTCTTGTCACTTTGGGCCCCTCGGCGAAAGAACACGATTGGGAGGCGGTGAAGGCGTCGGGAAGAAAGATCGTGACGGTTTCAGGGGGAGGAACTTTTTTGCTAGAAAGAGGCATCACCCCGGATTTACTTGTCGTAAGCGATCCGGATTTCAGCAAAGCGGCAGGTTACCACGTTTCCAACGTGCCGGGGGTACCTTTGGTTATCGAGTTCCGCGCCGCGGCGGCACTGCACCGCCATTTTCCGGAAGCCCTCGAAGGACGCCCGGTCGCGGTGCTCGAACGGGTGAACAAATGGTATGGAAGGCGGGCTCTTGACCGCCAGGAACTGGATGAGGTGAACCGACATTCCGGCTCGCCGTTTCACCTCGCGGATGTGCCGGACAAACTTTTGAGAGCGGGCTGGTCCGAGCGTCCCGATCTCGGATTTTTCCCGTCCGCGACGGTGGCGCTGATGGCCTTGCAAGTGATGATCTCACTCGGCGCGGACGACATCGAAATCATCGGCATGGATCTCGGCGGTGGGAATAGTCTCTATTCCAATGTGGGACGCAGCCGGCTCACCGAGGAATATCAGGCGGTGATCCTACCTTCCTTTCTTGAAATGAGCGAAGCTTTGAAGGACAAGCCCATTCGGATTCGGAATCTTTCCCGGGCATGCCCCCTGCCCTCTCGCGTTTTCAAAGCATAATCTTCCTCCAATGTTCTTCAACTCTTCAAGCCGCACGTCCTCATGAGTAATCAGCGCCGTGTCGTGGTATTCCGCAAGCGTATGCTGCCGTATTCGGAAACTTTCGTTGCCGCGCAAGGGCTGCATCTTCCGTCTTGGAAAGCAGTATTTTCCGGGGCAACGGAGGATCGAAGCGGCGCGGGACTTTTGCGGGATGCGGAGACCTGCATTTTAACCCAGGAAATACCTGTGGGACTCAAATCGATCGCCGCGTTTCTGTTCAAGCGGTTCGGCCTTGTTTCCAGGAGTTGGCTCGCCGCGTTGAGGAGCCGTCAGCCATCGCTTGTGCACACTCATTTCGGCCCGGACGGGTTATTCATGGGACTGCCTTTGGCCAAGGCCCTCGGAGTGCCCCTTGTCGTGACCTTTCATGGCTTTGACATTACGATCGACGATCCTTCTTCCTCTTACCAAAAAAGGCGTCCCCGGCTGTTCCGTGAAGCGACGCGGATCATCGCGGTTTCCGACTACGTCCGGCGCAGGCTGATCGAACACGGTTGCCCGGCGGAAAAAATCGTCAAGCATTTCATCGGCATCGACCTCGCACATTTCACGCCGTTGCCGGAAGGCACCCCACGAGCGGATATCGTGTTTGTCGGTCGACTGACGGAAAAAAAAGGCTGTCGTTACCTTATCGAAGCAATGCTCCGGCTCTCCGCGGCGGGCAGGAAAGAAAGGCTGCATATGATCGGCGACGGCGGATTGCGACGGGAGCTTGAGGAGCTCGCACGCCCACTGGGAGAACGGATCGTTTTTCACGGCAAGCGAGGGCCGGATTTTGTCAGGGATATGGTCGGCAAGGCAGCGGTGTTTTGCGCGCCGAGCGTAACGAGCCAGTCCGGCGATGCGGAGGGCCTCGGCATGGTGAACCTCGAAGCGATGGCGCTCGGCACTCCGGTCGTCAGCACGTTCCACACGGCCATTCCCGAAGCGGTGCTTCACGAAAAAACCGGCCTTCTGGTTCCGGAAAAGGATGTCACGGCGCTTGCTGCCGCCTTGACCCGCTGCTTGGAGGATGAAAGTCTTTCGAGAATGCTTGGCCGGAATGGAATCGATCACGTCCGTTCGCACTTCGATCTGCACAAACAATGCGCCACCTTGGAGACGATCTACGAAGGCGTGGTTTCCCCCGGCCGCTGAATCCCGCATGAAAAAACTCATTCTTTTCGATCTCGACGGTGTGCTGCTCGACTCACAGGCGAACATGGAACACGCGTGGGCGGCTGTCCGGAAAAAAACGGGGATCACGGTGCCGTTCGAAGATTATTTCGCGCTGATCGGCCGACCGTTCCGCGACATCCTGGATCGGTTGGGACTGGGGGAAAACCAGGCCGCCATCGAGCAAGCCTATATGGCTTCATCCCTTTATTTCCTTTCGAACGCCCCGTTTTACGAAGGCACAAAGGAAACACTTCAGGCACTCGCCGCCAGCGGCAAAAAACTGGGAATCGTCACTTCAAAAGACGAAGTGCGGACGAAAGCCGTGCTCGACCAGCTCGGTGTGAAATTTTCCACCATCCAATGTCCCAAGAATCCGTTCCGAGGAAAGCCCGCCCCGGACCATCTGCTCATCGCCATGGCGGAGTCCGGTGAGGATCCGGCGGATACAGTTTACGTCGGGGACATGGACACCGACTACCATGCGGCGGTCCGCGCCGGAATCGACTACGTCCATGCTTCCTGGGGCTATGGACAGCCGATCGAAAATATCGCTTCCCTGGAATCCATCGACCATCTTCTTCCCTTTTTGTCATGAAAGTCGCTGCCGTCATCCCTTGCCGTTATCTTTCCACCCGGTTCGAAGGGAAACCTCTGGTGCTGATCGGCGGCAAGCCCATGATGTGGCACGTCTATCAACAAGCGACAAAAGCCGCTTCCATCGCGGAAGTTTACATCGCGACAGACGATCAACGTATCGCCGGCTCCTGCGAAGAGTATGGCCTCAATTACTTGATGACCCGTTCCGACCACCAAACAGGCACGGACCGGGTGGCCGAATGCGCACACTTGCTGGACGCCGATGTGATCGTCAACGTGCAAGGTGACGAACCTTTTATCGAGCCTTCATCCATTGATGCCGTGACCCGTGCCTTGCTGGACAGCACCGTCCCCGGTCTGGCGGCATCCAACGCCTACACCCTGATCGAATCCGACGAGGAAATCCGGGACACGAGCGTCGTCAAAGTCCTTTTTTCCCAATCAGGGCGTGCCATGTCTTATTCACGGCTCCCCGTCCCGCTCTCGTTCCGCAATCCCGGATCTTACCACCGCCAACTCGGGCTGTACGCTTTCCGGAAAGAAGCTCTGGAATTTTTCGCGAAGACCCCGCAAGGCCCGCTCGAATGTTCGGAGTCCGTGGAAATGTACCGTTTCATCGAGCACGACCGCCCCATTCAAATGGTCCCGGTCCACGAAACCGGCATCGCCGTGGACACCCCGACGGATCTGGAGAAGGCGATCCGTTTTTATGAAAGCTCCGGGCGGTCAGGCCGGGCGGCAAACATCGAGAAATGACGGTGGCAAGCCATCGGCGATCTTTTTGAAGGACGGCTCGAGTTCCACGATCCTCCGTGCGAACGTGAAGGCGGGAAATCCCCGCTCACCGATGTAAAAACCGGCGGCCGAAGTGCCGACGACGATTTTCACCGAGGGATCCAGAATCATCCGCTCTCCGGAAAAACCGGCGGGAAGCTCGATCAGCGAATCGATGGTTTCCACAGAACGGATCGCGTCGAAGATCCGCTTTCGGCGGGTCGCATCTTTTTCGGCGGGATGGAATTTCACCGCGGCACTTGTTTTACCGCCGGGCAAGGCAGCGAGTGCCGAGGTGAGCGCCGCGAGGTAGCTACCAACCTGGCACGCGCCCTGGATGTATTGGGAATCGAGGAAAATGACGATCTCGGCAGGGGGCGGCACGGTAGCGTCCATGCGTTCGTAAGGAAGCTGGATGCGCCGGGGAAATCCCTTGAAGGCGGGCTTGGTGAGCGCGCAGGCCCCGCCGTATTTCGGAGATTCCGTATCGAAGAACGGACGGTACTTGTCGACCCGCCCACTGAAAAAAACCCGGCTGCGGAGGTGCCAGAGCCAACGTTTCAGATGCCGTTTTTTCGGTCGGCCGAACTGTCCGCCGAGCATCGCGGTGATGCCTTCCTCAAGGTAAAAGTATTTCCGGCACAACGGATGGCTGGAAAGCACCTGCGCGAAAATGGCGGTGCTGTGGTGGATGAAACAGTCGAACGGCCGGCCATCCACGATTTCGGTGATCTTCTCCAGGCACTCCTCGATCTTTGGGCGTGCACCGAAATTTTTGAGATATTTCATGCTATCGACCAGCTCGCTGCCGCCCGGGAACTTGGGCAGACGGGTCGAAGCTCCCCGGCGGACGATGGTCAAAACCTCTTCGTAACCACCCAGGTCCGCGACTAATTCCGAAGCGATGGCGGTGACGGTGGAGCCCACCATCAGAATGGCGACCGGCGCGCGTTCCGCAGGCCACAGGGACTCGTTTGGCATTTGCGGGTCGCTCATTTTATTTCAGGGGTGCGTAAACCAGTCATGCAGGCACGAAGGCATGACATCTTTGGAAGAAAATCGCGAAAGAATCAATCAATACTCCGGAGCGAATGAGGGAGGAAAGGAGAAGAACGAGTGCAGCGACCGGGCGGAAAACGCTTGAGGAAAAGGCTTGCCGTGGAAGCTCCCCCGGATATCCCTTGCTGGAAGGGCACCGGCGTTCCGCGTGCCATCCGGACCGGCCTTCCGGGACTGTGGCCGGACGGAGCCAACAAGCGTCCCGGAAAAGAAAGGCAAGGCCCCTTGAAACCGACCGTTTTCATCCACACCAACCACAAGCAGATCGCCGGTGCGATCGTCGCCGCCCATGCGCTGAAGCGAGCTTCCAAAACGCCCGATGCGTTCGATGTGAAGACCATCGACATCCGGGATTATCCTTATTTCTCCGAACTGAATGGAAAAAGCTATCTCCGCAAGGGACAGATGGTGCCGTGGATCTTCGAGGATCTGCAATCGTTCACCCCTTCCCGCTTCATGCCGCCGGAACTGATGAATTACGAAGGGCGGGCCGTGGTCATCGATCCCGATATTTTTGCCGTCGGCGATATCATGGAGCTCCTTGAAATGGACATGGAAGGGAAAGCCGTCCGCCTGCTCCACCGTCCGAAACCGGATGGTTCCGGACACGAACTCATGACCAGCGTCATGCTCATGGATTGTGCGAAGCTCCGCCACTGGAACACCGAGGCGACCTTCCGCAAAATGTTCACGAAAGAGGTCGATTACGACGATTGGATCTATCTCAAACTGGAAGATCCCTCGACCATTGGCGACCTGTCGGAAATCTGGAACCACCTCGACAAGCTCACCCCGGAAACAAAAATGCTGCATACCACGAACCGGCGAACCCAACCATGGAAATCCGGATTGCCCATCGATTTCAAACTCGAACTGCAATCGCCCTTCAAGCGGAAGTTCGCCGCGTTCCAGCGCGCCGTTTTTGGCAAACAGCTTATCTGCAAGCGCTACAAGCCGCATCCGGATAGGCGCCAGGAACAATTGTTTTTCGGCCTTCTGAAAGAATGTCTGGAAAATGGCAGCATCACTGAAGAATTGCTGCGGGCGGAAATGAAGCGGGACCACGTTCGCCACGATGCCTTCAAATTGATGGCGAATCTCAAACCGTTACCTTCCCCGGAAAAAATGGGGGAATTCCTTGCGGCCTGAGAACGTGATGTCACGAACCTTATGAAAATTTCGGCGAAGGGCATGACCCTCACCAGGCAAGTACCGTATTTTCGTGATCGGAGCACGCCCCGTCAAAGGTCTCACGACCATCACTACGCTCAAGCGGCGTCAGGCCAGTTTACAGACTTCATGGAATCTCGGCGGCATCGAACCGACGAGATCCCGGAGCGATCCGATCCGGTGAGCGAAGGTGTAGGTCGGGAAACCCATGCCGCCGAGGTAAATGCCGATCGCCGAGGTTCCGATAACCGCCTTGATTGGATGATCGGCGACCATCCTTTCGGCTACAAATGACGGAAGCAGTTCAACGATGCCGGTGACACCGCCGAGGTTCCGAACCGCCAAGAGAAAACGTTCCTTGCGTGCCGGATCGGTTTCGAGCGGGTGAAATTTCAACGCGACGGATGAAGGACCGTCGATGAGGCTCTCGAGACAACCGAGAAGGGCGCGGATGTAATCCTCCTCGATGTGCTTGCCGACGTATTGGGCGTCGAGAAAAACGACAATGTCCTCGCTGACCACTTCTCCTGCGGGAAGATCGGCAAGCGAGAGCTGGATGCGGCCAGGAAAATCCTTGAACACATCCTTGGAAATCGCGTACGCACCGCCCTAGGCTAGGGAAACAGTGTCGAAATGCTGGTGGAAGATATTGAGTCGGTTTCGATAGAAAATACGGCTGCGCCATTTCCAGATGAATGGCTGGAGCTTGCGCTTTCGCGGCTTGCCGAAGCGGCCGCCGAGTAGAGATGTCAAGCCCTCCTCCAAGTAGTAATACCGGTTGCAGAGCGGGTGGGACGCGAGGAGTTGACAAAACAGTCCTTGCTGGTGTGGATGAAGCAATCGAAGCGCCGCCCACCCACCAAACCCGTAATCATCTTATCCACGTCGTCGATCTTTGTACCGGCATGGAGGTAACCCAGCCGGCGGAGGCTTTCGTTCCATGCGTCGCATTCCATGATCACCGGCAGTTCGTTCCGTTGCCTCGTCTTCGGACCGCCACAAAATCTTGATAGGGCACGGACGCCGCTACGAGTTCGGCGGCCACGGCAATCGTATTCGAACCGATGATCGCGATTCCAAGGGGAGGTTTTTCGGAAATCGCGGCAGCCGGGGAAGCGGAAAGGTTCAAGGCGAAACACGTGCCGCCCGCCGCTCCGCTTCCCGTTGATCCCATTCGAGCAAATCCCGCACGGAGGTCAGGTGTTTGTGGGCAATGAGACGCCGAAGCTTCCGGCGAGCGAAAGCGGGAAAATAATCGCAGAGGGGAACAAAATCCCGATGACCGATGCCGTCGATCGCGACCAGTTCATAAGTACCACCGAGTTTCTTCCTCACACAGAGATTCGCAGGCCTCAGATCGCGGACAATAACCCCGGTTTCCAGAAGGCGGGATCGGAAATGCGAAATGACATTTTCCCATAATTCTGTTTCGCGAGCGAGGGAGCCATCGTCGATGAAATCCCGCATCATCCTGGAAACACGGTTCGTCCCTTCGTCGGTAATGAGATCGAAAACCCCACCTTCGCCTCGATCCGTCGTCACCATGCCGTGGAAACGGGGGATAAAATCGTAACTAAAATCGGGTTTGAGCTTCGCGAGCTTACGATAATACAGTGCTTCCTTTTCCGTCTGGCGGAACCCTTGATCCCGGAAATCAATTTTGATGCAACGGAGAGGATGACGAGGATCGATGAAGCATTCGCGCGTGCGGCCGCGACCGAGATAAAATTCTTTTGTCAGTTCAATCATGCAGGGGATACGGCCGGTTGGGTGACAAAATTGTCACCATCCCCATGGATTTGGCAATCCAATGTGTTTCCCTCCACGTAGCGGGAAATATCCCTGCTCCATCCTACGCTCGATTTACTTTGATGTGGAAAACTGACGACAAAAAACTTCTCCAATCGGCTATGAGGCTGTCCGGAATTCACACAAAGGAATTTTCGGATTCCAAAACTCTTGCTTGAAAATGCCGCGAATGAAGAAGCCTTCGCGTGGTACATGGGATCAGCACCGACACCAAGAAGCACCTCATTCACGTTAGATCTTGCCGCGTGATGGCATACCGCGAAGTTTTCGGAAAATGATTTCCCTGCCACCAGCTCTCGATTTGGGCGAGTTTTTTTCCGGGTTTCATGGAAAGGAAATCGTCTATTGCCCGAATCCCGGCAACGCGGGCGATTCGTTGATCGCGGCCGCGACCTTGCAGGCCTTTGAGCAACACGAGGTCTCGGTTGAGCTGGTCAGGCCCGGAGACACCGTCGCTCGCGGACGTCTGGTGTTTTTCGGTGGAGGAGGAAACCTGGTTCCGGAGTATACGGATTGCAGCGGGTTTCTCGAACGCAACCACGCGCAAGCGGAACGGCTGGTGCTGTTGCCCCACAGCGTGAGAGGTCATGAAGCCTTGCTGGGAGAGCTGGGACCGAATGTGGATCTTATTTTGCGGGAACCCACCTCATACGCGCACTGCCTGAAGTTCGCTCCTCATGCACGGGTGCATCTGGCGCATGACATGGCTTTTCGGATGGATGTCGATGCTTTGCGCCTACGCCCTCTGGCATCCGGCGCCACGTTCCGGCTCGACATGCTGAAATCCCGCCGCCGCCGTGTCGTGCACCGGTTATTCCGATGGCAGAAGCTTTGCCAATGGTTCGCCCCGTGGAAGTTGAAACGCCTGGATGCGTTCCGGACCGACCTCGAAAGCACCGGCAAGATCCAGCTCCAACCGGGAAATCTGGACCTATCCACGATCCTGATGTATGGGGTAACCGATCGGGAGTCCATCTGGCTTGCTGCCCGCCACCTGGCCGATTTCATCGACGCCTATCAGGAAGTTCATACCGATCGGCTGCATGTTTCCATCATCGCTTCACTGCTCGGGAAGGGGGTGTTTTTCCATCCGAACAGCTATTACAAAAACGAAGCCGTATATCGGTATTCCATGCAGGATCGTTTCCCGCTCACGACCTGGTGTGGCGACGATGCCTGCTGATCCGGAAATCATCATTCCTTCCGATGGGAACCGATCCAATCCGCCTTCCGCACGTAGCGGGACAGTTCCTTGCGCCATTTTCCTCCTGAACGGAATTTTGCCCAAACATGTCCGAGATGCTCGAGCGGCATGCGGGTGGCGGAACCTTCCGTCCAACGACCAAGCATCGCGTCGGCGGGACCGGGCAGGCCGGGGAAGGTGACGATTTTAGTCCCCTTGGGTAAAACCGGAGGCCGCAGGTAGCGCAGAGGCCACGCTCCCATGCAATGAACCCGGAAATGCCTGGTCCACGCTTCCGGCCAGAATTTAACGCCTCCCCGGATGTTCGCGGTGACGTAGTTCTGCTCATACTGGTATTTCCGTGAAATCCCGGCGGGATCCGCTTGAAGGTTTTCCAGCATGTAGGAGTGCTTGCCGATGGGGAAACGGAAGACGGAAGTCTGGGCGCTTTTTTTAAGACGGTTCAGCCAGTTCCGGGCGGTAATGACATCGTTCGGATCACCGAAGGTGAAGTAGTCATCAAGGGTGCCGACGATGACGGAATCAAGATCGATGAAAAGCGCGATACCTTCCAGACCGTAGAGCTCCCTGCTCCAAAGGGCGACTTTCGGCCATTTGCCGGGTACATCGGGCGGGATTTCGCAACCGAGCGGAGGCAACGGCAGACAGGTCACCTCGGGGCGGATGCCGGTGGCGTCATCGGTGAAACAAACGACCTTGAAGTCGCCGGTGATGTTTCGGGCGACCATCCCGTAGAACACATTCACATCCTCGGGACCGTAGGCGGTTCCCCATTTCATACATAAAATGTTTTTCAAGGCCATGTGGGGTCGGACGACAGAGTGAGCCTCTCCGGTCACCCATCAGAAAGTCCGGGAATATTCCCCGTCAAGGGGAATCGCCGACCGGGAGGTGGCGAAGTCGTCATCGGTAACCGTATTTTCTGAATGTTTCATCCGATCTATCGATGGGCGAAACACTTTTTGCACTTCATCGGCTCCCATGCTATGGAATGAGTTGCCATGAAAACGATCGTCGCCGCTGTTGATTTCTCCAATTCCACACCCGGAGTCATCGAAATGGCTGTCAGCATGGCGCGGAAATTCCACTCCGCGCTGCATCTTTTTCACACGGTGGAGCCTCAACCCGCTTATACCGCTTACGGATTCACTCCGGAGGAGTTCCCGGCCATGAATGTATATCAGGACGAAGCGCTGCGCCGTGCGAAACGCCACATGGAGCATCTGCATTCCAAGGTGGCGGCGGAGTTGCCGGAAGTGACGTCCGAGCTTGTGGAGGGCAGCCCGCTGCACCAGTTATCCGAATATGTGAAAGAGAACGGTGCGGATCTGGTCGTTATGGGTTCCCACGGCCACGGGGTGGTCGCTTCGTTGCTGCTCGGCAGCGTGGCGGAGGGGATGGTGAGGAAAGCGAAAGTGCCGGTGCTCATCATTCCGGCGGAAAAGGAATAGCCGCGGGGAAAATCACAGCTTCGGCGCGATGCCCGGCGGTGTGCCGTAGCCGATGAAGCGGGATTTTTTCCCTTCCTTCGGCAGGCGGAAGTCATAGACGCCGTAGCCGTTCGCCTGCTTTCCACGGTAGGATCTGCCATCGGTGGCGTTAATCATCACGTGGTGACCGTCCTTTTTTTCCATGCCGAGGTAGAGGGCGACGTGGGTGATGTTCGTCTTGCGGCCGTCGGTCGGCTCATAGGTGCCGGTCCAGAACAGCAGATCACCGGGGTGCAGAGCGGCGAGGCTGGGGTGGCCGGTGTCACGCACGCTTTCCGGAACGGAATGAAAACGTCCCGCCGCCTTCACCCATTCGTATTGTTCCGCCGAACTGCGCGGGGGCTTGAGGCCGGATTTTTGCATGACGAAATACATCGCCCCGGAGCAATCGAAGCCACCATCCCGAGGACTGGAACCGCCGAATTGATACGGTAGCCAGCCGGATTCGCGGGCCACCCGGATCGCCTGTTCGATGAGCTTTTTCCGGTCTTCCGGCAGCGCGTCGAATCCGGCGAGTTCCGAGGTGGA
This sequence comes from Luteolibacter sp., assembly GCA_047606285.1. GTDB lineage: Bacteria > Verrucomicrobiota > Verrucomicrobiia > Verrucomicrobiales > Akkermansiaceae > Luteolibacter. The sequence goes on along the minus strand of JASGEP010000020.1, from coordinate 65,597 downwards.
AATCAGCGCCGGTTTCCCGTGCCCGGACTTTTTCGAAGTGGACGGTCCTTCCGTCTGCGCGACGAGCGGTGCCACAGTGAGCAACAGGCAGTAGAACGAGCGAATCCAACGCATTTTTGCAAACTAGCGTGGGCAAGGTCCGGTCGCAACCTATTGAATGAAATGAAACATTCTTCGAAAAGAGCCGACGTGGACGTCGGCGGTCCTTTCAGCATTCCGATTTCACGGACTCGCTCAACGCTTTCGCCTCCTCGAACACCGCTTCCGGCGTGAGGTCCATGAGCACACCACCGGGTGCGCACAACGCTCGCGTGCGGGGAGAGCCGATCGGCCACGGGCCGAAGCGCAGCGGAGAAGTCGGGCCGAAAATCGCCAGCACCTTGTTGCCCACGGCGGCCGAGAGATGCATCGGGCCGCTGTCGTTTCCGATGAAAATGGACGGCTGGCGGCAAAGCGCGATCATTTCATCGAGCGGACAGCCGGTGAGATTGAGAAAACGTCCTTCCGGGATTTCTCCGCTTGGCGCGGTCGGCTGGCCCGCGCACCACGCCACACGGCTGCCGGGAATGTGTTTCCAGATCAAATGGGTGAGAGCGTCGAACTTCGGCCATTCCTTCCCCGCACCCCGGCTGTCCGTGAAGATCACGAATTGGGTGTCTGGGTCACCGTTGAAAAATGCCGACCACGGAAATTCCGGCCCCGGCTTCAGCTCCAGAGGGAACGTCACCTCCGCGTCCAGCCCGTGCGCTTTCGGGAACTCCTGCAACACACGAATGGCATGATGCGGCCCTTCTCCTCTCGGCACGGCGACCGGCTTAGTGAAAAATCCCGCGCCCTCCCGGCTATCATTCCTGCCCCATTTCACCGGAGATTTCGCGGCGGCAGCCATCAGGCCGGAACGCAGCAGTCCCTGAAGGTCCCATACCGAGTCGAACCGCCTCCGCCGCAGGGTTTTCAGCACCTCCCAAATCCCCTTCACGCCCTCCTTGCGGCGGAAATGAATCACTTCATCGATGAACGGCGCGGCCTCCACCAGCCCGGCGAAGCGATCCCGCACCACCCACGTCACCCGGCACTCCGGCAGCTGACGTTTCACCGTTTGCAGGATCTGCAAGCCGTGCACGATATCGCCCAGCGACGAAGGTTTGATGACCAGCAGGCTCTTGAAAGGGGTGGACGACGGCGTTTCCGGCATGGGAAGGGAGGCTTGCCCACTGCCGGAAGACCTGCAATCGTAAACACCCTTTCCCGTTTTCCCCGATGACCTTCGACGTTCCCGCCATCGCCAATCTCCAGACCGAGCTCACAGCTCTCTGGCACGAGCAAACACCCGCCTCCGCCGGTGAAGGATTTTTCCGCCTCGTGCAGGAAAACCACCTGCGCAATTTCCAGCTCTGGCATGAAGAGGACATCGCCCGCCGCGACGACATCGGCTTCGAACGCATCTACCACGCCAAGCGCGCCATCGATCGCTACAATCAGGAGCGGAACAACTTCATCGAGGAAATGGACAAGGCTCTCGTCGCCGAGCTACACCCCGCCGAAAGCGGCTGTCCCCGCAATTCCGAGACCCCGGGCATGATCATCGACCGCCTTTCCATCATGGCGCTCAAGGAATTCCACATGCGCGAGGAAACCGAGCGTGAGGACGCCAGCGACGAGCACAAGGCAAACTGCGCGGCCAAACTTGCCCGCCTCCTCCACCAACGCGGCGACCTCATCGAATGCCTCGACGAACTGCTCGAAGCGGTGAAAGCGAAAACCCGCACCTTCGCCGTCTATTACCAGTTCAAGATGTACAACGACCCGACGCTCAACCCGCAGCTCTACGCAGGCAAAAAACCGGCATGCGCATGAGTCGTCGCACGGGCAAGCATCCGCTCTGGCATCCCTTCCTCTGGCCCACCTGGCTGGCGCTGGGTCTCATGCGCCTGCTCACCCTGCTCCCCTGGAGCATACAGATCGCGCTCGGCAGGATTTTCGGAAGAATCACCTTTTTCCTGCTGCGGGAACGGCGGAAAATCATCCGCATCAACCTCCGGCTCGGCTTTCCCGAACTCGGCGAAAAACAAATCCGCAAAATGGCCACCGTCCACCACGAAGCGATGGGCATCGGTCTCTTTGAAACCTGCATGGCCTGGTGGGCACCTGCCAGCCGCATGCCAAAATACGAAATCCAGGGCCTCGAACATCTCGCCGCAGCCCAGGCTCGCGGCAAGGGCGTGATCCTCCTCACCGCCCATTTCACCACCCTTGAAATCTGCGGCCGCTACCTCTCGGAAACCCTACCCATCGGCTGCCTCTTCCGCGATCCGGACAACGCCGTCGTCGCCAGGGAAATGCACCGCCAGCGGCTCAAGAAAATGACCGTCGCCATTCCCATGGACGATCTTCGCGGACTGATCCGCGCCTTGAAAAACGGCTCCACCATCTGGTATGCCCCGGATCAGAGCAAAAAGAGCAAGTTCTCCAGCATCGTTCCCTTCTTCGGCGAGCCCGCCCTCACCAACACCGCCACCAGCCGCCTCTCCGGCATGACCGGTGCCGCCGTGGTTCCCTACTTCGCCTTCCGCCTCGAAGACGGCACTTATCGTCTGGAAATCCTGCCCGCCCTGGAAAATTTCCCCACCGACGATCCCGTCGCCGACGCCCTCCGCACCAACCGTCTGATGGAAGACGCCATCCGCCTCCATCCGGACCAGTATTTCTGGGTTCACCGCCGTTACAAAAAACGCGGCAAGCAGTTCCCGAACGTCTACCCCGAGAAGCGCCGGAGAAAGAAACGGAAAAAGAAATCTTCCGTCGCCACCCTTTCCACTCCTCCACAAAACCCCTGATCGCTCCCTTCCCATGAGCAACCCTCAAACCATTCTCGTCACCGGCGGTGCCGGTTTCATCGGCTCCCACCTCTGTGAAGCCCTTCTCGCCGAAGGGGCGAAGGTCGTGATTATCGACGATTTCAACGACTTCTACGACGTCTCCATCAAGGAAGAAAACATCGCCACCATCCGCGATCGCATCACCTTAGTGCGCGGTGATCTGCGGGACGTCGCGCTCGTCGAATCCCTGTTCGAGCAACATCGTTTCGATAAAGTCTTTCACCTCGCCGCCCGCGCCGGCGTCCGCCCATCGCTCGCCGATCCCCGCCTTTATGTCAGCACCAATGTGGACGGCACCCTCAACCTGCTCGAAGGCTGCCGCAAAACCGGTGTGAAACACTTCGTCTTCGCTTCCTCCTCTTCCGTCTACGGCGTGAACAAGAAGGTCCCCTTCGCCGAAGACGACCTCATCCAGCGCACGATTTCCCCCTACGCCGCCACCAAGCTGATGGGCGAGCAGCTTTGCTCGAACTATTCGCACCTCTACGGCATCCGCTGTATCTGCCTTCGCTTCTTCACCGTTTACGGCCCGCGCCAGCGCCCGGACCTCGCCATTTCCAAATTCACCCGCCTCATTCTCAACGACCAGCCGATCGACCAATACGGCGATGGCAGCACCGCCCGCGATTACACCTTCATCGAGGACATCATCGCGGGCGTCATGGCGGCGGGTCACTACACCGCCAGCGATTTCGAAATCGTGAACCTCGGAGGCTCCGCCGCGAACACACTCTCCGAGCTCATCGCGAACATCGAAGACATCCTCGGCAAAAAAGCCCAAATCAACTACCTCCCCGATCAACCCGGTGACGTGCCGCTCACCTACGCCGACGTTTCCCGTGCGAAGCAACTCTTCGGCTACTCCCCGGGCACCCCGCTGCGCAAGGGGCTGGAACGCTACGTCGAGTGGGTGAAACAACGGACCGCCGGTGTCCCCACCGGCTCGTAAGACCAAATCAACGCCGCTGTATGCCCTCCGGCATCCAGTCTTTTTTCATCGGCTGCATCCCCTGCACGGGTCCGGACGAATCCGCATCGGGCACGGGAGACGGCTCTTGAGACGGTTCCGGAGCCGCCGGTTCCACATCCTTCGCGAGAGCCGCGATGGTCGCGAGCACCTTCGCTTCGCCGGAAAAACCGATGATCCGTTCCACCTGCCTGCCGTCCCGGAAAATGCGGACATCCGGGATGCTGGTGACGTTATGCCGGGCTGCCAGATCGCGGGAAACATCGACATCCACCTTGCCTAACACAACCACTTCGGGATGTGCGGCCACGGCTTTTTCAAGAACCGGCCCGATGACCCGACAAGGCCCGCACCAATCGGCGTAGAAATCCACGATCACCAGCCGGTTTTTCTGCGCGATGAATGCCTCGTACGAAGCCGAGTCGATCATCCGCACCGCCTCCGATGCCGCGGGACCCGCAGCCACCGCCGAAGCCGAAGCCTCCGCCTTGCTCTCCCGGACTTTCTGAAGCAGTGAATCCTGCAACGTCCGCGCCTTCTCACAACCCGAAAGCGTGAAAAGGGCGAGAGCGGGTAAAAGAGCGAAGGCCTTCATCGCTCAAGGCATATCAGAACTCAGCGCTTCGTCGCAATCCGGGAAAATTTCTCGTCGATGAATTTCAGCACCAGCGCTTCGGCCTCGTCATCACCAAGGCGCTCGACCACATCCACCGAGAAACCCCGGGCGATGAGCTGACGGGCGCGCACCGGATCGATACCGCGAGCGCGCAGATAGAAAAGCTCCTCATCGCTGATCGAGGAAGAAGTGCTGCCGTGCGAACACTTCACCTGATCCGCGTTGATTTCCAGACCCGGCATGGAATTCGCCTCGGCGGTCTCGCTCATGAAGAGATTCCGGCACGTCTGATAGGCGTCGGTTTCATGAGCGCCTTCATCGACGAAGATCAGACCGGAAAAGATCGTCTTGGCGTAATCGTAGAGCGAATTTTTGTAGAGCAGATCCGAATAGGCACCCGGGGAAACGTGATGCTGGAACGTGCGTTGATCGTATTCCTGCTCATGCGAGGGGATGGAAACGGAAAGCATGTCCGAGCGGCCACCACGACCTTCGAGGCGGGACAGCGACTCGTTGCGCGCCCACGACGCGCCGGTATTGAGGATGAAACCTTTCGTCGAAGCGTCGGAAGCGACGGACGTTTCGTTGATCTGGATGACGCGCGTCTGCTCGTTGAACGCCTGAATCGCGACGTAATCGAGCTTCGAGCCTTCACCGGCGCAGAGATCGTTGAAAGCGATGGCGAGGCCGGGCGCTTCGTCCGCCGAGCGGAAAAGATCGACAACACGGACCTTCGCGCCCGTGCCGGTGACGATCAGCGTGTGCGGATAGATCACCACGTTTTCACCGGAGATCCAGTGATGTGCCTCGATGGTGCCCTTGATCTCCACGTTTTCCGGAACGTAAACGAAAAGGCCGTTGGAAAGATTCGCTTCGTGCAGCGCGGCGTATTTGGCCGAGCCGAGGCGGGTTTCCTGCTTCATGAAATGCGCTTCCACCAGCTCGCCGTGGGAAACGAGCGCTTCGGAAATCGGCAGACAGATGACGCCTTCCGGCAGCTTGGTCTCGGAATGGATCAGGTGGTCGTTCGCGAAAACGAATTTCGCGACAGGCGTTGCGAGTCCTTCGGAACGGACGATCAGACCGGCGGCATCCGAAGGAACCTCTCCACGGCGCACGCCGGAAAAATCGAGCTGTTTGAAATTCGAGAAACGCCACGTTTCATCGCCGCGCTTCGGCGTTGCGGTGGCTTCGTAACGTGCCTGGGCGGAGATTTTGCGGGCGGAAAACCAGTAAGGAAGAGTGGTGGTCATGGGAAAAAGATCAGTCGGATCAGAACGATCAGTCGGATCGGTCAGTTAAAATCAGCCTACGGAACCTTCCATTTCGAGGTCGATCAGGCGTTTCAGTTCGACGGAGTATTCCATCGGGAACTCGCGGACGAGATCGTTGATGAAACCGTTCACGGCGAGCGACATGGCCGCGCCTTCGCTGATGCCGCGCTGCTGCATGTAGAAGAGCATTTCCTCGGATACCTGACTGACGGACGCTTCGTGCTGGGTGGAGTGCTGGTTCCCCTTCACGGTGATGGCCGGATAGGTGTCCGTGCGGCTGCGGGTGTTGATGAGCAGCGCGTCACACTCGGTGTTGTTTTTGCAACCCTTGAGATGCTTCGGAATGTGGACCTGACCCCGATAAGTCGCGCGTCCCTCACCGACGGAAATGGACTTGGAAACGACGTTCGAGGTGGTGTTGTTCGCGGCGTGGATCATCTTCGCACCGGTGTCCTGATGCTGTCCGCTGTTGGCGAGGGCGATGGAAATCACCTCTCCGCGCGCGCCTTCGCCCTTCATCACCACACCGGGATATTTCATAGTGAGGCGGGAACCGATGTTGCAGTCGATCCAGCGCACTTCGGCATCTTCCAGCGCGAGGCCGCGCTTGGTCACGAGGTTGAAGACGTTGCTGCTCCAGTTCTGCACGGTGACGTACTGGATCTTCGCGCCTTTGAGGGCGACGAGTTCGACCACGGCGGAGTGCAGGGTGGCGGTTTCGAATTTCGGCGCGGTGCAGCCTTCCATGTACATCACCTCGGCGCCTTCGTCGGCGATGATGAGCGTGCGCTCGAACTGGCCGAAGCTCTCGGAGTTGATGCGGAAGTAAGCTTGCAGCGGTTGCTTCAGCTTCACGCCTTTCGGAATGTAGATGAAGGAGCCGCCGGAAAACACCGCGGAGTTCAGCGCGGAAAATTTGTTGTCACCGGTGGGGATCACCTTGCCGAACCACGGGCGGAAAATTTCCTCGTATTCCTTCAGACCTTCGGTCGAGTTCACAAAGATGACTCCCTGTTTGGTGAGTTCTTCCTTCATGTTCGAGTAGGCGGCCTCGGAGTCGTACTGGGCTTCCACGCCGGCGAGGAACGCGCGTTCCTGCTCGGGAATGCCGAGGCGCTCGAAGGTTTTCAGCACGTCTTCCGGCACGTCTTCCCAGGAACGTTTCGGTTTTTCGCCGTCGGAAAGGTAGTAGCGGATTTCGTCGAAGTTGATGTTTTCCAGATCCGTCGTGGCCCAGTTCGTGGGCAGCGGTTTTTCCTGGAACACGCGGAGCGCCTTGTGGCGGAACTCGCGCACCCAGTCGGGATCTTTTTTCACATCGCAGATGTAATCGATGGTCTTCGCGGAAAGACCCCGGCCGGCGTCGTATTTGTGACGCTCGGGAAAGGTGAAATCGCCCTTGGTGCGATCGATATTGATCGCCTCGTGCGTTTCCTCGTCGAGGAGGGCGGCGGAGGTTTCGTCGTAGGACATGGTGGAAAATGGGTGAATGTTAGGCGGGAACGAGGTCCTTGAGGAAATCGTAGCCGGATTTCTCAAGCTCGTGGGCGAGCTCGGGGCCGCCGGAGCGGACGATGCGGCCCTCGGCCATCACGTGGACGTGATCCGGGGTGATGTAGTCGAGCAGGCGCTGATAGTGGGTGATGAGGAGGAAGCCGCGCTCCGGAGAACGCATGGAGTTCACGCCCTTGGCGACGATCTTGAGGGCATCGATGTCGAGACCGGAATCGGTTTCGTCGAGGATGCCATATTTCGGATCGAGCATGATCATTTGCAGGATCTCGTTGCGCTTTTTCTCACCGCCGGAGAAGCCTTCGTTCACGGCGCGGGAGGTGAATTTGCGGTCCATTTCCAGCAGGTCCATCGCGGCGTAAAGTTGCTTGTAGTAGGCGACGGCGTCGATTTCCTGACCTTCCGGCAGGCGGGCCTGCAACGCGGCGCGGATGAAGTTCGCGTTGGAAACTCCGGGGACTTCCGACGGATACTGGAACGCGAGGAAAACCCCGGCGCGGGAACGCTCGTCGATGGACATTTCGAAAATATCCTCACCATCCAGCGTCACCGAGCCGGAGGTGACGACGTAACCTTCGTGACCGGCGATCACCTTCGAAAGCGTGGATTTACCGGAACCGTTCGGTCCCATGATGGCGTGAACTTCACCTTTTGGAATGGTCAAGGTGACGCCCTTGAGGATTTCGGTGCCGTCTTCGAGGGTGGCGTGGAGGTCTTGGATGTGCAGGCTCATGGTCGAGAGTTAAGAGGAAGGTTGTTGAGAGTTGGAAAACGTGCCGCGCAGGGTGATTTCGATGTCGCTAATCATGGCACCGGCGGGCAAATCGAGGACCTGGGAAAGGTCGAATCCCGGCTTGAAATGGATGTCGTGGATCGTGCCGGTAGTCTGGTCGTGGAAATGACCGTGGTCGATCTTGTTCGAGCAGAAACGCGACGGCTCGCGCTCGAAGTTCACCTGGCGGACGATGTTGTGCTGCACCAGTGCTTCGAGGCAGTTGTAAACCGTCGCGAGGGAGATGTTCGGCAGGCGATCCTTTACGCGCATGAACACGTCATTGGCCGTCGGATGATCCTTTTCATCCATGAGAACGCGATACACCTCCTGCCGCTGCTTCGTCATGCGAAGCCCGCCGATCTCGTCCGGAAGAACGGATTCGTGAGAAATTTCAGGGCGATGAACTGACATGGCGACGGGAATTTAGAATCATTCCAATCTATATCAAGAACAATTCCAATTATAAAAAACTTTCCCGACAGCTCACTTCATCCACAAGTACTCCCAGCGCTCGGAAACGGTCTTGTCGTTTTCGTCGCGGAGTTCGCAGGTCATGTCGATGCTGCGCAGGTCGGCAGGTGGTTCGAGGACGAAGAAAGCACGCAGCACCTGCGGCATGTGGAGTTGATCGCCACGGCCGAGGCCGCCGGGGATGTCGTCCACGTTTGGCATGCTGATGTCGGTGAGGCCGACGTGGACGATTTTCACCTCTTTCTGGTTCACGGTAATCACCGGCTTGAATTTTGAAATGTCGTCCCACTTCGGATTTCCGGTTTTCAGTTCGGGATGGAGGGGTTTGGCGAAATCCACGGTCATCAGCACCTGATCCGGGCGCTGCACGGGAGTGCCGGAGCGGGTGGCCTGCACGGTGAATTTCCCGGACGGCTCGGGATCTCGCATCCAGCGCAGACGGTAGCGGAAACGGGTGGTTTTTCCGACTTCGAGAGTCGGCTGCGGTTCCCAGGCGAGGATCACGTTGTCCTCCGTTTCGTCATCGGTCGGCATCTCGATGAGGTGGAGTTTGCCGAGATCGAATCCTTCGACCGGCTCGACTTTCACACTTGGCCGATTGTGGTAGATCGCTTCCGGATCCTGATAGGAGGAGAATCTCCTGTCGCGCTGCACCAGTGCCCAGGAGCGGGGTTTTTCGAGGGTGAAAACGCAGTGGCGGAATTGCCCTGCGGTGTGTTCCAGCGGGCGGTAGTGGAGATTTCCGCTTTCCAGCTCCATCAGCAGGCCGTCGCTGTCATGCACTTCCGGGCGGAAATCGTAAGGGCGCGGGTGCGTGCTCTCGCCGAACCAGAACATGCTGGAAAACGGTGCGAGACCGAGCTGCGTCACGGGCTTGCGCAGGGTGATTTCCGCCGTGATGTCCATGACGGTTTCCTTGCCCGGAGTGATCACGAATTGATACGCGCCCGCCACGCTCTCACCGTCGAGGATGGCCCAGGCTTTCAGCTCCTTGGCGTCCTTGCCGGGGTGTTCGAGGTAAAATTCGGTGAAATCCGGGAACTCTTCCACCACCCCCGGCAGGCCACTGTTGATGGAAAGCCCGCGTGCCGAGAGACCGTAGGGAGCGTTCGCGGGGATGGCGCGGAAATAGCTGGCTCCGAGGAAAACGAGGAACTCGTCCATGTAATCGGACGTGTTCAGGTGAGTTCGCGCCCGCCAACCGGCGTAGCCTTCCGGGGCGGATGTGTTGGCCGGGACCTTGTTTTTGCCGTAGTCGAAGAGCTTCGGGTCGAATTTCAGCAGCTCTTCCTTCGCACCCTTTACTTCGTGGATGCGCACCATCTGCTTCGCGGTCCAGCCGGGGTGGAAGAAATCGATGGAAAACGGGCCTTTTTCATCCGCCCACAGGCCGGCATCCATCTTGAAACGGATGTCCCGGTGCTGATCGTAGTTCAGGTTTTTCCAGTAATCGGCCAGATCCAGATTCGCACGCCGATACGGGGAACGGGCCATTTCACGGGCCTTCGCGCACAGCGTCTCGAAGGAGAAATCCGCCGCTTGCATCGGATGGCAAAGCAGCAGGGGAAGGGAAACGATGGGGAACCAACGACGAGCGGAACGTTTCATGGAAATTGAAGCGTCACCCATGCACGAAATCCCCGCCGCTGGCAATCGTGGCGCTGAAAAATGATCGTCCGAAAAACCGGCTCACCCCGCGCTTTTCTCCTCGAACCGGGCGCGCACGCTCGGCCGTTGCAGCACCATCAGCGTGAAGACCCCCAAAATGGTGCCGAGAGGCACATTCAGGCACTCGATCCCGGCGACGATCTGGCAGAAAATCCGGTTTTTCCCGAGCGGCAACCAGCGGGCGACCAGAAACATCGCCACCGCGATCGCCCAGCCGATGACGCAGGCCAATGCGCCGAACACCACGAAAATCCAGCCGAACACCGCCGGGTCCGGCTCCCCGGGCTTGGGCGATGCCGGAAAATTCCCGGTGACCAGCAGCAGCCCCATCGTCACGTGAATGAGCGGCAGACAGGCGAACAGCGCGGTGATGCCCGAGACGACGTAGTGTCCAATGGACAAGCTCCGCAAATGATCCGCGTCGATGGCTCGCTGCGGATCCGGAATCATCGGAGGGGGCGTGTTCATACGCTTTATCAAGCGATTCCAACCCCGCGAAACCAGCTTTTTCCTGAAAATCCGGACCATGATGCGGAAGTCCGCGCTTGCCCGGTTCGCGGTTCCTCTCCTCAGTTTCCCCATGGAAATTTCCGCGGTGCTTTTTGATTTCGACGGTGTGCTGGTGGATACCGAGTGGGCGATTTACGATGCCTGGCACCGCACGTTCCAACGCCATCATCACCCCTTGCCGTTGGAGGTTTACACCCGGTGCATCGGCTCGGATTTCGCCACGTGGTCGCCGAAAACCCATCTGGAGGAACTCACCGGTCTTTCGTTCGATTGGCACGATCTCGATACCAAGCGGCAGGAGGAAATTCTCGCCGACCTCGCCGAAGAAGGACCGATGCCCGGAGCGGTGGATTTGCTTTCCCGGTTGAAAACGGCGGACATTCCTTGCGCCGTGGTTTCCAGTTCTTCACACGATTGGGTGGATTCGTGGCTGGAAAAACTCGATCTCAGGCCATGGTTCGCGGAAGTCGTCTGCCGGGGAGACGCGCCGCGCATCAAGCCCGCGCCCGATCTGTATCTGGAAGCGATGCGCCGCCTGGGGAAAACCCCGGAGGAATGCCTCGTCATCGAGGATTCACTCAACGGCGTAAAAGCGGCAAACGCGGCCGGCTGCCCCGTGTGGGTGGTGCCGAACCGCGTCACCGCGATGTTGGATTTCTCGTTGGCGAATCGCGTGTTTCCGTCGCTTGGAGAGGTCGGGAAAGAATTGTGAGGAGCAGGGACATTCCTGTCCCTGATGAATGGATACTTGGGACAAGAATGTCCCGACTCCTTATCAATACTTCACGCTGCAACCGTAAGGCTCGTTCTTGGCATTTTCGACGGTCTTGCCCTCGAGCACGGCGGTCAGAGCATTGGCGAAAAGCGGAGTGGAGTTCGGAATATCGGCGGCATCGGTGCTCTTCTTGGAGTCGATCGCTCCGTTGTAAACCAGCACACCTTCCTTGTTGATGATGAAGAGGTGAGGCGTGGTTTTCGCGTCATACGCCTTACCGATGGTGCCTTCCGGATCGAGAATGAACTGGCTGGCCTTGTGGCCCTCTTTCGCGGCACGGGCGGTCATATCCTCGGCGCTGAGATGGCCCTGCTTGCCGGAAGCGGAGGAATTCACGGTGATCCAGACCACATCCTTGGCTTCGGCCTCCTGCTGGAGTTTCGGGATATTGCCGCCGGAGTAGTGCTTTTTCACGAATGGACAATCGAAGTTGACCCATTCGAGGACGACGACTTTTCCTTTCAGGTCCGCGAGGGAAACGGTCTCACCTTTGAGGTTTTTTCCGGAAAAAGCCGGAGCTGGCTGGCCGACATCGGCGGCGAAGGAGGAGATCAGGGAGCAGGCTCCCGCGAGGACGGTCAATGCGATGGTTTTCATAGTCAGTGCGTATCGATTATGGGTTCGGTAATGAAACGTGTGGAGAAGGGGAAAGTTTTCACGGATTTTCCGCATTCCACGTCACGCGGACGGGAGTTTCGGAGCCGATCACGAGAGACAGGGTTTTCAGCGGACCGCTGGCATATTCGTTTTTCGCGACGGTGGCGGTCCAGACGTCGCCGGATTTCATAAACTGGAGAGTCGCCGAAGGATCGACCGCCTGCGGCGTCTCGGGAAACACCTTCGCGGAGGTGAGATTGAGAGATTCCGGCACGCTGAGTGTGAGTTCGAGCGATTTTCCGCGCTCCGTCACCGTCAGCTTCGTCCCAGCCAGAGGTCGCGGCAGTTTTTCCCGGGCGGTGCGGATCGCTTCCGCATCAGGCGTCTGCGCGGGCTCGTCTTGCTCGAATTCCAGGGAAATTTCCGCCTTGCCGGGAATGCAGGCGTCGTCATTGCAAGTGAGCCACGAAATAGTCGCCGTGGCTTTCACCTTTCCCGAAGCTTCCGCCGGAGGAGTCAGGGTGAGCGGAAAAATCACCGTGCCCTCGTAGCCATAGCCCGCAAGACCTCCCGTGAGAAACGCCTTCGGCACCGGATGGCCCGGCTCGCCCGCCGTCCAGCCCTCGGGAAGCTGCCATTTCACGTCGATCTTCATCCCGCCTTCGCCCGGATTGCTCCAATACGTGTGCCAGCCCGGGTCCATTTTCAGGCGCACCGCCGCGTGCACCGGCTGGCCGGGCTGGTAGGTCGTGGATTCCGCCAGCAAATCCGCCGTCGCCTTGCCACTGTGCACTCCCGCGTGCGCCACCGCGCTCGCCACCACCACCGGAAAAAGGATTTTTGCAAACATCCTTTCCACCATGCCCAGAAATGCACGATGCGCAAGTTGTCGTGAAATCCGGGATTCTCCCTGTCGTTTTTCTTCATTCGCGGGTAAAGCGATTCCATGCACCTGTCCCGCTTCCTCCGCCTCGCCGCAGCCTTCGCCCTGAGCGTCCTGCCGCTTCAGGCGGGTGATTTCGTCCGCGTAGAGGAAGACGCCACCCACGTCAGGCTCCAGACGGCCATCACGCGCTATCAGAAAAACGGTGTCACCGTCGATGGCATCGGAGCCATCCACATCGCGGATGCCGCCTATTACGCCGCTCTCAATCAACGTTTCGCCCGTTACGACGCCCTGCTTTACGAAATGATCGGCGGAGAAAACATCGCCGCCCGCTTGGCCGCTCAGAATACTTCCCCCACCTCCGAACCTTCCCCGCCCGGTAAACTCGACGGCCTGCACTCCCTCTACAACGGCGCCTGCCGGATGCTCCAACTCACCAGCCAGGCCGATACGACCCACGGCATCGACTACCGCGCCACCAACTTCGTCCACGCCGACCTCACCCTCGCTCAATTCGAAGCCCGTCAATCCGAGCGCAAGGAATCCGTCATCACCTTTTTCCTCCTCAGCGCCCTCAATCAGCAAAACACGCCCCAGCCGAACTCCATCCGTCTCACCCGCGCCATCCTCACCAAAAACCCCGATCTCGCCAAACGCGAGTTCATGAAAACCCTCGGTGCCGCCGAAGACCAGATCGCCGGCTTCACCGGTGAAAACGTCATCATTTCCGACCGCAACGCCCACTGTATCGAGGTCCTGCAAACCCAGATCTCCCAAGGAAAACGCCACCTCGGCATCTTCTACGGAGCCGCCCATTTCCCCGACCTCGAAAAACGCCTGCTAGACCTCGGCTTCCAGCGCACCGGCCAAGAGTGGCTCACCGCGTGGGAGGTGAAGAAATAATGGAGCACCGGTGGCCCCACCGGCTCTTCACTTCCCCCGAATTTACACACCCTTTACGGACGCCGCCCCCTCTCCATCGTAAAACCGGGTGTTATGAAAACACTCCACACCATCCTCGCCACCGCCGCGCTTCTGGTTTCACAGGCATTCGCCACCCAGCCGCCCGTCGATCCGCCACCCGCTCAAAACAAAATCCAGATCGCCCTTCTGCTCGACACCTCCAGCAGCATGGACGGCCTCATCGACCAAGCCCGCACCCAGCTCTGGAAAGTCGTCAACACCTTCACCGAAGCGAAACGCGACGGCGAAACACCCTACGTCGAAGTCGCCCTCTACGAATATGGAAACTCCGGCCTCAGCATCGCCAACCACTACATCCGCCAGGTCCAGCCCCTCACCCGCGACCTCGACGAACTCAGCAAGCAACTCTTCGCCCTGAAAACCTACGGCGGCGAGGAATACTGCGGTGCCGTCATCCAGCGCGCCCTCGGCGACCTCGCCTGGGACCCCTCCGGCCAAACCTACAAAGTCATCTTCATCGCCGGTAACGAGCCCTTCACCCAAGGCCCCGTCGATGCCCGCCAGGCCTGCAAGGACGCCATCGCCAAAGGCATCGTCGTCAACACCATCCACTGCGGCGGCCGTCAGGCAGGCATCAATGGCTCCTGGCACGACGGAGCCGCCCTCGCCGAAGGAAAATATCTCGTCATCGATCAGGACCGCGCCGTCGTCCACATCCCCGCACCGCAGGACCAACAAATCGCCGACCTCGGCATCCAGTTGAACAAAACCTACCTCGGCTACGGCACCGCCCGCGCCGAAGGCTACGCCAAACAAGCCTACGCCGACGAATCCGCCGTCACCTCCAGCGCCCCAGCCGCCAAGGTCGAGCGCGCCGTTGCCAAAGCCAGCAAGAATTACTCGAACACCTCGTGGGATCTCGTCGATGCCGTCAGAGAAAAGAAAATCGACCCCTCCAAACTCAAAGCCGAAGAACTCCCCGAAGCCATGCGCTCCCTCAAACCGGAAGAACGCGCCGCTTTCATCGAAAAAACCGAAACCGAACGCGTCTCCATCCAGAAACAAATCGCCGACCTCAGCCGCCAACGCGACGCCTTCATCGCCGAAGCCCGCAAATCCCAGGCCAAAAGCGACACCAAAACCCTCGACGAAGTCCTCGTCGAAACCACCCGTGACCAAGCCGCCAAAAAAGGCTACACCTTCAAAAACTGAGATCTTCTCTTTTTTGTACTCTTTGCGCTCTTTGTGGTTAAACCTTCCCACCCATATTTCACCCAGCCACAAAGAGCGCTAAAATCCCCGGATTATAACCTTTAACAAATAACTCTTAACCCCACCCCGTGACCCCCATCCTCGTCATCGAAGACGACTCCTCCATCCGCCAGGGCGTCGTCGATGTGCTCGAATACGCCGGCTACGCCACACTCGAAGCCTCCGACGGCCACAGCGGGATGGACCTCGCTCTAAAGGCGAACTACCGCCTGCTCCTGCTCGACCTCGTCCTCCCCGGTCCGTCCGGATTCGAGATCCTGCAGGCCATCAAGCGCAAACGCCCCGGCCAGGCCGTCATCATCCTTTCCGCTCGCGGCGAGGAAAACGATCGCGTCCGCGGCCTCACCATCGGCGCGGACGATTACGTCGTGAAACCCTTCAGCATGAAGGAACTCCTCGCCCGCGTCGATGCCGTGCTGCGCCGCACCTGCGAACGCACGGCCCCCTCCGATACCCGCCGCATCCCCGGCGGCAACGTGGATTTCCAGAAACGCAGCGTCATTTTCGCCGATGGCACCTCGGAAGAACTCTCCGAAAAAGAAGCCGAGCTCCTGCGCTACCTCATGGACACCAATGGCCGCGTCGTTTCCCGCGAGGAAATCCTGCGCCAGCTCTGGCAGCTCGATCCCACCCGCACCGAGACCCGCACCATCGACATGCACATCATGCACCTGCGCACCAAACTGCGGGACCGCGACCAGCGATTCCTCGCCACCATCCGTGGCAAGGGCTACCGGATTCAGGAGGAAAACGCATGAAACCCTCGCGCGGCCTATGGATCTGGAGCGCCCTCGGCCTTTGTGCCGTGCTCGTTTTCGGAGCCATGATCTGGCTCACCCGCAGCGTCCTCCACAGCGAAACGCACCGTCTGCAAGTCCAGTCCCGCGCCGACCAACAGGAACGCATGCGCCTCGCCCTCTGGCGCATGGACAGCCTCGGTGCCTCGCTTTTATTAGAAGAAAGCCAACGCGCTCCCGGCGACTCCGGCACCCGCCTGCCCATCCGGACTCGCTTCGAAATCAAAAACAGCCGCCTCACCAGTTCCTCCCCCGCTTTCCAATCCGAGCTGGAACAAAAACTCCCACCCTCCACCCGGCGTTCGATTTCCCGTCCTCCCGCACCCGTCACCCCGTCACCGATACCCGAGCCCCCAAAGACCGATACCGCTCAAAAACGGGAAAACGCCTACCTTTCCAGAGACGAGGCCACCGCCAACTACGCCGAAAAAATCAATCGCAGCAGAGCCGTCGAGGAGACCCTGCAACGCGCCCAGCAATCCTCCTATTCTTCCATCCCCAAAAAACTCTCCCGCCCAGCCCCCAAAGCCGAACCCGTTCCCGCGGCCGAAGCCTCCTCACCGCCCATCGCTGCCGAAGTCGCGGATGCCTCCATCTTGGACGACGCACCCTCGCCCTCGGAAATTCCCCCCCAAACCGGCCCCATTCGCGTCGCCTGGGCCGATGACGCCCTATTCCTCATCCGCCCCATTTTCGACGGACAACCGTCGCATTTCGAAGGCGCGTGGATCGACGTAAAAGCCCTGCAAAACCTCCTCCTCGCCGAAACCCGGGATCTCCTCGCCAGCGCCACCCTTTCCCCCGCGATCCACGTCAGCGACAGCTTCGTCCTCGCTTCCTTCCCGCTCCGTCTCGACCTGAGGAACGCGGGCATTCCTGTCCGTGTCTCTTTTTCCGACCTCCCCCACACCACCCGCGTTTCCCTCGCCATCGGCTGGTTCGCCGCCCTTTTCGCCATCGCCACCACCGGTCTGCTCGTCCGGGGCATCGTCCGCCTCAGCGAACGCCGCGCCTCCTTCGTCTCCGCCGTCACCCACGAGCTCCGCACTCCCCTCACCACCTTCCGACTCTACTCGGACATGCTCGAATCCGGCGCCGTCCGAGAAGAAAAACGCGGCTCCTACCTCCGCGTCCTCTCCCGCGAAGCCGACCGCCTCGCCCATCTCGTCGAGAACGTCCTCGCCTTCTCCCGCATCGAGCGCGGCAGCGCCCGCTCCGTCATCACCGAAACCACCGTCGCCGCCTTGCTGGAGCCGCTCCGCGACCGCTTCCAGACCCGCCTTGCCGCCGCCGGTCTCAGTCTGGAAATGGATCTCCAAAACGCCGACTTTCCCCTGAAAGCGGACACCGCCGCCGTCGAGCACATCCTTTTCAACCTCATCGACAACGCCGCCAAATACGCCACCGGCAGCACCCCGCCCATCGTCACCCTCGGTGTTTCCCAAAGCAAAAAATCCACCGAAATCCGTGTCTGCGATCACGGCCCCGGCATCCCGCCCGCCGAACGCCGCCGCATTTTCCGCGCCTTCCATAAATCCGCCCGCGCCGCCGCCGAAAGCGCCCCCGGAGTCGGCCTCGGCCTCGCCCTTTCCCGGAGGCTCGCCCGGCAAATCGGCGGCAGCCTCAGCTATGAGCCACTCGCTCATGGAGCCTGCTTCATTCTGAAACTATAGGCCCTATAAGGCTTATAAGACCTATAGGCCCTATAGGACCCATAAAAAATCCTTCCGGCCCCGCCCCATCGCTGTTCATCTTCCCCTATGGCCACCGAGCAAACCCATCCGCCGGTCATCCCGGCGCGGCTGCCCATTTTCCCCATCGCCTGCTGGGCGCTGGGCGCGACCGCCTTTACCCAACTCCTCATCGCCGGGATGGCCCTCTCGCAACGCTTCGAGGACTCCAAACAAGTCCGCATCGTCGAAAAGGAAGTCCCCAAGCTCGTCGCCGTGCGCCTGCCCCCGACCCAGGAAGAAATCGAAAAAGCCGCCGTCAGCGTCCGCCCGCCTGCCGCCCCCTACACGCCTCCCGCCGAACCGATCGTCCAGCCGACTCCCGTCGAAACCCCGAAAATCGAAGATCCCCGGTCGGAAGTCCTCGTTCGCGACGGTCGGAAAGCCCGCGTCGCCGGTGACATGGACGCCGCCATCGTCAAGCTTGAGGAAGCCCTCTCCCAATCCCCCGACGACGCCACCGTCCTTTACGAACTCGGGCTTGTCCACGAACAGATGGGCGTCTTCGACAAAGCCTCCGAATACTATCAAAAAGTCTTCGAAAAAGGCATCGCCGGAGCCGGTTCGCTCTATGAAATGGCCGCCGGCAAACTCCGCGACGGCTTCGAGCAACCGACCGACTGGCTCGGTAAAATCTCCCTCGGTCGTGTCCGGATTTTCAAGGACACCTCCCGCGAAGGCAACGAGCGCGCCATCCTCACCGTGCCCGTCCAGAAAGCCCCCGCCGAAGAAGTGGACGTGAACGAAATCGAGGTCTCCGTGATTTTCTTCAACCGCACCAACCGGGGTGAAATCGTCCAGCTCGAAGACAAATCCTGGGTCTCCCAGCAATGGGTCTCCCTCCCCTTCGATTGGGCCGGTGGTGAGGAAAACCTGCGCCTGAACTACACCATCCCATCGCTCGACCCGGCCAGCTCCCACCTCTTCGGCCAACAGAAATACTACGGCCAGGTCGTTTCCCTCCTCTACAAAGGTGAAGTCCTCGACGTGCAGGCATGGCCGCGCGACCTCGCCGCCCGCATCCCACGCGCCCCGGTTTCCCAGAGCGCGGCGCAATTCCCCGACTTCATGGACCAGCCGCCGCCGGATTTCGATCCGAACAACCCATCCGTGCTGCCCCCCCTGCCCTCCGCGCCACCCGACTACTGACGGACCACCGGTGTCCCCACCGGCACTAAAACCCAAAAACCCAGATGGACCGCACGCTCGGCGATTACCAGCTCAAGGAACCGATCGGCGAAACCCCGGAAAAACGCACCTGGCTGGCCGAGCAAACCTCCCTCGGCCGCTTCGCGCTCCTCGACGAACTCACCGATCCAGGCCATCACGCCGCCTTCCTCGACCGCGCCCGCGCCATGGCCGCCGTCGATTTCCCGAAAATCGGCGCCATCCTCGAAGCCGTGGACACCCCCGGCCTCACCTACCGCGTCTACGAACTCCTCCCCGGCCGTTCCCTCACCCGCCTCCAGCTTTCCGGCGAGACCCTTCAAGCACGCGATCTCGTCAAAATCCTCCGGCAGCTCGCCGAAGCCTACCTCCATCTCGAAGCCGCCGGCCTCTCCACCACCCACCTCACCCTGAGCGACATCCATCTCGAACGCTCCGGCATCATCCGCCTGAAAAACCTCGCCATTCCCGGCCCTCGCGACCCTTCGCAATCCATCCGCGACATCACCCATCTCGGCGACGCCCTACGCGACCTCCTCGCCCGCGACTGGCCCGGCACCAATCGCGTCCTCACCCTCCTCGGCTGGATGCGCGGCGAAGGCCTCGAAGCGCCCATCGGCTGGGACCAGGTCCTCACCACCTGTCAGGAAATTTCCACCCAACTCGGCGGTTCCGGCGCTTCGCACAAAAAATTCCTCCACCTCCGCCGCGGGTTTTTCGCCGCCCTCGGCCTGCTCTCCCTCACCGGACTCGCCTTTCTCGGCCACTACGGCTGGAAGCACCTGCCGGAAAAACCCCAGCCTATCATCCTTCCTCCACCCATCGTTCTCCCTTCCGCCACTCTACAAGGCCACCCCGTCACCCACGGCCAATACCGCGATTTCCTCGAAATTCTCCAAATCCTCGCCAAGGACGGCGACCAGGCGCTTTTCGATCACCCCGAGCAACCCGAAACCAAACGCGATCACCTGCCGAACGGTTGGCACGCAATCGCCGCCGAGCTGAAAAACACACCGCACAGCCCGCTCCGCGACCAACCCGTCACCGGCATCGACTGGTGGGACGCCTACGCCTATGCACGCTGGAAAAAATCCCGCCTGCCCACCCAGGAAGAACTCACGACCGCCAAGCCGGAACTTCCCCCCGGCCTGCGCGCCGAATGGACCGCCTCCCCCGCCACCGACCGCTCCATCCGCCGTCCCGATCTCGGTTTCCGCATCGCAGAGTGAAACAAGGCAAGTGTCCCCTCACACCTGAATGAACGGATTGTCCGCTTCACGGGCGAGTTCCAGAGCGCAGTTGATGAGAGCGAGATGGCTGTATGCCTGCGGGAAATTCCCCAGATGACGCTTCGTGACGAAATCGAGATCCTCGCCATACAGCCCGTGGAGATTCGCGTAAGAGAGCAGTTTTTCGAAACGTTCGCGCGCCTGTGCCCGCCGACCGCTGATCGCCAGTGCCTTGACCATCCAGAACGAACACACGGTGAACGCGCTGCTCGGCTCGCCGAAGTCGTCCTTGTTCCGATAGCGGTACATCAGCCCGTCCCGGCAAAGCTCCGCGTCGCTGCGGTCCACCGTCGAGACGAAGCGAGGATCGAGGCCATCGATGAAACCGTATTCGGCCATCAGCAGATTGGCGGAATCCAGATCGGAACCGCCGTAAACCTGGGTGAACGCCTGCTTCTTCTCGTTCCAGCCACGAGCCAGCACATCGGAGTGGATTTTTTCCCGCAGGGGCGCATGACCCGCCGCCCATTCGGGTTTCTGCAACAGCTCGGCGATGCGGATGGCACGATCCACCGCCACCCAGCACAGGACCTTGGAAAACACGAAATGCCGCTCTTCCCCCCGGATCTCCCAGATGCCCCGGTCCGGTTTTTCCCAGTGCTCCTCCACCGTCTTGACGATGGAGCGCACCCGGGTCCACAGCCGGTCCAGTGTTTCCGGAGCCACGTGATGGTCTTCCGGATTCCGCTGAGCGAGGTCCTGCCAGATCAGTTCCATCAGGATTCCGTAAATATCGTGCTGGCGCTGGTGATACGCCGCATTGCCGATGCGCACCGGCCTGGAACCCAGGTACCCATCCAGGTGATCCAGCGTTTCCTCCGTCAGCGTTTTTTCGCCGCGGATGCCATACATGATCTGCAACGAATCGTCCTTGGAAGGCACCGTTCGCAGCATCCACGCGATGAATCGGTTCGCCATGTCCGGGTGGCCGATGCGCCGCAGCACATCCGCCGTCATCGAGCCGTCACGAATCCAGCAGAAACGATAATCCCAGTTTCTCTCCTCCCCGATGGTTTCCGGCAAGGATGTCGTAGCCGCGGCGATCAACGCTCCCGTCGGGGAAAATTGCAGCATCTTGAGCGTGATCGCGCTGCGCAGGATATACTCATTGTAGCGATCGCACTTCCGGGTGCGCGCCGCCCACACCAGCCAATAGGCTCGGGTGCGCTGAAGCATCAGCTCCACCCCGTCGGGCGATGGCTCCATCACCTTGTCGTTGTAGCTCAGAAGAAGAAACTTCCTTTTCGTTAGAACGAAAGGCGACTTTCGCAAAATGACCTCCTCCGGCAGATCCGAGTAAAGATAACAGGATTCGTAAACGGTGTGACCCGGAGTGAGATCGCCCGAGGTCGTGGACTTCACCCGCCCCTTTCCGAACGGAAAGGAAGCCGTGGGAAAACGACCGTATTCCAGGCGCGGATCGTAATCCACCACCACCTGCGGCTCCCCGGACAGCGGATTGAGCACCCGCACGATGTCCGAAGAAACGTCTATGTCGTTGTTGATCCTCTCGTCATTCGTATAGCGCGGCATGAAATCGATCACCTCGAAAGCCCCTCTCTCCCCGCGAAACGTGGTGACGAGAATCCCCGTGTTCGCTTCATAACGCTGGGAAACCGACTCGCCATCCACCATCCGGATGCCGAAAGAGCCGCCCTTTTGCCGGTCCAGCAACGATGCGAACACCGTCCCGGAATCGAAATCCGGCATGCAGCCGAAAATGATCGAGGCATGGGCATCGATCAAGGCGCAGGTCCTTCCATTGCCAATGATCGCGAAGTGGTAATCGTCTTGTGAATTCATGAGCTGAAAACAATCGAATCGATCGATAAGATTGCGTCAACCTGCACCTATTGCCGCAAATGCACAAAAAAAATCCGCAAAATGGGGTATCCTGAAAATTTGTCACCGATACGTTAAATTAAACTCGTTTCAAAAGAAACATTCTGCCTTTAACCCACCGGCGATCTAACTAAATTCTTTAGCGAGGACGACTGGTTTTTTCGCTTCAATGCACTTCCTTATAAAACCTGAAATCTCATTTTTAATGAAAGAAAGCCAAAATTACGGTAGTAGCGATCGAAACCAAAAGATTTTCATCTCTCATCTCCTTCTTTTATGAATCCAGCCATCAGACTTCGTTTCAGAAAAATAATAGCTCTTTCCTATCTAATACTTTCCGCAAGTTCTCTACATGGATCACCTGATTTACAAGGACCATGGGTAGCCGATCAGGGAGATGGAACATATAAAAACCCGGTGCTTTATGCGGACTACTCCGACCCGGATGCCATCCGTGTGGGGGATGATTACTACATGACGGCATCCAGCTTCAATCATGCTCCCGGCCTCCCCATTCTTCATTCGAAGGACATGATCAACTGGACGATCATCAATCACGCACTGCCGGTGATCCCTCCCAAGGAAACTTATCAAAAAGTGCTGCACGGCCTCGGCGTTTACGCTCCGTCCATTCGTTATCACGATGGAACCTTTTTCATTTTCTACGGTGACCCTGATTTTGGCATTTACATGGTTTCCACAAAAGATCCTCGCGGAAAGTGGACCGAGCCCTTGCTCATCAAGGAAGGCCCCGGCTACATCGACACCTGTCCCCTCTGGGATGATGACGGCAAGGCTTATCTGGTCAATGCATGGGCGGGCAGCCGGGTAAAGGGAGCCAACAAGCTGACACTCCATGAGATGAGTCCGGACGGCACCAAGCTGATCGGTGAAGGTAAAGTCATCATTCAGGGCCGCGAAATGAGATGGTCCACTCTTGAAGGTCCCAAGCTTTACAAGCGAGACGGCTGGTATTGGGTGTTCGCGCCGGGTGGAGGAGTCGGGAGCGGTTATCAGGCCGTGGCCCGTTCACGCAATATCTGGGGACCTTATGAAGGACGGATCGTTCTGGAGCAAGGCACCACGCATGTCAATGGGCCTCACCAAGGAGCCTGGCTGGATACTCCCAAGGGAGAAGACTGGTTCCTTCATTTCCAGAAACTGGGAGCCTGGGGGCGGGTCACCCACCTTCAGCCGATCAAATGGACAGAGGCTGGATGGCCTGTGATGGGAAATGATCCCGACAACGACGGGAAAGGCGAGCCGTTCCTTACCCATAAAAAGCCCGATCTTCCCGTGCAACCGATCGCCGTGCCCGCGACTACGGATGAATTCGACGAACCCACGCTCGGTCTCCAATGGCAATGGGAGGCGAATTTCATTACCGATTGGTGGGATCTCAAGGCAAAGAAGGGCTCGCTGCGTTTGAACAGCATTCCCTTGGCCGAGCCCAATGTCCGTTGGACCGCGCCGAACATTCTGCTGCAAAAATTCCCCGCGCCGTCATTCACCGCCACCACGGTTCTCCATTTCTCTCCGAAAACCGAAGGAGAAGTGGCGGGTCTGACGGTATTCGGACGCAATTACGCGTGGCTCGGTTTGCGCAAAACAGGAGGCAAGACGCAGCTGGAACTGGTTACATTCCGTAGCAGAGCCGACAAAGAGGAAGTGGTAAACGCCTCGGCCCAGCCAAAAGGAAATACCGTTTTCCTGCGTGTCTCCGTGGATACGGAGGCAAGGTGCCGCTTCGAATGGAGTGAAGACGGTGAAAACTTCCAGGCCATCGACAGGGATTTCCGCACCACGAATCTGGGCTGGGTGGGTGCCAAAATTGGCGTTTTCGCCACCGCCGAACCGGGAAGCGCCTCCACCGGCCATGCGGATTTCGATTGGTTCCGCGTAACGGATTATATCCCGAATCAATAACTCCTAAATCGGCCTGGCAATTGATAGATATTCCATAACCGCACTCACATTCAAATCATTCTTCATCGGTTCCCCGGACGAAGAAACAACGCAATCTCAAAAGCTCAATCATTGGGCCGTTGAGGTTGGCAGATCGCGGGCCAAGTCTTCCAGCAGGCGGCGCAAACCACCCACCGTCGTCCGGTAGTCCGCTCGCGAGGAACCCGGCCCCACCTTGAGCGTGAGGAACGCCTCCTCGAGCCCCTCGGGTTTCAGCGCGAACATCGTTTCGTCCGTCTGATCGTCGCCTGCGGCGAAGGCCATGCGCGGTTGCCAATGACGGATCAACCGATCGACGGCCACACCCTTGTTCACCATCTGGCTGGCAACCTCGACGATCTTCTTTCCATGGTGCACGGACACGGGCAGATTCGCGGTGATCGAGGTCAATTCCGATAGAAGACCCTTTGCCCTCCACAGGCCGAACTCCGGATCGGCACGGCGGTAATGCCAGACGATGGCCGAGTGCTTCACCTCCACTTCCGTTCCCGGCGTGAGCGTCACCGCCCATTCCAGATGGGGCAGCACCACTTCCTTCCACGAATTATCCACCCTCGGATCGACCAGTTCCCACCCATCCGTCAGGCCACGGATTTTCCAGCGGTAGCCGTGCTCGGCGATGAGATCGACCGGGATCTTCCCGAAATGTTTTTCCAGGAAATCCACCGGGCGACCGCTGATGACCGCGAGACGAATCGCCGGATGCGTGCCGAATTTACTCAACAGTGCGATCAGGTCCTCATCCGGCACCGCGTCTTCCGGACGCTCCGTGAACCCGCGCAATGTCCCGTCGTAATCCAGAAAAACCGCCACCGGGCCGCCCTTGTGAATTTCCCGGTTTACGAGCGGAAGAAGATCTTCGAACGACCGGGACACCGAGTGATCCTCCACCGTGCTCGTCTGATCGAGATCGGCAAGAAAACGCTTCGCCCAGGCCCGGGCATCGTTACGTGCCAGACGGCTCTGCATCGCTTCCACCCGGCGGCGCTTTTCCGTATCGGACATCTGCAAGGCTTCCTTGAGGGCCCGCGCCACGCCATCGGTATCGTGCGGATTCACCTGAAGCGCCTGCGACATTTCCTGCGCCGCACCCGCGAATTCGCTGAGGATCAGCACGCCCGGATGGGCTCCGAATTCCTCGCGTTTGCAATCGATGTATTCCTTCGCCACCAGATTCATCCCATCCACGATCGGCGTGACCAGGCAAACGTCCGCCCGCGCATACAACGCCGCCAGTTCATCGAGAGGAAATCCACGATGCAAAAACTGCACCGGCGAATGACCGATCACGCCGAACTCGCCATTGATCGCGCCGACTTCCCGCTGCACGCGTTCCGTCAGTTCATCGTATTCCCGCACTCCGGTCCTCGATGGCACGGCGACAAGCACGAAGTGGATTTTCCTCCGCCAATCCGGATTTTCATGCAGGAACTTCCGGATCGCTTCCAGCTTCTGCGGAACTCCCTTGGTGTAATCGAGCCGTTCGACATTCAATACCATGTGCTCGCCGACGAGCTTCTCCCCGTATCCCTCCAGCGCTTCCGCGAACCTCGGGCTTTCCATCGCCTCGATGAAACCGGAGCGATTGTGGCCGATCGGATAGACGCCGAATTTCACCAGCCGGTTATCCTGCAACACCCCGTCCGGCTCGCCCTCAAGTCCCAGCACTCGCAGCAGCGACGAGCGGAAATGCCTCAGGTAGCCATACGTATGAAAACCGATCAGATCGCTTCCTAACAAACCTTCCAGAATTTCATTCCGGTCCGGCAGCGCGCGGAACACCTCGCTCGCGGGGAAAGGCGTGTGCAGGAAAAAGCCGATCTTCAGGTCGGGACGGAGTTGCCGAAGCAAGCGCGGCAGCAGGAAAAGATGATAATCGTGAATCCACACCTGCGCCCCTTGCGTCGCCTTCCGTGCGATCACCTCGGCGAATTTCTGGTTCACGATCCGGTACCAGCCCATCCACTCCGGCTCGAACCTCGCACGCTCGATCATGTAATGGAGCAGCGGCCATAGCGTAGCATTCGCGTAACCGTCGTAATAACCCTCCACCTCCGTCGCGTCCAGAAACACCGGGTGCAGACCGATAGAAGAAAGTTTTTCCTGATAGTCCAGCGGATGATCGATTTCCTCCGAAGTCGCTCCTCCCCAGCCCACCCACAGATAACCATCTCCCAATCCGGCCCCCTCGAGAGCGGAGGCCAGACCACCGGCGGTGCGTTCGGCCTCGCCATTCGCCTGGATACGAACCGGGAGCCTGTTCGAAACGATAATCAGATCGGGCATGCCACTACCATGCCCAGAGATGACCGTTCGTCAAAACCGATGTGACTTCTAACCAAAAAACAATTTTCGAAAACATATGTCGAACCCCGCTCGGGAGAAGATTTGAAATCACTGACAAGAGGAGAAAAACTCCACAACGATCCTTCAATCCGAGTTCATCCGCGGTTCCTCCCATTTCGAGAATTTCTTCCTCCAATAAATGTGATAGATCGGTAAAATCCGGCACCGTCCCCCACGCGATCGCGTGACATGGATCGGAGAAAAATCCTTGGACAAACGGAACCCGATGGACGATGGATCGTTCGCCTCCCCCGGGCATCCCCCCTCCGTCCTTCCCCCAAGGACTGAAATCACATCCCCCCACCCCCCATCGTATGAAACGCACCCTTGCGGGCTTGTCGCTCGCATCGTTCGGGGTCGCATGCGCCTTCGTCGTGTCGACCTCCCACCTCTCCGCCCAATCGCTGGGCGTCGCCACCGATTACAACTATCTGGTTTTCGGAAACGCCACGCTGCAAAACTCGGACGCCGAAGGCCGTGTCGCCGTCGGCGGCAACGCGAACTATTCGAACTACGGCATCGGTGACAAACTGCCCGCCGGCAGCCGCGGCTACTCGCTCGTCGTCGGGGGAAATCTCACCTACGGCAACGGACAGGTCTTCGAGGGCGATGTCATCTACGGCGGCACCCTGAACGCGGGCCAAAGCTTCAACGTGCGCAACGGCTCGCTCATCCAGGGCCAATACCTCGATTTCAGCGCCGCCAGGAATCAACTCACCTCGTTTTCCTCCAGCCTTTCCCAGCTTGAAGCCACCGGTTCCTTCCTCAACGAATACGGCACCCTGGTCTTCACCGGCACCGATCCGAACCTGAACACCTTCACTATTCAGGCCAGCGACATCAGCAATTCGCACGGCATCCGCATCAGCGCACCGGAAGGTTCCACCGTCCTCATCAATGTGGCCGGAGCGTCCGTGGACTGGAAAAACATGGGCATCAACCTCTCGGGGACGGACAAGCAGCGCGTCCTCTACAACTTCTACGAAGCCACGTCTCTCAACATCGCAAGCATCAGCGTGCAAGGCAGCGTCCTCGCCCCGAACGCCGACGTGACCTTCAATTACGGAAATCTCGAAGGCACCCTCGTCGCCAACAACCTCTCGGGCACCGGGGAATTCCACCACTATGCCTTTCAGGGCACGCTCATTCCCGTGCCCGAACCTTCCAGCGCCCTGCTCGCGCTGCTGGCCGGAGGCATCGTCCTGCTGCGCCGGAAAAGATGATCGGAGGAGCGCCGGTGTTCACACCGGCTCTTCTCGAAAAACATTGCGGGGACAGGAGCGTCTGTCCCCGTTCCCTTATCTCTCAACCACGATTGCTGCGGTCTTCCGCACCGGAACCGACTTTCTGCGCGCGTTTGCGGGCGTTGGCATCGAGGATGCGCTTGCGCAGGCGGATGTTTTTCGGGGTGGCTTCCACCAGTTCGTCGGCATCGATGTATTCGATGGCGCGCTCCAGCGAGAAGCGGATCGGCGGCGTGAGCTTGGAAGTCTTGTCCTTGCCGGAAGAGCGCATGTTATCGAGGTGCTTTTCCTTCACCGGGTTCACCGGCAGGTCGCCGACGCGCGGGTTTTCACCGACGAGCATGCCCGCGTAAACGGCGTCGTTCGGGCCGACGAACAGGATGCCGCGATCTTCGAGCGCTTGCAGCGAGTAGGTCGTCGCCGCGCCGGAATCCATGGAAACGAGCGTGCCGGTGGTGCGGGTGACGATTTCACCGGCGTGTTCGGCGTATTCCTTGAAAAGGTGGGACATGATGCCGTGGCCGGAAGTGAGGTTCACCAGCTCGGTCTCGAAACCGATCAAACCGCGGGTCGGGATGGCGGCCTGGATGAACACGCGGCCGGAAGCCTCGGTGTCCATGTTTTCAAGCAGGCCCTTGCGGCTGGAAATGCTCTTGAGAATGCCTTGGGAGTAGTCGCCGGGAGCTTCGACATAGAGGGTCTCGAACGGCTCGAGAAGCTTGCCGTTTTCGTCGCGGCGATAAATCACGGTCGGACGGGAGACGCAGACTTCGAAACCTTCGCGGCGCATGGTTTCCACGAGAACGGCGATTTGCATCGCGCCACGGGCGGAAACGTTGAACACGCCGGCCTGGTCGGTGTCCTCGACCTGGATGGAAATGTTGGTCTTCAGCTCGTGCATCAGGCGCTCACGGATGGCACGGGACGTGACGTGCTTGCCTTCCTTGCCGGCCAGCGGGCCATCGTTGATGGAAAACTGCATTTGCACGGTCGGCGGATCGATTTCCACGAAGGGCAGCGCTTCGAGCTCCGGCGAACCGACCAGGGTTTCACCGATGTCGATGTCATCGATACCGGCGGCCACGCCGACGATGCCACCCGCACCGCAACCTTCGGAATCGGTGGTGGCGAGGCCGGAGTAGCTGAAGGTTTTCATCACCTTCGATTGCTTCTTGGTGCCGTCCTTGCGGACGAGCCAGATGGTGTCGCCCTTTTTCACGCTGCCACCGAGGACTTTACCGACGGCGACGCGGCCGACGAAGTTGTCCCATTCGATGTTGGAAACGAGCATGGAAAACGGCGCTTCCGGATCGGCTTTCGGCTCGGGGATGAATTCGACGATCTTCTTGAGAAGCGGGATGCAGTCCTTTTTCTCGTCGTCCGGATGATCCATGAAATAGCCGTCACGGGCGGAGCCGTAGGCGAAGGGAGCGTTGAACTGGTCTTCCGTTGCGTCGAGATCGAGGAAAAGCTCGAGCACCTGGTCGTGAACCTTCATCGGATCGGCCAGCGGGCGGTCGATTTTGTTGATGACGACGATCGGCTTCAGGCCTTCCGCGAGCGCCTTGCGCAGCACGAAGCGGGTCTGCGCCTGCGGACCGCCGAAGGCGTCCACCACGAGCAGCACGCCGTCCACCATTTTCATCACGCGCTCCACCTCGGCGCCGAAGTCGGCGTGGCCGGGAGTGTCCACGATGTTGATGGTGTAGCCTTCCCAGTGGATGGAGGTGTTTTTCGCCTTGATGGTGATACCCTTTTCCTTTTCGAGATCCATCGAATCCATCGCGCGTTCTTGCGTCGCCTGGTTTTCGCGATAGGTGCCACCGGCTTGCAGAAGTTGGTCCACGAGAGTGGTCTTGCCGTGGTCAACGTGGGCAATGATGGCGAGATTTCGAATTTTCAGAGACATGTAAAATGAGGGTCGGGATTGAACCTTTGGCGAATGCGGGGGCGGGGCTATGCACGGTTTTTCCCGCCCTGACAAGGCGCGATTGTGGATTTCCCGTGACGGGATCGCCGGAAACGAGGGATTTCGGGCACCGCGAATGCGGCGAATCGGGCGGATTTTTCGGGAAACGGATTCAAATCAAAGGCTCCGCCGCCGATTGAGCAATTTCCGCGTAACACCCGGATCGCGGGCCGCGTGGATGACCAACGCGATCACCCAAGTATCTTCGTGGAGCCTGTAATACAGAATGTAAGGAAACGGCTGAAGCAGCACTTTGCGGAAATCGCGATAAATCACCCGGTAAATCTCTCCGTGCTGCTGGATTTTCGGAACGTAACCGTAAAAAACGTCGATGAAACGTTCACCCAATCCCCCATAACCATTCTCGTCATACCATTCGGCCGCAGCCGCAATGTCATGCAGGATATCTGGCAGGAGCCGGAGCGCTTTCATGCCCGAAGCTCACCCAGCCGCGTTTTGAACTGTTCCAGAGTCAGGGCGGATGATGGATCGCTCAGGTATTCCGCCCACCGTTGATCGAGAATGATTTTCTCCTCTTCGGAAATGCCCAGATTTTCGGCATCATCTTCCATGGACATCCAAATCTCGTCCACCAGCTCCAGTTTTTGAGAAACCGAGAGGGCTTGCACCTGCGGGAGGTCCTTCAGCATTCCGAAAATCTACCAGGGACCGGAAAAAATCCAAGGTCGGATTTTCCGGTCCCTCATCCCCCTTCCGGCTTGTTTCCCCGGAGACATGCTGCCTTTCTCCGCTGCATGACCTATTCGCAAATCCTCACCCATCCCGGCGGCTCGCATAAGGATGAATTCCTCGCCTGCTGTCTCTTGGCGGCGGTCCACCGCGCACCCATCGTCCGCCGCGAGCCGACGCCGGAGGACTTGGCGGATCTTTCCACGGCGGTCGTCGATGTCGGCGGGGAACACGAACCCGCACGGGGAAATTTCGATCACCACCAGTTTCCGAAGGACTCCGAGCCGCTTTGCGCGCTGAGTCTCGTCCTGAAAGACCTCGGTGTTTACGAGGACGCACGGGAATTCTGCGATTGGCTGGAACCCGCCGAATGGTTCGACACGCGCGGCCCCATCGAGACCGCGAAATGGCTCGGCATCCCGCGCGACGCGCTCTTCAAGCTGAACTCCCCCATCGACACCACCCTGCTCCGCCGCTTCGCCTCCACCACCCGGCTCGCCCCCGGCGAACCGCTGTGGGAAATCATGTGCTGGATCGGAGAGGACCTGCTCAGCTACCTGAAATCCCTCCGCCAACGCCTCGATTTCATCGCGGAAAACGCCGAGTTCTGGAACATCGAAACATCCGGAGAAACCTTCACCGTTCTTTTCATGCCGCGCACCGAGCCGATGCCGGAAGAGCCATCCTCCGGCCTGGGACGCTACATTGAAAAACACCCCGCCGGGAAAAACGTCGTCGGCATGGTCTATCCGGATCGCCGTGGCACCGGCTTCGGGCTTTCCCGCCACAACGACCACCCGCGGCTCGATTTCACCAAGCTTGAGTTCTGCGAAGACGTCCACTTCGCCCACGCCCGCGGGTTCGTCGCCAAGACCACTTCCACCGATCCGCAACGCCTGCGCGAGCTGCTCCGCATGGCCTGGAGCTGACTCAACCTACGCGGATTCGTGAAAATCCTCCCTTGCACCTTCCGGTGGCGCGTGGAATGTCCATTTCATGCGCCCCTCGCGGGTGCCTTCCGCCCGTTGATTCCCCATGCGTGAAACCTTGTTTGTCGTTGGCCTGCTGATCCTTGCGGTCGCTCTGCGCACTTCGCGCATGAACGCGTTGCGCAAGATGGGCGCCGTGACGTTTCTCGCTGCCAGCTTCTTCTTTTTCTACTTCATCACCGGCAGTGTGATCGCCGGGGTTTTCGGCATCGCGCTGTGGTTTTTGCTCCCCTGGGTCGAGCTGCTCACCCGCGTCCGCCGGATGCGCCTGCCGCTCGACAATCGGCTCAACCACAAGGAACTCCCGAACCCCGCGCACTATCCGAATGCCACCGAAGCCGCCGCCGCCATGGAAGAGGCCGGATTCGAGCACGTCTCGGATTGCGGTTGGGAATGGGCGGGCATGCAGCAGTTTTTCCGGCTCTTCTGGCATCCGGAAGAACGCGCCGTCGCCGCCGTCTGCCTCTGCGAACAAAGCGATGTCGCCTTCGCCTTCGTCTCCATCACCTCGTATTGCGAAAACGGCAAAACCTGGCGCACCACCAATTTCCCCTTCGCCCCCACCCTCCGCTGCCCGCCGAACGTGCGGTGGAACCACGTCGCCTGCGAAAAAAACTGCTTCCACCAGATCCTCGCCGATCACCGGAACTACCTGCGCCGCTCCCGGATCACCAGCGATCTCCTGCGCATGCCCGATCCCGATGAAATCGAGCAATCCATCGAGCGGGAAATGCGCCAGCAGGTGGAGCATAACCTCGCCAGCGGCATCATCCGCCTGACCGGTGACGGCCATTTCGCCTACTCATGCCGCGGGCTGTTTTTCCTCTGGGGCCAATTCATCAAGGACATGATCCGCCTCTGCTGACCCCGGCGCAATGTCCGGCGGCAGGCGGAAATGCTCACACGCCTCCTCGTACAAACGCCGGAAAGCCGTCTCCAGCTCCCGCGCGAACATCTCACGCCCGATCCGCCCCTTCGCGGAAACCATCGCCGGGATCGGCTCGCCGCAATACACCCACAGCTTTCCACGCTTCGCCGGCAGCCACGGATCAACCTCCCTCAGCCGGTCCGATCCCAGCACCACCACCGGCACGATCGGTTTCCCCGAATACGCCGAAAGCAGGCACACCCCACGCTTGATCCTCCCGCCGTAAAACATCGACTCCGCCCCGCTCACCACTTCCCCCTCCGGGAAAATCCCCACCATTTCCCCGCGGGCCAGCCGTTTCAACCCCTCGCGCACCGTCGGCAGCGCGTTCCCCTGCCGGTCCACCTGAAACGCCCCGCCATATTGCAGCACCGGGCGCATCCACCGGTTCCGGAAAAACTCCTTCCGTGAAACCCAGCTCACCTTCCGCTGCAACAACGCGCTCACGATCACCGGATCCAAATGACTCAAATGGCTCACCGCCAACAACGCGCCCCCGGCATCCTCCACACGCTCCAGCCCGCAATGGCGGATACGCATCGTAAACCAGAACGTCACCCGCCACGGCCAGCGCACCAGCGCGTAAAACCACCCCGGCCGCCGGGACCAGGGATAAGAAACCGAATGGGGGGGAAAACGCATTTCGCAAGCAAGTATCAGAACGCAAAAAAATAAGCCAGACCCATCACTGGCAAGAAGCAATCGATATTTTCGACCACCAGATCATCCTGCTCCATTCCTCAGGATGCCGAATGGAGCGCTGGTGTTCACACCGGCTCTTCCCATCCTCAATCTCCTATCCCCCACCGCGAAGAGCCGACGTGGACGTCGACGCTCCACCCCTCCCATGCGACTCCCGCACCACCAGCTCACCCAACAGGCAAATCTCCGTCACCGGCCTGCCCTCGTCCTCGATGCGCTTCAACAACAGCTCCGCACCCGCCTGACCGATCGCCACGGCGGGTTGGCGGATCACCGTGACGGACGGGCGCACGAAGCTTGCCCACGTCGGGTCGTCGAAGGCGGCGAAGCCCATCCGCTCCGGCATCTTCACCCCGCGCTGCACCAGCGCCTTGTAGGCTCCGCTGGCGATCAGCGCGCTGCTGCACAAAACGGCGTCCACCGCGGGCTCCAGCTTCAGGATTTCCGCGATCACCTTTTCACTCTCGGACTCGAACGCCGGAATCTGGTAAACCGCCGCGATTTTCCCTTCCTCGTCGCCGAAGGCCGCACGGAACCCACGAATCCGCTCGCCCGCCGTGTAACTCTTCGCCCCGAAAATCCCGGCGATCCTTTGAAATCCTCCGTCGATTAGCGTGCGCGTGAGCTTGAACGCCGCGTCGAAATTATCGATCACCACGGAATCCAGCCCGGACTCCGGCAGCTTGCGGTCGAAGAGCACCAGCGGCGGCCCCGTTTCCCGATACTCGCGAAGGTGCTTCACCCCGGTGCGCGTCGGCGAGAGCAGTACGCCCGCGACTTTTTCCTCGCTCATCAGATCGAGAAATTTCGCCTCCTTTTTCGGATCTTCATCCGTGTTGCAGATCAGCACGCTGTAGCCGGAGCGCATCGCCACCTCCTCCACCGCGCGGCTGATCTCGCTGAAAAACGGGTTCCGGATGTCGGATAAAATCAGGCCGATCACCTTGGATTTCCGCGCCCGCAGGTTCCGCGCCACGCGGTTCGGCTTGTAGCCCAGCGCCTTCACCGCCGCTTCCACCCGTTCCCGCGCTTCCGCACTGATGTAGCCTTTCCCCGCCAGAACGCGGGAAACGGTGGCGATGGAAACCCCGGCTTTTTCAGCCACATCTTTGATGGAATGAGCCATGAAATGAGATCGTTTACAGAAATCCAGGCGGTTTCCCGGAGAAATTCGACATGTTCATTTTCGGAAAAATCTTCGTAACATCGAGAAAATTTTGAGATTTTTCGACATTTCAGGATGCGCGGACGAATTTTTTGAAGAATCTTGTTTGACATATTTTATGTAAACGTTTACATAAATCCTCACGTCACCCGCCGCCCTCGTTTTTCAAAACCCGAAAACCCACTCAGAAACCATGCTCGCCATGACCGTTCACGACGTCCGGCTCGGAGCCGAGGCCGCTTCGAAAGAAGCCGCGATCCGCGCCGTCGGAGAGATCCTGCTCTCCAGCGCCTCCATCCAGCCGGAGTATGTGGAAAGCATGCTCGCCCGTGAAAAAACGGCGACGACCTTCCTCGGCAACGGCCTCGCCATTCCACACGGCCGCCCGCAGGACTCGCACCACATCCTGCAGACCCGCATCGCCGTTTTACAAGTTCCCGGCGGCGTGGATTGGGGGGACGGGAAAACCGCGCACCTCGTCTTCGGCATCGCCGCGAAATCCGACGAACACATCGGCCTGCTGCGCCGACTGACCGGCATCGTTTCGGACGCAGCTCTCGCTCAACGCCTCGCCCACACCACCGATCCGGAGGAAATCCTCGCCGCCGTTTCCGGAAGCGCCGAAGAAGAATCCACCACCGCTGATGACGACTTCGAAGGCAGCGAGCTGGAGGTGAAATTTTCCAATCCACGCGGTTTCCACCTCCGTCCCGCCGGGAAATTCGCCCGCGCCGTGCAGGACTACCCCGGCAAGATCACGCT
This sequence comes from Luteolibacter sp., assembly GCA_047606285.1. Lineage (GTDB taxonomy): Bacteria > Verrucomicrobiota > Verrucomicrobiia > Verrucomicrobiales > Akkermansiaceae > Luteolibacter. Next base: position 30,886 of record JASGEP010000020.1, on the reverse strand, counting down.
GGTCGTGAAACGCCGCGAGGTCGAAGCGGACAGCCCTTCGCGCATCCTTTCCCTCGGCATCGCCGCCGGGGATTCCATCCGCATCCGCGTCCGGGGAGACGATGAGACGGACACCCTCTCCCGGCTTGCCGCCCTGATGGAGGAAATCAACAACGAGCCGCAGGAAGAGGAAGCCCACGCCCCGCTCACCTCCACCTGGACCCCCGGCGAGAACCAGACGCTCGAAACCCTCACCGGCACCATGGCCTCGCCCGGTCTCGCCATCGCCCCGACATGGCGGTGGCAGACGGCGGAGCTTACCGGCCACAAGCGCCCCGTCGGCGATACCGAGGCGGAAGTCGCCGCGCTGAAGCACGCCATCCACACCGCGAAGCGGCAACTGCTCACGCTCACCGAAGGGAAACTCAACGCCGTCCAGCGCGGACTGTTCGAGGCCCACGCCTCGCTCGTTTCCGACCACGAACTCGCCGCCGAAGCCCTCGCCTGCATCCGCGAGGGCGACGACGCGCTCACCGCATGGAACAACACGATCCGCAACCGCGCGGAAAACATCTCCTCCCTCTCGGACGCCCACCTCGCCGAGCGCGCCCACGATATCCGCGATGTAGGCCAGCGCGTGCAGCGCATCCTGCTCGGCATCGATCTCGATCCGCTCGCTTCCGTTTCCGAGCCGGTCATTCTCGTCGCCGAAGACCTCGAACCCTCGCAAGCCGCGCAGCTCAAGGCGGATAAAATCCACGGCATCCTCCTCAAAAAAGGCAGCCCGAACGCCCACGCCGCCATCGTTTCCCGCTCGCTCGGCATCCCGATGCTCGTCGCGATGGGCGAAAAACTGGAGGCGCTTCCCATCGGCGAAACCGTGATTCTCGACGCCTCCGCCGGTCGCGTGATTTTACAGCCGTCCGCCGCCGATCTCGAATCCGCCGCCGCCTCGATCCAGGAAGTGAACCAGCAGCGGAACCTCGATTGGGAAAACCGCTTCGCCCCCGCGATGCTGCGGGACGGTCACCGCGTGGAAATCGTCGCGAACATCGGCCAGACCGAGGAAGCCCACTCAGTGATCGCTTCCGGGGCCGAAGGCGTCGGCCTGCTGCGCACCGAGTTCCTGTTTCTCGACCGCAACCACGCCCCGGACGAGGAGGAGCAATATCAGGCGCTGAAGGAAATGATCCTCGCACTGGAAGGCATGCCGATGATCGTCCGCACGCTCGACATCGGCGGCGACAAACCGGTCTCGTATCTGGGACTCAGCGATCTCGATCTTTCCTTCCTCGGCCTGCGCGGCTTCCGCCTCAGCCAAGCCCGCCCCGATCTAGCAGTCACACAGCTCCGCGCAATCTTCCGCGCTGCGGAACACGGGCCGATCCGCCTGATGTTCCCGATGATCGCCACGCCGAACGATTTTCTCCGTGCCAAGGAAATGACGGAAAAAGTCCGCCGTGAAATGGGAGCGGACAAGGTGGAACTCGGTGTCATGATCGAAGTCCCTTCCGCCGTGACCATGGCGGAGGAACTCGCGGACCTCGCCGACTTTTTCTCCATCGGCACCAACGACCTCACGCAATACGCGCTCGCCATCGACCGCACCCACCCGCTGCTCGCGCATCGTGCGGACAGCCTGCATCCGGCGGTGCTGCGCTTGATCCGGGACACGGTAAAGGCCGCCCACGCCAAGGGAAAATGGGTGGGCGTCTGCGGTGGACTCGCCGCCGATCCGCTCGGCGCTCTCATCCTCACCGGCCTCGGCATCGACGAGCTCAGCATGCCGCCCGCCCTCGTCCCGCAGATCAAGGCGCTGCTCCGCCGCGAAGACCACCAGACGCTCACCGCCCTCGCAGAAAGGGCGCTCACTCAGCGCGACGCCCGCGCCGTCCGCGCGCTCCGCCCCTCCTCCTGAACCCGCCATTTTTTCCCCGCCATGGACATCGTGACCATCACCTTCAACCCGGCCATCGACCAGACGGTCTTCCTCGATCATCTCGCCGTCGGCAAGGTGAATCGCACCCACCGCTACCACCGCCAGCCGGGCGGCAAGGGCCTCAACGTTTCCTCGATGCTCGGCCAGTACGACATTCCTAGTATCGCCGCCGGGTTCCTCGGTTCGGAAAATTCCCGGATCTTCGACGAGCTGTTCCAGCGCCGGAACATCATCGATGCCTTCACCCGCATCCCCGGTGAAACGCGCACCGGCATCAAGCTCGTGGACCTCGGCGTGCACACCACCACCGACATCAATTTCCCCGGCCTGAAACCGGCGTTCGAGGACATCCAACGCTTCGAAAAAACCCTGCGCAGCCTCGTGAAACCCGGCCGTTGGTTCGTCCTCGCCGGCAGCCTGCCCGATGGCTTCCGCGTCGATTTCTTCGAGGAAATCCTCGCCCTGCTCAAAGCCGGTGGCGCACGGATCGCCGTGGACACCAGCGGTGAAGCGCTGAAAATCGCCGTCGAAAACGGTGCGGATCTCGTAAAGCCGAACGAGCATGAACTCGCGGAAATGCTCGGCCGTCCGTTGCCGGACTTCCCTTCCCGCCTCGCCGCCGCCCGCGAGCTGCAAGCCACCAAGGTGCCGCACGTCATCCTCTCACTCGGCAGCGAGGGCGCGCTCTTCCTTTCCCCGGAAAAGGCCGTCATGGCCTCCGCGCCGCCGGTGAAAGTGATGAGCACCGTCGGCGCCGGGGATTCGTTACTCGCCGGTTATCTCGCCGGAGAAGTTTCGGGGCTGCCGCTCAGCGAGCGCGCCCGCCTCGCCAGCGTCTTCGCATGGGCCGCGCTCGAAGACGTCTCCCGCACCCTGCCGGACCGCGCCACGCTCGAATCCCGGCTGCCCGAAATCCACATCCAGCCGCTCTGAAAAAATCCAACCGTCGTCCGCCATGAAAACCCTATCCGTTTTTTTCCAGTATCCAGCCGAGGATCCGCTGACGCGCATGGCCATCGCCGCGCTCGAAGCGGAAGCCGGATTGCGCGGCCTCGCGCTGGATTTTGTGGAAGACCTTCAGAAACTCATCGCTCCGGCCCTGCTCGTCACCGGGGAAAAATCCGCGCCTGCGGAAAACATCACCGTCGTCACCCGGCCACACCTCATCCGCCACACGGCCGAAGTGCTGGACGCCTTCGCGCCGCGTGCGGAGAAAGCCGAAGCTCCCGCGAAGACCGCCACGCCGTTTCTCGTCGCCGTCACTTCCTGCCCGACCGGCATCGCCCACACCTTCATGGCAGCGGAAGCTCTCTCCAAGGGAGCTGCCGCCCTCGGCTATCAGATCAAGGTGGAAACCCGTGGCTCCGTCGGTGCGAAAAACGAAATCACGCCGGATGAAATCGCAGCGGCGGATGCCGTGATCGTCGCCGCTGACGCGAATGTGGAAACCGCCCGCTTCGCCGGGAAACGCCTGCTCCAGACCGGCACCAAGCCCGCCATCAATGACGCCAAGGCGCTGATCCATCAGGCGCTCGCCCTCACGCCGTCCGCCGCCGTTTCCGAAGCGAAAGCCTCGCCGAAAACCGAGCGCAAGGGCGCCTACAAGCACCTGATGACCGGAGTTTCCCACATGCTGCCTCTCGTCGTCGCCGGGGGCCTGCTGATCGCCCTCGCCTTCGCCATCGGTGGCATCGACGCGGGGGATAAAACCGGCACGCTCGGCTGGGCGCTGATGCAGATTGGTTCGCACTCCGCCTTCGCCCTGTTCGTGCCCGTTTTCGCCGGGTTCATCGCCTTTTCCATCGCGGATCGGCCGGGCCTAACACCCGGCCTGATCGGCGGGACGCTCGCCACCTCGCTCGGCGCGGGCTTTCTCGGGGGCATCGCCGCAGGTTTCCTCGCCGGATATTTCACCCTGTGGCTGAACCGGTCGCTAAAACTTCCGCAGGGGCTTGAGGGCCTGAAACCGATCCTCATCCTGCCGTTGATCTCCTCACTGGTGGTCGGGCTGGCGATGATCTATCTGATCGGCCCGCCGGTGAAAGGCATCATGGACGGCGTTTCCGCGTGGCTGCTTTCGATGCAAGGCGGCAGCGCGCTCCTGCTCGGCCTCATCCTCGGCGGCATGATGGCCTTCGACATGGGCGGGCCGATCAACAAAGCCGCCTACACCTTCGGCGTCGGGCTGGTGACCTCGCAGGTTTACGGGCCGATGGCTGCGGTGATGGCTGCGGGCATGGTCCCTCCGCTCGGCCTCGCGCTGGCGGCCTCGCTTTTCAAGAACCGCTTCACCGCCGATGAAAGGCAGGCCAGCAAGGCCACGGCGGTGCTCGGGATTTCCTTTGTCACCGAAGGCGCGATCCCTTACGCCGCCGCCGATCCTCTACGCGTGATCCCCGCCGCCGTCACCGGAGCGGCCGTCACCGGCGGACTCTCCATGTTTCTCGGCTGCAAGCTGATGGTCCCGCACGGCGGCATCTTCGTCCTCGCGATCCCGAACGCCATCACCCACGGGCTGGCCTATCTGATCGCCATCGTGGCGGGCACGCTGGTGACGACGGCCGCGCTGTTTCTGCTGAAGAAAACCCGATCCGACTGATCTGACCGATCCGGCCAATCCGACCGATCTTATAAACCTCATGAAAACCCCTCTCCTCACCCTACTGCTCACAGGTGCCCCGCTTTTCGCCCACGCCTGGGAAGACTCCGGCGTGAAGCCCTTCCTCCACTACTCCGGGATTTTCGCCACCAATGTTTCCGGTGGAAACTCGCAGGACTCCGACTACTCGGGCGATATCTTCGCGGGCGTCACTTTCGACCTCGAAACCCTCCTCGGCTGGGACGGCACGACGTTCACCCTTTCCGCCATCGATCGCCACGGCAACAGCATCGACCGCGCCGTGGGCGGGCAATACAGCGTGCAACAAAACGTCGGCGGCCAGAACGCCTTTCTCTACAACGTCACGCTGGAGAAGCAGTTCCTCGATGACACACTCTCCGTGAAGCTCGGGCGCATGGCCGCCACGGACGATTTCGTCGGCTCCTACCTTTACAGCTATTCTCTCAACAACGCCGTGAACGGCCAGATCCGCGCCGCACTTTTCGACGGAGTGATGACCTCCTATCCGTTTCCCGTCTGGGGCACCCGCGTGAAATACCAGCCGAGCGAGGAATTTTACGCCATGGTCGGCGCGTTCCAGCTCACCGACCTGATGTGGGACCGCGAGGAACAGGGCGTAGACTTCGCTTTTCGCGGCAGCGACGGCCTCTCGCTTTTCACCCAGCTCGGCTGGAACCCAGAAATCGACGGCCGCCCGGCGCATTTCTACATCGGGATGAACAACGCGTTTTTCCACATGGACCGCTTCGACAACGACCAAACGCGCGGCAGTTTCACCCGCTACTATGGCCACGCGGACTATCAGGTTTTCGCCGAATCACCCGGCAGTGGGGAAGGTCTCGTGCTCTTCGCCACCCTCGGCTACACGCCTTATGACGACGTGGCCATCATCCCCATCCAGTCCACCCTTGGCGCGCACTACACCGGACTTTTCCCCGGCCGGGAAAAAGACAAAACCGTGTTTTTCCTCACCTACGGCCGCTTCAGCGACGCCTACGGAGACGAGAAGATCGCCGCCGGAGCCAGCCGCCCGGATTACGAACTGGTCGCGGAAATCGGCCACCGTTTCCAGCTCACCTCCGCCGCCTACATCCAGCCGGACATCCAGTTCATCCATCGTCCCGGTGGCACCGGCGAGATCCGGGACGCCACCGTGCTCGGCGTGCAATTCGGCGCGTCGTTCTGAAATCATCCAGGGCAAGAACGTCACCCGGAAACAAGTCAGGCGCGAACCCTTCGATGAGCTCGCGCCTGATCATTATCCCCCCATCGCGGCCGGGCTGCGCTTGAATGCGATCGTTCTTCCCCCCGGAATCTCGATCACACGCATCATGGCTGCGAGGAATACCAGAAACATGCCTGAAATTCAAGATATGTAAATAAAAATGTGACCAAATCGGCATTGCTCCGATTTCGCCCATTCATTCCTCCCCGTTTCGCGAAGCGTTTTCCGATAAATTTGCACTCGTCATTTTCTTCACTCTTCGGCCTGATGGGTCCGTGATCCACTCGACTGCCATCGTTTCCCCCAAAGCCAGGCTCGGCCACAATGTCCGAATCGGCCCCTATTCCATCATCGGTGACGATGTTGAAATCGGCGATGACTGCGTGCTGCACTCCCACGTCGTCATGGAAGGGATCACCACCATCGGCAGGAACAACGAGTTTTTCCCCTTCTCCATCATCGGCGGGAAAACCCAGGACCTCAAATACAAGGGCGAGCCGACCTACCTCGTCATCGGGGACAACAACGTCTTCCGCGAGAACGTCACCATCCACCGCAGCACCTTCGGCGAAGAACCGACGCGCATCGGCTCGAACAATCACTTTCTCTCCTACTCGCACGTCGCCCACGACTGCCAGCTCGGGAACCATATCATCCTTTCAAACAGCGTCGCGCTCGCCGGCCACGTCATTGTCGAGGACCACGCCATCGTTTCCGGCGTCACCGCCATCCACCAATTCTGCCGGATCGGCGAGCACTCGATCATCGGCGGTTGCTCCCGCGTCACCCAGGACATCCCGCCCTTCACCATGGCCGTCGGCAATCCGGGAGAAACCCGTGGCCTGAACCTCATCGGCCTGCAACGCCGCGGATTCACCGACGACGACATCCGGCACCTCAAGACCGCTTACAAAAAGGTGCTCTTCAAAAAGGACGCGAATCTCGCCCAGGCCATCGCCTCGTTCCGCGAACACGCTTCCGCACAAAACCCGCACGTCCGGCGTCTGCTCGACTTCATCGAAAACTCGGAGCGCGGCATCACGCGTTGATTTTCAAAATTTCTTTATTTTTCTTCACTTCGACGTTCGATGTTGGGCGTTCGATGTTCGAGGTTCTAATTCCTCCTCCATGCTCGAGCCAGCCCGCAAACCGATGATCGCCCGCTACCGGCTGAAAAGCCCGCGGCGTCTCAATTCGCTTTCGAACCGCACCACCTTCGAAGGCGCGCTCATCGAAATCGGCGGCGGCTTCGGCTGCATCCACCCGTGGCCCGAGCTGGGCGATCCACCGTTGGAAAAATGCCTCGAAGATCTCAAGGGCGCGCGCCGTTGGCCGATCGTCCGCCGCGCTATCCGTCTCGCCGAGTACGACCGCACTGCCCGCGCCTTCGACCACTCGCTGTTCGAGGAAATGGAAGTCCCTCAGAGCCACGCCACGCTCGCCTCCGCCACCGTCAAAGACGTCGCCCTCACCGTGGAAGCCGGGTTTTCCACCATCAAGCTCAAGCTCGGACGACTCCCCGCATCCGAAGCGAAACTGCTCGACGAAATGGCCGCCGAATTTCCGCACCTCCGCTGGCGTCTGGATTTCAACGAATCCCAAACCCCGGACGACATCCGCAGCTTCGTCTCAGCACTCGGTGAAACCACCCGAAACGCCATCGATTTCCTCGAAGACCCCACGCCCTATTCCGACAGCGGCTGGTCCGCCCTCGCCAAAGAGCTGAAGCTGAAACTCGCCGTCGATCGCGAAGCCGCGCCGCTCTCCGCCTCGGCGGCCTTCATCGTCATCAAGCCCGCCATCGACGAACCCTTCCTCCTCGGTGAATCCGCGATCCGGAACCGCCAGCGCGCCATCCTCACGAGCTACATGGACCACCCCGTCGGGCAGGCGTTCGCCGCGTGGGAAGCCGCCCGGCTCGGCCTGCAATTCCCCGGCCTCGTCGGCCTGTGCGGCCTGCAAACCCACCATCTTTTCGAACCAAACGAATGGACCGAAGCCCTCGGCCCGTGGACCCCGGAATTCCACCCGCCGGAAGGCACCGGCATCGGCTTCGACGACCTCCTCGACACCCTGCCATGGTCCCGCCTCTACTGAGAGTGAAAGGAAATTGGAGCACGGACTTTAGTCCGACCCGGAGCATCCAGCCTTTCACTGGGAGCGCGGACTTCAGTCCGCCCCAAAGAATCCGGCCGACAATGCCAAACGGACTGAAGTCCGTGCTCCAATTCCGGCAAAATATTTTGGCAATGGGTCCAATCCCAAATAGAAGCTCGATTCCACATGCCTGACCGCCATCAACCGGACGCCTTGGAAAGGCCTCCCTACCTGAACGATCCGGCCTTCTGGGACAGTCCGGAAAACTGGAGCGGCGAGCCTTTTCCGCACGCCACCGACCTGCGCGGCCACGTGTTTTTCCGCACCTCCGGCAGCACCGGCGTTCCGAAATGGATCGCTCTTTCCAAAACCGCTCTCCTCACCTCCGCCGCCGCCGTCAATCGCCACCTCGAAGTCACCGAAGACTCCATCTGGGGACTCGCCCTGCCGATCCATCACGTCGGCGGATTCGGCGTCGTCGCCCGCGCTTTTGAAGCAGGCTGTCACCTCGCCACCTTCACCCCGCGCTGGGACCCCGCCGCCTTCGCGCAATGGCTGGAAAAATCCCGTGTCACCCACACCTCGCTCGTCCCCACGCAGGTTCACGATCTCGTCAAAGCCCACCTCCGTGCACCCTCCACGCTCCGCGCCATCGTCGTCGGTGGCGGGAAAATGGACACCCCCATCGGTCAGGCCGCGCGGAACCTCGGCTGGCCGGTGCTCGCCAGCTACGGCATGACCGAAGCCGGCTCCCAGATCGCCACCCAGCCGCTCGCCACCCTCGCAAGTCCCTACACCCCCGCGCCCATCCCGGTTTTACCCATCTGGCACACCCGCCTCGAAGCCGATGGCCGCCTCGCCATTTCCGGTCCCGCGCTTTTCACCGGCACCTTCACCGATGGCCTTTTCCACCCGCGCCCCGGCGACTGGCACGTCACCTCCGACCGCGTGCTGTTGGAAAACCGTGCGATTTCCCCGATCGGCCGTGCGGATCACTTCGTCAAGGTGCTCGGCGAGCTGATCGACCCCGAGGAAATCGTCCGGAAAATCCTCCATCTCGCCGGAGGAACACTCTCTCCGGAACATTTCACCATCGTCCCACTGCCGGACGCCCGCGTCGGGAATCTTCTCGTTCCCGTCTTCGAAAACCGCATTTCCCTTCAGGAAATCGAAATTTTTCTCGCCCGCTATCACGCCTCCGCGCCCGGCCTGCTGCGGCTCGCGAAGCCTGTGATTCTCGATACATTTCCGCGTTCACCGTTAGGAAAACCCCGCCGCGCCGAGCTCATCGATCTCGTGCGTGACAAATTTGTGGATTGATTAAACGCGTGGCATGAGTCTAGCTAGTATCGCTTGATACTACCCACTCGTCATTCGTCATCGGAAGATGATCGTGCGTTCACCGGTTGCGGGCCGGCCGGGCGCTTCTTTTTCCCCGCACTAACATCCCATCAACCCACCCATCGATGAGCCATCGCACCGAAGAAGCTCAATCCGCCCTTTTCGAAGAAGAAACCACCTTCCCGATCCGACGGAAACGAGCGAACGGCGAAGCCCCCAAACCCACGGACTTCGGATTCAAAGCTCCATCCCAGATCGTCAAAAACTACGTTCTGGATACCAACGTCCTCCTGCACGACCCCGCCGCGCTGGAGCGATTCAAGGAAAACCACCTCTGCATCCTCGTGGACGTGCTATCCGAGTTGGACAAATTCAAATCCGAGCAAAGCGAACGCGGAGCCAACGCACGCCGCGTCCACCGCAGGCTCACGGAAATGTTCTCCTGTGCGAAAAAAGTCACCGAAGGCGTGCAGACCACCGGTGGCGGCACCATCCGCCTCGTCATCTACGATCCCGCGAGCTGCCCGAAAAACTCCGAGGAACTCAACCGCTTCCACCGCGTTTTCCCGGACCGCGAGCGCGTCGATCACCGCATCCTCGCCGCCTGCCTCCTCCTCCGGCAACATAACAGCTCGCCCGTCGTCCTCGTCACCAAGGACATCAACATGCAGCTCAAGGCCCGCTCCGTCGGCATCGACTGCCAGGACTACCTCAACGATAAAGTCGATGCCCGCGAGGTTTCCAACTACGAGGTCCGTCGTATCGACGTCGATCCCACCGAGCTTCACCGCTTCGCCAGCACCGGCGAGCTCATCCTTTTCGAGGAACGCAGGATCGGCGTCACCGTCAATGAATACGTCCTGCTAGGCTCCGGCGAAAAACAAACCATCCCCGCGCGCTTCGCCGCCGATGGCCGCTTCGTCCGCCTCAACATCCCGGAAGTCCTCAAAATCCCCGATGGTCAGGCGCTCAAGCCCCTCAACCTCGGCCAGCGCTGCCTCATCGACGCCCTCCTCAACCCCGACATTTCCCTCGTCACCTGCTACGGTCACGCCGGCACCGGCAAGACCCTCGTCGCCGTCGCCGCCGGTCTCCACGAAATGTTCAACCGCCGCTACAACGGCATCACCGTCAGCCGCCCCGTCGTCGCCATGGGAGACCAGCTCGGCTTCCTGCCCGGCTCGCTCGATGAAAAAATGCGCCCGTGGCTCCAGCCCATCCATGACGCCCTCGAGCTCCTCATGCGCCCGAACACCCCGCTCGGCCCGCGCCGCAAGCAGCAGAAGGCCGACGCCCCCGGCATCGGGCAAACCGTCAAACCCCACGAACGCCTGATGGAACAGGGCATCCTCGAAATCGAAGCCCTCTGCTACATCCGCGGCCGCTCGATCCCGAACCGCTTCTTCATCCTCGACGAAGCCCAGCAACTCACCCCGCAGGAAGCGAAAACCATCGTCACCCGCATGTCCCGGGATTCCAAACTCGTCCTCGTCGGAGACCCCGCGCAGATCGATAACCCCTACGTGGACAGCCGCAGCAACGGCCTCGTCTATACCCGGAACCGGCTCAAAGGACAATCGTTCGTCGCCCACGTCGCCCTCAACCGCGGCGAGCGCTCCGAACTCGCCGAAGCGGGCGCGCAACTGATGTAAGCGACGGCTGGTGGTTGCGGCGTCCCGCCGCAATAAAAAGGAAGGAAAGTGGCTGGGTTTCCAGTCCCACGATCCATCGCGGCGAAGCGACATCACCTTTCCTCAACCTCCGTTGACAGTCGCGCCGCGAGTGGCTTAACTTCCCGCCTATGAACTTCCGCAACTTCCTCCTGTTTGGACTGGTCGTTGCCTCGTTTGGATGCGCGGCATTTCCCCTCGCTGGAGCCGGGAAACCCGAATGGCAAAGCGCCATCGACCGCCAGGTCCAGCAACTCGGATACCGCAACTGGATCATCATCGCGGAAGCATCCTATCCCGCCCAGAACCGCCACGGTCTGCGTCAGGTCACCACCAACAAGGAAATCCCCGAAGTCGTCGATTACGTCCTGCAAGCCATGGAACGGACCGAAAACGTCCGCCCGCGCATCTACGTCACCCGCGAAGTCAGATCCCTCGAAAACGACTTCGCGCCCGGCATCGATCATTTCCGCAACACGGTGAAAAACTCCATGCACGGCCATGAAACGACCGAACTGGACCAGCAATCGCTCATCACCCTGACGCAGGACGCGAACCGCAGCTTCGACGTCCTCGTCATCCGCACCCCCACCGCCCTTCCCTACTCCTCCGTTTATATGGAGCTTCAGCCCGGCTATTGGGATTCCGATTCCGAATCCCGCCTCCGGCAAAGAATCGAGCGGGAACGCATGGAAAGACTGGCGCACCCGTGATCGCCGTGCATGCTCCGCCCGTGAGCCGCAAAGACGAAGAACTCCGCCAAGAACGTGAACAAGCCTGGATCGGCGACGCCGTGCTCGCCCTCTTCGCCCGCCAGTTCGTGCTGCGCGAGCGCAACGCCATGGACGGCGAATGGTTCACCCGCCTGACTTCCAACGAATTCCTCAGCGCCTTCGGCAACCCCACCCGCGTCGAAGCTTCCATCGGCCGGCGCTACCTCGAAGGCGGCCTCGACTCCGCCTTCGCCTGGATGGACGCCGAACTCGTCCCGCTTTTCCGCAAGCAGATCGCCAAGCGCTGAGATTCCATAAGCCCTATAGGCCATATAGGGCCTATAGGCAGCCCCCCCAATTTCCCCCTTGCAACGCCCCAACTGTACTATTACACATAGTACAGCACCATGCTGCCATTCCTTCTCAACCTCCAGCCCGGAGAACCGATCTACGAGCAAATCGTCCGGGCCGTGAAGAAAGCCATCGCCGCCGGGCAGCTTGAGCCCGGCCAGCAGATGCCGTCGGTCCGCGTCATCAGCCGGGAGCTGAACGTGAATCCGAACACCGTCCAAAAGGCCATCACCCGCCTCATCGACGAAGGCGCGTTGGAAGCCCACCCCGGACAGGGCAGCTTCGTCGCCCATCGTCCTCCGTCCGCGCGCGGCGAGCAACTCAAGGCCCTCCAACCCATGATCGAGCAACTGCTCATCGAAGCCGCCCACCACGGCCTGACTTCCCGGGAACTCATCGAACTCATCCACGCCCAACACCAGAAAATCCATGGAAACGGTCATTGAAACCCAAGCCCTCACCCGCCGCTATCGCTGGAAAGAAGCCGTCCGCGGGCTCGATCTGAAATTACCGGCAGGCCGCGCCACCGCCTTCCTCGGCTGCAATGGCGCAGGGAAAACCACCACCATCAAGATGCTCGCCGGCCTGATCCGCCCGACCTCCGGCCGCTCCTTCCTCTTCGGCCGGGACTCCCAAAAACTGCGCCCCGAAGACTGGCAAAAGATCGGCTACGTTTCCGAAAACCAGCGGCTCTACGAATGGATGACCGGTTCCGAGCTCATCGCCTTCACCGCCGGGCTCTATCCGTCATGGGATCACACCTTCGAAAAAGAACTCGTCGCCCAGCTCGATCTCCCCCTGCACCGCAAAATCTCCCGCTGTTCCCGTGGCGAGAAAATCAAACTCGCGCTCCTGCTCGCCATGGCCTTCCGCCCGCGCCTGCTCATCCTCGACGAACCCTTCGCCGGGCTGGATTCCTTCGTGAAAAACGAATTTCTCGCCAGCCTGCTCGAAATCACCACCCAGCACGACTGGTCGCTCTTCTTCTCCACCCACGAAATCGATGACGTGGAAAAACTCGCCGACGATGTGGTCATAATCGACGAAGGACGCCTGCAAATCAACGAATCGCTCGATTCACTTCAGGCACGCTTCCGCCGCATCGACATCATCGGCGCTCACGAAGAACCGGCTAAAAACCCTCAAATCATCGGCTACCGGCACGCGGAAAATCACTCCCATTTCATCCACACCGCGTTCGACGCATCCACCGCCGCCAACCTGCATGCCACCTTTCCCGGGGCGGAAATCACCGTTTCCGCCATGTCGCTGAAGGAGATTTTCCTCAGCCTCGCCAAAAAGTTCCAACAGGAGGGCCCGCGCATATGAGCCAGCTTTCCCATCACTTCAGAAAAGACCTGCGCTTCGCCCGTTACTGGATCGCCTTCACCTGGCTCGTCAGCGCCGCGATCTTCAGGCTCGCATGGATTTCCCCGGAAAAATCCTTCGATTCCTCCCTTTTGCTAGACCTTCCCCGTTACGCCGGATGGTTCGCGCTCGCACTCACCGTTTTCCGCCTCATCCATCTCGACGCGCCCCGGTTCGAAAGCGCTTTCCTGAAAACGAAATCCGCCGCACCCGGCACCATCCTCCGTTCCAAGGCGCTCGTCATTCTCTGCACGATCGTTCCCATGGCCGCGATGCAGGTGCTGCTATTTCCCGCCATGGGCATGAAAATCGGCCTCACCGAAGCCCTTTTCATCTTCGTCGAGGAACTGATTATTCTGGCAGCTATCGCCGCATTCTGCATCGTCATCGCCGCACAAAAGCGCTCGCCCGGCGGCTATCCCACCAGCCTGCCCGTGATGATCGTATGCCTCGGATTGCTGTGGTTCGGCTATGTCAACTGTCGCGATCTCATCAGACACCATGAAAAAATCGAGTGGAGCTATCCTCTCGGTTATCTGGAAATCAGCCGCCTCCTCGCAGCTCAATGCGCGGCGCTGCTCGGAGCGGTCGCAACCCTGATCGTCTACGTGCGTTCGTCCCGTCCGGAAATATTTTCGTGGGCGATGCCCGGCATCTGCCTCACTTTTTTCGCCGCCTATTTCTTCTGGCCGGTCAATTTCATCGAACCTCTCGTTCCAAAACGCGTCGCCGCCCGTGAAGAATGGCCGAATCCCGCGAAACTACGTTTTTCCTATCAAAAGTCTCACTATTACAGAGCCCAGCAGTCCACACTGTCGTTCGGCGATGGGGGATACAACGACGGAACCTATCGAACCATTTATGCGGCTGGGCTTCTCGAAGGTCTCACCAATGGCTGGACGGTGGCTTCGGAAAACGGCTACGAATCCCGGTTGATTCTTCCGGATCTTCCCGCCATCGAGCGTCATCGCGAAGGCTTCGGAAACCCTTCCCCACTCCGCATTCTATCAGACTTCGGAATTCTCCAACCCCTTCCGGCTGGCACCTCGCGAATCAAGCTCACCGAGTTCAAACGCACGGAAGCGATGAACGCCCAAAGATCCGCACAAGTCAAAGGAACCTTCACCCTGCCCTTCAGACGTCCGGTTCTGCTGAAGCGCCTGCCTTTCAAAAACGGAATGCAGGCGGACCTCGACGACCGCTTCATCCGTTTACACGACATCGAACAAGTCCGGGATGAAATCCAGTTCCGCATCACCGAACGAATGCCTGTCGTCCGGTTGCTCGGCGGCGATCTTTCGAAAGGCGAAAACAAACCGGATTACCTCGTCATCAACGCCCGCAAAAAGGAATACCTGAAACAACGATCCGGCGGCGGCAGTGGAGAGTTTTACGGCCGCCTCCTCATTCAGCATCATCATATCACCGCGCATCCTTCGATCACTCCCGACGAAAACCCGATCGCCGCCGACTGGCTCGACGACGCGGAACTGTTGGTCATCGGCTATGAAAGCGGCGGCTCCTATTCCCAAGCCTTCGATTTCCGGAACCTCTCACTTGGCGACATCCCATGAAAAACTTCCTCCACTTCTTCAAAAAGGATTACGCCAGCGTCAGGCCATGGCTGTGGGCGACGTGGGGCATTCTCCTCCTGCATCTCATCGTATTCCGGATCGAAATGAACGGAGCATCCACCCACATGGGACATCTTGCGAACACCCTGCTTCCCCGCTTCTTCATTTTCCTAACGACACTCCACCTTTTCCAGCAGGATGCCTTCCTCGACAGCTCCGGCTTTCTCGCCTCGCGGCCGATCCCGCGATTGAAAATTCTTGCTTTCAAGACCGGCTTCGTCGCACTCGCCCTGCTCTTCCCCGCCGCACTCGCCCACTTCGCCGCCGTCCATCTGCTCGGCATCCACCCGTCGCTCGCCGATGCTTTCCTGTACTTCCTCGAATACAGCCTCCCAGACGCCCTGTTCGCCGGTGCCGGGATTTTGCTGGGAATGACCACCCGGAAACCCGTCGTCGCACTGGCCTTGATGCTCGTTCTGATCCTCCTCTACCTGAGATTTCACTTCACGGCTTTCCGGGATTTCCACCAATTCCCCGAAAACAGGAACCTGATCGCGGGCATCCTGCTGGAGCAGAATCTCCTCTGGCTCGCCGTCATCACGTTGATCGCTTGCGGATGGACGATTTTCCGCCGCCGGGCGCTACCCCTGTTTGTCGGAATTCTGCTGGGATTCGCAGGTTATTCGGAAATCCGGAAAATCTCATGGAATCCCGTCGAACCATTGATCCCGCGCATCGCAATCGCGGAAATCTTGGACCATCCCCCGGAAATCATCCTCGAAGAAAAACCCAACTTCGGCTCGAATTCGACCCGTGACGGAGAACGCTATTTCACCCTCCGTCAGCAGGGAAAACTGCGGGGCCTCAAGGAAGGCTGGGAGGCGAAAGTACTCTTTTTCGACGCCACTGCGAAAACCTCCAGCGGCTCATCGATCATCAGCCGCACCAATACCCTCAGCATACACGACTTCGGCGGGGCACGTCTCGATTCCCTCGTGCTGCCCCGCTTTGGAATCACTCCTCACTACCGGTTTGGGATCTTCAGCCACCCCGGCTACTGGCCCCTGTTCGACTGCAAAACCAAGGAACTTCCCCCGCCCGGCGACACGCTCAACATCTCCGGCAACGCCACCTTCCGCCTGTATCAGCCGCAAATCCTCGGCGAGCTTCCGCTAAAAGAAAATGCCTCCGTGCTCGCAGGGCGTTTCCGCTATCGCATTTCGCAGATACAGCGCCTCGACTCCCGGGCGAGCCTGTCGATTTCCGCCTACGGCCTTCCGCTCGCCAGCCGGGGCGATCGCGCCGCCATGGGAGACGTCGAATTTCTCGTGCTCAATCCGGTGACGAAACAATTCGCCTCACCCCCGGCGAAAGCGGGAGGAGGCTCGACCGGAGACTCCATGTATCACTTCAACGTCAATGTATCGCTCCTCTCATCTCGGGAAAACCCACCCACCTCGGAGGATCTGGCCGTTTTCCTCAAGGACGCGAAAGTCTATATCGTCGGCAAGCAGGAAGCGAGCACCGTCACCCTGCCCTACGAAATCCCCGAAATCACGTTAGAAAAATAAACCCCGGGAAATCCTCGCGGCAACGGATGCATTGTCATTCCCGGAAAAATCCGCTGGAATCCCACCATGCGGCCCATGGAAACGCGGTGGACTCTGGAAGACCTGATCGATTTCGAGCACGAAATCTCGGGAACTCCCGAAGTGACGTCCGGAGATACCACGGGGGTGGTCGCCGCCACGCGGGGGCTTGAAGGAGCCCCGGCCCGCCGCGCGGGATTGCACGCATGGCTGCGGAACGTCCGCAAATCCTCTCCCGGCAACCGCTACACCGCTGCGCTCGGGTGGATCGCCGCCGGGATCGCCGCGCTGTTTTTCCTGTCCGGAGCTTCCGCCGTGGTCGGCCTGCTCCACGATCCGGAAAAGCGCGGCATCAACGTCGTCCTCTTCCTCGCTCTGCTACTAGGCCCGCAGTGGCTGATTCTCCTCGCTTCGTTTCTCGCCTTTCTTTTCCGCCGCAAAGCCGCCGAAGGCTTCAGCGCCTTTCAGGCATTGCTCGGATTCCTCGCCCGGCGCGGCAGCGGGGAAGGAGCGAACGGCTGGTGGCACGGACTGATGGAAAGCGGCACGCACGCACGCTCCGCGCTGCTGTGGAGGCTCGCCCGCCACGCGCAGGGAGCCGGGATTTTCTTCAATCTGGGCATCCTGAGCGGCCTCGCCGGCCTCGTGCTGGCCCGCCACATCGGCTTCTACTGGGAAACCACGACGGACGAGGCGATGCGGAGCCTGCTCGAACGGCTCGTCGCCATCCTGTCATTGCCCTGGGCCGCCTTCTGGCCATCGGCGGTTCCCTCCGCGGAAATCATCGCCGCCACCCGCTGGCTGCCGGAAAGCCCGCACACACTCGCCCCCGGCCCGGCGGAGTGGTGGAAATTCCTGCTCGCCACGATCACCGTGTGGGGCCTGCTGCCACGCATTGCCCTGCGGGTGCTGGCGGGTTCCCGGGAAAAAAGCGCGCTCGCCGCCGTCGATTTTCAGGGCCGTCATCATCGCGTGCTGTGGAGGAAACTCACCGGCACCACCCGTACCGAAAGCGAGTCCGCACCGTGTGACGGGGTGCTCGTCCTCGCCGTCGGCGGCTTCGAGATTCCCCGCGACAGGCTGCGCCCTTATTTCCTCAGAAATCTTCGGGTGAATCCGCACGATTGGCTGGAAGTAGGCACTCTTTCGGCCGATCCGGCGAAGGTGGCCAAGGCGCTCGAAAAAGCACCCGCCGGGGTGGTCGTCCTCGCCGAAGGCTGGGCGCTTTCCCCACCGCGCATGACCCGGCTGCACGGAGAAATCCGCAAACTCTCCGGGCAGGAAACGCCGATCAAATTCGTCGCGCTCAATCTGGCTGCGGACGGTTCCCTCTCCTCTCCGACCCCCGATGAAAGCCGCGAGTGGGAACGCTTCACCGACTCGCTCCGCGATCCGATGGCGGAGGTGTTTTTCTATCAAAATACGTGATCCGGATAAGGAGCAGGGACACTCTTGTCCCTGAATCTATCGAAAACGACGACAGCAAAGAGTGTCGTCGCTCCTTACGGCCACAGTACTTCGCAAAATGCTGTAAAACTACGGATTACACGAATTACACGGATTTTTCTTCAATCTGTGGAATCCGTGTAATCCGTGGTTTTCTTTCCTATTACATAAAGTCATGTTTGCTGAAGACATGAGCCTGTTCGACTTCGCCAGAACTCATGATGCCGAGTTCTTACCTCCAGTGCCGGAAGAGCAAATCCTTCGGTTCGAGGTCGAGCATGGACTCAAGCTCCCTCCAGAACTCCGCAGATTCTACCTGGCGGCAGGCGGAACGAACGAGTTCACTGAGTGGAGTTGGAGAATTTGGCCATTTGAAGAGCTAGTGACGATTGAGAGCAGAGCGGGAGCCAGTCCAGACATTGAATGTTTGAGCGGATACGAGAACTGCCCAGCTCTTTGCGATTACCTCGCTTTTATCGATGTGCTCATCGAAGCCCCTCTTTACGCAGTGTGCGCCAACCCGGCGAATTCGAAGTTCGGTGAAGTGATTTCCCTCGCGGGTGACAATCAACCATTCTTGACCGGTCCAATCAAAACACTCTCCGATTTCGTAAGTATTCTTACCAACCACTGGAATGATGTCGTCCTCCCCGATGTGCCAGTGGAGGCAACCGGCTGAGACCTGCCATCACCTCTAACATTACAGCATTTTGCTTTTTTTGGTAGTCAGTGATTTCGATTTTCATGGCCTCGCACGGAGCCGCAGGGACGCCGAGATGATTGAAAATATATACCGTTTGCCAAAAGAAATTGCCGGAATTGGAGCACGGACTTCAGTCCGTTTGTCTTCGATGGCTGGATTCTCCGGGTCGGACTAAAGTCCGTGCTCCAATTTCCTCCAACACTTTCGGCAATTCCTTTTGGCAATAGGTCCATTCCACTAACAAGCTTCCACCTCACGCGGTGTAAAGCTCCGCGAACACCAGCGTGCCGCTTGCCGTTTGGAGGGTGCTGACGACGGTGACGTCCACCGTATTGTTCATTTTCGCGATCGCGTGATTCACCACGATCATGGTCCCGTCCGGCAGGTAGCCGACGGCCTGATGGTCTTCCTTGCCCGGCCGGACGAGGGCCAGCCGAAGGCGCTGCCCGACCATCACACCCGGCTTCAGCGCGTCGTCCAGCTCGTGGATATTCAGCACATCCACGCCCTGCAATTTCGCGACTTTGGTGAGGTTTTCATCCGTTGTCATGAGCCGCGCGGAAAGCAGCTTGGCCGTTTCGATGAGGCGATTGTTCAGCGGCTCGCTTTCTCCCGAAGTCCGTTCATCGTGCAGGGTGATCTGGATTTCCGGGTTTTTCTGCATCATTTCCAGACAATCCAGCCCCCGCTGCCCGCGCTGGCGGTCGCCGTTCTGGCTGGAATTCGCCAATGCCTGAAGCTGCTGCAAAACGTAGCGGGGAACGATCAGGCGCCCGTGCAGGAAACCGGAGGTGAGAATCGCGGGCACCCTCCCGTCCATGATCGCTTCGGAATCCAGCACCACCGGCTGGCCGCTGGCGGCATCCTGGCGGAAGCGCACGTAGGGGATGATGAAGGCGAAGTCATCCCGGTTGCTGCGCAGGGCGAGCACCGCGCCGAGGAATCCGAGGCTGGCATACAGGGTGACATCCACCGCGAGGCGCATCACGCTCACCAGCACGTCCGGATTTTCCTGCTGTTCCAGCCAACTGCGGAACGACAGCTCGATCAGGTTGGAAATCTGTACCCGGGTGAGCAGCCACGCGCAAAACAACCCCACTCCCAGACCGAAGGTCGCCGTCGAGAATCCACGCAGGGTGAACCCTTTCATCAGCGTCTCGATGCCGATGAACAGCCCGGCCACCAGCAGGCCGACGATCAGGCCTGTGGGCAACGGCACCTCGAATGCCGTGCCCTTGGTACTCAGCGCGATGGCGACACCCGCCGCCTCGCACACTAACAAATAGGTAAGCCGGGCGACATTGATGGACGGAGCGGATGCCATGGCGGAAATCGAATTGGCGCAGCTTTCCACGACCCGCCGTGGCCCGGCAAGGTCAATCGTCAGGCCGGGAGCGGCGATCTCACTCCTGCTCGTCCGCCGTTTCCTTGATGTCCTGAAGCGCGGCGATGAAATCACCGAGGATTTCCGCAGGGACCATGATCGTGTCACGATTGCCGCCGACGTCTTCGGTGATTTTCACGACCATGCCTCGCGAATTCTGTTTCAGGTCCAGAAAGAATACCTTCCGATCCGCGAGGATCTTTTCCGTGTGTAGCAAATCACTTTCCACTCAATACCTCCTTAGGTTGTTTACGGTATTGATCGATCATGCTGAATCCACACATGTCAATTGAAATCCCCGCCCGCGGTTGATACCGCCACGCCTTTCCCATGCGCGATTTCCTCCCATCCCATCGTCCGGCGCTCATCCTCGCTCCCATGCAGGACGTAACGGACCTGCCTTTCATGCGGGTGCTCGCGCGCCGCAGCCTGCCGGACTGGTTCGTGACGGAGTATTTCCGCGTGCATCCGGATTCGCGGCTCAGCAAATACATCCTGCGCTCCATCACCGAGAACGAAACGGGGAGGCCGATCTTCGCGCAGATGATCGGGCGGGACATTCCGGGACTCATCCGCAACGCGCGCGAACTTGCCGGATACCCGGTCGCGGGCATCGACCTGAATCTCGGCTGCCCCGCCCCGATCGTATGCAGCAAAAACGCCGGTGGCGGGCTGCTGCGGGACCCGGAAATGGTGGACCGCCTCATCGGGGAATTGCGTGCCGCCATTCCCGGCCGTTTCACGGTGAAAACCCGCGTCGGCTATCACAGCGAGGCGGAATTCCCCCGGCTCCTCGAAATTTTCCGCAGCCACGCCATCGACGGCCTCACCATCCACGGGCGGACGGTTGTCGAGCGCTATCAGACGCCGGTGCATCCGAAATGCGTGCGGCAGGCGGTCGGGGCGCTGCCCTGTCCGGTGATCGCGAACGGCAACGTGGTGGACGTCGCCACCGGGCTTTCCTATCAACGCCAGACGGGCGCGGTGGGTCTCATGATCGGACGCGGTGCCATCCGGAATCCGTGGATCTTCGGCCAGCTCGCAGCCGCGTTTTCCGGGGAAACGCACGCCGCACCCACGCATCGCGACCTACTCCATTACATCCGCGATCTTTACGACGAGCTCGCCCGCGAAAGCCCGCGCTTCGAGCCGCTGGCGCACGTGCAACGGATGAAAAAAACACTCGTCTTCATCAGCCACGGACTGGACGCGGACTTCGAGCAACAGATCCGCCGCGTCAAAACCCCGGAGGATTTCCACGCCATCTGCCAATCCCACCTCGATCACGAAACAGCGCTGCGCGCACTTCCCCCGTTAGACTCGAAACTGTTCTGCGGCTTCGACGCGCTTTCGGAAAAATAATTCGTTACCACAAAGATCACAGAAACCGAAAGACCCGGCAAAGCAAAGCCTTTGTGTTCTCTGTGATCTTTGTGGTTCACCCTTTCCCCGCCCTCCCTAACACCTCCACCAGCACCTGAAAAACCTCCGGCTCCAGCGCGCGGTTCGGCGCACCTTTCAGGCAGCTTCCGAACCACTTCGCCAACACGTCGCGGTGCTCGCGGATCATCCCACGGGAATAGCTTTCCTCCAGGTTCGTCAGCACCTGCACATCGCGCCGACCGTGCGCCCGTTCGAGGATCTGGTGATAGCGCGCCAGCACGCCATCCAGCAGAATCCATGGAAAATTCGCGGACTTCAACGGTCCCATCGTCAACGTCCTGCCCTCGCCCGCGCTGATTTTCATGCCATCCAGCAAGCTCAGCCGGAGGTCCGGCAGGCTTCCGCCCTTCAGCCACGCCGCCGCTCCCATTCCCAGCGAGCCGATCAGCGTCCCCACGCCGTGGGATAAAAATCCCGTCATCGCATCCACCGCGAAACCCGCCGCGCCACCGGTGATGGCGGCGGCGATGGCGAGTTGCCCGCGCTCCAGTCCCCACTTCGTCCAGGTTTCCTCACTTTCCAGATCGATGCCGGTGAACTCGCGTTCTTCCGCGTCCACCTTCAGCAAATGGTGGCGGTAAATTTCCAGCAGCTCCTCGAAGCAACGTTTTTCCAGCCGCTTCAGCTCGTCCAGATAGCGCTGTGTAAGAAGCTCGCCCTTTCTCTGTTTCCGGGAAGGGATCAGCAGGTCCTTTTCTTCCAGCGTCGCGCTGACGCGCAGGCACAGCGCTTTTTCCAGAAACGTTAGAATCCGTTCCGCCGCCTCGTCACGCCGTTGATCCCACTCGCTTTCCACCAGCCGGATCGTTTCCTCAAGCTGTGGCCGATACCGTTCCTCGATCTCCAACAGCGATTTCAGCAACCGCAGCCGCTCCTCGAAACGCGCGTGGTGCGCATTGAAGGTCCGCACCAGATTGAACGTCCCGCCCAAGCGTTCGCGCCACAATTCCTCCTGCTCCGACGTCACGTCCGCGTGGCGGTTCAGCAGCGCCAGCCGGGGCCTGCCGGTCCAGCGCAGGATTTCCATTTCCGCGAGGAAATCGTCGCGCAGCGGCTTCGCGGGATCGACGATGTAAAGCACTCCCGCTCCGTCCAACAAAGGCTGGAGCAGCCGTTTTTCATCACCGAATTCCTCCCCGGCTTCCTGAACGAACCTCCGCAACGTCTCCAGTCCCGGAGTCCCCTCGCCGTGAAGCTGGCGGATCGCCCGCATCGCCTCGACCGGTTGGGAAAACCCCGGCGTATCGATGAATCTGAGGCACTCGCGATTCCCGAACGACACCGGGTGCGGCTGGCAGCGCGTGGTTTCGCCCGGTGTGGAACTGACGCGGATCAGCTCGTTGTCGTCGATTTCCAGCAAAGTCGCGATCACGGCGGATTTCCCCATATTCACCCGCCCCACCACCGCGAAGGAGGGGATCGCCGGGACCGCCGAAGTGCTCATCGCCATACTGTTCGGTTATTTCCACACATCTTGCAATGCCATGAACTTCACCGGCGGAAATGCTCCGGGCTGGTGGAAATCCGGCACATCTCCGGGCAGCGGGGCCGCGCTGAAAAAACGTTGGTCTGGAGAATTCAGAATCATCGTCACGTTCGCCACCGAAGACCCGCCGAAATCCAGCCGCGCTTCGAGCAGATCCAGCGGCAGTGACATCGCCGCCAGCCATCCGCCGTCCGGAGCCAAATCGGCATAGGTCACAACCTCGGAAAGGGGAAACGCCCCGGTTTCAGCGGCTTCCCTCGGTGCTGAAAATTCACAGCACCACCACGCACCGTTCGGCGAGAGGTTGAATTCGAAATACCGCCCGCTCGGCGGATGCCCGAGGAAAAGCTCCGCCACGTCGTATTTCCACAGCTCCGGCTGAAATTCCCCCGGCCGGGAATCCGGGTGCGGGGTGGCGGTCGAGCGGTGCGTGGCGAGAAACCACAGCTTTTCCGGGTCTTTCACCAGGCAATATCCCGCCGCTGGCTGCATGGCGCGTCCGCTCCAATCCTTCTCCAGAGCCAACAACGGCACATCCAGCCCCCCCCATTTCAGAGGAATTTCGCTGGTGAAAATCATCATGAATCGATCAAGGCCGGAACCTCGCGGAACTGTCGAGATTACAAATCGGTGGGGGGTTTTTACGATTTTTCCGGATATATCCCGTTTTTCGTGGATTTTTTGCCCGGATTTTGCTTGATCTCCCCAGCTGCCACACCGCCATGCCTCGTTCCAATCCAGGCTTTTACGACACCATCGAGTACATCGGGCCCCGTCCTCAAAAGAAGAAGCGCCCGAACAACAACGTTTTCGGTGGCTGGGTGATCGTACTGATCGCGGTGGGACTGGGCTTCTGGTTCGGCCAACCCATTTATTCCGCGATGGTTACGGAGCGCGTCACCGCCACTCCGGAAGAAGCCCAGCACCTCATCGCCACGCTCAACCGCGCCTCCACGCCCTCCGCCCGGATCGCCGCCGCCGCCCTCGCCCAGAGCAAGGAGCGTATTTCCTACGATCCTTCCTATTACGAAATCGCTTACCCCAACGGCGACATTCCCACTCACAAAGGCATGGCCTCGGATGTCGTCGTCCGCAGTTTCCGGACGATCGGGATCGACCTGCAAAAGGAAGTCCACGAGGACATGAAGGCGAACTTCGGCGTGTATCCGAATTTCTGGAACGCCACCAAGCCGGACCCGAACATCGACCACCGCCGCTCGCAAAACCTGCATCGTTTTCTCACCCGTCACGCCGAGGATCTCGGGCCGAGCCGCAACGCCGCGGACTACAAGCCGGGCGACCTCGTCGTGTGGGGAGCCAGCAATCCGGACACCCATCACGCGGAAACCCACATCGGCATCGTCGTCCCCGGTCCCGGAGAATACTCGAAGGAACCGTGGATCGTTCACAACAACGGTGCCGGTGTGAAATGGGAAAACGCGCTCTTCGAATACCAGATCCTCGGCCATTTCCGTTATCCGGCCGCGAAACCGTGAATCCCGGCAACTAACCGTTTGCCTCCGGGAGTTCGAGTTTCCTAAACTTCCACATATGTCAGCCAAGGTCACAGACGGCTCCCGGATTGTCATCAAAGTCTTTCTCTACGGAATCAAGCCCGAGATCTGGCGGCGTTTCGAAATCTCGGAAGACGTCACCTTCGCCGCGCTCCACGAAGCCATTCAAGCCGTCATGGGCTGGGAAAACAAAAGCCCGCACGAATTCCGCCACGGCAAGGGCAAGCGACTCGTGGACGTCATCGGGCCGATCGGGCTGGAGGAAATGACCGTCGGCGAGTTTCAGGACGAAGCGGTCACCACCCTGAAAGACTTCCTCGGCAAACGCCGCCTGCCCATCCGCATCCTCTACCGCTACGATTTCGCGGACGAGTGGATTCACGAAATCGTCTTCGAGAAACGAGCCGAAGGCGACAGCCCGCCTCGCGCGCTCGCCGGGGAACGCGCCTGCCCGCCCGAGGATTTCGGCGGCCATTTCCAGTACATGCAGGCGCTCCACGGAGAAATCGGCTGGATGCATCCCGGCTACGATCCGGAAAAGTTCGAGCTTTCCTCCATCGATTTCACCCCCAGAAAACCGCGCAAGCGCCGCTGATGGGATTTCCCTGATGCCAACACCGCCGGTCTCACGGTAGTTTTTGACAGCATTCCGGCCGGACATTATAGCTCGCCGTATGGACCAGACGCCGCCAAGGCCGGATTTTTTCCCACCCTCCACCGATGATGGCGCCGCCTTTTCCGGCAGGAGCAGCCGGGACAGCGCCCCATGGTATTACACCCACGCCGGAGAGCGCCAGGGTCCCGTGCCGTATGGCGAACTGCGGGAAAAAGCGAAAAACGGCACGCTCAATCCGCGTTTCGATCTCGTCTGGACCAAGGGCATGGCCGAGTGGGCGGCCGCCGGCAGTATTCCCGATCTCTTCGAGCGGGTGGAAATCCCCGAGACCTCGATAGCAGTATCCGAACCTATCGCCGATCCCTATCAGGCACCCGCCGCGCAGGATACCTCGCAGTCCTCCTATCAGAATCAATGGCCCGGAGCCCGGCGACGGTCGTTTTTGTTCGTTACCCTCCTGCTGCCACTCATCGTCCCTCCCGTTCTCGAAAGAGCCATCCCGCTCCTTCCGCTTCCTGCGGAACAGCTCCTGTGGCTCCGGCTTGGCGTCCTCGTTCTGCTCATCTTCCTCTGTCTCGCTTACACGCTGCAACGCCTGACGAATCTGGACATGAGCCGCTGGTGGTTTTTCGCCGGGTTCGTGCCCATCCTCAACCTGTGGCTCGGCTACCGCTGCTTCGCCTGCCCGGCCGGCTACGCGGCGCACAAAAAAATGGATGGCGCGGGCATTTTCCTCGCCATCGTTTACTGGCTGTTCATCGCCGCCTCCGTCCTTCTCCTGGTCACCTCGGCCGTTTTGGCGGCGGGCCTGATCGATTCTCCCGAAATCCAGCAACAACTCCGCGAAATTCTGAGCCAAGCCAGAACCCCGAACATTCCTCCAACCTCACCGTGATCCAGCTCTCCAAGGAAACCGACGAAGTCCGCACCTCCAGCGCCCACGAGTGCTGGTGCCTGCATGGAGCCGTCGGCCTCGCGCAGGATTGGCGCGCCACCGCGAAAGCGCTCGCAGGGGAAAAAATCGGCACCCGCGCCGTCGATTTGTGGCGGTTTCTCGAATGCAATCCTCTGCCGCTCGCGGACTTCGGCAAAGTGCTCAATGCCGACGCCCAGGGCCGCGCGGCCCGCAGCATCGGGCGTTCCCTGCTCGGCTACTCACTGGGCGGGCGGCTCGCCCTGCATGCCTTGCTGGAAAATCCCCACCCGTGGTCCGCCGCCATCATCGTTTCCGCCCACCCGGGATTGGAATCCCTCGAAGAACAGGCCGCCCGTCGCGCCCATGATACCGAATGGGCCAGCAAGGCACTCACCGCACCGTGGCAGGAATTTCAAAGCGCATGGAACGCCCAGCCGGTTTTGCGAAACAGTCTTCAGCGGGATCCGCAAGCCGTCGGGCAATTTCTCATGCGCCGCCGCGAGATCGCCCGCAGTTTCGTCGATTGGTCTCTCGGTTCGCAGACCCCGCTCTGGTCCCGCCTGAAGGAAATCGACATCCCCGTGTTGTGGATCGCCGGAGAACGGGACGAAAAATTCCTTGCGCTTGCCGAAAAAGCCGTCTCTTCCCTGCCGAACGGCCACCTCTCCATCGCACCGGGTGCCGGACATCGCGTGCCATGGGAAGCCCCGGTATGGTTTCACGAAACCGTCGCCGGATTCCTTCGTTAAGATTGCCGTCCGCCGGGGGATGCGCCACATTCCCGGCCCTATGTGGACGAGCCAACGCGAATTTGAAGACATCCGTTACGAAACAACCGATGGCGGCAGCATCGCCAAAATCACCATCAACCGCCCCGAAGTGCGCAATGCCTTCCGCCCGAAGACGGTCCTCGAGCTCCTCACCGCCTTCGATCTCGCCCACGAAGACCCGAACGTCGGCGTCATCATTCTCACCGGAGAAGGCGATCTCGCTTTCTGCTCCGGAGGAGACCAGAAAGTGCGCGGCCACGCCGGATACATCGGAGAAGACGGCGTGCCCCGTCTCAACGTCCTCGATCTTCAGAAAAAAATTCGTTCCCTGCCCAAACCCGTCGTCGCCATGGTCTCCGGTTACGCCATCGGTGGCGGTCACGTGCTGCACATCGTCTGCGACCTCACCATCGCCGCCGACAACGCCCGTTTCGGCCAGACCGGCCCGAAGGTCGGCTCCTTCGACGGCGGCCTCGGCTCCAGCTACCTCGCCCGCATCGTCGGCCAGAAAAAAGCCCGGGAAATCTGGTACCTCTGCCGCCAGTACGACGCCGCGCAAGCCCTCGAAATGGGCCTCGTCAACACCGTCGTTCCCCTCGCCGAGCTGGAAGCCGAAACACTCAAGTGGTGCCGCGAAATGCTCGTCCACTCCCCGCTCGCCCTGCGCTGCCTGAAATCCGCCCTCAACGCGGACTGCGACGGCCAAATGGGCCTGCTCGATCTCGCCGGCAACGCCACCCTGCTCTACTACATGAGCGAGGAAGGCAAAGAGGGCAAACAAGCCTTCATCGAAAAACGGAAACCCGATTTCTCGAAATTCCCCCGCGTGCCGTAGAGGATTGATGGAAAGAGCAGGCAAGGACCGCTGACGTTCACGTCGGCTCTTTCTCAAAAAATTGGAGCACGGACTTCAGTCCGTTTGGCTTCGATGACCGGATTCTCCGGGCCGGATTGAAATCCGTGCTCCAATTTCCTCCCACGCTCCCGGAAATTCCTTTTGGTAATCGATCTAATCAAAATCAAGCAGCCGTATCCCCTCCTACAGCGAAAGCCCCTTCAGCACCCGCGCGACAGCCAGCTCCTTCTGGCACCGCAGATCCATCACGCATTTCTCCAACAGGCACGGAGCGCATTCCACATGCTGCCGGATCACCCGGTGCCGCGTGCCGAGCGGGCGTTTCCACGCCGGATCGTTCGGACCGAAAAGCACCGCGCAGGTCGCCCCCAAATGGCTCGCCAGATGCGCCAGCGAACCATCCGCGCACAACACCGACGGATACGCCGCGATCAACGGCAGATCCTTCCCGAGTTCCCCGAGCTCCACCAAGGGAATCTCTCCGCCCAGGCATTCCGCCAGCAACTTTCCCAGTCCCCGACCACAGGCAAACGTCCCGATCTCTATCGAAATCCCCCGTTCCTGAAAAGCCCTCGCGATTTCCTCCCACCGCTCCAAGGGCCATTCGTAATGCGCTCCGAAATCCGAATCCGGGCAGATCAGCAAACCTCCGGACGACTTTCTTCCCGTATCCGCCGGGGAAAAAAACTCCGCCCGGTCCGTCGCCACTCCCATCGCCTCCGCTGCCGACAGGTAAAATCGCACCCGGTGTTCCAGAGGAGAAACCGTGATCGAGAGAGGATGCGTCAGCCACTTCGCCGGGATTTTCCCCTCCACCCCCAGGCGACGCCCGATTTTCGCCCCCACGAACGCCTCCGCCCCGATCCCCTTTTCCCAGGCCAGCGCGGCCGCCCAGTTTCCGCTCAACCCGGCGGCAATCGTCTTCGCCTTCGCCCCCACGGGAAAGGTCACCACCCGGACCTCCGTCAAGGTTTTCCAGAATCCCTCCTGCCTTTCCTCGCACAAAACCCCCACCGCCAACCCCGACGCAGCCAGAGCGCGGATCGCGGGCACGGCGAACGTCGCCTCGTCCCAACGACGCGGCGCGGCAATCAACAAATCTCCGTGAGGAATCGGGCTCACCGCCTCATGATAGAGGAAACCAAATCCCCACGGAAACGAATTTATCCGCCGGATTTTTCCACCCCCGAGCTCCCCATACCCGCTAAGGGCTTTATTTTCGTGCCAAATCGTCTATTCCGTGCTTTCCCTCGCCGCGTCCCGCCCATTTTTCCCACATCATGTCCACCGAGCTGACCCGAAATTTCTCCATCATCGCCCACATCGACCACGGGAAAACCACCTTGTCCGATCGCCTGATGGAGGCGACCCAGACGATCACGCAGCGCGAAAGCAGCGCGCAGCTGCTCGACGCCATGGACCTCGAGCGCGAAAAGGGCATCACCATCAAGTCCCACCCCGTCGCCATGCAATACAAGGCAAAGGACGGGAAAACCTACAGTCTCAACCTCCTCGACACCCCCGGACACGTCGATTTCTCCTACGAAGTCGCCCGCTCCCTCGCCGCCTGTGAAGGCGCTATCCTGATGGTGGACGCCGCCCAAGGTGTTGAAGCCCAAACGGTCGCCAACCTCCACCTCGCCCACGACCAGAACCTCACGATCATCCCGGTTCTGAATAAAATCGACCTGCCGGCGGCGGACGTGGACAAGTGCCGGAAGCAGCTCGAAGACATCCTCGCCATCCCGGCTGAAGACGCCATTCCCGCCTCCGCGAAAGCAGGCATCGGCATCGAAGACATTCTCGAAGCCATCGTCACCCGCGTGCCCGCCCCATTGGAAAACGAGGACAAACTCCTCCGCTGCTCCGTTTTCGACTCCATCTACGACACCTATCGCGGCGTCGTTTCCTACGTCCGCGTCTTCTCCGGCACCGTGAAAAAAGGCCAGCGCGTGCGCCTGATGGCCACCAACAAGACCTACGAAGTCAAAGAAGTCGGCGTTTTCACCCCCAAAATGACCGCCCGCGACGTGCTCCGGGCAGGCGACGTCGGCTACATCATCGCCAACATGAAATCCGCCGATGAAGCCAAAATCGGCGATACCGTCACGGATTCCACCCACCCCTGCCCCGAGCCGCTTCCCGGCTACAAGGAAATCCAGCCCATGGTTTTCTCCGGCATCTACCCCGTCGATACCTCCGATTACGAGGCGCTCAAAACCGCCATGGGCAAGCTCCAGATCAACGACGCCGCCTTCACCTACAGCTCAGAGAGTTCCACCGCCCTCGGCTTCGGCTTCCGCTGCGGCTTCCTCGGCCTGCTCCACATGGAAATCATCCAGGAACGTCTGCGCCGTGAGTTCAACATGAACGTCATCTCGACGTATCCGTCCGTGATTTATCAGGTCACCCTTACCGACGGCACCGAAACCATCGTCGATAACCCCACCCTTTTCCCTGAAGCCCAAACCATTCAGGAAATCCGCGAACCCATCGTGAACGTCTACATCATGGTCCCCGGCGAATACATCGGCGACATGATGCAGCTCGTCCTCGAAAAACGCGGCGACGTCACCAACACCGAGACCATCGACGACATGCGCGTCATGCTCTCCTGCGTGCTCCCGCTTTCCGAAATCCTCGTCGATTTCAACGACAGGCTCAAATCCATGACCCGCGGCTACGGTTCCATGGACTACGAACACGCAGGCTACCGCGCTGCGAAAATGGTCAAAATGGACATGCTCATCGCCGGAGATCCCGTCGAAGCCTTCTCCACCATCGTTCACCGCGACAAAGCCGAATCCTACGGTCGCATGCTTGCCAGCAAGCTCAAGGACGTCATTCCCCAGCACCTCTTCGTCGTCGCCATCCAGGCCGCCGTCGGCGGCAAAATCGTCGCCCGCGAAAGCATTAGCGCCATGCGCAAAAACGTCACCGCCAAATGCTACGGCGGCGACATTTCCCGCAAACGCAAACTGCTGGAGAAACAAAAGGAAGGTAAGAAAAAGATGAAGATGTTCGGCAAAGTGAACATCCCTCAGGATGCCTTCATCAAAGTCCTGAAAAGCGGAGACTGAATAAGCCCTATAGGTCTTATAGGTCCTATTGGTTTCCCTCTAGGAGTTCTTTTCTCTCCTCCAAGGTTCTTTTCTGGCTCTTTCCCGCCAAAAAAGAAGCCCGGCTCCTTCGTTAAAAGGAGCCGGGCATATACCTGGCGACGACCTACTCTCACAGGACCTATCGTCCCACTACCATCGGCGCTGCAGCGTTTCACTTCCGGGTT
>JASGEP010000019.1:0-78541 GCA_047606285.1 Luteolibacter sp. | reverse complement strand
CCGACGTTCACGTCGGCTCGTGTTGAAGATGTGTGCGCTCGAAGAGCCGACGTGAACGTCGGCGCTCCTCCTTCAATACCCGGAGTCGCTTGGTGTGTTGCGGGCTTTTTGCAGGAAGGAGATGGATTGCTCGATGTAGCGGGTGAGTTCCTGTTTTTGCGTGGCGGAGATCCCGGTGGGGAGTTGCCGTGCGCCGCGCAGGGTTTCCTGGGCCTTCAGGAAAAGCGCGAGTGATTGGGAGGGCTGGCGGGCGTTCCATTTCATCGCGGCCAGCTTGGCATACAAGGCGGCGGCGCGATATTTGCCCGCGGCACCTTCACGGTTCTCGGCCATACGTTCGTAGGCTTCGAAGGCTCCTTTGTAGTCTTCGTTGCTTTCACGTGCCAGACCGAGACCTTCGTAGATGCCGGTTTTCAACCGAATGCCTGCTTTTTGGGGAAGAATCCACGGGCTCTTGATAGCGAGAGCGTCGAGCTGATCCGCGGCGGTTTCGAAGGCCTCCTGGGCTTCGGGGTATTTTTCCGCGTTGAGAAGCCGACTACCTTTTTTCAGCAGATGTTCGGCGTAAAGGAAAATACCTTTGAAGCCGGCTTCCATGCCGCCTTGCAGCGCGATCGTTTTTCGATAGAAAATTTCTGCTTCCTCATCGTTGCCGGAACTGCCGAGCAGATTGGCGAGATTGATGGTGAGCATCGCGTCATAAGGATGCAGCGAGATCGCAGCCCGGTAGTCCTCGATCGCGGAGGCTTTCGTTTCCGCGGACGAAAGATCCGTGCGATCTTCCTCAAGCTGTTTTTGGCGAAGAAACGCCCGCTCTTTATAAAATGCGGCTTCAGGAGAGATCCGGATCGCTTCGCTGAAACGTTCCATTTTTTCGTCATCCGTCACCGGAGCGGTGGCTTTTAGGTAGAGCGGAAAAAGCTGGAGCCCCAGGCGGTTCGCGGTCCATCCGCTGGCGGTCAGGAAGATTGCGGTGCAGGCACCGGAAAGTCCGAGGAGAGTCGGTGAAATGAAAGCGCGTCCGCCATTCCGGGCGGGCAGGGGTAAGGCCATGGCCGCCGCGAGGGCGATGCCGAGCAGGATCGCTCCGGGCAGCAGGTGGAACACGAAGCTGAAACTCGATTGGCACAGCATTCCGGCGAGCGCGGCGATTCCTCCGATACGCCAGGCATGTTCGTCTCCGGTTGCCGAGGATTTTTCCGAAACACCGGAACGGACCAGTGCGACAAGAAACACTCCGAAGAGCAAAATCACGATGAGGCCCGCTCCGATCAGCCCATAATCGGTGGCGGCCTGGAGCAGTTCGTTGTGAACCAGCTCGGGCCGACTCGCGTTGGCCCCGTGGTCCCGGAAATTCCAGAACTGATAGCATTCCCAACTGAAGCTCCGGCTGCCGCCGCCAGCAAGCGGGTGAAGCCCGATGCTGGAGAGGGCGATCCCGAAAAGCTGGAGGCGGATCGTGTTATCCATCAACAGATCGATGGATGAACTCCTCGCTTCCTGGGTCGTCGCCCAGCTTTTGAGGAAAATGCCGACTCCGATGATGGCGAGCACCGGAAACAGGATGGCGAGGGGCGCGAACCACTTCGCCTTTTGCCGCTTGCCGTGCACCAATGCGAAAATGCCGAAGACGCCGAGACCGATCGCCACCCCGAGAATCCCGCCGCGCGAGCGGGTATAATACACGGCCGCCAGCCCGGAGATGGCAAGCAGGCCGAACACGATCCGCCCCGGCCATTTCCGTTC
The DNA here is from genome assembly GCA_047606285.1 of Luteolibacter sp. GTDB lineage: Bacteria > Verrucomicrobiota > Verrucomicrobiia > Verrucomicrobiales > Akkermansiaceae > Luteolibacter. The sequence goes on along the minus strand of JASGEP010000019.1, from coordinate 76,795 downwards.
CCCGAAGCAGGCGGCTCCGGCGAGCAGGAAGGAAGAACCGATCAGGAAATTCGCACCTTCGTTGTAGTGGCTGAAAAAACCGGAAGCGAAGGAGACCGGCCGCTCGCTGAAAATAGCGCTGAATTGTGGATCGGCGATCTGGCAGCAGACCACGACCAGATTCGCGGTGGCCAAGGCAGCGAGTCCCCACAGGAAGATGGTCCCGGCGGAGCGCCACTGTATTGTGGTCTGCGTCGCGACGAATGCTCCGACGGCGGATGCTAACAACATCAAGTCCGCGGCGGCCAGTTCCCGAACCGGTGAAACAGCGGCTCTCCACGCGATCCAGCCGACGGTCAGGGCGCCGATCGCCAGCAGGATTTCATTCCCGCGAGTGAGTCCTTTTTTCCACAGGGCGGGCAGTGAAATCCCCACCGCGACGGCCAGTGTCAACAGGGCGGGCCCCCAGCTCCAGGAGCGGGTTTGAGAACCCAAAAAAACGGAAAAAACCAGTGAGAGAAACAGAAAGACCGCGGCGGAGGCATTCATGAATGGACAAAATCACTTGGCTCCCCGCCCGAATAGCACCGCGGGGATGGTTTTCAGCAACAACCGGAAATCCAGGCCGAGCGACCAGTTGTCGATGTAGCGTAGGTCCATCTGTACCCATTCTTCGAAATTGGTGATCTGATTCCGTCCGCCAGCCTGCCACTCGCAGGTGATCCCGGGTTTCACACTGAGGCGGCGGCGATGGGAAAGCTCGCTGAACGCTTCCACTTCGTAAACCGGCAGAGGTCGTGGACCGACCAAGCTCATGTCGCCTTTCAGCACATTGATGAGCTGCGGCAGCTCGTCGATGCTGAGTTTCCGGAGAAGCGCACCGAAAGGGAACACCCGTGGATCGCGGTCCAGTTTGAAAACCGGGCCGTCCATCTGGTTGCCGTGTTCTTCCTTGATGGCGTTGAGCTGCAGCTCCGCATCCGGGATCATGGTGCGGAATTTGTACATCTTGAACGGCTTGCCATAGCGCCCCGCCCGCCACTGGGTGAAAAAGGCCGGAGCGGACGGACTGGAAATGCGAATGCCGATCCACGCCACGATCCACAGTGGCAGGGTGACGAGAATGCCGAGGAGGGCCAGACTGACGTCCATCAGCTTTTTGAACAGCAGCTCCCAGGAAAGCTCGGGAGTCGAGCGCAGGACCAGCATCGGCTTGTCACCCAGCGCGTCGAACACCGGCCGGGCGATCTGGCTCTGGATGAAGGAAGCGGCGATCCAGGCTTCCACTCCCTGCAACTCGCAGATTTCCACCGCTTGGGCGATTTTGTCGAATTCCGTATGCTTGGACGAGAAAATCACCCGTCCTACGGATTCTCTTTTGAGTAGCTGATAGAATGCGGCAATTTCGCCGTTCTTGAGATCGAAGCGCTCGACGATGTGCCAATCGCCGGTGATTTCCTCATCCAGCTCCGAGAACAACTGAGAGATCTCCTCCGAAGATCCGGCGAGGATCACCCGCTCCTTGTCGTTTTCGTTTTTCGCCTTTCGCTTCAGCCATTGATGGACGATCCGGTCGCGGGCCAGCAGCAGGAAAAACATCAGGATCATCCCGTTCCCGAGGATCAGGCGGCGGGCATCCATGAGCTTGGCGAACACCGCCAGAGTGCCGATCAGCAGGATCACGATCACTAATCCCTGCAGAATCTGCCGGATGGAGGTGGTCAATTTCTTCTGACGCAGGCGTTCATAAAAGCCGCACTTTTCCAGAATCAGAGGGGTGAACGGCACCGCGATGTAGAGCACCCAGCTCATCAAGGAAATTTCGTTTTCTTCTCCCGCTCCCATCCCCAGCCATTCGCGGATCAGATCCCGGCTTTCCCCTGCGATCCAGAAAGCCAACCACACCAACAACGCATCCGTCAGTTGGTAAATCTGGAGCGCGAATGAATCTTTTCGACTGCGGGACATGGAGAGAAGGGAAGAACGAAGGCGGGCGGATCATGAAGAAAATGAAGTCCTTAGGAAAGCAGGAATTCCGGATGAGAGAAGAGGTGGCCCGAGCGGCCTTTCTTTCCTCCGGTCTCCTTGAGGCCGGGCTACCCAGGTGGTCCGCTCTCGATGAGAGCGGCTTTCTTTTTCCCCGAGCCACCCATCCCACACAGCTAAGGAAAGCTTCCGCTCACAAGTGATCCTCGCAAAACGCGATCCATCTCCGGACGAACGCTTCCGCAGTGTAGTGTTCAGCATAGCGGGAGCGGTTGAATTTTCCCATCTGACGCCGTGTTTCCCCGTGATCGGCGAGGTTTTTCAGAGCGTGGTAAAGGGCCACGCCGTCACCCGGATTGACCAGAATTCCCCCTTTCCCATCCACCAGTGCATCGGAAATCGCCCCGACTTGGCTGGCCACGATCGGCAAACTATGGGCCATGGCTTCCAGGATAGTCAGCGGGAAAGCTTCGTTCAAAGAAGGGAAGCAAAGCAAATCCGTCCGGGTGAAAGCGCGGGTCTTCGTTTCGGAATCCGCGAAACCCCGGTATCGGATGTATTCGGGGAAACGCCCGCCTTCGAAGGTTCTTCGAATTTCCTTTTCGGAACATCCCTTTGCCGGAGCCCCGTAAAAATCGAAGGCTATTTCGTGGCCTTCGGTGAGAAGGCGCTCCGCTGTCCCGAAAAGAATTCGCCATCCCTTTGCCTCATCCATATTGGAAAGATAAAGAACTTTGAGAGGAGCAGGGGCGATCTCCTCCGGAGGGAGTGACGGGATCGTTTTCACTTCCACTCCATTCGCTATCGCGAAACGCCGGTTCGCGGGCATGAAGTCGGGTAGTACCGGGCACAGGGAATCCGATACACATACATAATGAGTGCAGCGCCGGAAAGTCGCCTTCGCCAATTTACGGAACCACGACGGCTGATCGTCATAACCCATCGCCGTATAGTTCGTATGAAACCAGGCGACGCGTGCGGGGACTCTCAGGAGCCACGTCAACCAGATGAAAAGAGCGTCCTTTAAAAAGGGTTTGGGATAAAACGTCGGTGTCATCACCACCGCCCGGGGTCGCCGGGTGATGATCTGAACCGCGGTTTGACCAAGATATTTTGCCAAGCGGGCCAGTTTTTTGATAGATCCTCCCTGGAGTTCCTCGATGTTTTCCGAAAACCTCGCGTTGATATGCAGCACTTTTGGAGTGCCTTGCAGGCGAAGCCCCTTCAATAAAATCTCTGTCGCCAGGGAGGCTCCGTGAACCGGAGGAGGAACCGGTGAGATGATCAGGACTTGAGTGGCGTCTTTCATCTCCTTTCAAACGAAACGGTTCAAAAACTCCGTGGCCCGTCGTGCTTGTGCCTCTCCCGAATAATAATCGATTTTTTCCTGACGAAGATGCGATGGCAGCCGCTGGGCTCCTTTTCGAATGGCTTGGCTAAGACAGTCCCGAAGTTGGTGCGGATCGAGAGGGTCGCTCAGCATTCCGAATTCGGGATGATCCGCGAAATCGGCACTGCCTCCGTTGTATTTCGAAAAGATTTGGGGCAGTCCCGCGGCGATCGCTTCGATGGTGACCAATGGCCAGTTGTCATCCAATGTGGGCAACACGAACCAATCTGCCATCGCGTAGTATCGGGGAAGATCATCCGGCTGTACGAAACCGGTGATGTGCACCTTCGGGAATCCGGGTTTTTGGCTGAACGCTTCGATGACTTCCCTTTCACTGCCTTCTCCTACGAAAAGGACCGAACATGCGGCCTTGTCGGACTCATCCAGCAGATCCAGCGCTTCCACCAATTGCTTGATCCCTTTACCCGTGCTCAAGCGACCGCAGAACAACAGAACGATTCCATCAAGGCCTAGAATTTCTCTTTTGCTGACTCGGTTTTCCCGTTCCCGATCCACCTGGAATGCGAAATTTTTTGTATCGGTCCCGGTCATCCCGATTTGGATTTGTCCCTCATGAAGACCTTGCATTTCAAGATAGCTTCTGGATTCCAACCCGTTTGCAAACGCTCCTGTAAGGAACCTGGAGAAAATCTTTCGGGAAATTTTCTTCACAAGGCCGCATTCCGCTTCCGTGTGTTCCGTCCCTTCCCACCAGACAATCACAGGAGTGCGTTTGATAGATCCATATGTCAGCGCCCTTAACGTTCTTGCTCCGAACTCCAGAGTGACGATCACATCGGGCTTGAAGCTTCTTAAAACTTTGATGACTCCTTGCCCGCCATGACGCCAGCGGCTTTCCTCATAAGCGACGTCTTTGCGCTTTCGCGCCACCTTTTTCGCCCGGGTATCGAGAACCTGATAAGAAAACCCCACTTCGGAATCCACATGCCATGTCCGGTTTTTTTCGGACCAGACATTGTAAACCACCAGCAAATCCCACGCTTTGGCCAAATGCTGGAAAAATGAATTCCGGTAAGGTGCCGCCATGTTGGTGAGCACGATCAATTTTTTCATCTCAATGTGAAGATTGTGATTCAACAAGGGATTCCATGAAAGCCAGTCGTCTGGATTCCCAATGGTCGGTGCCGAAATACCGTTTTCGTTCTGCCAGAGGAACCTTGTAGCCCTTCATACGCGATACGAAATCGGCGATATCATCCGCATTCCGATCCAGATTGTCCTCCTGATTGGGTAATTTCATCACCCATTCCGGGGTGTCTTCTTCGGCAAAGGCCGTTTCCTTGTAGGGAAGGATCATCGGTAATCCCACTGTAGCATAGTCCCTTACTCTCAGAGGGCTCGCCTCATGCATACCCTTCCGGTGCAACCCGGCAACGCCCAATCCCACATCCGCCCATTCCAGTGCGGAGTGGTATTGTTCGTTATGCAAAATACCACGGAACCTGATGTTATCAGGCAGATTGGAATCCGTAAATGACTCACCGTTGTCTCCGACGACCATGATTTCCATTTTTCCCACGGTCCGGGTGGCCAGGCGGACGATTTTATCTACGGCGTGGTAATGATGCTTTGGATTGATATGATGTCCTACGGGACCACAAACATAGAGAAGTCTCGGGATTTCGTGAGACTTGGTTTGATGATCGTTGTTCTCCGGAATCTCAATGCTGTTGGGAATGACGATCACCTCGGATGGGTCATGGTTTCCAAAGAGCGTGTCGCGAATTTCATGGCTGACGCAAACTTTTCCCCGTCCCATTCCCAACATCGCTCGATAGGTGAGAAACACATACGCGGAAACGAGAGTTTTATAGGGAGTGCTAAAAAAACCGATGAGAGCCTCCTTCATGGGCAAGCCATTTACCTCCATGCATGAGGGATATTTCTTCAACAAACGGGCAAGTTTCGCATGGTAGAAGGAATTGCGAAAATAGATGAAATCCGGATTGAAGTCACGGACACGGCTTTCAAGTTCCTCATAGATTTTCCCATTGCCTGAATAGCGCGTCAGAAAATTTCCTCCCCTCGTTTTCCAAAGCAATTCTGCCTCCCGGATCACAGTTTGATCGACCTTGTTCCGCGAAATGGCGAATACCTTCACCTCATGTCCCAGCTCGCGCCATTTGTGCGTTTGAAGAGCGACCTTTTTTTCTATCGGGGAGTTTCCCTCGAGGTTCCAAACCAGAATATATGCGATCTTCATGCGAGACTGCTCCTATTTGTAAAATCCGGACGGTAAACTTTCATATAAGCCAGAGCGGCCCCGAGAAAGAAATACAGATAGAAATTGACCGGGTAGGTCTGGATTTGCGCGGAGTTTGCGAAAAATCCGACGAAAATGCCTGCTGAAGCCGAAAAAAGCATAAGGCAAAACAGTCGATTGTCCTTATCCCTGATTTTCCATATGGAAGTGTGTGATTTTATTAAGAAATAGGACGCGAAAATGAAAACAATGAACATCGGAATGTATCCAACAGAAAGAAGAATATGGCTGAATCCGTCATGAACATAATATCTCCGATCGTTGTACCTGGATCCGGAAAATTGTTCTGTACTGACGCCTTCGATAATCACGCCAAACGGCCGCCACCGGGCGGGAGTCGTCCGAGTTAGATCCAAGCTGATGAGTCGCGACGTAAACGTTCCCAATCGGGTTGCCATGCTTCGCTCATCTCCTCCCTCCTCACCTGACAACATATGCGAAAGTTCCGCCATTTTATCGTTTTTCACCAGCGTCCCTGAATACGCAAACAACAAGACGAAGGCGGTAATTGCCGTCAAATACAAGCCGATCGTGGTGAGTTTGTATCTGAATGCGAGGTAAAAGAGGATGATGGATACACCGCAGATCCATCCACCCCGGCTGAATGTGATATAGGCTCCATATCCGAAAATCACGGCGGCGATGAGGAAACCGATTCTCGAAGAGATTTTTTTCGAAATGCTTAAGCTCATGATGAGGCACAAGGCACAAAAGGAACTGGCTACCGTCGATAAATTACCTGCGGCATTCATGGTCGAAAAGGGACGGAAAATCCGTTCGTTCAATTGCCTGATCTCAAGACTCAAACCTGAAAGCAGGTAATCCATCTCGAATTTCATCAGACCGAATTTGCTTTGGTAAACCCCGTAGAGGGCGACAGGAATGAACACGAAAAAAATGAAGGTGAGAAATTTCCTGATGTTCAATCCCTCTTTGATAAGACATGGCATGATATACAGCATGTATAGATAGACGGCCGCATTGGCGGCATTCCCCAATGCGCTCATTCCTGCCCTGAGTTGTGTGGCTCCCATTACCGCCGCGAGCATACTGCAGATGATAAACCGCATCAGATCTTCCTTCGACTCCCGATGATTTTTGAGATGTATCAACAAGTAATGCAGAATCATTCCTGACATGATGCACGGAGGAATTCCCAGGATGTAATAAAGGTCCTCGAAGCGAACCGTGCTATCAAGAATCATCAGCCGTTTGATGAGGTCAAGATATCCCGTTGCCAGAATCGTGAAATACATCGCGGCTTTGGGTTTGATCAATCCGATGAGGAATCCGACGATCATGAGCAGTATGGCGCTATTGGCGATGACATTGCCACCAGATGTCAGGGCGTTTGTTATGAAAAATACTCCCAGAGCCGGCAATAATATGCTCACTGTAAGGAATCCGATTCTTGAACTGTTCATTGGGATTTAATGATGGTAAAGGTAGTTAGTGTTTGTTCAAAAATGTTTTGAAAAGAAATCGGTGAGGAAAGATCGCATGCGAATTCAACCGGAAATTTCTGATATTCTTAAGACAAATGCGAGAGCTGAAAATCCAACAATAAATGTTGAGAATTATATATGTTTGTCCAATTCTATGTTGGACGAATGACCTTCGATAATTTGCGGAATTGATCGGTAATTTTTCCGAATGCCGAAGCTCGCTCGCTGGGAGTGAAGAGCACCCATCCTCCGATAAAAAAGAAGCTCAAAGAAAAAAGGGTTTTCAAGGAAAGCGCAACGTACACATGTAAGGGGAACAGGAGCGTCATGAGCAGGTAAGATGAACCGACGATCCCGAGAATCCAACTCAGCAAACGTGCCCACTGGTAGCAGACTTTCAGGTATCGATCTGAGGCACGTTTGGCGTAGGCCAAGGAAATAAGATAACCGCAGGCCATTGATGCGGCTGCACCTGCAGCTCCAAATTTTGGAATGAGTGACCACGAAACGACGATAACGACAACGAGCCCGAATACCATCGCAATTGCCTGATGGTAGCTCTTATTTGCATATTGATAGCCGACGCAGACGATATAATAAAAACTCCAGATTAACAGCGAGAGGCAAACGAACGGTATGACATGACGGGACCCCAGATACTGAGGCTTACTCAAAAGCTGGATGATTTCCGGGCTGAACAAAATCAGGCCACCTACCCCGATTCCGCCCGCGTAGAGTAGCCAGCGACTGGCTTTCTCATAAAGAACGACAGCGGATGACGGATTGCTCATGGCTTCGAAAGCAATCGGTGCCCAGGCCATCTGGAAGCCAAACATCAGGATACCCAACATTCCCGCGATTCGGGAACCGACACCGAAAACTGCTGTTTGCGACTCACCTGATAGATGCAACAGCATGAATTTATTGACTGCTTCCAAGCCCATGACCGCCAGCGCTGCGGGTAACAGGGGTAGGCCGAACAGGAGCATCTTTTTTAGTAGGTCAAAGGAAAACCGTCCTTTCCAGATCCAACCGGTAAAACCTAAACCAATCAGGCATGTCCCTCCGGCCGATAAAGCGTATGCGCGAATGACACCCAGAGAGCCTTGTTTTAGCCACCAGACCAGAATCAGGACGAGAGCTAATTGAAGGAAGGCGGAAGAAAAGGAGACGCAGGCAAATTTGAAAGCTTCTTTGCGAAGCCTGAGTTGGAGGAGCAGTTGGGAGCGGATCAGGCCGAAGGAAACCGCAATCAGCGCCCAGGTGAGCAATTGAGGAGGAGCGGTTGGAGAAATAAAATAGGCTGTGAGCGGTTTTACGGCAAAGATAGTAATCAGTAGCAGTAAGCTTATTGAGGCTAGGGAGAAGCTTCCCCATGTTGTGGCCAGATCGGATTTGTAAGTTACTTCCGTATGATCGTAATACCTCCTTGAGTAACCGCTATCAATTCCCATTCCGATCAAAAGTCCCACAACCACTCCGAAGGTGAGTGTAATATCCTGAATCGCAAAATCGTCCGTTGTAAGAGTTTTTGCGTAAATGGGAAACATCAACAACGCACAGAAACGATTTAGTGCGTTGCCAATAGTATAGATGATGATGTTCTTACTCACGAATCAGATTTTACCCGATTGAAGCAATAATTGACGCCTTCTTTGATTTGTTGCTCTGAGGCTCTCGATTGGAAGGTGGACGCGATTTTGTCACTTCTTTCTTTCATTTTGAATATTTCATCATGCGTCAAATGATTCAGTTTGTCCGCCAATTCTTTTATGTTGAAATTATCGGTGACGACTCCAATTTCGTATTTGGTCAAAATGTTTTTCATTTCCACTGAAGGCCAGATTGCGATGGCGAGACGAGCTTGGATAAATTCGAAAAATTTATTAGGCAATGCGTATCTGTAATTGGTGGATAATGGGCTGAGCGGGAAGAGTCCGATATCGTATTGATTGATTTCCTTGGATATTTCCACTGTGGATACGGGATTCCTAAAAGAAATTTGAGGATGTTTTTTTGCTAGAACTTGAAGCTCCTGAAGGTATCCGGACCGATCATCCATCAGGTAGAAGTCCAAAGAAAATCTAGAATCGAGGTAGTCGAACAAATGGATCATATTCTCTAGCTGCCGGTTCCTGTTGAGTCCGCCATGATGGACCAATCTGATGTGATCTTTTGCCACTTCCGAGGGTTGCAAGTTAATGCTTCCAGCCGGAAGGTTCATGACTACTTCTCTGACTGGTAGGTTATAGTTATTTCTATATTTTTCCGCGATCGATTCACAAACGGTGGTCATGTAATCGATGTTATTTTTATCCCTTTCGATGATGTAATCCCAATAGCCTTCCATTTTTTTGAACTCAGGATCTCCATCCCATTGTCGAGGAGTATATTCGTGAGCATCCAAATAGAGAGGGATGTTATGGGATTGCTTGATCTCAGCCGCTGTGGGAAGCATATCAATGTCATTACAGAGGATGAGATCTGATTGAATTCTGTTTGCGAATATTCTGGCTTTCCATTCGACCCAGGAGAAATGGGAAGCAAGCTCGTATTGTTTGAAAGATATCAAAATATTTCTAAGCTTCCGGAGAAGCCATGAGATGGCTTTTCCCGGCAATCCGTTGGAACCGATTTTTGTAAAGGCGATACCTTTTATACCGGGATCTGTCAGTCCTAGTGCATGAATGCTGTAATCATTTTTCAATGCCTGGATTTGGACAAGAACTCTCGGGTCACGGTGTAATGGAGAATTGGAGATAATTAATATTTTTCTCATGGAAAATTGGGGATGCCCCGAAGGAGAAGGAACAGACGGCTCTCTCAATGGCGGTTGAGATGAAGGAATCCGGGAAAAATGGATCTGCCATTTCAAATCGCCGCCCTCAGCGAGAGCAGGCTACCGATTTACCGTGCGGCTTGCAGGACGCATGCGATGCCTTTTGGCTGCCGGATTGGTGTGGGCGTGTGGATGGTAAAAGCTGAAAGGCTGAAATGGAGGGTGGAGACGGGGGAGAACATTGAACATCGAACGCCCAACATCGAACGTTGAAGGGGAAGAGGGGGAGATGGAGCGTCGGTGTCCTCACCGGCTCTTTTGTTATGAGACGGACTGAAGTCCGCGCTCCCAGTGTTGGAAGAGCCGACGTGGACGTCGGCGCTCCATGCGGGGGTGTATCAGGGCAAAGGATCTTCCGGAAAATCCATAGTCTCCAAACTTTGCGGATGAACTTGGATCAGGTCGTGTTTTTGGATCAATCTTCCGATGGTATTCCAGCGGCGAACCACCTCTTCGATCAATTGTTGTTTGGTCAGGTTTCCGAGACGAATCCAGACCACTTTGGGTGGTGGTCCGAGCAACAAAAACCGATCAAAAAAATCCGTGTCCCGGGTCAGAATGACCATGTTATTTTGTTTCGCATAATTCCATAACTCGCTATCCGTGATCTGCTCCCCGATCCGGGTGGCATGCAGGTAATCCAGAGCCAATTCCCGACCGATTTGAAAAGGCAGGTTTTCGTCGATCAACCACTTCATGAAACCATTTCCAGTCGGGAATGGACATCACCGAGCCGCGCCGCATAAGTCAGGCAGGCCAATACGTCTTCCCTCTCCAACCGGGGAAAAGCTTCCAGCACGTCAGCGATCGTGTCCCCCGCGCTCAGATGGGAGAGAATCGTCCGCACGGTGACCCGGGTTCCCCGGATGACAGGCTTGCCGTTGCAAACGTCAGGTCTGGTTTCGATCCGATCCATTGATATGCAATTTAGGTTCCTGAAGGCGGGATGTCAATCGGGGGAGGATAGGATATCGCTACATATGGCCGCTCTCGGCGAGAGCGGGCCACCTTTTGAGAGTGGGCTGTCCGATTTACCGTGCGGCTTGCAGGACGCGGACGCAGGCGATGCCGTTTTGGCTGCCGGATTTGGGTTGGGTGCGGTTTTGGCAGCAGTCGATGAAGTGCTGGAGTTCAAGGCGGAGGGGTTGGGCGCTGCCTTCAAAGAGAATTTCCTCGCCCGCGTCGTGGTGGGAGAGGTCGGAGGCTACGGTTTTTTTGTGAAGGATGACTCGGGAGTTGAGTTCGTCGAAGACGAGGATGCCTTTTTCGCCGGTGATGATGAGTTCACGTTCGACGCGTGGCCACAGCCATGAGTTGTGGAGGTTGGCCTTGAGTCCGCCGGGGAAGGCGAGATGTAGGTGGGTGTCGTCTTCGATGCCTTCGCTCACTCCGGCGTGGCCGAAGAATTGGATGGAATCGGGTTCTTCCCCGGCGAGGTGGAGGAGAACGGCCACGTCATGCACGCCGAAGGACCACAGGACGTTCTCGACGGAACGGACCCGTCCGAGTTTGGAGCGGCGTTGGGTGAGGGTGTGGACCTTGCCGAGTTTTCCCTGATCGAGATAATGTTTGATGAAATCGATGGCGGGTTGATAGAGGAGCAGGTGGCCGACCATGAGGATGCGGTCGTGGGTGTCGGCATAAGCTTTCATGCACTCGGCTTCCGTGACGTCCAGAGTCATGGGTTTTTCGACGAAGACGTCGATCCCGCGCTCCATCGCGGCCATGGCGATGGGATAGTGGGTGTGGGGAGGAGTGGCGATGGCGATGGCATCGGGTTTTTCCGAAGCCAGCAACGTCTCAGCGCTTTCATAAAGAGGGAGTTTCGGGAATTTCAGGGCGATGGCTTCACGGTTGCCCGCCACGGCATCGGCGACGGCGGATAGAACGCCGAGTTCGGCGAAATTATGGACGAGGTTCTTGCCCCAGGCACCGGCTCCGATAACAGCGATTTTCATGATTTTTTATGGAAATGGAAGGTTTGAAGAGAGGTAGCCGGTCTCGATGATACCGGTGAGGGATGGAAAGCCCGCTCTCGGCGAGAGCGGGCCACCTGTTTCAGGCTTTATAAACCTGGCCCTCTTTCGGGGTGATGTTGGCGCTGGCGATGGCGTTGCGGGTGTCCACGATGAGATCGGCGTGGGCGGCGATCTCGGCGAGGTTCACGCGGGCGTGGTTGGTGGCGATGAGAACGCAATCGTAGGAGGCGATGTTTTCGGGAGTCAGCGCCACGGATTTCCTGCCGGTCCACCTGGCATGTTCGCGGGTGGGGGTGATGACGGGAATGTGGGGGTCGTGGTAGTCGATATGGGCTTCGAGTTCTTCCAGACCGTCCATGAGGTGGAAGGTGGGGGATTCCCGCATGTCATCGACGTTTTCCTTGTAGGCGAGGCCGAGGATGAGCACGCGGCTGCCTTTGACGGGCTTGGAACGGGAATTGAGCGCGATGGCGGTTTTTCGCACGACGTAGGCGGGCATGGCTTCGTTCACTTCGCCGGAGAGCTCGATGAAACGGGTGTGGACGCCGTATTCGCGCGCCTTCCACGTGAGATAGAAGGGGTCGATGGGAATGCAGTGTCCGCCGAGACCGGGGCCGGGATAGAAGGCTTTGAAGCCGAAAGGCTTGGTGCTGGCGGCGTGGATGACTTCCCAGATGTCGATGTCCATTTTATCGGCGGCCACTTTGAGTTCGTTGACGAGGCCGATATTGACGGATCGATAGATGTTTTCGAGAAGCTTGGCGAATTCCGCGACCTGGGTGGAGGAAACGGGGACGACTTCCTCGACCACGGCTTCGTAGAGGGCTTGTCCGACTTCCGCGCAGGCGGGGGTGGTCCCGCCCATGACTTTCGGGATGTTGACCGAGGAGAAGTGGGCGTTGCCGGGGTCTTCGCGTTCGGGGGAGTAGACGAGATAGAAATTTTCGCCGATGACGAAGCCCCGGGATTCGATCCGGGGGCGCAGCTCTTCGTCGGTGGTGCCGGGGTAGGTGGTGGATTCCAGGCTGAGAACCTGATTTTCCCGCAGGTAAGGCAGCAGGGAATCGAGGGTGTTGAGCACGTAGCTCAGATCGGGTTCGTGATGGTCGCTGAGCGGGGTGGGGACGCAGAGGATGAGGGCGTCGCACTCGGAGGCGCGGGAAAAATCGGCGGTGGCGGAAAGGAGGCCGGATTCGATTCCTCTGGCGATGGGCTCCGCGGGGATGTGCTCGATGTAGGAGGTGCCGGAGTTGATGGCGTCGATTTTCGATTGGTCGATGTCGAGGCCGAGAACTTTGTGGCCTTTGGCGACGAAACCGAGGCCAAGGGGAAGGCCGACGTAGCCGAGACCGACGATGCCGATGAGGGCGTTTTTGTTATGAATCTTGGCGATGAGTGACATGTCTTTTTCAGGGGAGAGGTTGGGAATAGGAAAGTGGATTAAAATTCCCGGTAGGCTTTTTGGCCGATGGAGAGATCGGACGGGAGAGGAGCTTCTTCATCAAGGTCCAGGCAACGGAGCGTGCCCTCGGTTTCCCGGTAACGGTAGCCGCTTTCCGGGCATACGAAGTCGCCTTCCGCGTTGCGTGTTTTGAGAGGGTGGCCGTGGCGGGACATCCAGCCGCGTTGTTTCCCGGGCACGCCGAGGATCATGGCGTAGTCCGGCACGTCTTTGGACACGACGGCTCCGGCGGAAATGAAGCTGTAGCGGCCGAGGGTGATGCCGCAGACGATGGTGGCATTGGCCCCGACGGTCGCGCCGCGACGGATGTGGGTTTTTTCGTAGAGACTGCGGCGGCTGACCTGGGAGCGTGGATTGCTCACGTTGGTTAGAACGCAGGAGGGGCCGAGGAAGACATCGTCCTCCACGATGGTGCCGGTGTAGATGGCGACATTGTTCTGGACCTTCACGTTGTTGCCGACGACCACGTCGGGAGCCACCATGGTGTTCTGTCCGAAGCTGCAATGATCGCCGATTTTAGCACCGGAGCAGATGTGGGAAAAATGCCAGACGCAGGTTCCTTCTCCGATGATGGCGCCATCATCAATGATGGCGGTAGGGTGAGATTGGTAGGACATAAGATAAGGTTGTCAGGAATGGCAGGGGATTAGGTTTTTTCCAAGAGGTGGCTCGCTTTCGCCGAGAGCGATTTCATCGGGATGGATCGCTTTTCCGGCCTCGGCGAGGGCTCAATTCTGTTCCATTCAGAGTTTTTGTTTCCCGAGTTTGGTGTCATGCCGAAAGGGCGGAGCAAACGAGCTCGATTTCCTCTTCTTTGAGATAGGGGTTCATTGGCAAGGAAATGCCCTGTTCCGCGACTTTTTCCGCGACGGGAAAGTCTCCGGGTTTGTGGCCGAGATGGGCGAAAACCGGTTGGAGGTGTAGCGGGACGGAGTAGTAACTGACAGAAGGAATCCCTTTGTCCTTCAGCCGTTGGGCGAAGGCATCGCGTTCCGGGGAAAGAATGGTGTATTGTGCCCAGACGGAGGTGTTTCCATTGGCGACCCGGGGGACGGTGACGTTGAGGGAGCTGTTTTTCAGGCTTTCGCTGTAGCGAGCGGCCACTTGCTGGCGTTTGACGATTTCCGAATCGAAAATGTCCAGCTTGGCGAGAATGATGGCGGCCTGAAGGGTGTCCAGCCGTCCGTTCAGACCGAGGATGGGATGATGGTGTTTCTTTTCCTGACCATGGACGCGGATCTGCGACATTTTTTTCGCGAGTTCGTCGTCGTCGGTGAACAAGGCTCCCCCATCGCCATAGCCGCCGAGGGGTTTGCTGGGGAAAAACGAGGTGCTGCCGATGGTGGAGAGAGAGCCTGATTTTTTGCCGTGATGAGTGGCGCCGAAACTTTGGGCGGCGTCTTCGATCACCGGCAGTCCATGTCTTGCAGCGATTTCGTTGATCGCGGTCATGTCCGCGGTCTGGCCGTAGATACCGACGGGCATGATGGCCTTGGTTTTCGGGGTGATGGCGGCCTCCAAAAGCGAGGGGTCCATGTTCCAGGTGGTCTCTTCGATATCGATGAACACCGGTTTGGCACCCAGCAGGGCGATGACTTCAGCGGTGGAAATCCACGTGTAGGGGACGGTGATGACTTCGTCATCCGCTTCCACTCCTAACGCCATCAGCGCGATCAGGAGGGTGTCGGTGCCGCTGGACGCGGAAACGCAGTGCTTGGAGCCGGTGTAGACGGCCAGGCGTTGTTCGAGTTCACGAACTTCCGGACCCATGATGTATTGGCCGTGCGAAAGGACGTCGGAGATTCTTTTGTCGAGTTGTTCCCGGATGAGTGCCTGTTGGGATTTGAGGTCGATGAATTCCATGTTGAGTGGGGGTGGTGAGGAGTTGGAGGGTTTTTCCGGAAATGGATGGATGAGCGAATGGCCTGTTCGTTTTTATTCCCAGAGGCTTTTTTCGGGGTGGATGATCCATGCGCCTTCCGCGATCATCCGGTCCTTTTCCCCGGGAGAAAGGGGAGATGTTTTCACATATTGGTCCTGATCGCCCATGCCTCGTACCCGGAAGCCGAGATGATGTACCACGGTGGGGAGATGAAGTTCCAGGTAGGCGGGAACGGGTTCCCCATGGGAAACGACGCTTTCCAATGTTTCTCTCTTCCAGAACTGGCCGCACCCCAGGCAACTCAGGACGACGTCTTTGTCATTTCGAATGGAAATGGAACGAATCCATCGCAGCCATGATTTTTTCGATAGATGGAAGCCATAATGGGAATGGAGGGAGCCATCGATTTGCCAAAGGCGGTGGGCGAGAAGATCCGCATTCTGGGATTCCGCATGGGATCGTAGACGGCTCCAGATATCGGGAACGATGGGGAGTATGTCGAATTCCGCGAGATAGAGATGGGTCCATTCGGAAGATCCCAGTGTGGCGACGGCGGCTTGCAGGACGCCTGTGTAGCTCTGGCATTCACGCTGATGGTCGCGTGTTCTCAATCTCGGATCGTCGACAAATGTTTTGAGACCTTCGATGCGATCGTATTCCGATTCCGGGCCTCCATATGCGACGACGATCTGATCGGGTAAGGTTTTTTCCCGCCAGAAGGCGGTCATGCGATTGACCCGATCGGCGGATTCATGGGACAGGAGCAACAAGGCTGTCATCTGATGTTGGGAAAATCAGGTTCTCTGGCGGCGGTGAATCCCAAGGTCGCTTTCCAATAGCTGAGATGTTCGCACGGCACCGTCACCGGGCAGAGGGGGAGCGAGCCGGTATAGCCGATGATATGAATTTTCCCGCGCCACGGCAGGAGGATCGCCTTGCCGAGAAATTCACCGGTTTTCTGGTCGCGGATGCTTGTTCCGACAAATTTGGACAGGCACCGGAGGATCTGGCTGGGCTGGAACATGGGGGAAATGATTTCAAGGGTTTTTGAAAGGGGAAGTTCCTTTCAGGTTGTTCCTTGAATTTGTGTGTTAGGTCGTTCGGGGGAATCGTCGGAGGAAGATTCATTCGGACTTGTCCCTCACCTCCCTGGCATTGAGCAGGCTGTTCATCGTGCGTGCTGCACTTGCGGAGTCCATGTGAACCGAGTCCGTGAGTTTGACCAGTTCCGGGTTCGCCTGTTGACCGAGGTCCCAAAACGGGATCTCCGATCGTGCTGCCAGTTCAAGAATCCATGGGGCGACGGGTTTTTCGTTTTTTCTAGCGGGAGGAAGCCAGACGAGGGTGATCTGGATTCCTTTTTCTTTCATCCGGGAAAAGATTCCGGCTAATTCGCGTATCAACCGTTCTTCCTCATCGTTTCCAATCCGGGCTTGAGGGGAGGTAACCCGTTCCGGCTTCGTATTTACCTGGAGGTCATCCGACGGGTTGTCGGAAAAGGAACCGGTTCTCAGTTCGAGAAGCTCGCTGTAGAGAAAGGCGGAGGGACGCGCGTAGGCTGCGAGACCGGAGCATTTGAGACCTGCTTTGAACCAGAATCCGTTCATGGCTCCGGAAACCTCGGAGGTTTTCGCCGAAAGCCCCAGATGGAGTGTATTGGCTTCCACTACCAGCCGTGGGGCGGTGGGTAGAAGTCCCGCGTCCATGGCGCGGAGGGCGTCCAGAGCGGATCCTCCGTCACAGCCCATATTCGCAGTATCCGGGATGCCCTGGGCTCGGTCGGGCAGGCGTCCGGTGATGGACGATCCGAGGACCATCATGCGTGGATTACCCACGGCTCCCGCCTGGATGCGGGCCAGCGAGGAAAAGAAGTTGGATTCACTTTTCGCGGCTCTACCGCCCGATTGACGCAGCAGGACATTCTGTAACAGAAACAGAAGACCGATGGTCGAAAATACGATGATTGCGTAGCGGAAGTTCATGACGGCATTCGGGGGGGGAGATCGTCAGAATTGGAAATAAATGAAACCTCTGGGGGCTCCGGGATTGGTAATAATCAGGAAGATCATTATTCCGAGAACCACGGCTTCCAGGGGAGAACGGGTGATGTTTCCCGCAAGTCGTTCACGATGTTCTTTCAGCCAGCCCCATGAATGATAGATGATGACCCAGGTTCCGTAAAACGCGAGGGAGAACAAGGCCGGGCCGGGAATTCCCCGCGAACCGTGGAAGATACCTTTGAAGAAAGCCACGATGCTGGCCATATCCGGCATCAGGAAGGTGAGCCACAGCAGGGTAATCAGATGGAAAGTGACCAATCCCTTGGTGAATGCAACGATCCGCGTTGTTGTAGTGGTCCGGCCCGTTGGAAGGAGCGAGTTGCGGGAGAAGAGACGTTCCAGGGCCAGAAGCAGGCCATGGCCCGTGCCCCACAGGGCGAATTTCCATTCCGCCCCGTGCCACAAGCCACCGAGGAACATGACGATGAAAAGATTGAGGTAGGTTCTGGCCGGGCCTTTGCGGTTTCCTCCGAGAGGGATGTAAAGGTAATCGCGCAACCACGAGGAGAGGGACATGTGCCATCTGCGCCAGAATTCGGTGACACTGGTGGAGAGGTAGGGGAAATTGAAGTTGATCGGGAAGCGGTAGCCGAACATGGCGGCCAGTCCGATCGCGATCAGGGAATAGCCGGCGAAGTCCGCGAAAATCTGGAAGGAATAGCAATAGAGAAGCGCGATGAGCTCCAGCGATTTTCCTGAAGCCAATCGATCCGCGCCGAGGACAAGGCTGGAGGTTTGTTCCGACAAATTGTCCGCTACGAAGATTTTCAGGAAATATCCGACGACCAGAGATCGGAAAACCAGATGCCAGGGAATGTTGGCGAGTTGTTTCGCGGCGATTTGTGGCCAGAACTGCTTGGCCTTGACGATCGGGCCCGCCACGAGTTGGGGGAAGAAAAGCAGGTAGAAACCGATGTCCCTGACTCCTGTCGCAAAGCGCCGTCCTTTGGATACGAGGTCGTTTCCTTCCCGGGTCACCTCGCCCCTTGCCACGTCAACGATCATGCTGATGCCGTGGAAGGTATAGAACGAAATGCCGATGGGCAGTGGAATGGTTTTCAGGCTGGCAACCCATGTTTCGGGAAGGAAGGGCAGCAAACCGGCGAGAAACGGAAGGTATTTGAAAACCCCGAGCAGCAGGAGATTCATGACCACCGCGATGCGTGTCCAGTCACGGACCTTCGTGGTGTTTCCCGCGACTTTGTGAAGAATGATCCTGCCGGTGGCGATGCTGTTCCCTACGCAGGAAATGGCAAGCAGCGCGATGAGCTTGGGGTCTTCCCAGCCATAAAATATAACGCTTGCGGCGAGTGCTACGGTGACCTGCCAAGTTTTTCCGTGCCTGCCGCGCGATATCGGCGCGTAATAGAGCAGGAAAGTAACGGCTAACAGGATAATGAATTCCCAGGAGTTGAAAAGCATCGAAAGAATCTTGAGGAATTTTTTGCCAATTTTTCCCTACAATCAAGGGAAGTGGAGGGCCTTTAAATGCGGGGTCGGCAAGTATTTTGTTAGTCGGGCAGCATGGTTTTCAGTCCTTCGTCGAGCGTGACAGTGGTCGTGAATCCCAAGTTGCTCAGCTTTTCGGTATTGGCACAGGAATGCCGGATGTCACCGGGGCGGGGCGGTCCGTATTCGATCCCGATGTCGGCTTTCACGATGTCGCAAATCCGGCGGATGAGATGGTTGAGGGATATTTCTTTTCCTCCGGCCAGATTGTAAACGCCCTGCAAACCCTCGTTCTCCGCGGCAAAGATAAGCCCTTTCACGACATCGCTGACATGGATGAAATCTCTGGTTTGCTCCCCGTCTCCATACACCACGATTTTTTCTCCACGTTTCGCTTTTTCGATGAAGATGGGGATGGCGGCGGCATAAGGTCCATTGGGATCCTGGCGAACTCCGTAAACATTGAAGAAACGCATGGCGGAGTAGTTCAACCCGAACTCCTTTTTGTAGATATCAAGGTAGTATTCCCCGTCCAGTTTGGTAACGGCATAGGGGCTCTTGGGCTCGGGTTTCATGGTTTCGCATTTGGGTGATACCTCGCTATCGCCATATACGGCCGCCGAACTGGCAAAGATGACCTTTCGGACTTCCAGTTCTTTGGCGGTTTCAAGAACGTTCAGGAGACCGGTTCCGTTTCGGTTCAGGCATTCCAGGGGGTTGTGGATTGATTTCGCAACCGATACTTCCGCTGCCAGGTGGAAGACGATGTCACAATCTGTCATGGATCGCCGGACGAGCTCCCGATCCGTGATGGAGCCTTCGACGAATTCGCATTCCAATCCGTCCAGGTTTTTCCTGTATCCGCTGCTCAAATCGTCCAGAACCACGAGCTTCTCCGCTCGTTTCTGCAAGGCCTCGACCAGATGACTTCCGATAAAACCCGCTCCGCCAGTGATGAATACTTTCATGGATTTTTGTGAAGTTCCCATTTGTCGTGTCGGTGGTGAATGGCGAGGGAGTTTTCCCGTGCGAAGCGCTCGGCGGCCATGCGGACGCCGTCCCATCCCCAATCGTCGCCCAGAAGAATGCCGCCGGGGCGCAGGAGATCCCAGTAGGAGGTGAGGTCCTGATAAACATCGTCTTCCTCGTGGCTGCCATCGATGTAGATGAGATCGGCCAGAACGCCATGGACGGCGAGCCATTGGGCGGCGGTGGTGGAGGGAAGGGGGAGCGGGGTGACGATGTCCTGCCGTCCCGCATAACAGACGTTGGCGAGGAATTGGTAATAAAGTGAAGGGTAGCCGTTTTTGAGATTGAGCGCGCCGTAACGGGTCTCATCCGTGTGATCCATCCACATTTCGAGTGCGCCGAGCCAGGTATCGATGCAGATGATTTCCGTCTGAAGGCCGAGGGATACGGTGTGGCGTGCCATTTCGAGTGCGGAGCCTCCTTTCCAGGTGCCGACTTCGATGATGCGGCGAGGCCGGATTTTTTCCACCAGTTCGGCGAAGGCTGGGGATTGGGAGCCCCAGCCGCTGGGATCGTCCGGCCATGTCTGCCAATCGAAGTCCAGATAGGGATCCCGGGCATGAATGAGCGGGCGGACGAGATCCTCGTGACGGTGGTCCGAGAGGCTGAGGCGTTGGGCGGTTTTGAGCCGTTTGAGGCTGAAGCCGCAACGGTAGGCCGCGTGCTTGAGGAGGGATTGCAGGGATTTTCCAAGCATGGGGAGATTTGAAGGCGGAGTGGGGAATGGAAGAGGGGGAGAGAACGTTGAACATCGAACGTCCAACATCGGACGTCGAAGGGGAAGAGGGGGGGGTGGAGCGCCAGTGTTCTCACCGGCTCTTTTGGAGAGGTGGGAAAGATGGAGCGCGGACTTCAGTCCGCTTGGATTCGCATGGTTTTTGCGGGGCTATGGGGCGGACTGAAGTCCGCGCTCCCAGTGGAGGAAGAGCCGACGTGGACGTCGGCGCTCCATGTGGCGGCCACGCTGCCGCCCTTGGTCAGTTCCTTCACCGAAGGAAAACCACTTGAGACGAAACGGAAGATTTCCGCTCCCGGAGAAGCATCTTGTTCAAAGAGTTAGAGCGAGAAGTCGATTTGTTCAAGAAAAAATGAACAAAAGAAAAAGACGAAAAAAGCCCCCGCTTCTGGGAAGGAGCGGGGGCTGTGGGCGTGCTAAAGCGAAAGCGTCCGCCTTCAGAGAATCATACCGGCGGCGACGGTTTCGTTGGTGCCGGGGTCGATGAGGATGAAGGAGCCAGTGGTGCGGTTGCGGCGGTAGGAGTCGTGGATGAGCGGCTGGGCGGTGCGCAGGGAGATGCGGCCGATGTCGTTCATGTTGAAGGTGTCGACGTCTTCGATTTTGTGAAGGGTGTTGATGTCGACGTGGTATCTGACTTCCTGGATGATGGCCTTGGTTTCGAGGGTGGTATGGCGCAGAACGAGCTTGGCGCGCGGGGGCATGGCCTTGTTGGAGAACCAGCAGATCATGGCTTCGATGTCCTGGGAAACTTCCGGCGGGTTGTTGGCCTTGACGAGGGTGTCGCCCCGGGAAATGTCGATTTCGTCTTCCAGGGTGAGGCAGACGGATTGGGGGGCGAAGGCTTCGGCTTTTTCGCCGTCGGGAGCGTGGATCGCCTTGATGCGGGTGGTGAAGCCGGAGGGCTGGACGGTGACGTCGTCGCCGGGCTTGAAGACACCGCCGGCGACGCGACCGGCGTAACCTCGGAAGTCGTGCCATTCGTCGCTCATCGGGCGGATGACCCATTGGACGGGGAAGCGGGCGTCGACGTGGTTTTCCTCGCCGCCGACGTAGACGTGTTCGAGGTGGTAAAGGAGCGAGGGCCCCTGGAACCAGGGCATGTTGGTGGATTTGTCGACCACGTTGTCGCCGTTGAGGGCGGAAATGGGGATGGTGGTGATTTCCACGATGTTATCCAGACGGGAGGCGAATTCGTGGTAGTCCTTGATGATGGTGTTGTAGACTTCCTCGGAGTAATCGACGAGGTCCATCTTGTTGACGGCGACGACGAGGTGCTGGATGCGCAGGAGGTTGGCGATGAAGCTGTGGCGCTTGGTTTGCTCGATGACGCCTTTGCGGGCGTCGATGAGGATGATGGCGAGGTTGGCGGTGGAGGCACCGGTGACCATGTTCCGGGTGTACTGGATGTGGCCCGGGGTGTCGGCGATGATGAATTTGCGCTTGGGGGTGGCGAAGTAGCGGTAGGCGACGTCGATGGTGATGCCTTGTTCGCGTTCGGCCTTGAGACCGTCGGTGAGCAGGGCGAGGTTCACGTTTTCATCGCCGCGGCGCTTGCTGGATTCTTCGACGGCTTCGAGTTGGTCTTCGAAGATGGATTTGGAATCGTAGAGGAGGCGACCGATGAGGGTGGATTTGCCGTCGTCAACCGAGCCGGCGGTGGTGAAGCGAAGGAGGTCCATGGGAAAGAAAGTTTGCTAGTTTTCAGTGTTCGGTTTTTAGCGAAGAGGGAGAGGAAATCAGCTTCCGGTGTCGTCGGTTTCAGAATCTGAAAACTGAACACTGAAAACTGACAAACCTTGTCAGAAATATCCTTCCTTCTTCCTGTCTTCCATGGCGGTTTCGGAGCGTTTGTCGTCGGCGCGGGTGCCGCGTTCGGTTTGGCGGGCGGCGGCGACTTCGGCGATGACTTCGTCGAGGGTGGATGCGGTGGATTCGACGGCGCCGGTGCAGGTGGCGTCACCGATGGTGCGGAAGCGGACGGTGCGGGTTTCGACGATTTCGTCTTCCTGGGGTTTGAGGAAGTCGGTCACGGCGAGGATCTGGCCGTTGCGCTCGAAAATTTCGCGCTGGTGGGCGAAGTAGATGGAGGGAAGGGGGATGTTTTCGCGTTTGATGTACATCCAGATGTCCATCTCGGTGAAGTTCGAGAGGGGGAAGACGCGGAAGTGTTCGCCGGGGTGCTTGCGGCCGTTGAAGAGGTTCCAGAGCTCGGGGCGCTGGTTTTTCGGATCCCATTGGCCGAAGTCGTCGCGGTGGGAGAAGAAGCGTTCCTTGGCGCGGGCTTTTTCCTCGTCGCGGCGGCCGCCGCCGAGGCAGGCGTCGTACTGGTGTTTCTCGATGGTGTCGAGGAGGGTGCAGGTCTGGAGTTTGTTGCGGGAGGCGTTCGGGCCTCTTTCTTCGACGACCCGACCGGTGTCGATGGATTCCTGCACGGAGCCGACGACGAGGTTGGCGCGGATGAGGTTCACGAACTCGTCGCGGTAGGTCATGGTTTCGTGGAAATTATGACCGGTATCGATGTGGACGAGGGGGAAGGGGACGCGGGCGGGCCAGAAGGCTTTGCGGGCAAGCCAGGCCATGACGATGGAGTCTTTGCCGCCGGAGAAAAGCAGGGCCGGGTTCTGGAATTGGGCGGCGGTCTCTCTGAGAACGAAAATCGCTTCCGCTTCGAGCTGGTCGAGGTGGCTGAGTGAGTAGTTGGGCATCGGGAAAGAAATGGAGAGCCTGAGGACACGCTTTCACACGCGCCGCCGCTGGATAGGCCCTTCGCCGATGGGGGTCAAGGGATAATTACTAAGATGAGCGATTTGGTAATGATTGATGGGTTTCAACCGATAACGGAGAGCCCGGCCTGAGCTGCGAGAGCGTTCTGGCGCTGATCGAAGCCGAGGAATCCGGTGGCTGAGATTTCCACGGCGCAGGCGACGTGCAAAATATCGAGGGTGCGGCAGTCGAGTTTCGAGGTTTCCCGGGATAGCTGCCGGAAGGTTTCCATCAGGGATTGGCGATCGAGTTCCGGAAAAAGGTAGAGTCCCTTTTTTCTGCGTGCATGGAACAGGGTGATTTGAGTTTCCGCCTGGGCATCGGTGATTTCCTGCCGGAAAACCTTGAGGCGCAACGCGTTCAACAATTCCGCTTCCTGAAGTTCCCATATGGGTAGAGGCAGGGATTGGGAGGAAATGGCTGCTTGCACCTGTTCGGAGCCGGGTTCCCGGATGTAGAGTTTTAACAGCGCGCTGGTGTCGAGATAGAGCATGGCTTACCAGCGTCCTTCACGGTCCATGTGGACGATTTCTTCGGAAAGCTTGCCGGATGCCGGGATGGCGGTGGCGAGGTGATCGTCCCACGCGAAGATTTCCCGAGGTGCGGCGGCGACGATCCTGACGGTCGGTCGACCCCGATTGATGACTTCGAAGGTGGCTCCATTCCGGACCTGCTCTTCGATCTCGGACCAGTGCGCTTTCATTTCCCGCACGGTGATGGTTTTCATGAGGGAAAAATGCGCTTGTTTCTCATTTTGTCAAACTTGGGTTTTTCAGGATGAGAAACGAAAGTTGTGAGCGTGAATGGAGTTTTATCCGATGGATCTGAGCTGGATCCGTTCGCGGATGGCTTCGAGGAGTTCGAAGGTGGCGTCCTCGATGGTGCTTTTTTCGGTATCCAGAATGAGGTCGGCATGCTGGGGTGGCTCGAAGGATTGGTCGCGGCCGGTGAAATTCTGGATTTCTCCGCGGGCGGCCTTGGCGTAGAGGCCTTTGACGTCGCGTTGCTCGCAGGTTTCGTAGCTGGCCTTGATGTAGACTTCGAAGAGGTCGGCACCGAGGACGCCGCGGGCGAGGTCGCGGAGTTCGCCGCGTGGAGTGATGGCGGAGACGAAGGTGATGACGCCTTGGGAAACGAAGAGTTTGGCGACTTCGGCGAAGCGGCGGATGTTTTCCAGGCGGTCGTCGTTGGTGAAGCCGAGATTGGAATTCAGGCCGGAGCGGAGGTTGTCGCCATCGAGGATGGTGGTGAAACGGCCCTGTTGGTGAAGGACGCGCTCGGCGGCGTTGGCGATGGTGGATTTTCCGGAGCCGGAAAGTCCGCACATCCACACCACGATACCGCGCTGACCGAGGAGCTTTTCTTTGTCCTGGCGATTGAGGAAGCGGTGGAACTCGGTATGGATGTTCATGGTGAGAAGCGTTTCAACTCCAGCCCCGGAATGCAACGAAAGTGTTTGTAATTCGCGGTGAAGAGCTGCTGGCCGTGGAGGGCGGCGGTGGCGGCGATGAGAGCGTCCGGCAAACCGAGGGAATGGCTCAAATGCCAGTCTTCAAGGTAGATGGTGGCGCGGGTGCCGATTTCGGAACTGATGGGGATGATCCGGAATTTTCCATCGGAGAGGAAGCGCTTGAGAAGGGTGATTTCGGTTTTGTTTTTGCATCCGACGATCAACTCCATGCGGGTGATGTCCGAAATCCATCGCTGATGGAGGAGGTTGAGTGCTTTGGCGGCTTTCTCGTTCCCCCGCAGGCACCAGATCAGAACGTCGGTATCGATCAGCATGTACGGGGTTTGCGGATGCGTTCGATCATGGCGGGAACGGATTCCCCGTCGTTTTTCCACATGCCGATGGCAGGATGGTCGAGCAGGCTGGGCACCGAAGCGTCATGGTCCTCGATGGGAACGATTTTGCCTTTGGTGGTTCCCCGGTGGGTGAGGATGATTTCCTCTTGTGCTTCAAGGGCGCGGAGCACGTCCTTGGTTTTGTAGCGCAGGTCCATGACGCTCGCTTTCATGCGAAACTGTCTACTCCGAAATGTCTGGTTTGTAAAGGTGCGATTTATTGCCCCTTGCCGATAGTGAAGGCGTCGAAGCCGTGTTTTTTCAGGGCGCTGGTGTTGAGGACGGCGCGGCCGTCGAAGACGAAGGCGGGCTTGAGCATGAGGTCGTAAATGCGGGGGAGGTCGAGGTCGCGGAATTCGTCCCACTCGGTGAGGGTGGCGAGGGCGTGGGCACCGGTGACGGCGGCGTAGGGGGTGTCACAGATCTCGACGTGGGTCACGAGCAGCTCGGGATCGACGCCAGCGTAGGTGAGGTCCTGCTTGATGGTTTCCTCGGAAACGCGGGGATCGTAGATGGCGACGTGGGCGCGTTCCCGCAGGAGATCGGCACAGACCTTGATGGCGGCGGATTCGCGGGTGTCGTTGGTGTCTTTCTTGAAGGCGAAGCCTAAAATCGCGATGCGCTTGCCGTTGACGGTGTTGAAGAGGGTGCGAACGATTTTTTCGACGAAGCGGGATTTCTGCCACTCGTTGAGGTGGACGACCTGGCGCCAGTATTCGGCGACTTCGGGCAGACCGAAGGAGTCGCAGAGGTAGACGAGGTTGAGCAGGTCTTTCTGGAAGCAGGAGCCGCCGAAGCCGACGGATGCCTTGAGGAATTTCGGGCCGATGCGGCTGTCGGAGCCGATGGCGCGGGCGACTTCATCGACGTCCGCGCCGGTGGTTTCGCAGAGGGCGGAGATGGAATTGATCGAGGAAATCCGCTGGGCGAGAAAGGCGTTGGCGACGAGCTTGGAGAGCTCGGAGGACCAGAGGTTGGTGGTGATGATTTTCTCGCGCGGCACCCAGTTTGCGTAGACGGAAACGAGGGCTTCCATGGCCTTTTGGCCTTCCGGGGTGGTTTCGCCGCCGATGAGGATGCGGTCCGGGGCTTCCAGGTCTTCGATGGCGGTGCCTTCGGCGAGGAATTCGGGGTTGGAAAGGACCTGGAAGGTGGCGCTGGTGGTGGAGTTCGCGGAAAGGATGGTCTTGATCGCGGTGGCGGTCTTCACCGGGATGGTGGATTTTTCGACGATGATCTTGTTGCCTTCGGAAACCTCGGCGATGAGGCGGGCAGCGGATTCGATGTAGCGGAGGTCCGCGGCGCGACCGGCGCCGATGCCGTAGGATTTGGTGGGGGTGCCGACGGAGACGAAGATCAGATCGGCGGCGGCGATGGCGGCGCGGATGTCGGTGGTGAAGTGGAGGTTTTTCCCACGGGCGGCAGCGACGACGGCGTCGAGGCCGGGTTCGTAAACGGGGAGCTCGTCCGAGTTCCATGCTTCGATGCGTTGGGCGTTCATGTCGGCCACGGTGACTTGGATGTCCGGACATTTGGCGGCGATCATGGCCATGGTTGGGCCGCCGACGTAACCGGCGCCGAGGCAGCAGATGGATTTGATGGTCGTGCTCATGGATGAATGAGGGAAAAGGGGATAAAATCAGCCATTGTTCATGCGGTCACGCACAAGATGGTAGAGAAAGAGGGAGTTGTAGGTGAAGTAGCGTTTGAAGAGCCTTTTGGGTTCCATCGCGAGCCGGTAGGCCCACTCGAGGCCGTTGCGCTGGAGGACGGCAGGGGCCTGGCGGACTTCACCGGCATGGAACGCGAAGGCGGCGCCGACGCCGAAATAAACCCCGGGCGGAAGTTGGGATTTGTGTTGGGCGATCCAGTGTTCCTGTTTCGGGCAACCGAGGCCGACCCAGATGAGATTGGCACCGGATTCACGGATGAGCTGGAAAATGCGTTCGTTTTCTCCGTCCGGCCAGGCTCCGAAGGGCGGGGAATAAGTTCCGGCGATTTTCGTGTCCGGAAAGCGTTCGGAGAAAGTGGCGTTCAGTTTGGCGAGGGTGGATTCCTTGCCACCGAGCAGGAAGTGGGAAAATTCCGGTGCCTTTTCGGCGGTGGCGGCGAGCGTTTCCAGCATCAGGGTGGGGCCGTAGACGCGATCCCGGAGTTTGATTTCCTCGGGCAAGCGGCGATTGACCGCCCAGACGAGAGGCATGCCATCCGGGCAGATGAGGTCGAACTCGGCCATGGTTTCCCCGAATTTCGCATCGCTGCGGGCCAATGCGGCGACATGGGTATTCGCCGCTTCCACCGCGTAGGCGCGATCCCGCTTTGCAGCGTGCTCCAGTATCCAGTCCACTGCGGACCGGTAAGTGGCGGCGGCGACGGGCAGGCCGATGACGGGGACGGTTCGCATGATTTCCGGGCGGTGGGGGTCGGTGGTCCGTTCTTTCAAGGTTGTTCACTCAATCTTCCGGCAAGCCATGACGCCCATTCGGGTTGATCCCCGTAAAATTTGACGATCGCTCCGTCATGCGTGCGGAAAAGCAAACGGCGGATGCGTCGTCTTCGGAGTTGTCATAGAAATAGGCTCGGTCTGCGAGACGGGCGGCCTTGATGCTATTGCCCATCGAGCGGGTGTAGCGGGAAATGATTTTGAGGATTGGAACTTCATGGCCACCTTGGAGGACTCGCTGGACAATGCGTGCCGCATTGATGGCGGGAGAGGAGGTGCCGACGAAAAACAGGCGGATGAAATAACCGGACGCTTTCGCCCGCTGCATGAAATCCAGCTTTCCCTCGGTGGAGAGAACGGTTTCAAATGCCAGATCCTGCTTGTTTCGAAGAATTTCTTCTCGCCGGGTATCGGCTAGCCGGGCGGCGTTCAGGATGGCTTCGGGATTGTTCCAGTCGCCCAGTTCATTTTGAGCGATGAGGTCCGGGTTGATATAGTGGCAACCTTCAAACCACTGATGGCGCAGCCCCTGCTCCGTAATGGTCGTTTTACCCGCCCCGTTGGGACCGGCTACGACCAGCAACCGGGGTTTATGCTTGCTGGATGGCGGCATGGAGGTTTTCTCCGAATGTTTTCCAGGTCGCGCGCCGTTTGTTCGCGGCGAGTTTCCCCGCTTGGGCGACAAGTTTCTCAAAGTCTTGAAGCTCTGCTTCTTCCTTGGCGGAGAACGGCTTGCCGGAACGAGCGGTTTTCCGTTTCACCGATGATGGTTTCATGGGTAGAAGCTGTCTTAAAAACGTTGAGGTTGCAAGGAAAGAGGGGAAAACCGGACGGGGAGGATCATTCCTTGGCGACCGCCACTTTATGGCCGTGGGATTTGAGGAGGGCGTGCTGGCGGGCGGTGTCGAGGTCGGAGGCGACCATTTCGGCGCACATTTCCTCGACGGTGATTTCGGGGATCCAACCGAGTTTCTCTTTCGCTTTGGTGGGGTCGCCGAGCAGGGTTTCGACTTCGGCGGGGCGGAAATAGCGGGGATCGATGCGGACGATGACGTCGCCGGGTTTGACTGCGGGCGCTTTGGTGGGATCGAGGACTTCGGCGACGGTGCCGATTTCATCGATGCCTTCTCCGGTGAATTCGATGCGGATACCGGCTTCGGTGGCGGACATGCGGATGAATTCACGGACGGAAATCTGCTTGCCGGTGGCGATGACGAAATCCTCGGGCTGGTCCTGTTGGAGCATCATCCATTGCATGCGGACGTAGTCTTTCGCGTGGCCCCAGTCGCGGAGGGAATCGATGTTGCCCATGTAAAGGCAGGATTCGAGACCTTGGGCGATATTGGCGACGCCACGGGTGATCTTGCGGGTGACGAAGGTCTCGCCGCGGCGAGGGGACTCGTGGTTGAAGAGGATGCCGTTGCAGGCGTAGATGTCGTAGGATTCGCGGTAGTTCACGGTGATCCAGTAGGCGTACATTTTGGCGACGGCGTAGGGGGAGCGGGGGTGGAAGGGGGTGGTTTCCTTCTGCGGGATTTCCTGCACGAGGCCGTAGAGCTCGGAGGTGGATGCCTGATAGAATCGGGTTTTCTTTTCGAGTCCGAGGAAGCGGATGGCTTCGAGCAGGCGGAGGGTGCCGATGGCGTCGACGTCGGCGGTGTATTCAGGGGATTCGAAGGAAACGGCGACGTGGGATTGCGCGCCGAGGTTGTAGACTTCATCCGGCTGCACTTCGCTGAGGATGCGGGTGAGGTTCGAGCTGTCGGTGAGATCGCCGTAGTGGAGCTTGAAGCGATGGTTTTCGACGTGGGGATCTTCGTAGATGTGGTCCACGCGCTGGGTGTTGAAGAGAGAGGCGCGGCGTTTGATGCCGTGGACTTCGTAGCCTTTTTCGAGAAGGAATTCGGCGAGGTAGGAGCCGTCCTGGCCGGTGATGCCGGTGATGAGTGCTTTTTTCATGGGGAGGAGGAGTGAATAGGGTGAAAAATGAATGGAGAGAGTCGTGGAGAAAATTGTGCGGAAGGGCTATGAAATTCCGGGGAATCCCGGAGGAATATGGCGTCTGAGCAAGCGGTCGGCTTCGGCGAGGGCCATGCCGACGACCTGGTCCATGTTGTAATAGCGATAGGTGGCAAGCCGGCCGATGAAGGAAACATTTCGTTCCTCAGAGGCCAGGACGGCGTATTTCTGGTAAAGCAGCCGGGAATCCGGAGCGGGAACGGGGTAATAGGGATCGTCGTCCGGGGTCCAGTTTTTCGGGAATTCGCGGACGATGGTGGTGTTCGGCGTTTGCTGGCCGGTGACGTGCTTGGTCTCGACGATGCGGGTGAAGGGGATGTCGAGATCGGGGTAGTTCACCTGCACGGCGGGTTGCCAGAAGCCGGGCTTGCCGGAAATGGCCTCGCGGGTCACGAGTTGTTGCGGAGTGAAGGATTCGGCTTCGAAACGGAGCGTGCGGTAGGGCAGGGCACCGAAACGACGCTGGTAGAATTCATCGATCGCGCCGGTGAAAATCAGCTGTTTGTGGCTCCATTTCGCGCGAGCTTCGGCGAAGTCGATGCCGAGGTGAAGTTCCAGATTCGGCGTGCGGGAGACGAGGTTTTCGAAAAGCGCGGTGTAGCCGTGCTTTGGCATCGCCTGGAAGTTTTCCGATAGATAGCGATCGTCGCGATTGGTGCGGATGGGCACACGTCCGCACACCGAGGCGTCGAGTTCGCGCGGATGGCGTTGCCATTGCTTGCGGGTGTAGGATTCGAAAAACAGCCGGTAGAGATCCCGGCCGACCTGAGAGAGGATGATTTCCTCGGAATTTTTCGGGGTTTCGAACGGGATTTTGTGGGCATCCAGCCATTGCCGGAAGGCTTCCGGGGTGGAGGGTTGGCCGGTGAATTCCTCGAAGGTGTTGAGATTGACGGGAAAACTCCAGAAGCGGCCGCGGGTGAAGCTTTTGAGTTTGTATTCGACGTGGTGCCACTCGGTGAAACGCGAGAGGTAATCGACGATCCGTTGCGAATTCGTGCGGAAATAATGCGGGCCGTAAGGGTGGATGAGTACGCCCGCGGCATCGATACGATCGTAGGCGTTCCCGCCGAGGTGGGGACGCCGATCCACGACCACGCATTTCCAACCTGCCGAGGCGAGGCGCTCGGCCACCACCAGGCCGGAGAAGCCTGCGCCGATGATGAGGAAATCGGTCGAGTGGTCGGGATTCATGATTCGGGAAGCGGACGGCGGGGCAGGAGCAGGGAGTAGAGGTCGAGATTCACCGCCTGCTGTTGGCCGAGGAAATCGAGCAGCACTTTCACACGCTCGGCGGCGGGAAGGATTTCGACGATGGAGCCTTTCATGCCCTGGAAGGGACCGTCGGCGATTTCGACTTCATCGCCGACGCCGCATGACGGCAGGAGGGTGAGCAGCTCGGCCTCGGCGTCCGGGTTTTTCCCGATATCGCCGCGTAGCGTCTGGATGAAGGATTCGGGAACCGTCGGCACGTTCGTCCCGAAGCGGACGAGGCCGCGCACGCCTTGGGCGAAGGTGACGCCGCGCTCCATGGTGGAGCGCTCGAATCTGGCGAGGAGATAGCCGGGAAAAAACGGTTCGATCCACCAGATTTTCCCGCGCCGGGTGGCCTTGCGGTAGCGCAGGCGCGGGCAGAAAACATCCACGCCTTCCAGAGAACGCAGATGTCCGGCGGCGATGTGTTCGCGCTTGGTCTGGGTCCGCACACAATACCACGCGGCCGAAGTGGGCGGGGCGGCGGTCATGGATCGAGAAGTTTCTGGAGGATGGGCAGCACTTTGCCGCCACGGTTCATCCATGTGCCAAGGCGTTGGATGCGTTCGGCGTAAAAGACGCGGAGTTCGGGGTCCTCTTCCCGGGATGCGGCGCTCGCGAGATGCCTGACCTTGGATTTTCCGCTTTCGAGGTGGGGGGCGATCTGTTCCCGCAGGAATCCGCCGACCAGCCGTTTCAGTTCCACCGCCGGTTGGTAGTAGGTGCGGCGTTCGTTCGGCAGATCCGCTTCCCGAACGGCGCCGAGGTCCTTGAGCATGCGCAGCCCCTGGCTGGCGGAGCCTTTGCTGATTCCCAGTTTCAGCACCAGATCGTCCAGCGACAGGGGATGAGGAGTGATGAAAAGCAGGCCGTAGATTTCCCCGATCGAACGGGGCAGGCCGAGCGCCCGCATCGCGTCCACGAACACATCGATGACCTGTTTTTCCAAAGGGTCCAACAATTCCTCGGAGCCCGATTTATGGTTTGGAGAAGGCTGCGACACGGGAACGATGGTAGATTCCGGGAAATTTTGTTCAATCTTTTTTGAACAGACCGATAGGAGGGAGGTTAATTTGTAAACAGTTGATCGTAAAAGAATTTCGAATCGATTTGGTGTGGGGCTTTCTGGATCGTTCGGGGGAACCCACCCACGGCCCGTCCGCTGCTCCCTTGCTTTTTCATCCGGGATTTCGCTCATTCGCGGTCATGCGGATTTTGATTACCGGCGGAGCGGGATTTCTCGGTTCCCATTTGTGCGAGCGGCTTTTGAACGAAGGAAACGAAGTCATTTGCCTCGATAACTTCTACACGGGGCGGAAGCGCAACATCCAGCACCTGCTGAGTCATCCCTATTTCGAACTGGTCCGTCACGACGTGACCGAGCCGTTCAAATACGAAGTCGATCAGATCTACAACCTCGCCTGCCCGGCATCGCCGCCGCACTATCAGCACAATCCTATCAAAACCACCAAGACCTCGGTGATGGGCGCCATCCACTGCCTCGGTCTTGCCAAGCGCGTGAAAGCCCGCGTTTTCCAGGCATCCACCTCGGAAGTCTACGGAGATCCCGAAGTGCACCCGCAGCCGGAAAGCTACAAGGGCAGCGTGAACCCCATCGGCATCCGCGCCTGTTACGACGAAGGGAAACGCTGTGCCGAAACCCTGTTCTTCGACTACCATCGCCAGAACGGCGTCGATATCCGCGTCGTCCGCATTTTCAACACCTACGGCCCGCGCATGCTGCCGGACGACGGACGCGTCGTTTCCAATTTCATCGTGCAGGCGCTCAAGGGCGAAGACCTCACCGTCTACGGCGATGGTCTCCAGACGCGCTCGTTCTGTTATGTGGACGACCTGATCGAAGGCTTCGTCCGCCTGATGAACCACCCGTCCCAGACCGGCCCGGTCAATATCGGCAACCCAGGTGAATTCACCATGCTCGAACTCGCCGAACTGGTCCTGAAAAAAGTCGGCGGAAAATCGAAAATCACCTTCCTTCCGTTGCCCGGAGACGATCCGAAACAACGCAAGCCCGACATCACGCTTGCCCGGCAGGATCTTGGCTGGGAGCCCACCGTTTCCCTCGAAGACGGCCTCGATCCCACCGTCGCCTACTTCCGGAAACTGCTCGCGGAAGGTTGAGCCGGAGCGCCATTCTCGAATAGGATTTACCGCAAAGCCGCAAAGCCGCAAAGCCGCAAAGCCGCAAAGCCGCAAAGATCGCTAAGGAACGCGAAGCCGGGACGATGCATGGTTTTTAAGTGAAACTCAGCGCTTTTCTCCGCGACTACCACGCTCCGCGTTTCGCCTAAACCCAAATCATCCATTTCCCAAGGCTTCACGTTCCTTAGCGATCTTCGCGGCTTTGCGGTAACAAGCGACATTCAAGGAACATGGAGATCTCCAAAACGGGGGAGCCTTGCCGACTCGGTTTCATCCCCGATCATGCGAAAAATTGTGACCTTTTTCGAGAAACGAAACATCTCGACATGCGGTTCCGGCAGGGAGAAGCTGCTTTTCTATGGGACTTTTCTCCTCGATCATCAGTAAGGTTTTCGTTTCTCCCGAAAACGCCGCCCCCGCCGAAGAAATCGTCTCCGAGGTCGCCGAACAGGCAGCCGCCGAAGCCGCTCAGGTTCCGGTGAGCGCCCCGCCTGTGGACGTCGATGCCGTGCTTGCCAAGCTGGCCACCGAACGTCCGGAAAAAGGCCTCGACTGGAAAAAATCCATCGTCGATCTCCTCAAGATTCTCGGCCTGGACAGCAGCCTTGCCGCCCGCAAGGAACTCGCCAAAGAACTCGGCTACAACGGGGACTACAACGACTCTGGCACCATGAACATCTGGCTCCTTAAGGAAGTCACCCGCCGCTTCAAGGAAAACGGCGGCATCGTTCCTTCGAATCTCGTTTGATTCATTGTCCCCTGAAAGCGTCCGTTCCGGTCATCCGGGGCGGGCGCTTTTTCGTGGGAAATTATCCTTCGCCGAGTTTGCCCCGCGAGGAACGGTAAGCGGACGGTAACATGTGTTTTTCGTTCAGAAACGCCTTACTGAAATGGCTGAGGCTGTTGTAGCCGACCCGATACGCCACTTCGGTCACATTCAGCTCACCTTCCAGCAGCATTTCCGCAGCGGCATGAATGCGGATCTGACGAAGTTTTCCGCTCAACGTTTGGCCGGTCCGTTGACGATACAGGCGCGACAGATAGTGAGGCGCGCAACCGACGTGCCGGGAAAGTTCCTTGAGATTGAAATCCTCCGCGAAATGTTCCCGGAGCCAAAGCGTGGCAAGATCCACTTTTCTTCCCGCGTCGTCCGTTTTCTGGCCCGGGGGTTTCAGTGGCTTTGCCGCGAACAGGCTGAAGCACTCGATCAACTTTCCCCTGAACCAAATTTCGCGCAAGGCATGTGCGACCGGAGGATTCAGCAGTTGTTCGCCCAGATCCCTTTCCTGAAGTTTCAGCAGGCGTTGAAAGCCGGTGATGTATTTCGCCGCGTTTTCCACCCGCTCTTCCCGCAGCAATGGATGAAGGTGGGAAATCGTTTCTCCGAAGTGCTGCCTCAGCCACTCCCGGCTTACCGAAAGCACCACGCACCGATGCGGCTCTGCTCCCGGATGGCGCACCGCATACGGCTTTTCTCCTTCCTCCGTCCGGCAGAGGGCGGCGATGCCCGGTGAAAGATTGATCCGGGCATGCTTTCCGATCACGATCGCATACCCTTCCAGATTCAGAATCAGGTGGCAGCAGCCGAACGAGAAGACCGCGCTCCAATCGAACGCTTCGTCCGCCTTCTCCACCATGGAGACGACGCGCGCGGGATGCGAAATGTCCTCGTAGGAAACAATGATGGAAGGGGAAAATCCCATGAGTTGAAAACGCGATCCGGGAGGGAAAAGGCGCTGATGGACCTCGTGAATCTCATTATCAATAAAAAAGATTCCCGTTAATGACTGGTTGCCATCGATTAACGGTAGATTGTCCTTTATCGAGCTATTCTCAATATAGCGTCAATAATTGGCAACCTCGGTGAAGCGCCTTGTGGGGCAAATCGTGGACTCTCTGGCGGTCGTCCTTCCTTCAGCTGTCTCGTTAGACCGTTGAAGCAGGGCTCACGATCTCGTAAGCCATGAAAACACATCGTCTATTACCACACATCGTCGCCTGCCTGGCCGTTTTTTCGATGTCTTCGCATGCCGCCGTGCTGCTGCAAGACGTCGCCCTGGGAGGTGTCCAACAAACCGTTTACTGGGAAGGAGTGGAATCCAACGGCATGTTGTCCCCCGGAGGATACCTCAGTTCCGCCAATCCGACCGGTATCCCCACCGCGGGCGTCGGGACCGTCGCTCCCATCGCCCCAGGTTATCGGGCTTCCCTGGGATATTATTCGTTCACCGGGCATTTCGGCATGACGGCCAGCACATCGATTCAGGGAAGCGCCTTCTCGGACATCCAGAGCGTCGTGTTCCAACGCGTCTCCATGCCTAATACCACCGGAGGCCTTACGCTGGATGACAATCTGTTATTCGATGGAGGGGCGACCCTGTCGCTCTATAGCCACGGCACGCTGGTTGACACCATCGTGGCCACCTATGCCTTTGTCGGTTCGGAAACCGCGGAAGGTGATCCTAACACAGGGTTCCCCGGAACCTTCTACAATTTCACCTACCAATGGGATCTTTCAGGCTATACGGAAGAAATCACCAGCGTATCGGTGGACGCTCCGATCATCGTTCACTCGGCCACCGCCGAGGCACGTCTCGATATCAGCAGCAATAATGCGTTTGAGGCGGTTCCGGAGCCGTCCACGGCCTTGCTCGGTGCTCTGGCCTCCGCGTTCCTGCTGGTCCGCCGTCGTCACTCCTGAGGTTTCCTTCCCGGCGGGTGCCTACCTGCCGGGAAGCTTCCCCTTACAGATTTTCATCCTGTTCCCCGCATGAAATACAAGATCGCGTGGTGTGTCGGACTCGTATCCGGCCTCGGTGCCCCCCTGTTCGCGCAAACGGAAAATCAAAGCCATGAGCTTGAGGAAGTCGTGGTCGTGGCCACCCGGACCGAGAAAAACTGGATCGACACCAGCGGTTCCGTATCCCGCGTCACCGCCGAGGAATTGCTCAATCGCGGTGCCCAGGATCTCGGTGACATTTCGAAATACGATCCGACCATCCATCTTCCCTTCGACTTCGCCAGCGGCGATGGCGCATACGCCTACGCACAAAGCGGATATGGCAGCATCAACATCCGCGGCACCGAAGGCAACCGCATCGCCATCGAGCTCGACGGCGTCCGCCAGCCTCCCCAATACGTTTCCACCTCCTTCGATCAAAGCGACGAGGCGCCCGGTGGCATCGGGCGGGATTACTACGATCCCGCGATGTTCGAAATGGTAGAAATCCTCAAGGGCGGGGCCAGTGCATTGTATGGCAGTGACGCCATGGGCGGTGTCGTTTCTTTCTCGACGCCTTCTCCCGCGAGCCTGCTAGGCGGCAAATCCTACGGCGGGCTGCTTCGAAGCCAGTATTTCGATGTGAATGAAAGCTACTCCTTCCAGGGAAGCGGAGCCTTCCGGATCAAGGATACCTCGGGCTTGCTCCTCTTCGTTTACCGCGAAGGCGAAGAAACGAAAAACAACGGAAAAATCGCCCCCAATCCGGTGGATTTCGAATCGGAGGCGCTGCTTTTCAAACTCGAACACATTCTCGGCGATCACACCTTCCGGGCCACGCTGGAAAATTACAAACGGGATACCGAACTCGACGCGCAAAGCGCCGTTCAATCCCGCTTCGCCGTCTTCAACGATTACGTTTACAACCGCCAACAGATCGAACGCCAGCGCGCATCCCTCGAATGGGAATACGATGTCCGGCATAACTGGCTCGATCGGATCGAATCCCACCTCTATTGGCAAAGCTCGGAAACCGTCAGCGAAAACGACTCCGGAGCGAAACCCGTCGGACCGTTCAACTACAGCCGCAAACGCCAGCAGCAAATCGATTTCCAGACCGATATCGTCGGGCTGACTTCCGTCTTCAAAAAGGAAATCGAGCACGATCATTCCATCTCGCAAACCTGGATTTCCGGGATCGATCTATCGAGGGAAAAGAGCGAAAATATTTTCGCCCGTTGGGAGGACGGCGTTTTTTCGGACAAGATCTCGTTCGCGCCGACCGATACCGAGCGTGCCGGTTTATTCATTCAGGATGAGATCCGTTTCGGGCAACAATGGTTCCTCACCGCAGGTCTTCGCATGGACCACACTTCCATCGATCCGAATCCCAACGAAGGCTATCTTCAGAGGCTTGCCGAATTCGGTCGCTACGTCGTCATCAACGAGCCGGAAAGTTACGACAACCTTTCCATTTCACCCCGTCTCAGCCTGGCCTACAAACCGAGGAACTGGTTCCAATACTACGGCACCTATTCCCATGGCGTGAGAGATCCCTCCGCAGAAGAGCTCTCGATGATTTTCGCCCATCCTCCGACCGGTGGCAGCTCTTCCGGGACGGTCACGATTCCCAATCCGGATCTCAAGGAAGAGACCAGTGACTCCTTCGAGATCGGCATGAAAGCGGACGGAAATGTCGGCAGATTCCATACCGCCGTCTATTACACGAGATACTCGGACTTCATCGAAAACGGCGTCCCCACGGGAGTCCGTGACGATGAAAACCGCGACATCGTCACGACCGTGAACCGGGGAAAAACCGATATCTACGGTTTTGAAATCGGCGGTAAATGGAATGCGGCCTCCTGGCTTACCCAACTGGAGGGACTGGAAATCAGCCTCAGCACCGGCAAATCCATCGGCATCGATCGCGACAACAAACAATGGATCAACACCGTCGATCCCTGGCGCACCGTCGGTTTCATAGGTTATAACAACACCGACTACCGGTTCGGCGTGCGCCTTACGGGAACCTACACCGACAAGGTGACTCATGTGAATGATGAAACCAACCTCGGCGAATTCTACCGCCCCGATTCCTGGATGACCTTCGATTTGGCGGCCCATTGGAGTCCCTTTGAAACCTTCTCCATCCACGCCGGAATCAACAACCTTTTCGATGAAGAATACTGGACATGGGGTACCGTCCGCCGAGGCAATGGCCACTTGGGAGGCAACAGCGTCACGGATCAAACCACCGCGCCGGGCCGGAACTTCTTCATTTCCCTGACCAAAACATTCTAACATAATCATCCCTGCCACCATGATCCGTAACATCATCTGCCTGTTCATCCTCGCATGCTGCACATTCGCCCAAGCCGCGCCGCCGGAAGCCGACCGCAAGGCGATCCTCGCCATGGCGGGAAGCTTCGATGTTGATTTCAACTTCAAGGAAATTGCCGCCATCGATCCCGATTACAAAAATCCCAGCGAAGATTATCATGAAGACGCGTTCGAAGTGGTGGTCGTCGCCGAAGACACGCCAGAACGCATCACACTTCAGCATCTTCTGGTGATGGAAAAGCCCGACCAATCGTTGTTGATTATCAAACACTGGGCGCAGATCTGGACCTGGCAGGATACCCAACTGTTGGATTACTCGGGGTCCGAACAAAAAGACCAATGGACCCGCGTCACCGTGACCGCCGAACAAGCCAAAGGCAAATGGTCCCAGCTCGTCACCAATATCGACGACACCCCGCGCTATGAAGCCCTCGGCAAATGGACCCACGAAGGCGGCGAATCCTCATGGACCAGTGAAATGACACGCCGCCCGCTCCCCCGGCGGGAATACACCAAGCGCAAGGACTACGATTACCTGCTCGGCACCAACCGTCACACCCTCACCGCCAACGGTTGGGCTCATTTTCAGGACAACCGGAAGGTGGTCGATCGCGATAACGAAAAGCGCGTCCTCGGTTTCGAATCCGGACTGAACCTCTACAAGCGGAACGACGCGGAAATCAGCGTCGAGGGATTCGCCTGGTGGGACGAAAACAAGGATTTCTGGAACCCCGTCCGCAACTTCTGGAGCGATCTCGCCCAACAGAAAGGCACCATTCTGTCCTATCAGAAGAAGCTCGGCGAAACCCGTCTTAGCGCCAAGCTGTCCGAACTGCAAAAAGCCAAGGCGGCCCCGGACTCCATCCGGACGGAGCTTGGCAAATTCATCGTCGACGAGGGGAAGTGATCCCGCTGAGGCGATGACGGTAGGGTGCCGGTGAGGCCACCGGCGATCCATCTGGTATTCACAGGATTTTCTATCTGTTATTTTGAAGTAAATGGAACATCAGGCCGGGGGATTTTTTTGGTTTCCGATAAGCCTGCGTCTCTGCGACTCAGCGCGATCTGATTTTTTAGAGTTGGAGGACATTCATTTCACCTTCAATCCTTCCGCAATTTGACAAGGTAAACATGCCAGTTTCCGAGTTTTTTGCATTTTCGATAAACAGGAGGTTTGAGTTGAGGGTGCTCCTCTGGATGCTCAACACCTTGTATTGAATGGCCTTGGACCACAATGGTGAAACGCCATTTCGGACCCCATGAATCCTTGGTATGTGTCCCAAGGTAGGATGAAGGGCCGTAAATTCGTTTTAGCCTCTTCATGTGGGATTCGTGGAGAGGCTTTCCTTCATCAGGAAAAGTATCCAAAAATCGCTGATCCAGCTCATCGAAACACTTCGATGCTTTGTAAGCTGCAAGTTGTTCAAACCCTGTAAAGAAAACGACAAGCAATAAAATCGGTGCAAGGACAAGCGAACACACCAAAATGATCGAAGAGGTTCTTGAAGTCATTGGTGCAAGTGTGAGCTTCCCGTCAGATTGAACATTTCAAAATGAAAACCTTTGGGAGGTTGGGGAAAAACCTCATGATTCGGTTGTTGATGCTGCGGGTTTCTCCTCAAATTCATATTTCCCGAATTCGATTTCCTCGGAGAAACGTTTGGCGACTAATTCATGGAGCTCATCATCATAGTAATCGGCATAATGGGATCTCGATGAGGCATTTCTTTTCGGAAGATTTTGAACGGGAATGCCCAGCTTTTCGCATACTTTTTTGAAGTCCGATTCAATATTTTCGAATCGAATCAGGAAGTCGATGTCGGCCAGCAGGGGTTTTTGGAAAAACGGCAATCCCACTCTTTTCCAAAAGTTCCCCGCGCTTGAAGGGACGCAAATGTATTTCCGGAGGTTTTTTTCTTTGTTGATGTGATCTTTGAATTGCTGGCGATTCCATTCGGTGATTCCCCGATGAGGAGAGAAATAGGAAGACACCATCATGTCCCATGGATTGCGGATCGTCGCGAATTTGAAGAGACCGTCGAATAGTTGTTTATCAAGCACGGATCTGTAATGCGCGAGGGTCGAGTGCTTTCTGACATCGAAGCTTTTGTTTCTCACCTCGAATCTCTCGATTCCATCTTGGTGCTTCCCTGAAATGACGATCTCATCTTCGGAGTAATCCCGTAAAATGTTCTGAAGACTATTTCCGCCGGTCTTGGGAACATGGATAAACAGGAACTTTTTTTGGATAGAGAGCATGATGCCTGCTTAGCTGGAAGCGGTAATTGCGACAATCGGAAAGTCGCAATTACTTCTTGTTAGGTGAGGTCGCGCAAGCGGTGTGATCGGCAGAGCCGACGTGAACGTCGGCGCTCCATTTCTCAATCCTTTCGCTTCAACAGCGGGAAGAGCACCACGTCACGGATCGTCGGGGCGCCGGTGAGCATCATCACCAAACGATCGATGCCGATGCCGATGCCGCCCGCGGGGGGCATGCCGTGTTCGAGGGTTTCGATGAAATCGTAGTCCACCTTTTGCTCTTCCTCGCCGCCGGATTGATGTTCGAGGCGTTCGCGCTGGACATCGGGATCGTTGAGCTCGGAGTAGCCGGGGGAGATTTCCTGGCCGTTGATGATGAGTTCGTAAACTTCCACGGTCCTGCCACCGGGGGTGACCTTGGCGAGCGGGATCAGCTCGCTGGCGACGCGGGTGACGAAGCAGGGATCGAAGGTGTGTTCCTCGACTTTCTTTTCGAAGACCTGCTGGATGACTTCGTAGTCTTCCATTTGCTCGGAGATCTGCACGCCGAGTTCCTCGCACTTGGCGCGGCGTTGTGCCGGGGTGATGTCGAAGAAATCGTCGCCCGCCACGCCTTTGATGAGGTCGTGGTAATTCGCGCGACGCCATGGGCGGGTGAGGTCGATGGTGCGGGTGACGTTGCCGTCCTCGTCCTGGTGCTCGATTTTCAGACCGCCGCAGTATTTCTCGGCGAGATAGCAGGTCATTTCCTCGACGAGGTTCGCCATTTCTTCGAAGTCGGAGAATGCCCAGTAGGCTTCGAGCATGGTGAACTCCGGGTTGTGGCGGCGGGAAATTCCTTCGTTGCGGAAGTTCCGGTTCAGTTCGAAAATCTTGGTGAAACCGCCGACGAGCAGGCGCTTGAGGAAAAGCTCCGGCGCGATGCGCAGGGTGAGAGGCATGCCGAGCGCATTGTGATAGGTCTCGAACGGACGGGCGGCGGCGCCACCGGCCACGTCTTGGAGCATCGGTGTTTCG
Source organism: Luteolibacter sp. (assembly GCA_047606285.1). GTDB lineage: Bacteria > Verrucomicrobiota > Verrucomicrobiia > Verrucomicrobiales > Akkermansiaceae > Luteolibacter. The sequence goes on along the minus strand of JASGEP010000019.1, from coordinate 35,447 downwards.
ACTTCGAGGAAACCGCGATCCTGGAGAAAACGGCGGATGTCCGCGAGCATGCGGGAGCGGGTGACGAAGAGATCGGCGCTGGCCTGATTTCCCATCAGGTCGAGGTGGCGCTTGCGGTATTTCGTTTCGCGGTCGGCGAGGCCGTGGAATTTATCCGGCATCGGCCGCAGCGCCTTGGAAAGCACGGTGAAATCCGCCACTTTCACGGTTGGCTCGCCGGTCTTGGTGAGGAAAGTTTCGCCTTCGATGCCGATCCAGTCGCCACGGTCCAGACACTTCCAGACCGCGAGTTGTTCCTCGCTCAGGGCCTTGGTGTTGACGTAGCCCTGCACGTTGCCGTGGACGTCGCCGAGGTGGAAGAATACCGAGCGGCCCATGTCGCGCAGGCCTTGAATGCGACCGGCGATTTTCACCTGAAGACCTTCCTCGAAATGCTCGCGCAGGGCGGCGGGAGTGATCGAAACTTCGTAGCGGGAGCCATACGGATCCACTCCCAGCTCACGCAGTTTCGCCAGTTTTTCGCGGCGGACGGCGATCAATTCGGCTTCGGTGGACTGGGGTTGCTGCGGCGTTGCGGCTTCACTCATGGCGGAACGCCTTAAGCGGCTGGCCCCGCTCGGGCAAGAGTGGATCACTTCCCACGCGGAGAAAGTCGGCGAATTTCCAAAAAAATTCCGCTCACCGATCCTTCGCACTATCCCGGAAAAATCGGCGCGATTTTTTCTTCGTTCGGGTTCCTGTTCCCGAAGTAGTGGTTCCAGAAGTCGAACTTTCAACGACTTGGGAAGTTGATTCGGCTTTTGGGATTTTCAGGGTGGGCCGCTTTCCAAGGGATCGGGGCAATCCGGGTTTCCTCATGTCCAAGCGATCTAACATGTAAAAAAGTTGCGATCCTTCCTGCGCGATGTCGTAATGTTCGCATGACCGTTCCCGGATTCCCGCCCCTGCTGGCCTCCATCGATGCGGCCAGGCCGGTTTTTCTGATTCTCATGGGGATTTCCCTCATGCTCGTCGCGTGGCGTTTTTCCCGTCGGGCCACCGGCTGGGCTCCCCGGCTGTTGATGGCGGGGGCCGTGCTGCTCGGCTTTGGATACTCCATTCTCCTGCCATTGCATGAAGCGGGGCGGATCGATGCCAACGATGCCATCGCCTGGCAGGTTCTGAAAATGTTCACGATGAATTTCGGCTGGCTCGCCTTCGGTCTGGGGCTGGTTCTTCACACGAAACTCCTTGGCGCCCGTTCCCATGAATCCGCTGCTTGAAGTGTTTGTGAAAAACGGCCTCCTGCCCGATCTCGCGGGCATCGTCGGCCTGAGCCTGATCGCCTTCGCCGCGCTGAAACTGGCGAAACGCGATCCCTCGCATGGTCGCGTCGTGGTCGCCGGGGCACTGGCGCTTTTGCTCGCCCGGTTGTTCGTGGTCCTCGCTCCATCGCTCATTGATCCCGCCTGGCTTTGCGGCTTGCATGACCTTCCCTTCGCCCTGATCCGGCACGCTCCCACGGTTTTGCTGACCTCCGGCCTCGCCGCCATCGTCTGGGGTCTCTGGGGGTATGAGAAGGAGCTGAAAGAAGTTGATGGTTTTTAGTTGATGGTTGATGGAAAGAATTTCGACTCACCGGCGTTTGAGACACGGAAATCTTCTCCAACCATCAACCAAATACCATAAACCATCTACCTCTTCCAAACTTTCCCATCGCCGCGCCGCGCGGGGAGTGCTACCTGTGCCGCGGATGTTTGAGGTCAGAGAGAAACCTGAAATGGTGGAGCGCGCCCTGTTGGTGCGGATCTACTTCGATAGTCGGGAAGAAGAGGAATCCGGGGCTTTGCTCGAAGAGCTGGGCGAACTCGTGAAAACCCTCGGCATCGAAGTCGTCGAATCCGTGCTCTATCGCAGCCGCGAAATGCACAAGAAGCTCCTCTGCGGCACCGGCAAAGCCCAGGAAATCGTCGATCTTGCCCGCGCCCACGAGTGCGACGTCATCGTGATCGACAACGAACTTTTTCCGTCCCAGCAGCGCGAGTGGGAAAAACTCGCCAACCTCTGTGTGATCGACCGCGAGGAGGTCATTCTCGATATTTTCGCCAAGCGCGCCCAGACGCGGGAAGCCCGACTCCAGGTGGAGCTTGCCCGGATGCAATACGCCCTGCCACGGCTGGCCCGCATGTGGGGACACCTCGACCGCGAAGGTGGTTCGGGCGGCAGCGCCGGGGGAGGGGCCGCAGCACGCGGTATGGGTGAAAAGCAGATCGAGGTGGACCGCCGCCTCGCCCACCTCACCATCGATCGCGCCAAGCGTGAACTTGAGCAGGTCCGCAAGCAGCGCAGGACCCAGCGCAAGGAGCGCGAACGGCTCGGTACGCCGCACGCCGCCATCGTCGGCTACACCAATGCCGGGAAATCCACCTTGCTCAATCAACTCAGCGGCGCGGGCGTGATGGCGAAGGACATGCTTTTCGCCACGCTGGACACCACCACCCGCCGCATCGAGCTGCCCGACGGCCAGCCGCTTCTCATCACCGATACCGTCGGTTTTATCCGCAATCTCCCGCACCGGCTCGTCGAGGCTTTCAAGGCCACGCTTGAGGAAGCCGTGCTTGCGGATTTCTTGTTGCATGTGCTGGATGCCAGCTCGCCGGAAATCGACAGTCTGCACGCCACCACCTTGGAGGTGCTCAAGGAGCTCGGAGCCGAGGACAAGCAGATCCTCACCGTGCTCAATAAAATCGACCGCGTCACGGACCCCGCGGATCTCGCCGCCCTGCAACGGAAATTCCCGGATGCCGTCCACGTTTCAGCCTTTCATGACACCGGCCTCGACGAACTGCTGAAAGCCTGCTCCCGTTTGCTCGCCCACCGCGTCCGCCGCCGCGAATACCGCATTCCCCAATCCCGGGGCGATCTCATCAATCTCCTGCACAAGGACGCCAAGGTGCTCGCGACCCATTATGAAGGGGAAAACGTGCTGGTGACCGCCGTCGTCCCCGCAGCGCTCGCGGGCCGGATTGAATCTTTCGCTGTCGCTTCCGTCTGAAAAACCATCTTCGTCAATGTCCATGTTTTCCCGTTTGATCCTTCTTTCCTTCGTATGGGTGGCATCGCTGAGTGCTCAAACGCCTGCTCCCCAGCCGCCCGCCACCGATCCGGTCCGCCCGGTGCTCCGTGCCCAGCCGCTCGGCGGCGATGAAGACATTGAATCGAAACCGCTCCCGCCGACCGCCGGAGCCACGCTGCCGGAAGCGGCCCCCGCCGTTACCCCGCTCGACGTGAAACCGGACGGCGAGGATGCCGTGAAACTCCAGATTTTCCTCGATGAATCGCTCTTCGGTCCCGGCGTGATCGATGGTCGTCCCGGGCGTTTCACCGAGCTCGCCGTGCAATCGTGGAACGAGGTGAACGGCTTTCCGCTCAGCGATTGGGTGGGCGTCAATACAGCCGCCCGCAAGGCCGTGCGGCATGCGTTCGCAGTCGCCGTCGTTCCTGAAGTGGCCAATGCCTGGGTCGATCCCACCTTGCCGCAAAAACGGTCGTTGCAGGCCGAGCGCAAGCGCATGAGCTACCGCAGCGTCGGCGAATTCATGGCGGAACGCTACCACACCACGCCCGAATATCTCATCAAGCTCAACGGCGCGGCCAAAATCCGGAACCTTAAAATCAAGGACAGCCTGCTGGTGCCGAACATCACACCCTTCCAGATCGAGAAAGTCACCGGTGTCAGCTACAAGCAGGATCCCCGCCTGAGCGACCGTCACGCCGTGGTGGATACCAAGATCAATCAGGTCCGTATTTTCGAAGGCGCTCCTCCCGCCCTGATCGTTTCGGAAGACGGCACCCCTACGCCACGTCCGAATCGCGGGCTCGTCGCGTCCTTTCCGATCACTCCCGGACAGGAAAAATTCATCAAATACGGCACCTGGGCGCTCGCCAATATGGTCGAGCTTCCGTGGTGGCGCTATGACCAGCAGTTGCTCGACACCGGCGTCCGCAGCGACAAAGCCCTCAATATCCCGCCCGGCCCGAACAGCCCGGTCGGCATCATCTGGAACGGCACCACCCGTTCCGGCATCGGCATGCACGGCACTTCCGATCCCGAAACCATTGGCCGCGCCCGCAGCGCCGGTTGCATCCGCCTCGCGAACTGGGACGCCATCCGCCTGCCCACGCTCCTGCGTCCCGGCGCCTCGGTGGAAATCCGCTGAGTGGGGGGTAGCGAAGCGGCTGCGCCGCTTCGGTTGGGTGGATGGCGCATCATCCTCGTCCCTTCCCATTTCGGCCTTTCGTCTTTACTCCATTCACCCAACCGGAACGGCGCAGCCGTTCCGCTACCGCGCCAAAATCTTGCTCACGAATCGATTGCCACCGCGCCAGAACCCGCTACGCTTCACGCCCCGGCTCAAATCCGCCGGGATTTCCGGAAAATGAACCATCCTCATGTAGCGATTGTAGGTGCGACGGGTGCCGTCGGTGAAGAAATGCTCCTTTGTCTCGAGCAGCGGAATTTCCCGCTGGGCAAGCTCAAGCTGCTCGCTTCCGCACGTTCCGCCGGAAAGAAAAAGACCTTCCGCGGTGAGGAAATCACCGTGGAAGAACTCACCCACGATTCCTTCGCGGACGTGGACATCGCGCTTTTCAGCGCCGGTGGCTCCATCTCCCTCGAATACGGTCCGTCCGCCGCGGCCGCCGGTGCCGTCGTCATCGATAACTCCTCCGCCTTCCGCATGGACGAGGGCGTTCCGCTCGTCGTGCCCGAAATCAACCCGGAAGCCGCGAAGAACCGCCCGAAAAACATCATCGCGAACCCGAACTGCACCACCATCATCTCCCTGATGGCGCTCGCGCCGCTGCACGAAAAGTTCGGCCTCAAGTCCGTCATCGCCTCCAGCTACCAGGCCGTTTCCGGCTCCGGTGCCCAAGGCATCGTCGAGCTTGAGGAACAGGTGAACGCCATCGTGAACGACCAGCCTTTCACCCCGAAAGTCTATCCCCGCCAGATCGCCTTCAACGTGATCCCGCAGGTGGATGCCTTCACCGAAAACGGCTACACCAAGGAAGAGCTCAAGATGCTCAACGAAGGTCGCAAGATCCTCGGCCACGACGGCCTCAAGGTTTCCTGCACCTGCGTCCGCGTCCCCGTTTACCGCTCCCACTCGGTTTCCATCACCGCTCAGTTCGAAAAGCCGATCGATCCGGAAAGCGCCCGCGCCGCCTTCTCCGGCAAGCCCGGCGTCCAGGTCGTCGATGACACCGCGAACAAGCTCTTCCCCGTGCCGCTCGACACCACCGGCAAGGACGATTGCCTCGTCGGCCGCATCCGCCAGAGCCTTGTCCTCGACAACGCGCTCGATCTCTGGGTGGTCGGCGATCAGGTCCGCAAGGGAGCCGCGCTGAACGCCGTGCAGATCGCGGAAATCCTCTGAAACATCACGGGACGGATTCTTTGAGAGTCCGTCCCGTTTTTCTTGTGCCCGAATGACACTGAAGGAGTATCTGAAAGACACCGCCGGGGAGGTCGATATTTGCCTCCGCGAATACCTGCCGAAACCCACGGAAAAACCGGCGACCATTCATCAGGCGATGCGTTACAGCGTGTTCGCCGGCGGGAAACGGCTGCGCCCGATCCTCTGCATCGCCGCCGCCGAAGCCTGTGGCGGCACCCGGCTCGCCGCCTTGCCCGCCGCCTGCGCGGTGGAACTCCTCCACACCTACTCCCTCGTCCATGACGATCTCCCCTGCATGGACAACGACGACCTCCGGCGCGGCAAGCCGACCTGCCACAAGGTCTACGGCGACGGCATGGCCGTGCTCTGCGGCGATGCCCTCCTGACCGAGGCGTTTCTCGTTCTCGCCCGCACCCCGGACACCTCGCGCTATCAGTCCCGCGATTACTTGCTCGAACTTTCCAACGCCGCCAGCAGCCGCCAACTCATCGGCGGACAGGTGATGGACCTCGAAGCCGAGGGCAAAAAGCTGACCAAAAACCAGCTCTCTCTCATTCACCAGACCAAGACCGCCGCCCTGCTCGCCGCCAGCATCCGCCTCGGTGCGATGACCGCGAACGCCACTCCGCCCCAGCTCCGCGCGCTGACCGCCTTCGGCCAGGCCCTCGGGCTCGCTTTCCAGATTATTGACGATATTCTCGACGTCACCCAGACCACCGAGGTTCTCGGAAAAACCGCGGGCAAGGACGAAGCCGTCGAAAAATCCACCTACCCGTCCGTCATCGGTCTCGAAGCCTCCCGCACCGAAGCCACCCGCCTCACCCGCGAAGCTCTCGATTCCCTGAATCCCCTCAAGAAAAACGCCGCCCGTCTCCGCGAAATCACCGAGTATCTCCTGCTGCGGGATTTTTAACCGGAATTGGAGCACGGACCTCAGTCCGTTTGGCTTCGATGGCTGGATGCTCCGGGCCGGGCTGAAGTCCGTGCTCCAATTTCCTCCAACGCTTCCGGAAATTCCCTTTGGCAATGGGTATAAGGAACCACGGCATTCCTTTCTGCCATGAGGAGCGTCCCGAAAATGCCTTCTTCTCCACCCGGCATCCACCGGATTTCCAATCGTCATGACCTCCACGAAAGAACTTCGGGCATTTTCTGCGTGACGACGCAGAGGGCGAGTGTCACAAGGCCGCAGGCAACTATGGCGGGCAAGCTTACTTACCAACAGGCCGGAGTGGATACGCGGAAAGCGGCAGCACTCGTGGGAGACATCGGCACTCACGTTCGCCGGACGCAGCAGCAGCGCAAACTGTGGGGAGCCTTCGGGCTTTTCGCCGCCTGCTACGACCTCAGCAGCTACAAGGAACCGGTCATCATGACCGGCTGCGACGGCGTGGGGACCAAGCTCGAGCTCCTGCTCGAACACGACCTCCTCGAAACCGCGGGCAAAGACCTCGTGGCAATGAGCGTGAATGACATCCTCACCACCGGCGGCGACGCCCTGCTTTTCCTCGATTACATCGGCATCAACGCGCTCGATGAGGAAAAAATCACCCGCCTCATCGCAGGCATGGCCGACTATCTCGAAGCCTGTAACTGCATCCTCGCCGGCGGCGAAACGGCGGAAATGCCCGGCATCGTCCCAGCCGACGTGATCGAGCTTTCCGGCTTCTGCATCGGCTGCGCCGAAAAATCCGACCTCATCGATCCGACGACCGTCGCGGTGGGTGACGTCCTCATCGGCTACGCTTCCGACAGCATCCACGCCAACGGCTGGTCGCTCGTCCGCCGCGTGCTCCGCGAATTCCCCGGCGAAGTCACCGACGAGGAGCTCGCCGCCTGGCTGAAGCCCACCCGCCTTTACCACGACGTCACCGGCGATCTGAAAAAATCCGGCGTGAAGCCGAAGGCCATGTCCCACATCACCGGCGGCGGCCTTCCGGAAAACCTCGAGCGCCTGTTCCGTGGGATGGGCGCCGATCTGGAAATCCCCCGCTGGGACCTCCCCGGCATCGAAAAACTTCTTTCCCGTGTGGACGCGGAAGACCGCTTCCACACCTTCAACATGGGCATCGGCTGGGTGGCGATCGTCGCCGAAGCCGACGTCGAAGCTGCGCTCAAGGCGGGCAACGGCGGCACCGTGATCGGCCGGATGGTTCCCCAGGAAGGGGTCCGCGTTCGCGTTGCGGGAGAATGAAGTTTAAGATCCACCACGAATGAGCGATTTCCTCAAACACGAATGCGGGATCGCGGCGGTGCGACTTCGCAAGCCGCTGGCGTATTACTACGATAAATACGGCACCTGCCTCTGGGGGCTGAACAAGCTCTTCCTGCTGATGGAAAAGCAGCACAACCGGGGTCAGGACGGCACCGGTATCGGCTGTGTCAAACTGAACATGCCCATCGGCCACTCCTACGTCCATCGCCGCCGGGGCACCGAGCAGGACGCGCTGGCCCGCATTTTCCGGAAGGAAATCAAGGACTTCTACAAAATGTCGCGTAAGGGACTCCTCAACCACAAGGACCCCGAAAGCGTGAAATCGAATTTCGACTTCGGTGGGGAAATCCTCGTCGGCCACCTGCGTTACGGCACCTCCGGCGAATTCGACGAAGGCTCCTGTCATCCTTATCTGCGCCGCAGCAACTGGCCGACGCGCACCCTCATGGTCATGGGAAATTTCAACATGACCAACACCGGTGAGTTGAACAAAGTGCTCATCGATCGCGGCCAGCACCCTGTTTTCGGCACCGACACCCAGACCGTGCTGGAGGAAATCGGCTACCATCTCGACGAAGCCCACACCGACCTCTACCGCCAGCTCCGCGACGGTGGGATGCCCGGAGCGGATATTCCCGAGAAAATTTCCTCCGCGCTCGACGTGCCGAAGCTCATCGCCCAATCCGCCTCCGCCTGGGACGGCGGCTATTCCATCTGCGGTGTGATCGGAAATGGCGACATGTTCGTCATGCGCGATCCGCGCGGCATCCGCCCGTGCCACATGCTCGTCACCGATGAAGTCATCGCCTTCGCCTCCGAGCGCGTGCCGCTGATGACCGTTTTCGAAGTGGAAGCGGAACAGGTCAAGGCCGTCGATCCCGGCTCCGTCATCACCATCAAGTCCGATGGCTCGATGATCGATTCCCCCTTCGCGCCTCCGCAGAAATACACGCCGTGTTCCTTCGAGAAAATCTACTTCTCACGCGGCAACGACCCGCAAATCTATCGCGAGCGCAAGGCGATGGGAGCTTCCCTCGTCTCGCAGGTCGTGAAATCCATCGACGAGGCTTTCGATAAAACCGTTTTTTCCTTCATCCCGAACACCGCGGAAACCGCCTATCACGGCCTGATGGACGGCCTGCGCCTCTACCGTCGCCAGCAGGTGCGCGCTTCCCTTCTCAAGGCATCCGAGGAAGGCGTGCTGACGCCCGAGCTGGTGGACGACCTGATTCTCCACAACTGGCCGCGCGGCGAAAAAATCGCCCACAAGGACATCAAGATGCGGACCTTCATTTCCCAGGAAAAAGGCCGCGATCAACTCGTCTCCCACGTTTACGACATCACCTATGGCGCGGTGAAACCCGGCGACTATCTGGTGGCGCTCGATGACTCGATCGTGCGCGGCACCACCCTGAAGAAATCCATTCTCAAGATCCTCGCCCGCACCAAGCCGTCGAAGATCGTGATTTGTTCGACCGCCCCGCAGATCCGCTATCCGGATTGCTACGGCATCGACATGTCGGAACTCGGCAAATTCATCGCCTTCAACGCCGCAGTCGCCCTGCATCGCCGCGCCGGTCGCCAGGCGTTGCTCGACAAGATTTACGAAGACTGCCGCGAAGAACTCAAACACCCCGCAAACGAACGCCGCAACTGCGTGCAGGAAGTTTACTCGGCCTTCACCGACGAGGAAATTTCCGCCGAGATCAGCCGGATGGTCTATCCGGAAGACATCGAGTGGAACGGCGAAGTGGAAGTGATTTTCCAAAGCATCGAAAACCTCCACGCCTCCATCAAGGGGCCGTGCGGCGACTGGTATTTCACCGGAAACTATCCCACGCCCGGCGGTTACTCGATGGTGAACTCCGCCTACATCCGCTGGTACCAAGGCATCGGCGGCCGCAGCTACGACCTGCCGTTGTGAGAGGAAAAGGGAGCGCCGACGTTCACGTCGGCTCTTCTCTCAGCTAGCCGGTGAGGACACCGGCGCTCCATCCAAAACCTCTTCCGGCGTGTGGGCGATGGCGTCCGGCCTTTCCGCGACGAGGTGTTCCTCATCGTGATAACCCCATGTCACGGCAAGGGTTTTCATCGATGAGCGACGTGCAGTTTCCAGATCGATGGTGGAATCTCCGATGAACACGCAGTTTTCCGGAGAAACCCCGAGTTTTCCGGCGGTAAGCAAGGCCCCGGTCGGGTCCGGTTTGTGAGGGATTCCCGGTTCCTGACCTTGCACGTGACCGAAGGAAATACCCGGGAACAACCGATGAACGATTGCGGTAGTGAACGGGTGCGGTTTGTTCGAAAGCACCGCGAGCCGGTAGCCATCCGTCTGAAGCCGAAGCAACATTTCCCGGATGCCGGGGTAGGGGATCGTCCCTTGAGGCCACGTTTGGTCGTAATCTTTCTTGAACGCCAGCTCCACGGAATCGATCAGCGGTTCCGGGCTGTCCACGGGAACCGCCCGCTGCATCAGCACCCGCGAACCGTTGCCGACAAAACGGCGGACATCGACCATGGTGCGGGTTGGCAGGCCGTGAGCGGCAAGCGCCAGATTCAGCGAATGAGCGATCCCCGGCAAGGAATCCACCAACGTTCCATCCAGATCGAAAATCAGTCCGCAGCTCATGCGCGCGACCGTAAGGAGCCGGGACATTCCTGTCCCGAAATTTTTCAAAAGTCAGGGACAGGAATGTCCCTGCTCCTCACTCCAGACCGATCAACGAAACCAGTTCATAATCGCTGAATTGGTCCAGATCATCCGCCGCCGCGAGCAGGGTTTCGGTTTCCGCCTCGTCCTGAATCGCCGCGTAGGTTTCCGTGAAAGCGGAGAGCTGCGATGTCTGTGGGGAAGGGGAGGGAGGAGCGATGCCGAAATGTCCCGCGAACATCACGACCACCGCCGCGGTGGCCAGCAGGCCGCTGACCGAGGCCGGAAGAAGCCACCGCTTCCACGCGGGGACTTCGGGTTCCATGAGGCGGGCCGCCCGCACGGTATCCTGTGCGAAACGCGGGCTGGAGGTCACCGGCTTCGCCTGATCCAGCAGCTTCCAAACGGCATCGGATTCCCAGGAATCGTCGGATGGCAGCGAGTCGCGTTTCATGGTTTCGGAAGGAAGAATACGGCGGAGTGAACACGACGAAAATCCGAAAGTTGCGCCGTCTTCATGAAAAATTCAGGAAAGAAAACGGAGCGCCGGTTTTCAAACCGGCCCGCGCCGCGAAATTCAAAACATGGGCGAGATGTCCATGCTTGGATCACACCCCTCTCTTATCCCCCCAGATCCGGATATGCAGCCGATCCGCAAAGCGGTAATTCCGGTCCCGGCACAAATCCGCCAGCCACGGGCTGGTTTTTTCCAGCTCATCCGGCGTGCGACCCTCCGGCATCAGCAAGACCTGTGATTTCGGAATCCCGTGTGCCGCGCACAGCGCCTCGATTTCCTCCAGATCCTCCGGCGTGGCCACGACGAACTTGAACCATGCTTTCGCCGTGGAGGCGAAAAACCGCAGCGCGTCGGATTTGATTCGCAGGCTTTCCGGCATCAGCGCGTTCGAGAGTTTCGGCGAAACGTTGAATTGATCCACCGCGTCCGCGAAATCCACCGAGGGAGTGCGCGTGCCATTCGTTTCCACCTCGAAAGCGTGTCCGGGATTCCGTTCGCGGATGATGCGGATCATTTCGAGAAACGCCTTTTCCTGCAACAGCGGCTCTCCGCCCGTGATAACCGTTCGATCACAGGGATAACCCAGAATTTTTTCCGCCGCCTCCTCCGGCGTCATCTCGAAGGTCACATCTTCCGTGCGATGCTTCGAATAGCCCGGCTGCGCGTCCTTTTCGTGAGACCACGGAGTGCCCGTGAAATTCCACGTATGATCCGTATCGCACCACGAGCAGTGGAGATTGCAGCGCGAGGCGCGGATGAACACCGCCGGTGCGCCGACGTTGATTCCTTCCCCCTGGATGGTGTGGAAAATTTCCGGGCCGTCCCCGAGTTTGGCAAGTTTCATGGCTGCACCGATCAAACGCACGAACGCAGATGGACATGAATTTTGCAACCCTTACTCTACCCCCATGAGCATCATCACCCGCCGCGGAGACTCCGGAGAAACCGACCTGCTGTTCGGCCAGCGAATCGCCAAAACCTCGTCGCGCATGGAAGTCGTCGGCACCATCGACGAACTCAACGCCGCCCTCGGCCTCGCCCGCTCCGTTTCTCCCTCTGAAATCGTCGCGCTGCTCGATGGCATCCAGACCCGCCTCATCGGCCTCATGGGAGAACTCGCCACGCTGCCGCAGGATACCGCGAAATATCGGGAAAAAAACTACCCGCGCATCACCGAGGCCGATGTCACCTGGATTTTCGAAACCGCCACCGCTTACGAAAAGCGCGGCATTCGTTTCAGTGGCTGGGCCATTCCCGGTGCCGAAGGCTCGCTTGGCCGTGCCGGGCTCGATTTCGCCCGCACCATCGCCCGCCGCGCCGAGCGCCGCGTTTGGCAACTTCACGAATCCGGAGAACCCGTAAGCGAGGACATCCGGCTGTTTTTCAACCGCTTGTCCGACCTTTTGTGGATTCTCGCCCGCATCGACCCCTCCGGTGAGGAAAAATGAGATTCAAGGCAAGAAATGCATTGCCAATCCCGAATCCGCTTCCTAGCTTCCGCCCACCACAAAAGGGCAGGTGTCAGAGTGGTCGAATGAGCACGCTTGGAAAGCGTGTGTACGTGAAAGCGTACCGAGGGTTCGAATCCCTCCCTGTCCGCCATCTATTGATATAAAGCGAGTTATGTAGATTTCAACTCGCGATTTTCCCCCGAATGACCGGGGATTGCGCGTCTCTCTGATTTCGTGGGCATGTTGCTCCGCGTGGGATTCCGGTGAAGTTCGTGTTTGTTCTCTCAAACCGGATCAGGCTGCGGTTCATTTTTTCCGTTCTGTGGTGGGTTCTTCGGAAAATTGTTAGTTCAAGTCATGTCGCGGAAATTTGCCGACTGTGGAATCCTGCGAGATTCTTGCCTGATTGTCCGAGGTTTCGGAATCCATGTTGCCTGACGATAGGTTGCCGGTATGGTAGAAAACCGTGGACATCCAGTTGTGATGTCCGCCTCTCCCGTCATGAAACAATCCATCCCGGACGAACAAGACTATGAGCAATCCAAATAAAATATGGTTTATCACCGGAGCCTCGTCCGGTTTTGGCAAGGATCTCGCCGAGCTGCTGCTGGCGAAGGGTGACAGTGTCGTGCTCACCGCTCGCCGTCTTGAGCCGCTTCAGGAAATCGCCGCCAAGCACGGCGAACGCGCCTTGGCGCTGAAGCTGGACGTGACCGATGCCTCGGCGCGCGCCGAAGCATTGAAAGCCACGAACGAAACATTCGGCCGCATCGACGTGCTCGCTAACATTGCCGGAGCGGGAGCTTGCGGCGCGCTGGAAGAATTCACGTCCGAACAAATTCGAGCTAACATGGAGCTGAACTTCTTCGCCGCCGCCGAGCTGTCACGCGAAGTGCTGCCGCAGATGCGCGTACAAAAGTCGGGGCATATTCTCAACCTGACCAGCATCGCCGGTCTCGTCGCCTTTCCCGGCAACGGGCTGTATAACGCCTCGAAGTTCGCGCTGGAAGGTTTTACCGAGGCGCTGCACCACGAGGTCAAACCCTTCGGCATCCGCGTGACGTTGGTCGAACCGGGTGCCTTCCGCACCCGCTTCGCGGGTTCAGCCGCGATGAAAGCCGAAGGAAAAATCCCTGACTATGCGGCGATGGACGCCGGGCTGGACGAATACTTCGCCTCTCAGGATGGCCAGCAAATGGGCGATCCGGTCAAAGGAATGCAGGTGCTCATCGACATGGTCGAAAGCGACACCGCCCCCGTGCGCCTCATGCTCGGTGAGGATGCCTATCAATTGTGGGAAAGCGCCGTCGTCTCCCGCAACCGTGACCTCGCCCAGTGGCGCGAACGCGGCGAAGACACCGCCATTCCCGGTGCCGCGAAGAATCCGGTCCAGGCACTTTGATTCCACCGCACTGAAGGAAAACGTAAAACGTGCTTTGGTCCGTTTAGGTCCGACGCTTGATTCGACAACGGCGCCGAATCAAGCGGAGGCGATGGGAAGCCGCGGCTTCAGTTGCCCAGCGCGCGGTCGATCTTTTCGCCCGTTTTTTCCGCAGGACCTTTCGGGTCCACGGCGTCCTTGATTTCCTCGGCGGCGTTGTCGATTTTTTCTCCGGTGCGTTCCACCGGGCCTTTCTCTTTGCAGGAGGAAAGCGAGGTCATGAAGGGGATGAGGAAAAGCGGAAGAAGGAGGGTTGTTTTCATAGCGGGAAGTGAGTTTGGGGTTTTCAGGGTTCAGATACGTCCCATCAACATCAGGATAACGAGGATCAGGAGAATGAGGCCCAGACCGCCGCTGGGACCGTATCCCCAGCTCCGGCTGTAGCCCCATGTGGGAAGTGCGCCCAGCAGGGCGAGAATCAGAATGATAAGTAGGATGGTGGTCATGGCGGCAGTGGTTTTTCAGGGTGAATGGAAAGCTCAATCGTTCAGGGCGTCGTTGTAGTCGCGGAGCGCTTTTTCGACGGCTTCCTTGGATTCGCCGGTGCGTTTCTGGATGCGGCCGATCAGTTCGTCCTGCTTGCCTTCGACGTAGTGGAGATCGTCATCGGTGAGATCGGCCCAATGTTGCTTGAGCTTGCCTTTGAGGATGTTCCAGTCGCCTTTGAGTTGTAGGGAATTCATATGGATAGGGATGTTGGAGTGATAAACGCGATCGTTGGTAGAACGCTGGGAATCTCCTATCACATGCCGTGCCATGCGTGTTTTCCCGTGTGCAACCGGTTGGTAGAGAAACGTTTGCCCATTTAATGGCTAAAAGGTGGGTCGATCGGATGGAGAGTTCGAGATGCAGATTGCATGGTTAGGACGGCAAGGCGTTGCAGAACAGGCGGGCGATCCAAACGTCAAATTGGCGGAAAAGATTTGTGTGGCAGCCGTTGCAAAGCGCCCGGAATGGACGATCATTCCGATGGTATGAAAAGTTCCGGGCTGGATGCGGACGGAGCGTCCGTAAAGCCAGCTTGGGCTCGTGATTTACCGAAGTAGAATTATCTCATGAAAAACAACGCCGCGAAAAAATCCTCAGCGAAGTCCCCATCGAAGAAAGCCACGCAGGAAGTCATTCACATCGGGTTGGATGAAGGGACCCGGGCGAAGGCAGTCAAACTCCTGTCGGGGCTGCTTGCGAACCAGCACGTTCTTTACCTCAAAACCCGGAATTATCACTGGAACCTCACCGGTCATCGTTTCCACACGCTCCATGAGTTCTTCGAGGAGCAGTATACGGAACTGGCCGAAGCCATCGATAAAACGGCCGAGCGCATCCGGATGCTGGGTGCCAGTTCTCCCGGATCGATGAAAGAATTCCTCGCCGCGGCGACGCTGGAGGAAGTCCCCGGCAGGCTGATCCATGGAGATCAGGCGGTCATCGCGCTACGCGACGATCATGAAGCTTCCGCTCGTGCCGCGCGCAAGGCGGTGGATGAGCTCGACAAGATCGGGGACAGCGGCTCCGCGGATTTCGTGACCGAGTTGTTGCAAGGACACGAGCAGGCCGCCTGGATGCTGCGGAGTTTCCTCGAGTGACTGTCTTGAGAAGGCACCGCGAACGCTTCGAGTCGCGGTGCCAAGATCACTCCATTTTAAGGGTGTCTGATTTCCAATGGCTTCTGTTGATGGTGGTAAGAATCGATGCGGCGGGACGCCGCAACCACTCTCAAGACGAGATGATTCCAATGGCGGTTCCGTGTCTGGCGGGGGAAACAAGATCCCTTGCCAAGGGGCCGGGAGAGTGGCAGGGTGATACTGCTGAAAAATCCATTAACCCCACTTGCCATGAAAGAACTCTTCGATGCCTGGCGATCAGTGGATCGCAACAAAGTGGCGGCGCTTCTGAGCGTGTTTCCGGGAGCGGGCCATCTTTATAAACACCACTATGTCGATGCTCTGTGCATCATGACGGTGGGGAACGCGGTGATGGTTCTCACTGCCGCGTGGCTGGCCATCGCGACGCTGGGAATGTCCCTGATTCTCGTTCCCGCGTTCTGGATCGTCGGAGTGGCCTACGCGGCGTACTATGCCGAAGACCAGCACGGCGCCCATCCATGGATGCACGTGTGGGAAAGGAAATGGTGGAAATTCCGCCACGGCCATTGATGTGGAGGGTAAGAAACACAACACCGCGAATCCGGAGATCCGCGGTGTCGGTAGCGATGTGCTCGATGACTGCTGGTGAAGTGCCGTATTATTGCGCCAGCGTGTTTTCGAGCTGTTGCAGGCGTTCGATGTGCTGGTGGATGAGTGGGATGAGTTCCTCGCGGATCATCGCCTTGCATTCCACCATGACACGTTCGTCATCGAGGGTAGCCTGATAGTCGCGGAGACCGGATTCTTCTCCCTGAAGGAGGGATTCCACGGCGGAACCGGGGCCGAAGAAGTTGGCGGTGCCTTGCACGGCCTTGGCGAAGACGCCCCACGCGCCGGAATCGCTGTCCGGAATGCCGCCCATGCCGCGGATGTTCTGTGCGAGAATGGCGGAGGCGGAAATGTGATCGCGGCGAATGGCCTGAAGCTCATCAAGATGCGGATTGGCCGGATATTTCTCGATGGTCTGGCTGTAGGTTTCCACGGCGGAGAGTTCGCCCCGCAGCAGGCTGTTGCAGGCGTCGATGCAGTGTTGGTTTGGATTACTACTCATAAAATCGGATGGTTGGATTTCGAATCGGTAAATGCCGATTCGCAAGGGCTGTGCCATCCGGGAATGGGGGAAGGTTCCGGCTGAGGGTGAAAGGGTTACGATCAGGGGAAAATAAAAGGGAAAAGGAAATGAAGGGCCATGCTGCACGGGGCAGGGTGCAGAGTGCAGTGGAAGCCGGAAATCCGAAACCGACGGCGTTCCCACTGGGTTGTGGTTGCGAACTTCGTTGGACTGCTACTGCGCAATCCGATAATGGCGAAGAATGCTCTCGCGCGGAGCCGCAGGGACGCGGGGATGATGGAAAAATGAAGAAAAACTCAGCGTTTTTGCGCCTCTGCGCGAGGAATTCTTCGGACTTTGTTAGTGTCTTCCCGAGTGGGCTCTTCAGATATTTTTCGCGATGAAATCGAGGATTTCGAGACTGCCGGATTTTTTGGCGGAGGAGGTGAGGAAGGTGCGTTCGGGGGGGATGCCGACGGTGGGGAGGGCGGCGATAAAGGTGGCGACGTTCGCCTGGGTGCGGCCCGGGGATTGCTTGTCGGTCTTGGTGAAGATGAGGGAATAACGGACGCCGACGGACTGGATCCATTGGATGAAATCGAGGTCGATTTTTTGCGGGTCCAGCCGGGAATCGATGAGGATGAAGAGGTGTTCGAGGTTTTCGCGTTGCTCGATGTAGTCGGCGACGAGATCGAGGAAGTCCGCTTTCTTTTCCCGGGAAATCTTGGCGTAGCCGTAGCCGGGGAGGTCGGTGAGGCCCCAGCATTCGTTCATGAGGAAAAAGTTGAGCTCACGGGTCTTGCCGGGGGTGGCGGAGACTTTGGCGAGATTCGGTTTCCACGCGAGGAGGTTGATGAGCGAGGATTTGCCGACGTTGGAGCGGCCGATGAGGGCGAATTCGCGGTGCGGCCACTCAGGGCAGCCTTCGAGCGAGGTGGCGCTGGTGATGAACGTGGCGGTGCGGATTTTCATGCGGCGGAGGTGGATTTTTTCAGGCGGTGGACCGCGACGGGGACGATGAAGATCAGCAGGGTGAGGGCGGAGGTGCCGAAGTCGAAGTAATGGCTGGCGAGGAAGTCGTGGAAAGCATCGGCTCCGGGGACGAGTTTGGGGGCCTTTTCCAGCAGGTAGTGGTGGAAGGCGTTGGTGGTTTCGAGGAAATGGCGGGGCACGCTGAGGACGAGCTTCACACCGAGGATGGCGATGACGGCGAAGGCGCAGGTTTCGAGGAATGGAAAGTGGTGCATGAGCTTCACGAAGCCGGTGGCGGCGAAGCGCATGGCGAGGATGCCGAGGAAGACGCCGAGGCAGACGAGGATGAGCTTCGAGGGCATTGGGAAGTTTTTCACGTAGGCGACGGCGGCGACGACGTTGTCGATGGAAAAGGCGAGGTCCATGATTTCCACGGCGACGACGGTGGCCCAGAAGGGTCCGAGCAGGCCGATGGTCCAGCGGTAAAGGCGGCTTTTATCGGTGGAGAGAGCGGCGCCTGCCGCTTCCTCGTCGGTGGATTTCCGGAAGAAGTGGCTCCAAGCGAGCCAGAGCAGGTAGAGGCCGCCGAGAGGCTCGAGCCACCAGATGGTGATGAGCCAGGAAGCGAGGACGAGGCAAAGGCCGCGGAAAGCGTAGGCGCCGATGATACCGTATTTGAGGGCTTTCCCGCGTTGTTCCTCGGGCAGGCGCATGACCATGGTGGCGAGCACGGCGGCGTTGTCCACCGAGAGAATTCCTTCGATGAGGATGAGAATGAAAACGACCATGAGCCCCGCGGCGGGGTCGGGTCCGAGAAGGGTGTGTGTCCAGTCCATGGTGGCTGGGGCAAGGTGGGGTAAAAGCTGGAAGGCTGAAACGCTGAAATTCTGAAAAATCGAATTTCGGTGTTGGGTGTTCGATGTTCGCTTTCTTGGTCGTTCTGCTGTGGGAAGAGCCGGTGTGGACACCGGCGCTCCATTTTTTCTCATTCGATGTTCGTCCCATCGCATCCTTGCGCGGTCCGGCGCGACGGTTTAGGAAATCCGCAGCATTTCCCCTCATGGCCGCAGAATACACCGAAGATTCCATCAAGTCCCTCGATTGGCGCGAGCACATCCGGATGCGCCCGGGCATGTATATCGGCAAGCTGGGGGATGGTTCCTCTCCGGACGATGGCATTTACATCCTGCTGAAGGAGGCGGTCGATAACTCGATCGACGAGCACATCATGGGCTTCGGTAAGGAGATCCGGATCGACATCGACGAGCAGGGCCGGGTGGAGGTGCGGGATTTCGGCCGGGGGATTCCGCTCGGGAAGCTTTACGACTGCGCGGCGCAGATCAATACGGGCGCGAAGTACGACAGCGAGGCGTTCAAGAAATCCGTGGGTCTCAACGGCGTGGGCATCAAGGCGGTGAACGCGCTTTCGACGTTTTTCGAGATTCAGGCGTGGCGGGACGGCCAGACGAAGGCGCTGGAGTTCTCTCAGGGCCAGCTGACGGTGGACATGAAAAATCCGCGCAAGGACGAGGGTGCGAACGGCACGCGGCTGTCATTCGAGATCGACCGCACGATTTTCAACGCGAAGGCAAAGTTCAAGGAGGCGTACGTCGAGAAGATGTGCCGTTATTATTCGTATCTGAATCCGGGGCTGTCGGTGATTTTCAACGGCACGCGCTTCCGCTCGAAGGACGGCCTGCTCGATCTGCTGCGTGAGGAGATGGAAAACGAGGCGCTCTATCCGCCGATCCACCTCAGCGGGAAGGATATCGAGATCGCCTTCACACACACGGCGGAAAGCGGCGAGGAGTATTACACTTTCGTCAACGGCCAGAATACCTCGCAGGGCGGCACGCACCTCGCGGCGTTCCGGGACCAGTTGGTGCAGGTGATCCGTGGATTTTACAAAAAACAATACGATCCGGCGGATATCCGCGCGGGCATCGAGGCGGCGGTCTGCGTGCGGATCATCGAGCCGGTGTTCGAGTCCCAGACGAAGACGAAGCTCGGCTCCGCCACCGTCGAGCCGGGAGGTGAATCGCTGCGGACGTTCATCGGGAATTTCCTCAAGACGAATCTCGACAATTACCTGCACAAAAACCCGCAGACCGCCGAGGCGATCCAGCGCCGGATCGTCGCCGCGGAGCGCGAGCGCAAGGACCTGAAGGGGGTGCAGAAGCTCGCCCGCGAACGTTCGCGTCAGGCGAAGGTGCATAACAAGAAGCTGCGGGACTGCAGGGTGAGGTTCGACTCGAAGCACAAGCGCCGCGAGGAGGCGACGCTCTTCATTACCGAGGGCGACTCGGCTTCCGGCTCCATCACGAAGAGCCGCGACGTGGAGACGCAGGCGGTGTTTTCCCTGCGGGGCAAGCCGCTCAATACCTACGGGCTGCCGCGCAAGATCGTTTACGAAAACGAGGAGTTCGCCCTGCTCCAGGCGGCACTGAACATCGAGGACGGCATCGAATACCTGCGTTACAACAAGGTGGTGATCGCGACCGATGCCGACGTGGACGGCATGCACATCCGCCTGCTGTTGCTGACGTTTTTCCTCCAGTTCTTCCCGGAACTGATTCGCGACGGCCACCTTTACATCCTGCAAACGCCGCTTTTCCGGGTGCGCAACAAGAAGGAGACGATCTACTGCTACGATGAAAACGAGCGGGTGAAAGCGATCGCGAAACTGGGCAAGTCCTCGGAAATCACCCGCTTCAAGGGGTTGGGTGAAATTTCCCCGGACGAGTTCAAATTCATGATCGGCCCGGACATGCGGCTCGATCCGGTGGAATACGAAGAAGGCAAAGGCGTGAAGGAATTGCTCGCCTTCTACATGGGCAAGAACACGCCGAGCCGGCAGGATTATATCATCGAGAACCTGCGCGAAGACGTGGACCGCCAGATCGAGGTGGGGGTGTAAAGATCGGTCAGATCGGTCAGATCAGACGGATCTGAGTGCGTCCATCAGCTTCTCCACGCAGAAATCCATTTCTTCGCGCGTCAGCGTGAAGGGTGGCGTGAGAGCGATGACGTGACCTTCCGGGGCATCCGGCAGCAGGATGATGCCCTCTTTCAGCAGGGCGGTGACGGCCCGGATGGCGATATCGCCTGCGAGCGAGCCGTCGGCGAGACGCAGCTCGATGCCTTTCATCAGACCGGGGCCGCGGATTTCGTGAACGATGGGGAGTTCCCGCAAGGGCGCGAGCGCTTCCTCGAAGGCGGCGGCGGATTTCGCGACGAGATCGGCGGTTTCCGGCGAGGCGTGGGCTTCGAGGGAAGTGAGCGCCATCGCGCAACCGAGCGGATTGCCGAGGAAGGTGCTGGTGTGGAGGGCTTCGCCGTGGGTTTCAGGCCAGGCGTCCATCACCCCGGCCTTGCCGACGCAGGCGGAAATCGGGAAACCGCCGCTGAGCGCCTTGCCGAGGCAGATGAGGTCCGGTACGACGTTTTCCCATTCGCAGGCGAAGAATTTTCCGGTGCGGTGGAAGCCGGTGTAGACTTCATCGAGGATCAGCATCGCGCCGTTGGCGTCACACCACGCGCGGAGTTCGGCGAGAAAGGTGGGGTGAGGGACGACGATGCCGCCGCGTCCCTGAAACGGCTCGACGAGAACGGCGGCGACGGTTTTTCCATCGATTCGCGACAAGGCTTCGCGGAAATTTCCGATGGAATCTTCGTCCTTGAGGCGTGGATAGGGGAGGTGCGAGGTGACGGGCGCGAGCTGGGCGTCGAACGGCTCGCGGAACCACGGGATGCCCGCACCGAGCAGGGCTCCGTAGCCGAGGCCGTGATAGCCGCCGGTGAAGGAAACGATGCCGTGTCTGCCGGTGGCGAGCGTGGCGGTCTTGAGGGCGGCCTCAATGGCCTCGAAGCCGGAATTTCCGAGCAGGACTTTTCCGGGCTGGCCGGTCCAGCGCTGGAAGGTGAGGGTGCTGAGTTTTTCGCAAAGCTCCACTTTCAGCCGTGCGGGGTGGACGTCGCCCATGGCGTGGACGAGATCGGACGCCTGGGTTTGCGCGGCGGCGGCGGAAAATCCGTGGCCGAGACCGGCGACGCCGAAGGCGCTGGTGAGGTCGATGAAGCGGTTGCCGTCGGCATCCCAGACGTTCACGCCTGAGGCGCGTTCCCAGAAGATCGGCCAATCCGGGTTTGCGAGAGTAGTGCTCCGGCATTCCACGCGACCAAGGCGTTCGGCGAGGGCGACGGAGCGCGGGCCGGGAACGGAGGTTTGGAGCGAGGGGAGCATGGGAAGTCGGAAAAAATTCAGGCTTTGCGTCTCTCCGTGACCTTGGCGGCTTTGCGGTAAACCGGGTTCGGAAGTGATGTTCGGAAGAGCCGGTGTGAACACCGGCGCTCCATTTTATTCTTCTAAAGCAGTTTGGCGCGGAGGAGTTCGGTGACCTGCTTGGGGTTCGGCTTGGTAGCGGCGAGTTTCATCACCTGGCCGGTGAGGAAGTTGAGCAGCTTTTCATTGCCGGCTTTCACGGCGGCGACTTCGTTTGGATTCGCGGCGATGGCTTGGTCGACGAGGGATTCGAGTTCTCCGGCGTCGGCTTTTTTGAAGCCGAGGCTGTCGGCGATGGCGGCGGGATCTTTTTCGGGAGACTCGAAGAGGACGGCGAACACTTCCTTGGCCTGGTTCGCGGCGAGGGTGCCGTTTTCCATGAGCACGAGCAGTGCGCGGAGTTTTTCCGGGGAAACCGGGCAATCGGAAATATCGATGCCTTGTTCGTTCAGCGTGCCGAGCAGGTTATTGATGATGAAGTTGGCGACTTTTTTGCCGGGGACTTCGAGGCCGGTAACGGCTTCGAAGTATTGGGCGAGGTATTTGTCGGAAGACAAAACCGAGGCGTCGTAAGCGGTGATGCCGAAGTCTTTTTCGAAACGCGCGGCGATCTGATGCGGCAGTTCGGGAACGCGCGGGCGGACGCGGGCGATGAGTTCGGCGGTTTCGATGGGCAAGAGGTCCGGGCAGGAGAAGTAGCGGTAATCGTGCGCGTCTTCCTTGGTGCGCATGAGCTGGGTTTCGCCGCGATCGTCGTCCCAGCGGCGGGTGGACTGGATCTGCGGAATGCCCGCGTTGAGTTCTTCGGTCTGGCGCTGGATTTCGAAATGAATCGCGCGGCGGATGGCGGAGATGGAGTTGAGGTTTTTTAGCTCCACCTTGCAGCCGAGCGGATCGCTTTCGTTTTTGCGCAGGGAAATGTTCACGTCGCAACGGAGCTGGCCTTTTTCCATATCAGCGCCGGAGACTTCGCCTTGCTGGAGAATCATCTGGAGCGAGCGCAGGTAAGCGAAGGCTTCCTCGGCGGATTCGAGGTCCGGCTCGGTGACGATTTCCATCAGCGGGGTGCCGGCGCGGTTGAAGTCGATGAGCGAGGAGTTCCCGAGGTGGGTGGATTTGGCGACGTCTTCTTCGAGGTGAATGCGGTTGAGGCGCACGACCTTGCCGGGATGGGCGATGTTTTTCCGGTGATCGGTCGGGTAGCAATGATCGTAAAGCGGGACGCCGCCACCGATGCAGAGGGGGAGGTCCATCTGGGTGGTCTGGTAGTTTTTCGGCATGTCCGGATAGAAATAGTTCTTCCGGTCCCACTTGGAAATCGGCGGGGTCGCGCAATCGAGCATCATGCCGGTGAGGATGGTTTGCTCGATGGCGGCTTGGTTCAAAACGGGAAGCGCGCCGGGTAGACCAAGGCAGGTGGGGCAGGTGTGGGTATTCGGCGTGTCGCCAAAGGAGGTGCGGCAGGCGCAGAACATCTTGGTGTTCGCTTTGACCTGGGCGTGGACTTCGAGGCCGATGGTGACGAGGTAAGACATTGTGAGGTAAAAGCTGAGAAGCTGAAAAACTGAAAAGGGGAAAGAGAAGAGGGGTAATTACTGCCGGGCGAAGTTCCGGATGGCTTTTTGGACTTTCGGGTCGTTGAGCGCTTCGGTGAGCTTGGGGGAACGCAGGAGATCGGCGTAATCGCCGCGTTTGGCAAGGGTGTTCAAGGTGGGATCGTCGACGATGATGGCGCGCGGGATGGGTTTGCCGGTGGATGGGTCGATGACGGGTTTGGGCGGGGATTTCCGGGCGATCTGTTGCGCGAGGCTGACGCGATCGGGATCGGCGAGGGGATCGAGCAGCTTGAGCCAGGCGGCGGGGATGGATTTTTCGATGGAGTCGGAGAGGGATTTGAGCAGGGAAGAGGACCGGCTTTCGGCGGGTTCGTTGCCGCCCGCGGTTTTGAGTTTATCGATGACTCCGGCGTGGTTGATGAAAACGGTGGCGATGGTGCCGAGGATGGCGGTGGGGATCAGGGAAAAAATTCCTGCACCGACGAGCCGTGGAAGGGTGACGGGCTTGCGCTCGCCTTCGTTTTTCTGAAACGGGCTGGCGAGGAATTTCACGAGCAACCGGCCGATGAGAAAAGTGACGAGAAACGCCACGGCGGGGAGGGCGTAGGAAAGCCAGTCGAGGGGTTTTCCGAGGTATTGCTCGCTAAGCGTGGGGGCGAGTTGCCACGCGCGGAAGGCGATCCACGCGCTGCCGCTGAGCACGATGGTGCCGAGCAGGATCCGCAAGGCACCGCGCAGAAGCACGAAGCCCGCGAGAATCACGAACAGGGCGAGAGCGACGGTGGTGAGGTTGAGGTCCATGGGAAAGTGTCGGGTGATCGGTGATCAGTGATCAGGATTTTCAGAAGAGGCAGGTGGGAGCGGGCGCTTCATGTGGACGATGGTGACCACTTCGAGTTCTTTGCTGCTGTACCGGTAAATGATGCGGTAATTTCCCTCGTGGACTTCCCGGAGGTTTTTTCGCGGGTATTCGGGGACGGGGTGCCCGGCTGTTGGCATTTTTGAGGCTTTTTCCGTCCGGGAAATGAGGCGCTCTGTCTGGATTTTCGCGTAGTGAACGGAGTCTCTCGCGATGAAATCATGGATCGCGATGAGGTCTTTCCGGGCTTGCGAAGAGAATGAAACGTTCATTCGAGACCCATTTCTCGGCGAATCGAGGAGATGCTGTGCTTTTTCCCGGTTTCAAGATCGTTGAGACCGACCTCGATTTTTTGGCAGACGAGTATTTCGTACATCAGATCGTCCCAGCTCGCGGATTCGGGAAGATCGCGAACCAATTTCGCCGCCGTTTTTTTGACGCTGGAAATGGACGTTTTGGTCTGAGGCATGAGCTAGAATAGACGGTTTCGGGCGGAAAACGCAAGGATCACCATTGGGTGGCGCGCTGGCGGAGGAGGTGGTCGGTGAGGACTAGGGTGGCCATGGCTTCGACGATGGGGACGGCGCGGGGGAGGACGCAGGCGTCGTGGCGGCCTTTGCCGGCGAGTTCGGTGTTTTCGCCGGTGTTGGTCACGGTTTCCTGCGAGGTCATGATGGTAGCGGTGGGCTTGAAGGCGACGCGGAAGACGATGTTTTCTCCGTTGGAAATGCCGCCCTGGATGCCGCCGGAGCGGTTGGTGGTGGTGCGGACTTTGCCATCGACCATGCGGAAGGCGTCATTGTGTTCGCGGCCGGTGAGCAGGGTGCCGGAAAAGCCGGAGCCAATCTCGAAACCCTTCGTCGCGGGGAGCGAGAGCATGGCTTTGGCGAGGTCGGCTTCGAGTTTGTCGAAAATCGGTTCGCCGAGACCAGGCGGGCAGTTGCGGATGACGCACTCGACGATGCCGCCGACGGAGTTGCCATCGGCGCGGATGGTTTTGATGCGCTCGATCATCGGCCCGACCATTGCCGGGTCGCCAGTGCGGACGATGTTGGATTCAATCTCGGTGCTGGTGACGGTGGCGGGATCGACGTCGGCGGAGAGGTCCTGCACGGTTTTCACCCAGGCGAGCACTTCGATGCCGGGGGAAATGGCGTTGAGCACTTGCTTGGCGACGGCGGCGGCGGCGACGCGGCCGATGGTTTCGCGGGCGGAAGCGCGGCCACCCCCGGAGGCGGAGCGGATGCCGTATTTGGCGTCGTAGGTGTAATCGGCGTGGCTGGGCCGGTATTTCACAGCCATTTCATCGTAGGCGCCGGGGCGCTGGTCCGTATTGCGGACGGCGATGGCGATGGGGCTGCCGAGGGTGAGGCCGTCCTGGATGCCGGAGAGGATTTCAGCGGTGTCCGCCTCCTTGCGCGGGGTGACGATCTCGGATTGGCCGGGGCGACGGCGGTCGAGTTCGTGCTGGATTTGCTCAAGCGAAAGCGGAACGCGGGCCGGGCAACCGTCGATGATGACCCCGACGCCGCCTCCGTGCGACTCGCCGTAGGTGTGGATGCGGAAAACCTGGCCGAAGGTGGATGACATGGTGCGCAGGGTAGTGACCCGGCGGGCTGGATCAACGGTTTTTAGTGTAAAGGAGGAAAGTGCCGGGTGATCAGTGAGCAGTGATCGGAAAAGAGCGGGGAAGTGTGCTTGCTCTTTCCATCAACCCTCAACTATCCACCATCCACTCATGATGCGTTTGAGACTGCCTGGCCGGGTGATCGAATTTCCCCGGCGTCCGTTGGTGATGGGGATCGTGAATGTGAACGACGATTCGTTTTCCGGAGACGGGACGCTGGATTTTGAAGAAGCGGCGGCTCAGGCGCGGGCGCAGATCGAGGCAGGAGCGGATGTGATCGACGTAGGGGCGGAAAGCGCTCGGACGAATCGGCAGGCGATTTCCATCGTGGAAGAGGTGCGGCGTTTCCGGGGATTTTTGGGGAAATGGCGGAAGATTTGTGAAGACCTCGAACCTCGTGACAAGGAGCAAGTGTGGCCTCCGGTGCTTTCGGCGAATACCTGGAGGCCGGAGGTGATCGCGGAAATTTTACCGCAGGGCGGCATCGAAATCGTCAACGATATGGGCGGTTTGCCGGATGCGCGGAATGCGGAGCTTTGCGCGGATGCGGGCGTGGCGCTGCTGATCATGCACAGCGTGGGCGAGCCGAAGGTGCCGCATTTTCACCAGCGTTGGGAGGATGTGATGGGAGAAATGGAGCGGTTTTTTGAGGAGAAACTGAAGCTCGTACGCACCGCCGGGCTGCCGGCAGATGCGGTGATTCTCGATCCCGGGATCGATTTCGCGAAGCAGCAGGAGGACAATCTCACGGTGTATCGCGAGTTGGGCCGCCTTCAGGCGTTCGGGCGCCCGGTGCTGGTGCCGGTTTCCCGAAAAACGGTGATCGGCGAGGTGCTGGATCTGCCGAACCCGGCGGATCGCGATGCCGGGACGATTGCCTGCATCACGGCTGCGATGATGCGGGGGGCTCAGATTTTCCGGGTTCACGAGGTGGATGCCGCGTGGCAGGCGGTGAAGATGGTGGATGCGCTGGAGGCATAAAACGGCTTCGAGTGGGAGCGTGTGCTCCCCATCGTAATTTCAATCGCACCCGAGGTTTCGGGAGCGGGAGGAGGAATATTCTGCGATTTCCCGCGCACGTCCTGCTTTCGGGTTGTCGCCCGAACGGGCCATCACAGAATGCACCGAATGACCACGGAACTTGAGAGCGCAGCCGATTTGCCATGCATTATTCAGGGCGGAATGGGAGTGGGCGTTTCCGGGTGGAGGCTCGCGAAGGCGGTGGCGAGCGAAGGCCAGCTCGGGGTGGTGTCCGGGACCGCTCTGGATGTGGTTTTCACGAGGCAACTCCAACTCGGTGACAAGGGCGGACATTTGCGGAGGGCTTTGGCGGCTTTCCCGTATCCGGAAATCGCCGGGCGGATTCTGGAACGTTGGTTCATCTCTGGAGGAAAGGCTGCCGACGCGCCGTTCCGGACGCCTCCGATGATCGGTCACGAGCCGTCTCTCCGTAGCAGGGAGTTGGGGATCGCGGCGAGCTTCACGGCGATTTTTCTGGCGAAGGAAGGGCATCCGGGAACGGTCGGCTTCAATCTTCTGGAAAAAATCCAGACTCCCACCTTGCTTTCCCTGTATGGAGCGATGTTGGCAGGTGTGGACGTCGTGCTGATGGGTGCGGGCATTCCCCGCCAGATTCCGAAAATTCTCGATGATCTCGCCGCCGGATATCCCGCCGAAATGCGGCTTGATGTGACGGATAGCGCGGAACCGGTGAACATCCGGCTCGATCCTGCGGAGTTCGGCCCTCTCCGAGACCTGCGGCGCCCGTTTTTCCTCGCCATCGTTTCCTCCCCGGTTCTGGCGGAAAATCTCCGCCGGAAATCCTCGGGCCGCGTCGATGGCTTCGTCGTCGAGTCCCCGATCGCGGGCGGCCACAACGCGCCGCCACGGGGACCGATGAAGCTTACTCCGCAAGGCGAGCCGATTTACGGGGAACGGGATCGCATCGATCCGGCGAAGTTCGTGGAAATCGGCCTGCCGTTCTGGCTGGCGGGCGGCTACGGGCGTGGCGGAAAATTGCGCGAGGCCTTGGAGCAGGGGGCGCAGGGCATTCAGGTCGGTACGGCGTTCGCGTTTTGTGAGGAATCCGGCTTCGATCCCCTCCTCAAATCCAGCGTTATTTCCCAAGTGAAAAGCGGATCGCTGGAAATCCACACGGACGCTCTCGCATCTCCCACCGGCTTTCCCTTCAAGATCGCTCATGTCGCAGGAACTCTCTCCGAGTCCGCCGTTTATGACGGGCGCGAGCGAGTTTGCGATCTCGGATTGCTGCGCGAGCCCTACCGGAAATCGGATGGCGGCATCGGCTTCCGCTGCCCCGCCGAGCCGGTCGCAAGCTATGCGGAAAAGGGCGGCGATCCTTCGCAAACCGCGGGCCGCATTTGCCTGTGCAATTCTCTGACGTCAGCCGCGGGTTTCCCCCAAATCCGGCACGGAGAGGTGGAACCACCGCTTGTCACGATCGGCGACGATCTGGAAGCGATCCGGGAATGCCTTTCGGAGCATCGGGACGGCTACACGGCGAAGGACGTCATCGAGCGCTTGCTGGCTTGATTTCCAAAATCAACTAAAAATTACTCTTGCAATAAAGTTGCGTTAATAAAGATTGCCGGGCATGCCGATGCCCGCCGTTGCTTCCGATTTTTCGCCATTATTGCGTGATGCCGCCCGTGGGTTGGCGCAGCAGATGGTGTTTTGGGGACAGGATGTGCGGCATGGTTCCAGCAATCTGCTTTTGCGGTTCGGGATGGAACGGCGGCCGTCCGCCGGGCTTACGGGGACGAGTTGCTATTCGATGGCGTGGGATGGAGGACTCATCGAGCTTCATGGAGCGGTGGCGTCTTGGACGGCTGGGAAGGGTGGTGTGGGATGCGTTTTTTGCCGCGACCGGGAGCGTATCGACCTGTGGCTTGGCGAAAAGCCACCGATCCCCGGCCGGGAGTCGGGTGAGTTCGGAGATGCGGAAACGCGCTGGGAGGCGTTCCGGCATTTTCTTTCCTGGTTGTGCCGATACGAGGACTGGGTGGAGGAAATGGCGGGGGACGGCTGGCGGGAAGCGGGATTCCGGGCGTTGAAGAAATTGCCCAAGGGAAAGCCGTGGCTGGCCCCGGAGTTTGCCCGCGCATGGTGGACGCGGGCGCTCGAAGGGACGGTTCCACGGGCGAAACACTTTTCGATCTGATTTTATGTTACCTGTTACTGTATTGTCGGGTTTTCTCGGAGCCGGGAAAACGTCGTTGCTGAACCACGTGCTGAAGCATCGTGGCGGGATGAAAGTCGCCGTGATCGTGAACGATCTGAGCGAGGTGAATGTCGATGCCGAGGAACTGCGGCGGGGCGATGCCGCGCTTTCCCATACCGAGGAAAGGCTCGTGGAAATGTCGAACGGCTGCATCTGCTGCACCTTGCGCGAGGATCTCATGATCGAGGTGAAACGGCTGGCTCGGGAAGGCCGCTTCGACGCGATTCTGATAGAATCCACCGGCGTCTCCGAGCCGATGCCGGTGGCGGAGACCTTCACCTTCGAGGATGAAAACGGCCGCTCGCTCGCCGATTTCGCGCAAATCGACTGCATGGTCACGGTGGTGGACGCGCCGAATTTTCTCCGGGATTTCAGCACGCGGGAACGGCTGAAGGACCGGGATCAGGCGCTCGGGGAGGCGGATGAGCGCACGATTGTCGATCTTCTATCCGATCAGGTCGAGTTCGCGAATGTGATCGTCATCAATAAAGTGGATCGCGTGACGGAGGAGGAATTGCGGGTGATCCACGGCATGATCTGCGCGCTCAATCCCGGAGCGAAGATTCTCGAAAGCCGTTTCGGGCAGGTTGAGTTGCCGGAAATCCTGAATACCGGTCTCTATTCGCAGGAAGAGGCGGAGAAAACGCCGGGTTGGCTGGATTCGCTCGTCGAGCACACGCCGGAAACCGAGGAATACGGGATCGGGAATTTCCTTTACCGGCGTCGCAGGCCGTTTCATCCGCAGCGGTTTTACGATCTGCTTTTGAAGGAATGGCCGGGAGTGATCCGCTCGAAGGGCTTGTTCTGGCTGGCGAGTCGGCCGGATCACGCCGGATTCTGGTCGCAGGCCGGGGCGGTGACGCGGCATCAATGCGCCGGTTTTTTCTGGGCGGGCATCCCGGAAGGCCGGCGCCCGAACGACCCGGAATCCCGCGAAGCTCTGCGGCAAAATTGGGTGGAACCGTGGGGTGACCGTCGTCAGGAATTGGTCCTCATCGGGCAGGGGCTGGACCGGGAGGCGCTCGAAGCGTTGCTCGATCAGGCACTGCTGACCGACGAGGAATTCCGCCAAGGACCGTCCGCGTGGCGGCGTTTTCCCGATCCGTTCCCGAAATGGGAGTGAATGAGCGGGCGAAAAAAGCCGGAAATCGCGGCCTTTGGGTTTGCCGGGTCATGCGGCCTTTGCAAACTCCGTGCCCCGCCATGCCTCCACGTCCGCCGAAAAAATTCAATCCGACGCCCTTCGAATACCATCAGGAAATCGAACTGCGGATCGATGCGCTGACGAACCTCGGCTCGGGGATCGGCCGGATCGATGGCTGGGTCGTCTTCGTGCCGTTCTGCCTGCCCGGCGAAAAAGTGCGGGCCCGCGTTTACCGGAACGACAAGAATTTTTCCCAGGCGGATCTGGTGGAAGTGCTGGAGCCATCGCCGGATCGGGCGGACCCGCAATGCCCGCTTTTCGGCGCTTGCGGCGGTTGCCAATACCAGCATTTGCAGTATCCGAAACAACTGGAGTGGAAAACCCGCCAGGTCGGCGAACTGATGCAGCACATGGCGGGTATCACGTATCCGGTGAACCACTGCCTTTCTTCCGGGCAAGTCTGGAACTACCGCTCGAAAATCACCCCGCACTTCGACCAACCGCGCAATGGCGTGATCGATAAAATCGGTTTCCGTGGAAATGCGATGCGTCTGGTCGATGTGGAGCAATGCCCGATCGCGATGGCGGAAATCAACGCCGCTTTGCCGGAACTCCGCGAGCGCGCCCGCTCCAATGCCCATAAATACAAACGCGGTGCCACCCTGCTCATACGCGCCACCCAAGGCCGGGTGGAAACCGATCCGAAGGCCACCGCTGTGGAGGAAGTAGGCTCGCTGAAATTCCAGTTCCTCGCCGGGGATTTCTTCCAGAACAACCCGTTCATTTTGCCGCTTTTCACCGAATACGTCGCGAAGCACGCGGCGGTGGGTGAAGTGAAATACCTCGTAGACGCCTACTGCGGTTCCGGGCTTTTCTCGCTCACCCTCGCGAAGCATTTCCAGCAGGTTTCCGGCGTCGAGGTTTCCGAAACCTCCTGCGAATGGGCGCGCAAAAACGCCGCCGCCAATGGCATCACCAACGCGAAATTCCTCACCGCGTCCGCAGAAGCCATCTTCGCGGAAATCGATTTCCCCGGTGCCGAAACCGCCGTCGTCATCGACCCGCCGCGCAAAGGCTGTACCCCGGAATTCCTCGATCAGTTGATCAACTTCGGCCCATCACGTGTCGTGTACGTTTCCTGCGATCCGGCGACCCAGGTCCGGGATCTCAAGCAACTCACCGCCGGGGGTTACCAACTCGCGGATGTCCAGCCGTTCGATCTTTTCCCGCACACCCGCCATCTGGAGTGCGTGATGACGCTGGTGAAAAGTGCCGGGTGATCGGTGAGCAGTGATCGGTGGAAGAGGTTCCTTTCGGGAGTTCATTCCTTCAACGTTCGATGTTGGGAGTTCGATGTTCGACGTTCATTCGCCTTGCGGCAAATCCCCGCGCCTGCTTCCATCCGCGCCCCAACCCGCATTCAGACTATGGCCAACAAAGACCAAACCGATCCCGCCCGCATGGAAAAAATCGTGTCGCTCAGCAAGCGCCGCGGCTTCATTTTCCAGGCCGGGGAGCTCTACGGCGGTCTCAACGGCGTGTGGGACTACGGCCCGCTCGGTGCCGAACTCAAGCGCAACCTCAAGGATCTCTGGTGGCGCCGCACCGTGCAGGAGCGCGACGACGTGCTCGGCATGGACGGCTCCATCCTGACCATGGAACAGGTGCTCGTTTCCTCCGGGCATGTCGGTGGATTCAGTGATCCGATGGCGGACTGTTTGCTTTCCAAGGCCCGTTTGCGTGCAGACCAGATTCCCGCTCAGGATGGCTTTGTCGTTTGGTTCAGCGGTGCGAAGCACGAGGCATCCAACTGGTCCACTGAACGCGAATTTGCCGTGCTCGTTCCTTCTGAAAATGAAGCGGGAGATGCTTTCAAGACTGCCCGGAAATACTACTCCGAGTTTCTCTCCAACAAACAGATTTCTCCTAAAGAAATCGAAGTCGTCGAGAACCGTCGTGAAGCGGTGACCGGAACCACGCGCTTCAATCCGGAAAACGGCTCGCTTCTCACCGAGCCGCGCCAGTTCAACCTGATGCTGCAAACGAACTTCGGTGCGACGGGCGAGCAGATCGCCTACCTCCGCCCGGAGACCGCGCAATCGATCTTCGTCCAATACAAGAACGTCCTCGATTCCAACCGCATCAAGCTGCCGTTCGGCATCGCGCAGATCGGCAAGTCGTTCCGCAACGAGATCAATCCGCGCAATTACACCTTCCGCTCGCGTGAATTCGAGCAAATGGAAATCGAGTATTTCTGTCACCCGGACGACGGCCTGCGCCTCACCGACGAGTGGCTGGAGGAGCGGCTGAAATTTTACGAGGAAATCGGCATCCCGCGCGAAAAGCTCCACATCATCGATATCCCCGACGAGGACCGCGCGTTCTACTCGAAGAAAACCTACGACATCGAATACGATTTCCCCTTCGGCCAGCAGGAACTCGAGGGCGTCGCCTATCGCACCGACTACGACCTCGGCGTGCACCAGAAAGGTGCGGGCAAGCCGCTCGAATACTTCGATGAGGAAACCAAGCAGCGCTTCCTGCCGCACGTCGTCGAGCCTTCCGCCGGTTGCGACCGCACCGTGCTCGCGCTCATTTGCGAAGCCTTCGACGAGGAAACGCTCACCGATGACAAGGGCAAGGAAGAGGTCCGCACCGTGCTGCGTTTCAAGCCCGCGCTCGCGCCGGTGAAAGTCGGCATTTTCCCGCTGCTCAAGAAAAACGAAGAGCAGGTCCGCATCGCCCGGGAAATCCAGAAGTCCCTCCAGAAATGGATGACCGTTTCCTACGACGATGGCGGAGCCGTCGGCCGTCGTTATCGTCGTCAGGATGAAGTCGGCACGCCGTTCTGCGTCACCGTGGATTTCGAAACGCTAGGTGAGGAAAAACCGGAGCTGAAAGGCACCGTCACCGTCCGTCACCGAGATTCCATGGAACAGGAGCGCATCGCCATCGACGCCCTGCTGCCATGGCTCCTCGAGCGCGTGAGGTGACTTGGAGTGCGGCAAAAGGACCGCCGACGTTCACGTCGGCCCTGCTCACTTGAAAACCCGGAAGCCGATGTCCGGCGGAGGCGCGTCTTTTCGCCATTTGTCGAGAATCTTCCGTCCGGCGCGGCGGATGCGTTCCTTGCCGATCTCGGCGATGGTTTGGTAACCGGCCTTGAAGGCCGCGCTCTTCGGATCGCAGGGTTCGGGAAGTTGCACCATGATGTAGCGGCGCTTTCCTCCGTCCTCGGTGTTGAGTTTCATCACGGCGTGGGCGGTGGTGGCGGAGCCGGAAAAGAAATCGAGGACGAGATCCGAATTTCCGATCCCGAAGGTGCGCATGAGGAAGGTAATCAGGGAAGTGGGTTTCGGGTAATCGAAGACCGCCTTGCCGAACAGGCCGCGGATCTCGGCATTCGCGGCGAGTACGTCCCCGACGAGATCGCGGGGAATGATCTTGCGGGGACGAAGCGGTGTTTTCTGATAGGTTTTGCGGTAGGAGGGAATGAGTGCGCGGGTTTTCACTTTCAGCAGCACGCCTTTGGCGATTTCCGCATCGAGATATTTTTGACTCCACTTGAAACGGCCTTCCACGGTCCATGCGGCCGTATTCGTTCCGCGCCCGACGGTCAGCGGGTTTCCGAGTCGGATGCCGGGAGAGGTGGAGGTTTGATAGATGCCGGAGGGAAGTGAAATATCGAGGCTGCCGGGAGGAAAGGTGAGGGCGCGGGGAGAGTTGTTGTTTTGCGTCAACGAGGCGTCGCCTTTCGGGTCTTCGTAGCGTTCGACGAGCTCGAAATCACGATTCGAGTTTTTCGCGTAGGCGATGACGAATTCGGCATTGCCACGGACGCGCCTGGACATGTTGGAAGGGCGGAAGATGCTTTCCCAGATGAAGGTTTCGACCCGGTTTTCCTCTCCGAAGACCTGATCGAGGATGGCGATGAGGTTGTGCAGTTCGCGGTCTGAAATGCTGACGAAAAGGAAGCCTTCATCGTGTAGGAGATCGCGGGCGAGCACGAGCCTCGGATAGATCATGGAGAGCCACGAGGTGTGGAAGCGGCCGCTCGTTTCGCTGGAGAGGTTTTTGTAATCTCTATGGCTTATGGCGAAACGATCCGGATAGATGAAATCGCCGCCGGTGTTGTAGGGAGGATCGATGTAGATCATTTTCACCTGCCCGAGGCAGGTTTCGCGGAGGTGTTTGAGGGCGTCGAGGTTATCGCCTTCGATGTAGAGGTTCCGGGTGCTTTCGAAATCGACGGACTCCTCGGGGCACGGTTGCGGGGTTTTTCGGAGAGGTTGGTGGGCGAGTGCGAGGGCGGCGCGCTTGCCGGGCCAGTCGAGGTGGTAGCGTTCTCGGGGAGCTTCGACGAGATCGGGGGAGAGTTCCCGGCGGAGGAGGTCGAAATCGATGACAGGCCGGGGATTTCCTGAATCGTCCCTCGCTTCGGTGACGCAGTGTGGGAAGAGCGCGGCGATTTTCTCGAAATTCGAGGTGGGAGGATCGGGAATGGGAAGGTCTGGCCGGTACATGGAATCCGTGCCGGGCCTACGGTTGTCGGGGGGCCGTGCCATTGGGGCGGAACGCGGAATGGGAGGCTGGAGAGGGACGGGAAATCAGACGTTCGACGGCGGAGCGGAGTCGCTCGGCTTCGGCGGGAGTGATGAGCAACGGCGGCGCACCGGGGGAATGCCCCGACCTTTGGGAAGCGGAGGGAGGAAGGGATTCTTTGGGTGTATTGCGAACAAAGCAATAAATGCGATTTTCGCAAAGTTGCGTCAAGTCAGCTTCTTGGATTGAGTGGGGAAGGACTCGTTCGAATGATCGCCGCATGTCCGCTTTTAGCCGCCGTTTCTCCAAGGTTCTCGAGAGCCGGAATCTGAAGGGGAAGGAATTGTCCGAGGCCCTGGGAGTGAGCAGTTCGCAGATTTCCCGTTGGGCGGGCGGCAAGAGCCTGCCTGACCGGAATGGCCTCCAGCGGCTGACGCGGGAGCTGCCGGAGGATGCGGCGGATCTGGTGGCGGCGTGGGTGCGGGATCATTGCGCGCCGGAAGTGACGCACCTGATTTCCATCGAGCCGAGGGAAGAAGGCATGAACCTGCGCGATGAGGAGGTGTCGTACGATGCGTGGCCGAGAGGGATGAGCGAGGTGACGAAGCGGAAGTTTCTCGACTTCGCCCGGCTGGCGGACGGCAATCCGGATGTGATGGAGATCGTGGAAATCCTCCACGGTGCGGCGCGGCGGTCGCTGGAGCTGATCCACGAGAGGCGTTACGGAAAGGGTGAGTGAAAGTGGTTGTGGGGGGGCCCCCCCCAGCCACCCGGCGCGTGTGTTTGGGGGGGGGGGCCCCACCCACATTTTTTGT
>JASGEP010000018.1:0-70668 GCA_047606285.1 Luteolibacter sp. | reverse complement strand
CTTTCGTTGGTGATATTGATGGCGAAGCCGTGCATGGAAATCCGCGGATCGCAGATCTCGCAGATGATCTTGTTCAGTTCCACCCAACGCTTGCGC
The DNA here is from genome assembly GCA_047606285.1 of Luteolibacter sp. Taxonomy (GTDB): domain Bacteria; phylum Verrucomicrobiota; class Verrucomicrobiia; order Verrucomicrobiales; family Akkermansiaceae; genus Luteolibacter. The sequence goes on along the minus strand of JASGEP010000018.1, from coordinate 70,572 downwards.
TCCGGTCCTTCGGGCAAATCTTCCGGTAACGTCGGGAAATCCAGCCGGTCCTTTCCCGTCGCGATTTCATAAAGCACCTTCCCCAGACTGTACACGTCCGCCTGCTCCGAACCGGGTCCCTCCGGCGGCACGAACCCCTCGGTTCCCACGAACGTCCGCTGGCCCCGGGGAGCCACCAAACCGATGTCCGCCAGCTTGGCCCGGCCGTTCACGAAAATAATGTTAGCAGGCTTGATGTCGCGATGGGTGAGACCCTTCTCGTGCAAATGCCCCAGCGCCTCGGCCAACCGCAGGCCCACGTCGAGACACTCGTTCGTGTCCCACCGGTGCCCGTGTGTCTGCTTGTGATCCGCCCGCAGCGTGCGCGGCTCGTATTCGATCGGATTGATGTCCTGCCCGGCGGTCATGTCGTCCCCGAGCTCCATCACGTAATAATAAAACGACTCGCCGTCCGGGCTGCGTCCCACGTGCAGGATATTCACCAGTCCCGGATGATCCCGCGAGATCGGCTCGAATTTCAGAATCCCCTGAAACTCGCGCTCGAAGGACCGCTCGTCCTCGAAATCCTCGCGCCACACCACCTTCACCGCCCGCAGCGCGCCCGTCACTCCGCGTGCCAGCCACACCTCGCCGTAAGCACCGCCGCCGATTTTCCGCAGCACTTCGTGATCCGGAATCCGGGGATGGGAACGGTTTCTATTCGGCATCGTTATCCGTATCGGTTTCCAGCTTCGCGAGTTCGCGCTTCAGCACAGTGCCCACCCGGTGTTTCGCCAGATAAACCTGCGCCAGACTCACCCCCAGGACTTCCTGCACCTTTTTAACCTCCCACTGCTTGAGCACGTAGGATTCGAAAATCTGGTACTGCTTTGGAGAAACCTGGGCCTTCACCCTGGAAAGCGCCGCATCCATCAGGTTTTTTTTCCACTCCGCATCCCACACCCGGCTGAGCATATCCCCATTCGGATCCTCCACCCGCTCGATCGCCGCCGTCTGGCGATCTTCCCCCCAATCCCCTTCCAGCATCGCCGTGTCCTTCTTCCGCTTGCGAAACTGATCGTTGATCCGCCACCGCGTCATATTCATCAGCCACGTTTTGAACGAACCCTGCTCCGGATCGTACAGATTCTTCTTACTCTGCTTGGCGATCGATAAAATCGTTTCCTGCACACAATCGAACGCCTCGTCCGATCGCAGCCCCGCCTTCACCGCCACCGAATAAATCAGTCTCCAGTAAGTCTGGTAAAACTCGTCCCACGTCCGCTGATCCTCCCAATTCTCCAGCCGAGCGATCAGGCTTTTGCGCGTTTTCGCATAAGCCTGAGCCAGAATCTCATCCCTCTTCTCGTCTTGCTCCTCTGCATGCTCGGACATTGGCAGTTGATTACAGGATTTTTCACCCCCTGTCTTTCAATCATTCGCGCTTTTTTGAAGATTATCCGCCAATTCGGAACTTTTCGAAAATTCCCCATACTTCCCCTCAATCCGGAAATTTTTGAAATAATCCCTTAAGTATTACGGACTTTCTCCAGAAGCGAAACTGCATGGATCTTGTTTACAACTTCCGGTTTCCGGGCTTAGCCTCCCACCAGACTCACTCAGCCGTGTCATGCCCCCCCCTTCATGACGCCCCCCACGGAGAGCGACAATGCAACCAACACCCCCACCCATCAATCCGTCGCAAGCTGTCGAACGGATCCGCGAAATTATCGTGGGCCGTCATCTCGAACGGCTTGAGCAACGAATCTCGAAACTGGAATCCCCCGTTCCCGGTCGAGCCGTCGCGGATTTGACATCTCTGGAAGATCGCATCGTTTCCGGAGAAGCTCGTCTGGAAGCCTTGCAAGCCCAGATTGCCCGTATCTCGGACGCGACGAAAACCGAAGGCGAACGACGGAATCTTTTCCATCGCGAGGAAATCCAGCGTCTGGCCACCCAGATCCAGCAAATCGCCGCCACCCGGGGAGAGTCCCCCACCCAGGAGGTCGCCAGGTTGGAACAAAAACTCGGCGTTTGGCTCAATGACTGGCAAGCCGCGCTCGGAAAGCACCTCGAAGCCCGCGACCGGAAAATCACCGGTCAGTTTCAGGAAGAACTCTCGCAGCAGATCGGGAAAATCGAAACCCGCCTGAGCCAGCTTCCCTCACCCGCCGTCGATCTTGCCGCGATCGAACGTCGTTTCCAGAAAATCGCCGAAGCGGCACGCGCTCTCGCGGATTGCGCCCTCGCTCCCCTGACCGCGGAAAATCCAGCCTCTCCCCCCTGATGGCCGCCACCTTCACCCCCCTGCCCAATCCCGCCGACACGCCTTCCGCGCCCCCCCCGCGAAAAGCCACGGTCGCGGTGACCCCGCTGCCTACCCCGGCAGCGCTCGACGCCTCACAGACCGATTCCCGCAAACCCGCTTTTCCCAACCTCACCGCCCTCCCGTCCTGGTCGGTCTACGCGGAACTCGAACCGGCCGATTTCCCCTCCTGCTGGCCGAAACCCCTCTCGGTCCTCCCCGCCGCCGAAACAGGCACCCCGCCTCCTTTCACTCCCGTCCCCTCGTTGATTCCCGGAGAAAATCCCGATCCCGCCCCTTCCCTCGATCCTTCCCTCGAAGAAGCCGCCGCCTCGCTTCCGGAAGACTACACGGACGCCGATCTCTTCCGAGCCTTCGCACCCATCATGCAGGCCGCCGTTTATAACAGCCTCGGCTACCGGGAGCCGAAATACGACTCCGATCTCGAAGCCATGCTGCGCGCCACCGTGCGCCGCGCCCTCGCCGAATACTCACCCGCCAAGCGCCCCTTCCGCTCACCCGGCGCCATGGATCGCTTCATCTGGCGCATGCAGGCCCTCTTCAGCAGCCGCTCCTACGGCGACATCCTCTTCGAAAAAACCCACCGCTTCCAGGTTCAGGAAGTCTTCCTTCTGGATGCCGACAGCCTCTCCCTGATCTCCTACGCCAGCACCGATCCCGCCCGCCATGCGAACCCGCGCCGGATTCCCGGCACCGTCCATCGCATCAGCCTGCAGATCCGGGACAAAGAAGAAACCGGCAAAATCCGCCCCCGGCTCGAACTTCCCGGCGCACGCATCGTCATCAATCGCAGCGGTAAAAATACCATCCTCAGCGCCATCCTGCGCGGTCAGCCGAACGATCTCATCCTTTCCGACCTCGATTTCACCCTGCGCCGCATCGAAGAACGCTTCCGCGAACAACTCTCCGCCCAAGGCACCCCGCTGCTCAACGAGCTACAACCCTTCCTCGAAGACTGCCTCCTTATCCAAGCCCCCGCCAGCGCCGCTTGAATCGTGGTTGACCCCGCCGTCGCCGCCCCCTAATACACCCGCCGCATGGGATTTGATACACTTGGGCTCTCCGCAGCCGTCCTGGAAGCCATCGAAGAATCCGGTTACACCACACCGACGCCGATTCAGGAACAGGCCATTCCGATTATTCTCGAAGGAAAGGACGTCATCGGCGCGTCCCAGACCGGCACCGGCAAGACCGCCGCGTTTTCCCTGCCTTCGCTTTCGAAGCTCGAAAAACTCGGCAAGCCGCAAATCCTCGTCCTCGAGCCCACCCGCGAGCTTGCCCACCAGGTCGCCGAGCAATTCCAGAAATACGGCAAGCACACCGGCATGAAAGTCGCCCTCCTCTACGGCGGCGTCGGTCTCGGCAAGCAATCCGATGAACTCGCCGCCGGTGCCGACATCGTCGTCGCCACCCCCGGCCGCCTCGTCGACCATTTCTACCGCGGCACCATGCGCTTTGGGGAAATCAAGATCCTCATCCTCGACGAAGTGGACCGCATGCTCGACATGGGTTTCCTCCCGCAAGTCCGGAAAATCGTCAACCTCTGCCCATGGGAAGGCCGCCAGACCCTGTTCTTCTCCGCCACCATGCCACCGGCGATCCAGACCTTCGCCCAATGGTGCCTCGTCGATCCCGTCAGCATCGAAATCGCCCGCCGCGCTGTCGCTTCCACCGTCACTCACGCATTTTATCCGGTCGCCATGGACCAGCGCGACGAACTCCTCCTCGCCCTCCTCAAGGAGACCGACTACCACTCCGTCATGATCTTCACCCGCACCCGCAAGGAAGCCGATGAAGTCACCTCCCTCATCAAATCCACCGGCCAGCCGAAAGTCGCCGCCATGCACTCGGATATCAACCAAGCCGACCGCATGAAAGCCCTCGCCGGATTCAAGGAAGGAAAATACGAAATCCTCGTCGCCACCGACGTCGCCGCGCGCGGCATCGACATCTCCGGCGTTTCCCACGTCATCAACTACCGCGTCCCTGAAAACGCCGAGGACTACGTCCACCGCATCGGCCGCACCGGCCGTGCCGAGGCCGAGGGCGACGCCTTCACCATCCTCACCGCCGACGAGCTCGACTACGCCAAATCCGTCGAAATCTTCATCGAGAAAACCATCGATCGCAAAAAACTCGAAGGCTTCCCCTACATTTACACCGCCCTGCTCGACGACTCCCCGCCCAAGCCCGTCCGCCGCAAGAAACCTGCCGGCAAAAAACGCCGCTAAGTGCCCGGAGCGCCGGTCTTCAGACCGGCTCTTCGCTTGACCTTTCCCATGTGCTACACCAATGTAGCACCATGAAAACGGCCACCGTCCGCGATCTCCGGAATCGTTACACCGATGTCCTCGCCTGGGTGAAATCCGGCGAACACGTCATCATCACCCAACGCGGCAAAGCCATCGCCCGCCTCGTCCCCGAAGCCCCCGAGCCACCGCCGAAAGTCAACTGGGCGGAGAGCCCCGCGGTGACCCGTGATCGCAGCGGCGAACGGGTCCTTTCCGCGCAGGAATCCCTCGATCTCATCCACGAAGCCGGCGGAAAATGGTAATTTCAGCCGATACCAGCTTCCTGTTTTCTCTTTATGGCAACGATTCCAAAACACCCGCTGCCATCGAGTGGAGCAAACGCAATCCCCATCCCATCGCGATTACCCAGCTCAATCACTTTGAACTGATCAACGCTCTCCGTTTCGCTGAATGCCGTTCTTTCATCGCGACGGGAAATGCGGAACTCTTCGCATCCCAATTCCGATTCGATTTCACCGGCGGAAGATTGATTGAAGCACACTGCGATCTTGCCGATGTGTTAAAAGAAGCCAACCGCCTCTCTCTCGCCCACACCCTCACCGGCGGTCATCGCGGGTTCGATATCCTCCATGTCGCCGCCGCCAGACTCATCCGCGCCACCCATTTCCTCACCTTCGACGCGAATCAGAAAAAACTCGCCACCCGCGAAGGACTGATCGTTCCCTTCTGAAAAACCATGCGCGTCCTCTCCATCGACCCCGCCATCCGGAACACCGGCTACGCCGTGCTCGAAGGCGATCCGCGCAAACCCACCGTCCTCACCTTCGACGTCATCAGCATCCCCTCGCGCATTTCCCAATCCGGCGCCCTCTCCGCCGTCCGGAGCCACCTCGTCCACATCATCCAACAATACCAGCCGGACGAAATCGCCGTCGAAGGCATCATCTACGTCCAGTCCCACCAGACCGCCATTTCCATGGGAGCCGCCCGCGCCGCCGCCCTCATCGCCGCCGCCGACCACGGACTGAAAATCTACGAATACTCGCCGAAAAAAGTGAAACTCTCCGTCGTCGGCAAAGGCACCGCCGACAAGCAACAGGTCGCCTTCATGGTCCGCGCCCTCCTCGGCCTCGCCGAAACCCCGCCCTCCGACGCCGCCGATGCCCTCGCCATCGGCCTCGCCCACCTCCAGGCATCCGATCCCCTCAAAGCCAAACTCCTCGACCGAAGACTCGTTTGAAAAACTTATAAGTCCTATAGGCCCTATACCCATCCATATCCACCCGATGGAAATCCTCCACCTCCCCGAACTCATCGACTACGAAGCCGGTCTCCAGCTCCAGGACGAACACGTCGCAGCCGTGCTCGCAGGCACCGTTCCCGAAACCATCTTCCTGTTGGAGCACAGCCCCGTTTACACCATCGGCCGCCTGAAAGACCGCACCTCCCTGCGCGATCCATCCAGCCTTCCCCATCCCGTTTTCGAAACCAACCGCGGCGGCCAAGCCACCTATCACGGCCCCGGCCAGATCGTCGGCTATCCGATTCTCGATCTCAATCCCCGTGGCCGCGACCTCCACGAACACCTGCGCAAAATCGAGGAAGCCCTCATCCGCGCCTGCTCCCACTTCGGCATCGAAGCCGGTCGGCGGGAAGGACTCACCGGCGTGTGGGTGGAAAACCGCAAGCTCGCCTCCATCGGCGTCGGCGTCCGCAAATGGATTTCCATGCACGGCTTCGCCATCAATATCACCAACGAAAGCCTGCCACCGTTTTTCGCCATCACCCCCTGCGGCATCGATGGCGTCGTCATGAGCAGTCTCGAAAACGAAGCCGGTCGCCCGATTTCCATCCCCGAAGCCTCCACCGCGATCCGCGAGGAATTGCAAAAACTGTTCGAACCCTGAATCGGAACAGCCTGCTCCCTTTCACACTTGGGGAACGACCTTCGATTTTCAAACAACCTCCAAACTCCGCAGCTTCCGCCGCACCATTTCGAGTGCGCTTTGACTGGCGGAGAGCTTGAAATCCTCGCGCTCACGCGGGTGGAAAATCTTTTGGGTCGTCGTTTCTCCGCCTTTCACCGCGAGCGCCACCCACGCGGTGCCCACCGGTTTGGTTTCCGTGCCGCCCCCCGGTCCCGCGATCCCCGTTACGGCCACCGCCAGATCCGCCCCGCTTTCCAACAACGCACCTTCCGCCATCTGGCGAGCCACCGTTTCGCTCACCGCTCCCTCCGTAGTGATGTCCCCGGCGGAAACTCCCAGCAGCTGCGTCTTGGCGGTGTTGGAATACGTCACGTAGCCAAAACCAAATACCGCACTGGAACCGGGAATGTTCGTGATCCGATGCGAGATCAATCCCCCCGTGCAGCTTTCCACCACCGCGAGCGTCTTCCGATGCGCGGCTAACAAATCCACCACCGTTTTTTCCAGAGACGCGCCGTTTTCACTGATCAGATTCGCGGCGTAGCGCTCCAGCGCGGCCTTCCTGCCGATTTCCAGCACCTCCGGCACACCGATCAAACGTAAATCCACTTCTCCGATATGCGCGCAATAGCCGTATTCGAGCCCCTCGATCGCCGCCAGCGCCGCATCTACGCCTTCATGGAAATCGCTTTCACCGATGCCCGCGAACTTCAGCTCCAGCGCGTGATGAACGAGTTCCAGCCCCGCCAGCGATTTCAACCTCGGAACCACCTCTCCATGGAACATCGGATAGAGCTCCCTCGGAGGCCCCGGCAGGAGAAACACCGCGCAATTCGCCCGTCCGTTCAGGCGTGGCGGAATGTAGATTCCCGGCGCGGTGCCATGCGGATTCGGCAAAATATCCGCCCCGACCGGTGACAACGCCTGCTTCAGGTTCGAGGCCGCCATCGGTTTGTTGCGGAGCGTGAAAAACGCTTCGAGCGAACGCAGCGCCGCCTCGTCAGTGATGAGTTCCAGGCCCATCACCTCCGCCGTGATTTCACGCGTCAGGTCATCGCTCGTCGGGCCGAGCCCTCCGGTAACCAACACCACATCCGCCCGGCCCACCGCTTCCGCGATCGCCTCACGACTCGCTTCGCCATCCGGCACCGTCGTCTGCCGCGCGATCCGAAGTCCCAGCTTGAACAGCTCCTGCCCGAACCACGCGGCGTGGGTGTTGATCGTGTTTCCGAACAACAACTCGGTCCCGGTATTGATGATTTCGATGCGCACAGAAGTGTGACAGTTTTCAGTGTTCAGGACGAACGCCTTCCGGATGAATCTTTCGATCCCATAACCGCTTGCGCCTTCCACTCCGCGCTCAATTCTCTTTCTGTTCCTTCGCGTTCTGGAGTTCCTTGATGAAATCACCCAATTTCGGCGTGATTTCGGAATCCGGAGCGATCTTTTTCGACTCCTCCACCACCTTGATCGCTTCGTCGAACTTGCCTTGGTTCGCGAGGATCATGGCCTTGGTCAGTGTCACCTGCTGGAGTGTTTCCGGTTCGAGGCCACCTTCAGCGATGGTCTTGTCAGTCAACGCCAGGGCACCGTCGAAATTCCCGCTCTCACCGAGTTTCTGAAGCTCCTGCTGATACTTCGCGATCTTCTCGGCGGACTGCTGTTTTTTCTGGAATCCGGTCTCGTCCTTCGGATCGGCGGCTTTGATCTTGTCGGCAATATCACCGTAGAAATTCGCCTGCATTTCGGCGGGCAGCTCCATCGCATCCAGAGCCGTCAGCAAAGCTTTCGCCTTGGCGACGCCTTCGGAGCTTTCCGCCAGTTTCAGCTTCTCATCGCGTGTCTTCTTGATCTCGACGAGCTTTTCCAGGTTCTTGACGTAAGGCTCGGCTCCTCCTTGCTGATAGCCGGTCACGGCATAAGGCCTCCCCTCGGCGTCACAGAGAATGATGGTCGGGTAACCCTCGATGGGATACTTCCGCGCCAGCTCCTGATTCTGCTTTTTCGTCTGCTCGGAAATCTTGGATTCGTCCTGCGGGAAATCGATTTCCACCAGCACGAACTTGTCCTTCACCGCCGCCTTGAAAACGTCGGTCTTGAACACTTCTTCATTCAGCTTGATGCAATACCCGCACCAATCGGAGCCGGTGAAATCCAGCAGAAGATCCTTTTTCTGTTCCCGCGCCTCCTTTTGAGCCGCCGGAAAATCGGAGGTCCAACCTTCACCACCGGCGAGAGCGATTCCGGAACTGCAAAGAAACGCTGCGAAAACGCCGCGGAAAAGAGAGGTCAATTTCATCGTCGGCACCGTGAATCCGCCAAGTCTTCACGTCCAGCGGGAAAATCAGGGGGAAATATACGCTCCCCCATTCAATACCCGAGCCATGGGCCGAGCCATTTTTCCACCGCTTCCACCGTCATGCCCTTGCGGCGCGCGTAGTCCTCGATCTGGTCTTTCTGAAGCTCGGAAATCGCGAAGTAATGGCTCTCCGGATGAGAGAAATACAAGCCGGAAACCGCCGCCCCGGGATGCATCGCGCAGCTTTCCGTGAGCGTCACTCCGGTCGCCGCGGAGGCATCCAGCAGATCGAACAGAATCGGTTTTTCCGTATGATCCGGCTGGGCCGGATAGCCGGGAGCGGGGCGGATGCCCTGATAGTTTTCATGGATCAACTGATCCTGCGTCAGCTCCGTTTCCGTTTCGTAGCCCCATTCGACGCGGGCCTTGTGATGCAGGAATTCCGCGAAAGCTTCGGCGAAACGGTCGGCGATGGCCTTGACCATGATCGAGCCATACGGATCGTGCGCCTTGTCCAGCTCGTCCGCGAATTCGTGCGCGCCATGAATCCCGACCACGAAGCCGCCGATGTAATCGCTTTGAGTGCCGGGCGCAACCCAATCCGCCAGCGCCGCGTTCGGCTTGCCGGACGTTTTTTTGACCTGCTGGCGCAACGAGTGAAAGCGCGTGCGTTCCTCGCTCCGCGATTCGTCGGTCCAGACAATGATGTCGTCCCCGTCCGAATTGGCGGGGAAAAATCCGTAGATGCCTTCGGCGTGAAAACGATCTTCCGCGATGATGCGGTCGATCCAATCCTGCGCCTCCTGATAGATCTTCGCCGCCTCGGCCGCACCCTCGGCATTCTTCGTTTTCAGCAGCTTGTTTTCCCGGTCCCAGACGCCGCGCAATTCCCACGCGTGGAAAAACGGCGTCCAGTCGATATACACCGCCAATTCCCGGAGGGATGGCTTCGAAATCGTCCGCGTGCCCGTGAACGACGGCACCGGAGCCTGATAGACCGGCCAGTCGTAGTTCGGACCAGCCTCACGGGCTTCCGAGATCGAAACGGTTTCCTTCTTCGCACCGCCGAGGAAATTATCCCGCAGTTTCTGCTGCTTCTCGCGGTTTTCGACGAGGAACGCTTCCTTCTGGGTTTCCGAAAGCAAGGCGGTCGTCACCGGAACGGAACGTGAGGCATCGAGCACATGCACGACCGCGCCGGAATAATGCGGCGCGATCTTGATCGCGGTGTGCATGCCGGAGGTCGTCGCTCCGCCGATGAGCAATGGCTGTGTGTTACCCAGCCGCTCCATCTCCTTCGCGACGTGCACCATCTCGTCGAGCGACGGCGTAATGAGACCTGATAGACCGATCACGTCCGCCCCGATCTCCTTCGCTTTTTCCAGGATTTTCTCGCACGGCACCATCACCCCCATGTCCGTCACCTCGAAGCCATTGCAGGCCAGCACCACGCCCACGATGTTCTTGCCGATGTCGTGAACGTCGCCCTTCACGGTGGCGATGAGGAAACGCCCGGCGGAATTGGCGCGTTCGGCGAGTTTCAATGCATCTTCATCGGTCAGCGACGGATCGTTTTTCTTCAGTTCCGCGATGTCGCCCGCGAGGTTCGCCGCCTTGTCGGCTTCCATGAAAGGCGTCAGCCAGGCGACGGCTTTTTTCATCACCCGGGCGGATTTCACCACCTGCGGCAGGAACATTTTCCCCGCGCCGAAAAGATCGCCGACCACGCCCATGCCATCCATCAACGGACCTTCGATCACCTTCAGCGGGCGCCCGTATTTCTGACGCGCCTCCTCGGTGTCTTCGTCGATGAATTTATCGATGCCCTTGAGCAAAGCGTGTTCGAGGCGTTTTTCGACGGATTCGTTCCGCCACGAAAGGTCTTCCTCGATCTTCTTGCCACCCTGTCCCTTATAACGCTCCGCGAGTTCGAGCAGGCGTTCGGTCGCGTCGGGCCGGCGATTCAGAAGCACGTCTTCCACGCACTCCAGCAGCTCCTTCGGAATCTCGTCGTAAACTTCCAGCATCCCCGCGTTGACGATGCCCATATCCATCCCGGCCTTGCCCGCGTGATAGAGAAACGCCGAGTGCATCGCCTCACGCACCACGTTGTTGCCACGGAACGAGAAGGAAATATTCGAGACCCCGCCGGAGACTTTCGCACCGGGCAGGTTCTCCTTGATCCAGCGGGTGGCGTTGATGAAATCCAGCGCGTAATTGTTGTGCTCCTCGATCCCGGTGGCGACGGTTAGAATATTCGGATCGAAAATGATGTCGTCCGGATTGAATCCGACTTCATCGACGAGGATGCGGTAAGCGCGTCCGCAAATCCGGATCTTCTCCTCGTAAGTCGCCGCCTGACCGTTTTCATCGAAGGCCATCACCACCACTGCCGCGCCGTAGCGCATGATGTGGCGCGCGTGTTTCCTGAAGATTTCCTCGCCTTCTTTGAGGGAAATCGAGTTCACGATCCCCTTCCCTTGCAGGTATTTCAGCCCCTCTTCGAGAATTTCCCACTTCGAGGAATCCACCATGATCGGCACCTTCGCGATGTCCGGCTCACCCTGCAAAAGCCGCAGGAACCGGCCCATCATCTCCTTGCCATCGATCAATCCGTCGTCGAAGCAAATGTCGATCACGTTCGCGCCGTTTTCCACCTGCTGCCGCGCCACCTCCACCGCCGCTTCCAGATTCCCGGCCCGCACCAACTTCGCGAACGCCGGGGAACCGGCCACGTTCGTGCGCTCACCGATCATCAGAAAGCGTTTGTCCGCCGTGTGGTTGTATGCCTCGGTGCCGGAAAGACGGAGTGCGTGAGGGATGGTTTTCATGGAGAACTTTGAACATCGAACGTCCAACATCGAACGTCGAATGCGGAAAAATTATGAAGGGTGTATTACTGAAATAAGTTGGAAAAATGATCTTAACTTCAACGTTCGATGTTGGGCGTTCGATGTTCGATGTTCATCAACCGAGCACCGGAATCTCCCGCGGCGCGTGGTTTGCCACGGCTTTGGCGATCGCGGAGATGTGTTCCGGAGTATTTCCACAACAACCACCGGCCAGATTGAGCAAACCGGCTTTCGCGAATTCTTCCATGTAATCGTGCATGTGCTGCGGTTCGAGATCGAAACCGGTCGGCGCGAGCGGGTTGGGAAGTCCGGCGTTCGGGTAACAGGAAATGTGGGTGGTAGCGCAAGCGGAAAGCTCTTCGAGATGAGGGCGCATCAGGTCCGGCCCCAGCGAACAGTTCAGACCGATCGCCAACGGCTTGGCATGGGCGAAGGCGTTCCACATGGCTTCGACCTTTTGCGCGGAAATCATCGTTTCCCCCCCGAGACCGACCGCGGCGGAAATGACGATCGGCAGGTTCACCCGGTCCTCGGCGTAAACCTCCTGAACCGCCACCACCGCGGCCTTGGCGTTGAGCGAATCGAAAATCGTCTCGACCATCAGCAGGTCGCAACCGCCCTCGATCAGCCCGCGCACCTGATGCTTGTAGGCTTCCAGCACCTGATCGAACGTCACCACCCGAAACGCCGGATCGTTGGCGTCCGGAGAGTTCGTCAGGGAAACGGTCAGCGGCCCGATCGCTCCAGCGACGTAGCGCTTGATGCCCGTGTCGCTGCCGATGTCATCCGCCCACTTGCGGCAGAGCTGCGAGGATTTCACGTTCATCTCCCACGCCAGCTCGTTGAGAAACGGATTCTCCAGAATCTTCTGGAAAAACTCCGGATCCTTCCGGCCACCCGTTTCGCGGGGATCATCGACGAAAAATTCGCTCTGCGCGATGCCCGTGGCCGAGAAGGTGTTCGTTTCGCAAATGTCCGAGCCCGCCTCGTAAAAGCGCTTGTGAATGTCCCCGATCACCTCGGGACGCGTAATCGAAAGGATGTCGCCGTTGTTCAGCAGATCTTTCTCGGATTTCGCGAAGCGCTCGCCGCGCGCATCCGCTTCACTCAGCCCGTAGCTGCGAATGGTCGTGCCCATCGCGCCATCGAGCACGAGAATGCGTTCGGCGAGGGATTTCTGGAGTTCTGCGGTCGGATCGGCCTGCGGCATGGCGGAAGCATAGTCCCCAGCCACCCGCCCTCAAGCCACAAAACGACATATCACGATATCATGATGCGATGGTTTGAGAAGACTTTCAAACAATCGTATCACCGTATCATTGTTCCATTGCGCGGGGGTTCCCGTCTGTTACCTTGCCGCCCGCATGTTTGGCCTCGCCCTGAAAATGCTCTTCGGAGACACCGCAAAGTATCTCATGCTGGTGGCGGGCCTTTTCTTCGCGACCTTTCTCATCGTGCAGCAGGCATCGGTTTTCTGCGGGCTGATGCGCTGGACCACGGCCACCCTGAAAAACGTCGGGGCGCCGATTTACGTGGTGGAAGAGCGGGTGGAGCAGATCAACGAGACCAATCCGCTGCGCGATACGGATGTGGCCCGCGTGCGTTCCGTCTCCGCCGTACGCTGGGCGATGCCGCTTTACTCCGGCATCCAGCGCGTGCGCATTTCCGATGGCAGTTTCAAGACCGTGCAGCTTCTGGGGATCGATTCCGGCTCGCTGGCCGGTGCCCCGGCGGTGATGATCGAAGGAAACCCGGAAGACCTGCGCCTTCCCAACACCGTGATTATCGACGAACTGGCCACCACCCGGCTCGCCGCCGATGAGAAGCGCCCGATCGGTATCGGCGACCGTTTTGAAATCAACGATATCGAGGCCCGTGTCGTCGGCATCTGCCGGGCGATGCGCTCCTTCACCGGCGGCCCTTACATCTGGACCACCTACGAGCGCGCCCTGCAATACACCCCACCCCAGCGCAAGATGCTCTCCGCCGTGATCGCCGCGCCGGTGGACGGGATCAGCCCCGAGCGGGCGGCGGAAGAGATCGAGAACCAAACCGGCCTCCGTGCTTACGTGAACCACCGCTTCGGCGAAAGTCCCCGCGACACGGTTCGTGAAAACGGCAAAACTTACGGCGATTTCAACACCTCCACCATCTGGTGGTACGTCCGCAATACCGGCATCCCGATTTCCTTCGGCACCACCGTCATCATCGGTTTCATCGTCGGCGTCGCCATTGCCTGCCAGACGTTCTACGCCTTCGTCCTCGATAACCTGAAGCACCTCGGCGCGCTGAAAGCGATGGGCATGTCGAATTTCCGCCTCAGCCTGATGCTCGTCATCCAGGCGTTCACCGTCGGTCTGATCGGCTTCGGCCTCGGCCTGCTGGCGACTTCCGGCTTCGCACTCGGAGCCATCGAAAAATCCCAGCCGCCGTTTTTCATGCCGTGGATCGTCCCCGCCGTCGCCTTCGGAGTGATCCAGCTCATCTGCATGTTCGCCGCGCTGCTGGGAATCATCCGCCTGAGTCTCTACGAACCCGCCATGGTCTTCCGCACATGAGAGAGCATCATTCCATTGTCGTCGATGTCTCGCGGGTCGAAAAAAGTTTCGGCGACGGCTCGAACCGCCTCCACGTCCTGAAAGACGTCCATCTTCAGGCCCGCACCGGCGAGATCCTGATGCTCGTAGGCCCCTCCGGCTGCGGCAAGACCACCCTTCTCAGCGCCATCGCCGGCACCCTGAAGATCGATGCCGGCGAAATCCACGTCTTCGGCAAGCCGCTGCACACCATGTCCGGCCACTCGCTGACGAAATTCCGGGGCGATCACATCGGCTTCATTTTCCAGCAATTCAACCTCATCCCCACGCTCACCATCGCGGAAAACGTCAGCGTGCCACTCCTCATCCAAGGAGTTTCCTCCCGCAAGGCCATCGAAAAATCCCGCGCCGTGCTCGAATCCGTCGGCCTCGGGGATCGCTGGAAAGACCGCCCCAACAAACTATCCGGCGGCCAGCAACAACGCGTCGCCATCGCCCGCGCACTCGTTCACGAGCCACCTCTCGTCATCTGCGACGAACCCACCGCTTCGCTCGACGCCCAAAACGGAGAAATCGTGCTCGGCCTCTTCCGCAACGTCGCCCGCTCACCCGAGCGTGCCGTCATCATCGTCACCCACGACAACCGCATTTTTTCCTACGCCGATCGCATCGCCCACATGGACGACGGCGCCATCGTCGAAGTCACCGAACAATCCGAAAAACCGCACTTCGAGCATGCGACCCACTGACGAAGTATAAAAATCTTCACCATCAACTATCAACCCGAGACCATCAACCTCTCCGATGAACACTCTCTCCCTCTCACTCCGTTACGGCTCTCTCCTGCTGGCCATCCTCGGAGTGGTGGCCATCGTCCTCGTTTCCAGAGTGCAGGCGGGCAAGGAAATGCCGCCCCCCTCCGATCCACCCGTCGCCCCGGCGCAAAAACCCTATCAGCACGCCGTGGCCGCCACCGGCATTCTCGAAGCGCTCAGCGAAAATGTCTCCATCGGCGTGCCCGAAGCCGGACTCGTGACCGAGGTTTTCGCCAAGGTGAACGACGCCGTGAAAACCGGTGACCCACTCTTCAGGCTCGATGACCGGAACCTCCGCGCCGAACTGCTCTCCGCGCAGGCCCAACTCGATATTTCCCGAGCCCAGATTCAGGTCAGCGAAGCGCAACTCGCCAAACTCGTCTCGCAGCTCGAGCGCCTCGATTCCGTCACCGACCGCCGGGCCGTCAGTCAGGACGACCTTGAAAACCGCCGTCAGGACGTCGCCGTGGCCAAGGCGCAGGTCGCTTCCGCGAAAGCGCAGTTCAGCTCCACCGAAACCTCCATCGAGCGGCTTAAACTGCTCATCGAACGCCTCACCGTGCGCGCCCCGCGCGACGGGCACATCCTTCAGGTGAACGTCCGCGCCGGAGAATTCGCCGCCACCTCGCCGAAAAACCCCGCCATGATCGTCGGCGAAATCGACCGCCTTCAGGTCCGCGCCGACGTGGACGAGCAAAACGCCATCCGCATCCGCCACGGCCAGCCCGCCACCGGCTTTCTCAAGGGCGACCCCACCGTTTCCTTTCCCCTCACCTTCGTCCGCATCGAGCCCTACGTCATCCCGAAAGTCTCGCTCACCGGAGCCAGCACCGAGCGCGTGGACACCCGCGTCCTGCAAGTGATCTTCACCCTCGAACGCCCCGAAAATCCACCGCTCTACGTCGGCCAGCAGGTGGACGTTTACATCGAAGCACCGGAAAGATCCGACAAATCCGCTCAATCCGACTGATCTCATCCATCATGCACTCCTTCGACTGGATCTCCCTCAGCCGCGAGCTCAAAGGCATCGCCGAAGCCGGGCTGCGCTATACCGAAAACGTCTTCGACCGCGAACGCTACGAGCGCCTCCACCAGATCGCCGCGCTTCCGATGCAGGTCGCCGCACCCGATTTCGTCTGGCCGATGGAATTCGGCTACTTCACGCCGAAAGTCGATGTCCGCGCCGCCGTGGTAAATGATGAAGGAAAGCTCCTGCTCGTCCGCGAAGCCTCCAACGGCCTCTGGACATTCCCCGGCGGTTGGGCGGACCAGAACATCAGCCCGTCGCAAAACGCCGTCAAAGAAACCTTCGAGGAATCCGGCCTCGTCGTCGAAGCCCTCAAGCTCATCGGCTGCTTCGACAAGGAAACGCAAGGCCACCCGCGTCAGGCCGAACACGTTTACCGCCTGATCTTTCTCTGTAAACAAACCGGCGGAGAACTCACCACCAATCACGAAACCTCCGGTGCCGGATTTTTCTCCAAAGAAGAAGTCCCCGACCTCTGCCCTCACCGCTCCGGCCGCCAATACCTCGACCTCGCATGGGCACACGCCGCCGATCCCACCCTGCCCACCACCTTCGATTGAATGGAGCGCCGACGTTCACGTCGGCTCCGAACCCCTTCCTATGAAACTCCCATCCGCTCTCCTCCTCTCCGTCTTCCTGCTCGCCTCCTGCAAGCTCGGCCCGGATTTCCAGCATCCCGGAGCCACCGGCGGCACCCGCTGGAAACAAGGCAAAGCCACCGAAAAAAGCCGCCTGCCCGACGCATGGTGGCGCCTGTATGGAGACTCCGAACTCAACCGCCTCGTCGATCGCGCGCTAGCCGCGAACAACGACCTCGCCGCAGCGAAATCCCGCGTCGATACCTCGCGCGCGCTCGTCGGCGTGGACCGCGCCCGCATGTTCCCCGCCCTCGGCCTCTCCGGCTCCGCCGCCACCTCCCGATCTTCTTCCGACGCCACACTCGGCAATCTCCCATCGAACCTCCCCGGCGGCATTTCCATCCCCCTCAGCCGTGAAACCTACCGCGGCTCCTTCGACCTCTCCTACGAACTCGACCTCTGGGGCCGCAACCGCCGCCTGATCGAAGCCGCCACCGCCGAGGCCGCCGCCAGCGAAGCGCAGCTCGACGCCCAGCGCCTCGGCGTCGCCACCGAGGTCGCCCGCCAGTATTTCCTCCTGCGCGGCCTCGATGCTCAGGAATCCGTCCTCAACGACACCCTCAAAAGCCGTCAGGACACGCTCGACATCCAAAAAAGCCGCACCGACGCCGGACTCACCGACTCCCTAGCCACCACCCGCGCCCGCACCGAGCTCGAACTCGCCCGCAACGACCTCGCCGCCGTCCAGCGCCAGCGCGGAGCCGCCGAACACGCCCTCGCCGTACTTTGCGGCGCACGTCCCTCCGATTTCTCCGTTTCCCGCCGTGGAAACTCAGGAAAACTCCCTCGCATCCAGCCCGGCCTGCCTGCCCAAGTGCTCGCCCGCCGCCCCGACGTCCGCGCCGCCGAAGCCAATCTCCGCGCCGCGAACGCACGCATCGGCGTCGCCGAGACCGCCTTCTATCCGAACTTCAGCCTCACCGGCAGCGCGGGCCTCGAATCCCTCGACGTGAAACGTTTCCTCGATTGGGAAAACCGCGTGCTCTCCCTCGGTGCCGGTCTCACCGCACCGATCATCGACGGCGGCGCGAACACCGCGAACTACAGGGCCGCCCGCTCCCGCTACGACGAAGCGCTCGCCACCTACCGCCAGACCCTCCTCGTCGCCCTCCGCGAAGTCGAAGACTCGCTCGTCGATCTCAAGGGCCTCAAAACATCGCAATCCGCCCTCGAAGCCGCCCTCGCCAGCTCCCGCGACAGCCGTAGTCTCGCTCAGGAGCGTTTCGACAAAGGACTCACCAACTACCTCGAAGTCGTCGATAGCGACCGCACCGTCCTGCAAGTCCGCCTCGCCCTCAGCCAGAACGAAGCCCAGCAGCGCATCACCCTCGCCGCCCTCGCCAAAGCCCTCGGCGGCGGCTGGAGCGGGAAGTGAGCGTAAGGCTCTCTTGGTACGTGCTGGAGGCAGTCTCGCGGTTTCGGCTATCGTTTCGCCTCGTTATTTGTGAACATCATCTTTGTTCTTATGAAACGTCTCACACTCATTTCCCTGATCGTCTGTGGAGTGGCCGGTTCATTGGCCAGAGCCAGCGATGAAGCACAGAGAGTTTCAGTAGCACCGAACAACGATCTTTCCTCCCTCACGGTAGCCCTCCCGAAAGGCTCCGGATTTGGTTCCTCGGCTTGTGGTTCCGATCTCACCAAAGAATATCAGGAAGGCTATCGAATCGGAGTGCGGAATAACCACCACGGAAGGCGAAACATTCTGGTGGTCGATGATGGCAAAACGAAATTTCCCCACACGGACCAAGCCACGGGATTACCTCTCGTCATACTGACAGATGCCAAGGCCACCCGGGCCTTTCTCGACCTCGTTCAAGGCTACAACAAGGCGATGCGGCAAGCTAATGAACAACGCGAAAAAATGCGGAAATGAACATAATCGGGAAAGGAAAGAGAGATCCAAAGTTTATGAAGGAGCTTGGTGAACACCTGAAATCCGCGAGCCCATGTTTCTTCAGAAAAACCCGCCTCCCTCGCCAAGGCCCTCGGCGGCGGCTGATAACTCCGGGAACGCCGAGGACCACCTCGGCTCTTTCTCCGCTCTGATTGCAGCCAACGATTTTCCCTGACGGATCACCATTTTGAAAATAGTTTGGCTTCCGGGTCTTCGGTTCATTAAACGATCGTTTCATGCCAGCCACCACCACCAGACGCCGCACCTCCGGCATCCTGATTCCCACGTTTTCCGCGAGGCGGAAGGGCGATCTTGGGATCGGGGACACGCTGGCGATGCGCGAATGGGTGGACTGGGCAGCCGATTACGAGGTCGGGTTTCTCCAGCTCCTGCCGATCAATGAAAACGGCGTGGAGGAAAGTCCCTACAGCGCCATCTCATCGGCCGCGCTGGACCCGATTTATCTGGCGTTCGACCAAGGTCAGGTTCCCGGCCTTACCCCGTCCGAACTCGACCGCGCCCGGGAACATCTCGGCGCGGCTGCTCACGCCGATCAGGTCGATTATCCCGCGGTGCGTGCCGTAAAACGCAATCTGCTGGAACTCGCGTGGGCGAAGTTCGATCAGGCGCCGCAATACCTTCACGACGCCTTCGAGGTATTCCGTCGCGAGGAACAGGACTGGCTGGACGATTACTGCCTTTTCCGCTTTCTGATGGAAACCCACCCCGACTGCCGGACGTGGGATCAATGGCCACGGGACTGCCGGACACCCGAAGCCGCTCGGCAGTGGCTCCGGAAGCAAAAATCCCGCGACCTCCGCACCACGGAATATCGTCTCGGTTTTTTCGCGTTCGTCCAGTGGCTCTGCTATCGCCAGTGGCGGGACCTGCGCATCCACGCGGATCACAGAGGAGTGAAACTGATGGGAGACATCCCCATCGGTGTGAGCTGGCATTCGTGCGACGTGTTTTTCCATCGGGATGAATTTCACCTCGACTGGTATTTCGGCTCACCGCCCGAAGGCATGGGCCAGAGCGATCCGTTTTTCCAGCAATGGGGGCAAAACTGGGGCCTGCCGCTCTATCGATGGGATCACATGGAGGCGAACGGCTTCACCTGGTGGCGCGAACGCATCTCCCGGATTACCGAATTTTTCCGGATCTTCCGGCTCGATCACATTCTCGGATTCTATCGAGCCTACATTTTCCCGTGGAAACCCGAGGACAATCCGGAATACCTCGGCCTCAGCCTCGAAGCCGCTTCCACGAAAAACCGGGGACGCCTTCCCCGCTGGGTACATGCCCCGGACGATACCGTGGAAAACAAAGCCGCCAATCGAGCCAATGGAGACTTACGGCTGCGCGGCATCCTCTCCGATGTGATCGATGAGGAAATCATCGCCGAAGACCTCGGTTGGGTGCCCGAATACGTGCGTCCCCATCTGGCGGATCTCCACATCACCAGCTTCCGGATTCCCCATTGGGACTGCAACGAATTCGGCCATCCGAACCCGGGCAACAGCTTCCCCGAACTGACCTTCGCGACTTATTCCACCCACGATCACGATCCCGTGAATGCCATCTGGAACGGTTGCCACCAAACGATCCAGGCCTTCCGCCGGAATCCTGACGAAAATCGCCGATGGCACTACGATGCCGCCGTGAATACCCTGCGACTCCTGTCCGAATTCGCCGGAATGCCGCTACCCGAAGATAGCAATTGGCCGCCTTACAGCGATGCGATTCACTGGCGGCTCATCAAAACCCTCTATTCCTCGAACTCCATCTACGCCGTAATCATGGTGACCGAGCTGTTTCGCCTCGATGACCGCATTAATCGCCCCGGCGAATCCTCGGACCGGAACTGGCGTTTCCGCCTGCCGTGGACGCTCGATGAAATCCGCTCCGATCCCCACCTCTCCGAAACCTGTCTCAAACTCCGTAACATCATCGGAATCACCGGGAGATAGAATTTTACCGGAATTGGAGCACGGACTTCAGTCCGTTCGGTTTCGATGGCTTACTGGGAGCGCGGACTTCAGTCCGCTTGGCATTGTTGGCGGGATTCTTTGGGGCGGACTGAAGTCCGTGCTCCAATTTTCCCCACCGCTTCCGGCAATTTCCTTTGGCAATGAGTATGAGCGGCAGCCCGATTTCACCATCACTTGTGAAACGGCCAGATCAGTGGAATCAGCAGACAGGCGGTCACCCAGCAGATGATGTTGAGCGGAATCCCGACACGCAGGAAGTCGCGGAACTTGTAGCCGCCGGGACCATAGACCATCATGTGTGTCTGATAGCCCATCGGTAACGCGAAAGCCGTGGAAGCGGCCACCGTCACCGCCATCACGAAAGGCCAGGGATTCACCTGAAGTTCGTGCGACATTTTCACCACGATCGGGATCATCATCACCGCCGTCGCGTTGTTCGAAAGCACCTCGGTGAGCAACAGCGTCAACAGGAACACCGTCCACAGCAGCACGATGGGAAGATTCTCCGGAGACACCCATTGTTCCGTCAGGCTGACCATCGATTGCGCCAGCCACTGGGCAGTGCCGGTATTCTGCATCGCCATCCCGAGGCCCAACAATCCGTAAAGCATCAGCAAAACCTGCCAGTCGATGCTGGAGTAGGCCTGGCGCGGGGTGAGCACCTTCAGCCAAAGCAGGATCAAGGCACCGACCAGCGCGCAGTAATGAATCGGAATCTCCGGAACCCACGACAGGACGGGATTCAAAAAGTCGGAAAGCGTCGCCACCGCCACCACGCCGATCAGCACTCCCCAGGAAAGAAACACGTGGGCGCTTGGCTTGTCGATTTTCTCTTCCGCGCCCTCGTCTTCCGGAGTGTCGGTCAGAATGAAGTCCTTCGTTTCCCGCAGAGCCTCCAGGTTGTTTTGCGCGGTGATGACCAGCAACGTGTCACCGATTTCCAGCGGCAATTCCGCGATGCGGTCCGTGACGTTCACGCCATTCCGATGCACCGCGAGGACCACGCTGTTGTATTTCTGGCGGAAATCGGAGCGGGCCAACGTCGCGCCGTTCAGGGACGATTCGTCACGAATCACCAGCTCCGTGACGATTCCGTCCACGGTGGAAAGAAGTTGCCCGCCGATCTCGGCAAAAAACCGATCCGAATCCAACGAACGGCCCTTGCGCCGGTGCAAGGCTACCAGAAACCGGTCGTTTTTTTCGATCGTGATCTTGGAAAGCGCCTGCATGACACGCGTCCCCTTGCGCCGGATTTCCATGATGTGAATCCCCTGTTCCCGGTCCGCCAGTGCGGTTTCAATCAGTTTCTGGCCCACCAACGGCGAATTTTCACCGATCAGCACATGGTAAAGCGGCGTGCTGCGTAGGTCGATTTCGAGACTGCCGGTGATGGAAGAACGATCCGGGATCAGCTTCGGGCCGAAAATCGTCAGATACGTGATG
The DNA here is from genome assembly GCA_047606285.1 of Luteolibacter sp. Classification (GTDB taxonomy): domain Bacteria; phylum Verrucomicrobiota; class Verrucomicrobiia; order Verrucomicrobiales; family Akkermansiaceae; genus Luteolibacter. Next base: position 48,588 of record JASGEP010000018.1, on the reverse strand, counting down.
CCTGCCAGAGCAAGGGGAATCCCGACCGGAGCCAGCTCGAACATGCTCATGGTCTGCTCTCCCAGATCCCGGAGCGCACCGTTGACGAGGATGTTCGTCGAGGTGCCGATCAGGGTGCAGCAGCCACCGAGAATCGAAACATATGACATTGGCATCAGGAGCTTCGAAGCCGCGATGCTTTTCGATCGGGCGAATCCGAGCGTCACCGGCAGCATGATGGCGACGATCGCCGTGTTGTTCATCCACGCGCTGAAGAACGCCACCAACAGGGAAAACGATAAAATGGCATAACGAACATTTCCCGGAAGCTTGTCACGCATCATGCGCCCGATGTGATCCACCGCCCCGGATTGTTCCAGCGCTCCTCCGATCACGAACAAGGCGGCGATGGTGATGGGCGCTTCGTTTTTGAAAACGTCCGTCATTTTCCCCGCATCCACCAATCCCAGCGCGACGACGAGGCAGAGGATCGTGAGGGCGATGACATCCGGTGCTGCCCATTCCCGGATGAAAGCGATGAGAGTGATGACGATGACCAGCAAGGTCAGGAGGATCGGAAGATCGGGCATAATCATGAGAAGGCAGTCCCCACGTGAGGTGGCCATGCAATGAGGGGATGAAGCCGCCTTGGCAAGCTTTTGGAGCGCAATGAAAGAAGAGGATGGTTGAAAGTTGAGGGTTGATGGAAAGAGCTGGCACCACTCCGCGGTTCTCTCAGCGGCCTTCAGTGCTTGTGACAATCCCACCGAACCCAAGCCGATTCGTCGCTACGCTCTGCCTTATCTCTCCAGGATCTCCTCCAAAATCGGTAAATCCGCCTCCGCCCACGGCAAAGCACCGAAATCGGCGGGAGCGCACCATCGCATCGCCGCATGCTCGTGCGCGTGCAAGGTTCCCGAGAAAATTTCGCAGACGAAGGGCAACAGCCGGATCGTCACCCGCTCGTAAGCGAAGATCACCGGAGAAAGCGCGTCACCTACTTTCACCAGCACGCCCAGCTCCTCCCGCAGCTCGCGAGCCAGCGCCGTTTCCGGAGATTCCCCCGCTTCCACTTTTCCTCCCGGAAATTCCCACAATCCCGCCAGATGCTTTCCTTCAGGCCGCAGGCAGGCGAGATATTCGCCGGTTTCATTCCGGATGACGCCACAAACCACATCGATCACGCCGTCATCCTCACCCTCTTCCCGGACCGGCGGAAACAAAAAACCGCCCGGAATGACTCCGGACGGTTTCGAAATTCAGAGTTTGTCGGAAAGAACGGCTCTCAGGCGATGGTGCCTTCTTTCTTCTTGTCCTTGCCTTCGCACTTGCCACCGCACTCGGCGATCGCGCCTTCGTCTTTCTTGTCTTTGCCTTCGTCGTCGCACTTGCCTTTGCAAGCCACGGTGCCTTCTTCTTTCTTGTCCTTACCTTTGCACTTGTCACCGCACTCGGCGATCGCGCCTTCATCCTTCTTGTCCTTGCCCTTGCACTTGCCGCCGCACTCGGCGATCGCACCTTCGTCCTTCTTGTCCTTGCCTTCGCACTTGTCGTTGCAGGCTACGGTGCCTTCTTTTTTATCGCACTTGTCCTTCTTGTCGCACTTTTCCTTTTCGCATTTGCTTTCGCAGGCGCTGGGAGCGGAAACCTGGAGAGGAGCACCCGCCAGGGCGAACGGAGCGACGAGACAGGAAGCGATGATGGAGGAGAGGATGAGTTTCATAGTGGTTGTGGTAGTTGAGGTCTGGTATCGTAGATGAGAGTCCGAAGCTGGATTTTTATTCATTAAAAAAATCATGAATTGGAAAAATCCATCGGCTTACCCACGTAAACGTCACGACGAGCATGAAGTTGCTTACTTTTCCGATGATTTTTCTCAAGACACAAGAACCAAGAGTGGCTGAATTGTCGCACATCTACGAAATCCCGTCACAATTTCTAGCCTTGCTTCTCCCAGCCTGAAGGTTTCTGTCTCCCGCGCCGTGTCGTTTACCGTCCTTGCCACCGATTCCCTCTCATCCGCCCGCCGGGGACTGCTCCAGCTCGCCCACGGCACGGTGGAAACCCCGATTTTCATGCCCGTCGGCACCCAGGGATCGGTCAAAACGCTGCATCCGGCGGAGTTGGAAGAGCTCGGCTCCCAGATCATCCTCGGAAACACCTACCACCTCTGGTTGCGTCCCGGCCATGAGCTGATCCGCGAGTTCGGCGGCCTGCACGGATTCACCACCTGGAAAAAACCTTTCCTCACCGATTCCGGCGGCTTCCAGGTCTGGTCGCTGGCCAAGCTGCGGAAAATCACCGAGGAAGGCGTGCGTTTCCAGAACCACCTCGACGGCTCGAAAATGCTGCTCACCCCCGAGCTCAGCATGGAAATCCAGGCCGCTCTCGGCTCCGACATCGCCATGCTCTTCGACGAATGCCCGCCCTACCCGTGCGATGAAAAATACGCCGCGAACTCCCTCGCGCTGACCACCCGCTGGGCGAAGCGCTGCAAGGATTGGGTGACGGCGAACGAACCGAAATCCGGCGAAGGACGCCAAATGCACTTCGGCATCGTCCAGGGCTCGGTTTACGCCGATCTCCGCGAGCAATCCGCCCGGGAACTCGTCGAACTCGATTTCGACGGCTACGCCGTCGGCGGTGTCTCCGTAGGCGAGCCCGAACACGAAATGTTCCGCGCCATCGAAAACGCCGTGCCGTTTTTACCCCATGAAAAACCGCGCTACGCCATGGGCCTCGGCACCCCGCCGCAAATTCTGGAAATGATCGCCCGCGGCGTGGACATGTTCGACTGCGTGATGCCCACCCGCATCGCCCGCCACGGCATGGCATTCACCCTCGACGGACCGATCAATATCAAGAACCTCATCCACGCCAAAGATCCGCGTCCCATCTGCGAAAGCGCCCACCCGCACGTCGCGAATTTCTCCCGCGCCTACCTTCGCCACCTTTTCCGCGCGGGCGAGATCCTCGCTTTGCGGTTGCTTTCCTTCCACAATTTGCATTTCTACCTGTCCCTCGTCGCCGGTGCCCGGCAGGCCATCTCGGCGGGAACCTTCACCGAATACAAAGACTCGTTCATCCGACGCTATACCCAATCCGCCCTACCATGACCTCCATCTCCATTCTCGCCGCCCATTTCCTCGCCCAGACCCAAACTTCCTCCCAACAGGGCGGACTTCTGGGAAATCCCATCATCATGCCGATCCTTCTGGTCGTCATCTTCTACTTCCTGCTCATCCGCCCGCAGCAGAAACAGCGCAAGGAGCAGGCCGCCCGCATCGCAGCCCTCCAGCAAGGCGACAAAGTCGTCACCACCTCAGGCATCTACGGCATCGTTCACAACATCAAGGACACCACCGTGGTGCTCAAGGTCGCGGAAAACACGATGATCGAGTTCGATAAAAACGCCGTCGCCTCCGTTTCCAAGAAAGACGCCGCCAAGTAACCTTCCCTTCCGCCCGGCCCTTTTCCGGCCGTTCACGGACGCCAACCCCGCTTCCCCACCATGTTTGCCGCCTCGCCTGCCTTTTACGAAGATCCCCTGGTCCTGTTCCTGACGGGACTCGCCCTTCTCATCCTGTTCTTCTGGTATTTCGCGACCGACATCGAGCGGCGGAAGCGCAACATCGGCAGCGTCCTCATTCTCGGCATCTGCTCCCTCTGCCTGCTCGCCACCATCCCGCCGGGCGAACGGCTGAAAGGCGGCATCGACATCCTCGGGGGCTCCTCTTTCACCCTCCGCGTCCAGCCCCGCGAAGGTGAAGACGGAAAACCGCAACCTCCCACCCACACCCAGATCGACAAAGCCATCGAAGTGCTGAGCCGCCGTCTCGACGCGACCGGCACCAACGAAGCTCAGATCAACCGTCTCGGTTCCGACCAGATTCAGGTCCAGATGCCCGGCGTCACCGAGCAGGAATCCAACGATATCCGGGCCACCATCGAAAAAGTCGCCAAACTGGAACTCCGCGAAGTCAGCCCCCGCAACGATGAACTCGGTCCCGACGGCAAAACCCTCGCCCAGCGAGTCCTCGAAGGAAGCGACATCGTTCCCGGCTACCGTTCTTATATTCTCAAAGGCAAAAACGAGGATGGAATCGAGTTTTCGCAACCGATTCTCCTCAGTCGTCGCGCTGCTCTCGGCGGATCGGACATCTCCAGCGCCTATCCATCCCCCCAACGTTCGGATGCAGTTTCCATCACGCTCAATGGTCCCGGCAGTGACAAAATGATCGCCCTGACCAAGGACATGCGTCGTGGCGTAGACCGCATCGCCATCGTACTCGACGGCGAAGTTCTCAGCGCTCCCACCGTCCAACAAACCCCTCTCAGCAGGCATTTCGAAGTCACCGGCCTGCACGACCCCGGCGAACCAAAATCACTCTCCGATGCGCTCATGAACCCGTTGGAGAACCCTCTCATCGTCGAGACCCAGAACAAGGTCTCCGCCGCCTACGGTTCCGCCATCATCACCCAGGCCATCTGGGCCGGGGTCGTCGGCCTCGCCATCACCTTCACCTTCGTTCTCGTCTACTACCGCACCGCCGGTCTCGTCGCCGTCTTCGGCCTCACCGTCAATGCCGTGATCCTCTTCGGCATCATGGCCATGCTCGGCTTCCCCTTCTCCCTTCCCGGCATCGCGGGGATGATTCTCACCATCGGCCTCGCCGTGGACGCGAACGTCCTCATCTACGAACGCCTCCGCGAGGAAATGGCCGCCGGCAAGAGCCTGAAAACCGCCATCAGCAGCTCCTACGACAAGGCATTCACCGCGATTTTCGACTCGAACATCACCTCCCTCATCACCGCCGTCATCCTCTTCTGGCTCGCCAGCGGCACCATCAAGGGCTTCGCCGTCACCCTCACCATCGGTCTCGTCGCCTCCCTCTTCTCCGCCATTCTCGTCACCCGCGTCCTCTTCCGCTGGGGCACCGATCTCGGTCTGCTCAAAAAGCTGTCTTTCCTCAGCCTGATCCCGCCGACCAATTTCGACTTCCTCGGCAAGCGCAAGCTCGCCTTCATCCTCTCCGCCCTGCTCATTCTCGCCTGCGCCGGTAACTTCTACGCGAAGCGCGACAAAGCGCTCGGCATCGACTTCACCGGCGGCACCATGATCCAGTTCCAGTTGGAGGAAGACCAGTTCATCCCCATCGATGAAGTCAACAAGGCTCTCGACAGCATGGAACTTTCCAAGGAACCGAACGCCACCGAGGAAACCAGCGCCACCACCGGCGTCCTCCTCAGCGTCCGCTGCGCCACCGCCGACGCCTCGAAAATCTCCTCCAAACTCCGCGAAACCTTCCCGGCTCTCGGCGAACGCCATCCCGAAGTCACCAACGCGGACGGCACCACCACTCCCGGTGAATACAAGATCGCCGAAAGCGCCCAGGAAGTTTCCGCCTCCGCTGGCAACACCTACATCAAGGAATCCCTCATCGCCCTCGGCCTCGGTCTTGTCGGTATCTTCATCTACATCGCCGTTCGCTTCGAGTTCGCCTTCGCCATCGGCGGCTTCCTCTCCACCGTCCACGACGTCGTTCTCACCGTCGGCATCATCGTCCTCTTCGGTTCGGAACTCTCCCTCCTCCACGTCGGCGCCATCCTCACCGTCGCCGGTTACTCGCTCAACGATACCATCGTCATCTACGACCGTATCCGCGAGCGTCTCAAGTTCGAGACCGGCTCCATCGAGTCCATCATGAACGAGGCGATCAACGCCACCCTCGCCCGCACCATCCTCACCGCCGGCACCACCATCGTCACCCTCGTCATCATCTACTTCAAGGGTGGCCCGGCACTGGAAGGCTTCGCCCTCACCATCCTCGTCGGTCTCATCATCGGCACCGTGTCCTCCGTCTACATCGCCACCCCGATCGTTCTCTGGTGGAGCACCCGCAAGAGCGGCTACGGCCTCCACGACATCATCCGCGAAAAGGAACTCAAGGAAGCCGCCCTCAAAGCAGCCCCCTAATCTATTCCCATTTCTCCCTGCAAACGGTCGGGCCCTTCAAGCCCGACCGTTTTTGCGTTTTTGGCGACGGCATGGGTTGAAATAAAAAACTCCTCCGCGACTCTGCACGAGCCTCTCCCATTCATAACAGCTACGAAATTCCACAAACCTCATTGAAAAAAGCTGGGAAACTTCCGCGTAAAAGATCCCACGGCGATTTCCTATGCGGCGGATACTCCCAATCTGGAAAGTTTCCCTTATCCTCCGGCATCTCCGCTTTCCACCCTTTTCGAAAACATCCCCTTAACCCGCCATTCCCGATGATCCATTCTCTTTCAGCCACCCTCTTCGGTGCGTTCGCACTCGTGACGATGGTTTTCCCTCTTCATGCGAAATCCTCCGCCATCCGCTACGAGGAAATCCAGGTCAAGGCCCCCTTCCCGATGCCCGCGATCCAGGCACCGATTTTTCCCGAACGTGATTTCAACATCACCGATTTCGGCGCCCGCGAAGGCAAGGAAATCACCGAAGCCGTCGCCAAGGCCATCGAGGCCTGCCACGAAGCCGGCGGAGGCCGGGTCGTCATCCCCGCCGGCAAATGGAAAACCGGCAAGATCCATTTCAAAAGCAACGTCAACCTCCACATCGCGAAGGACGCCGAAGTGACCTTCAACCCCGATCCCAAAGCCTACCTGCCCGCCGTGCAATCGAGCTGGGAAGGCTTCGAGTGCTTCAACTACTCCTCCCTCATTTACGCCTTTCAGTGCGAAAATGTCGCCATCACCGGCGAAGGCACCCTGAAGGCGGACATGAGCATCTGGAAAAAATGGATGGGACGGCCGAAGCCGCATCTCGAAGCCCTCAAAAAACTCTACCACTACACCTCCACCAACGCCCCCGTCGAAGAACGCCAAATGGCAGAAGGTGAAAACAACCTGCGCCCGCCCTTCATCCAGTTCAACCGCTGCAAGAACATCCGCATCGAAGGCGTCAAAATCCGCAACTCGCCTTTCTGGACCATCCACCTTTATCTCTGCGATTCCGTGCTCGTCCGCGGTCTCGACATCTACGCCCACGGCCACAACAACGACGGCATCGACCCCGAAATGACCCGCAATCTCCTCATCGAAAACTGCCGCTTCGATCAGGGAGACGACGCCATCGCCATCAAATCCGGCAGCAATCACGACGGCTGGCGCCACAACACCCCTTCCGAAAACATCGTCATGCGGAACTGCGACATCATCGAAGGCCACCAGCTCGTCGCCATCGGCAGCGAGCTTTCCGGAGGCGTCCGCAACGTTTACGTCCACGACTGCAAATTCGCCAAAGGCTACCGGCCCTTCAACCTCCTCTTCATCAAGACCAACATCCGCCGTGGTGGCTTCGTGGATAACATCCACATGGAAAACATCACCGCCAGTTCCTCCCGCGACGGTGTTTTCGGCATCGAAACCGACGTTCTCTATCAGTGGCGGAATCTCGTCCCCACCATCGAGGAGCGACTGACGAAAATCAGCAACATCCACCTCTCCAACATCAAAATCTCGGAAACCGCCACGCCCTTCCGCATCTCCGGCGACAAACGCATGCCCGTCGAAAACGTGACGCTTCACAACATCACCATCGATAAAGTCAAAGGAGAGAAAAACTCCTACAAGAACGCGAACAACGTGAAGGAAACCGACATTTCCATCGGTGAAATCCTGCCCGCCGAGAAAAAGAAAAAGTGAGGGTGAAAGCCGACCTTGAGCCGGGCGACATCTACCGCACTTCTGAAAAACACGGCACCTGAGGCATCGTGTCTCTCAAAGGCGAATTCCACATTTTCGATAGCCCTGCTCTCATTTTTCCCTCATCTCTGGTCGCGCAAACACATATGAGCCGATCGTCTTCTCCATCCCGTGCCGGACGCTGGTTTCTGGCCGGTCTCGGGCTGCTCCTCGCCCTCGTCGGAGCTGTCTTCGTCTGGCTCATGGCCCGCAGCTTCGACCGCGCCCGTGAAATGCGAAACTGGCCGGAAGTGCCATGCGAAATCCTCGTTTCCGAACTCGCCGAAAGACAAATCGACCCCAACTACCCCTCCGAGTATTCGCAGAAACTCGCCTACGGCTACGAATGGCAGGGCCGGGCCTACACCGGGGACCACTCGTCCCTGCGGGGGAACGCTTGGACTTCCATCCGCCCGGTGGCCGAAAAACGTGTCGCCGAATACCCCGCGGGTTCCACTTCCACCTGCCGCGTCGATCCGGAAAATCCGGAGGTTTCCGTTCTGAAACCGGATTCCCTCGCCCCCGGCTACTCGATCTGGTTTCCCGCCATTTTCCTCGTCGGCGGCCTCGTCATGGCTTACCGCGCCCTTCGCCCGCACCGCCCTTCCCGCTCCTAAGCCCACTCGCCCTTTCCTTATCTTTTGTTCGTTTCAAACGAACGATCATTGTTATGCATCGGGCTGGAGGTTTTTATTGCCTCTTTTTCCGATCGTGCCTTACTTTTGCCTCCCGGCTTCTGATGGCAGCGCAAAATGCCCGAATGCAGACGGTCCTCCTATTTTTGAATCACCTGACACGCGATGAATCCCGACAGAGCAACTCTCAACTTTCTCAACAGTTTCCCTGAAGAAGCGCGGAAAAGAGGGGAGGTGCTTCAAAAAGACGGTGCCGTCACCCAGATTTTCGGCAACCACCTCTTCATCCAGGGCCGCGTCGAGGATGAGAGCGGCACATTCCGCACCAGCCTTCGCCTTCAGGGGAACCGCTGGTTCGGCTCCTGTACCGCGGAAGACGAGATCGTTTCCGGCGCATGCCAATACGCCACCATGATGGAGCGGATGCATCGCGGTGAAGACCTTCCGGAATCCCCGAACGAATTCGACGACACGCCCATCCTCGACATCATCGAGGAAAAACTCGGCCGCGAACTCGACGACAAGGAGGCCGATTTCGTCACCAAGATCGAAAAGCGCTACCGCCGCTACGTCATCGAAGGCGAGCTGCACGACCACGACATGGTCCGCATCACCCCGCGCTGGGAGATCACCACCTACGAGCCGCTCGAACTCTGGCCGATGCCACCGGGCGACATCCTCGAGTTCTGGAACTACATCGCCTACGCCTTTTACAAAAAGAAACTCCCCTACCCGGAGTTCATGAACGTCATCACCGATCTTGGTCACGTTCAGAAAAAAATGGCGGACTGGGAGCAGGAACGCGAAGTCGCCGCCTGGTATGACCGCATCGAGCAGGTCAACGAACGTCCGCCGCAGGACGCCCCGCTCAGCGTCCAGTTCCGCCTCGTCGCCACCATCAACGAAGCGCGCCTCGAAGTCCGTGAAGCCAAGGCCAACACCTGGGTCCAGCTTCGCGAGAAAAACGACATCGAGTACTACGTGAATCTCTATCACGAAGCAGCGCTTCTCATGGACGCTCCCAGCCAGACCCTGTGGGAGCACTACCTCGCCTTCTACCGCAAGCACGGAGACACCACCCTCGATTTCGACCAGGAAGAATCCTGCCGGTTCATGAACCGCATCTTCCACCAGCCCGCCCTCAAAGGCTACATCGTCAACCTCGACGAAAAAGACTTCAAGGTCGTGCAGGACAAGCTCTCCTGGACCTGCGAGGACGATCCTTACGACGCCAAGAGCTTCGCCCTCCAGCTCGTCACCGCCTCCGGCGAAAACGTCTCCCACTCCGTGCGCCTTCTTCCCGGCCGCAAGGAACTCTATCAATCCGACGAAACCGTTTTCCCCGGCCCACCACGCTGGCTGGAAGAAACCGACGTCATGCCGCGCTACCTCATTCCCAAGCGCGTCATCGATTCCCTCGAAGGTGTCGAATTCCTCCGCAAAATCGGCGCCTCCCTGCCCGAATCCCTCCGCAAGCGCGTCATCGATCTGGAGTTGAAGCCCCGCTTTGAAATGAAGCTCGTCGCCGGACTCACCGCCGCCGAAACCGAGCACCTCGTCATCGACGTCCAGGCCATCGAAGCCAAAGGCCGCCGCACCGAGCGACTCACCAAGGAAGGCTGGGAACTCGTCGAACAACAGCCCGTCAAAGGCAAGCAGCTCCTCCGTTTCGCCCGCGAAGCGCTCTACCCCGTTCCCGGCATCCTCGAGGAAATGGGCCTCACTTACGACGAGAAACTCCTCTCCTTCAAATCCCGCATCACCAAGCAGTTCCCGGAAAAATTCGCCGACTGGATCAAGGCGATGCCGGAAGACATGGACCTCGACATCGACCTTCGCCTGAAGTCGATCCTCGCCGATCCCGTCACCGCCGCCGTCCGCTTCGAGGTCGTCGGTCAGGACATCGACTGGTTCGACCTCCGCATCGTCATCGACGTCCAGGGCGTCAACCTCTCCAAAGCCCAGATCCGCCAGCTCGTCGCCGCCCGCGGTGGCTACGTCCGTATGGAAGACGGCTCGTGGATGCGTCTGGAAATCAAGCTCGACGCCGATCAGCGTGAAGCCGTCACCCGCCTCGGCCTCGATCCCTTCGACCTCTCCGGTGAAACGCACCGCATGCACGCCCTCCAGCTCGCCGATCCGAAAGCCGCCGAGGTTTTCGATCCCAAGGCTTGGGAACGCATCAAGAACCGCGCCGGCGACATCCAGATCGAAGTCAATCCCGACGTCCCCTCCACCCTCAACGCGACCCTCCGCCCCTATCAGGTCGAAGGCTTCCGCTTCCTCGCCTACCTCGCCACCAACAACTTCGGCGGCATCCTCGCCGACGACATGGGTCTGGGTAAAACCATCCAGTCCCTCACCTACCTGCTCTGGCTCTTCGAAGAACACGCCAAGACCGACGCCATCAAGAAACCGGCCCTCGTCGTCTGCCCGAAATCCGTGCTCGATGTCTGGGCCAGCGAGGCGGAAAAGTTCGCGCCGAACTTCACCGTCAAGATCCTCAAAAACCGCGACGACATCGATTTGGAGCACATCCAGAACAACATCGACATCCTCGTCCTCAACTACGCCCAGCTCCGCGTCTGCGGCGACGAGCTCGCCAATATCAAGTGGCTCACCATCATCCTCGACGAAGGCCAGCAGATCAAGAACCCGGACTCCAAGGCCGCCAAGTGCGCCCGTGAGCTCGATTCCCAGAACCGCCTCGTCCTCACCGGCACGCCCATCGAAAACCGCCTGCTCGACATGTGGTCGCTCATGGCCTTCGCCATGCCCGGCGTCCTCGGTTCCCGCGCCTACTTCAAGAAACGCTTCGACAAGCGCAAGGACCCGCTCAGCCAGAACCGCCTCGCCTCCCGCCTCCGTCCCTTCCTCCTCCGCCGCACCAAGCTCCAGGTCGCGCAAGACCTCCCGCCGCGGACCGAAGAGGAAGTCTACGCCAAGATGGAAGGCATCCAGCTCGAACTCTACAAAAACGAACTCAAGCGCATCCAGAAAGCACTCCTCGGCCTCGATTCCGACGAAGCCGTGAAGAAAAACTCCTTCGCCATCCTGCAAGGCCTCATGCGCCTCCGTCAGATCTGCTGCCACCCCGGCCTCATCGATCCGAAATACCTCAAGGAAGAGTCCGCCAAAATGGAATCCCTCTTCTACCTCCTCGATCAGCTCCACGAGGAAGGCCACAAGGTGCTCGTCTTCTCCCAGTTCGTTTCCATGCTGGACCTCATCAAGGCCCGCCTCGAACTCGAATCCCGCCCCTACCACTACCTCACCGGCCAGACCAAGGACCGCAAAGGCGAAATCGAGCGCTTCCAGACTACCAAGGACCCCTCCGTCTTCATGCTTTCCCTCAAAGCCGGTGGCGCGGGCCTCAACCTCACCTCCGCCTCCTACGTCGTCCTCTACGACCCGTGGTGGAACCCCGCCGTGGAAAATCAGGCCATCGACCGGACCCACCGTATCGGACAGAAAAACAAGGTCATCGCCTACCGCCTCCTCACCCGCGATACCGTCGAGGAAAAGATCCGCATCCTTCAGCACCAGAAGACCCAGCTCGTTACCAACGTGCTCGGCGATGAAGGCTTCGCTTCGAACCTCGGTCTGGATGACCTCCAGTTCATCCTCAACCACACCATCGACGAAGACGACGAGCAATTCCGCGGCGAGTAAATCCCGCCTCCTGCGGACTTCGCGAAAATAAAAAGGTGGCACGCTCTCGCCGGGAGCGTGCGTTCTTTTCTCCATGCAAGATACACCCGCGAGGTCTCATAATGCATCGGCCTGAAAGCCTGAGTCCCGCATTTCCAGCGCTCTTCCGCTGGCACGTCCCTCGCTAGGAAGACCGGCGGTAAGACCACTTGCCGCCGCTCTCATGAATCGCACCGTTTTCAATCGTCGTCGCGCGGGTTTGCTGATTCCGGTATACGCGCTCCGCCATGCGAATGACCTTGGCATCGGGGACACGCATGCCGTGAAGCACGCCATCGATTTCTGCCGGGATCATGGATTTTCCGTGCTGCAGATGCTTCCCGTGCAGGAAACCATCGGCGATCACAGCCCATACAGTCCGGTGAGCACCCGCGCGCTTTCTCCCGCCCTGCTCTCGCTCACACCGGAAGAGGTCCCCGGCCTGACCCACGAACTGCTGGAACAAATCGCCCCCTCGACGTGGACGAGCGAATTGAGGAAAGGCAACGTCAATCACGCCGTCGTCCATTCGCTGAAAAACAAGATCCTCAGCGCCGCCGCCGAACGGTTTTTCGAAACCGCCACGCCCGGCGTGCTGAAGGAATTCGAAGCCTTCCACACCTCGCAGGATTGGCTGGAAAGCTACACGCTCTATCGAACGCTGATCGACCACTACGACGGAAACACCCAGATCTCCAGCTGGCAACCGGAGCATCACACCTTCGCCACTGCCAAGGCATGGCTGGAGCAACACGATGACGCCTCCGGTTTTCACCAAAAACGACGCACCTTCGCCTTCATCCAATGGATCGCCTGGCGACAATGGAAAGCCGTGCGCGAGCATGCCGATTCGCAGGGTGTGAAACTCATCGGCGAACTCACCTTCGGCGTTTCCCTCACCAGTTGCGACGTCTGGGCGTATCCCTCACACTTCGATACCGACTGGCATATGGGCACCCGGCCCCTCTCCCACTTCGATACCAACAAGGACTCCGAAGTCTGGGGACAAAACTGGGGTCTCCCCGCCTATCGTTGGGAAAATCACCGTGCCGACGGCTTCTCGTGGCTGCGCGGACGGGTCGCCTGGCAGAAACAATTTTTCCACGCCTGCCGCCTCGATCACCTCCGCGGCTATTTCCGCGCCTACATGTTTCCCTGGCCCGGAGGCGTGAAACACGTCGAATTTTCCGCCCTCAACGAAAAGGAAGCCCAGGCGCTCACCGGAGGCCTGCTGCCGCGCTTCGTTCCCGGCCCGGATGAAAATCCCACCACCGCCGCGATCAACCACCTGCAAGGAAACGAAATCATCGGCCAGCTCATCGAAGCCGCGGGAGATCTCGATCTCGTCGCGGAAATCATGGGCGAAATGCCGGACTACATGGCCGATACCCTCGCCGACCTCCAGCTCACCAACCTCGCCTTTCCCCAACTGGAACGCCTGCCCGATGGGAACATCCGCCCGCCCGGCGATTTCCGTGAACTCAGCCTCGTCTCCTACGCCAACCACGACAACGCTCCGCTGGCGATGCTTTACCTCAACCTGCTCGAAGCGGCGGAACTCGACCCTCAATCCATCAAGGCCAGCGACCTCAAAGCCCTGCTCGCCTTCGCCGGGTGCCAGCCACCCCACCCCGCCGATCTCACCACGGAACTGTTGCAGAAATTCCAATCCGCCCTCTTCCAGGCCTCCAGCCGCCTCGCCGTGCTGATGTGCAGCGATCTCATCGGCATCCCGCTCCGCTTCAACCTGCCCGGCAGCTACGGTGACACCACCTGGTCCGACCGCCTGCCCATGTCACTGGAGGAATTGAAAAACCATGCCATCTTTGGCAAGCGCATCGCCAATGCCGCCGCTCTCCTCGCCGAAACGGACCGGCTTCCCGAAGGTTTTTCATGAACGCCACCGTCAGCCATTTTCTCGAACATCTCCGGCAACGGAACCAGCAGCCGGAACTGGGGCGGGATTTCATCTCGTGGAGCGGCCTCATGCTTCGCGTCCATCGTTCCCTCGATGACGAAAAACCGCTGCACTACGAACTGACCTGGCCCTTGCTCAGCGATCCCTCCGTCAGCATCTATCCGCTGCTCCTCTGCGAATGCGTGCTCGGCCACGAATTCCATTACCCCTCCTTCACCGAGCGCGCCGCGAACTTCATCCACCTCGGCAGCCCCTACACCGAACGCTGGCAGGACCGCGAAATCCACGTTCACACGGAAAACACCAATGTCCTGCTGCGCATCACTTCAGTAGCCCCGGAAAACGGCTGAGCTTGCGCACAAGAGTTTTCACCTTTGCCGAACCGTCCAGAGACGCTAAGCCGTCTTCACCCATGACTCAGGCTTTTCTTCTCGGTGCGGGATTGGGCACGCGCCTTCGTCCTCTGACCGACCGTTTGCCGAAACCGCTCGTTCCCTTGTTTCACCGGCCCCTCGCGGAATGGGCGATGCGTGCCTGCGCGGCGAACGGGATCACCCGCTTCGCCATCAATACCCATCACCTCCCGGAAGCGTGGGAAAATTTCCGGCCCGAGGGAATTTCCGACATCACCCTTTTTCACGAGCCGATCCTGCTGGAAACCGGTGGCGGCCTGAAAAACATCGCCTCCTGGATCGGAAACGAGTCCGTCCTCGTTCACAATGGCGACATTTTCTCGACCCTGCCGCTCGACCGGCTGATCGCCGCCCATCAAGCCTCCGGCCTGCCCGTCACACTCGCTCTACGCTCGACCGGCACCGCGAAACACATCGCGATCAACGAAACCAAAAACCGGGTGACCGACATCCGGAACACCCTCGGCAACGGCGAAGGCACCCACGTTTTCAGCGGCATCTACTGCGTCAACCCGGAGTTCCTCGAACTGATCCCCGCCTATGAAAAAATCCCGGTGATCCTCGCCTTCCTCGAACTCGCCAAAGCCGGGAAACTCGGTGCCATCGTCCTCGACGAAGGCGTCTGGCTCGATCTCGGCGACCGCGCGTCCTACCTGCAAGCCCATCGCGAACTCGCCCTCGACACACCGATCCACCCCACCGCCACCATCGGTGAAGGTGCACGCATCGAAAACTCGATCATCGGCCCGGATTGCACCATTGCCCCCGGGTCCACGATCTCCCATTCCGTCCTCTGGCCCGGCTCGAACGTCACAGCCGATGCCAATCTCGAAAACTGCATCGTTTTCTCCCCAAATTCCATCTCCGGCACCCACCGGGATGAGGATTTGTAGGAAGTTGATGGTTTTGGGTTGATGGTTGATGGAAAGAAGAGAATTCCACTCAGCGAATTTCTCTGCGGCCTCCCCGCCTCCGCGTTTCGCTGGATCTTAAAATTCAAAAACTCCTCCGCCTTCCATCTTGCCAGAAGTCGTGACTCCCTGCATTTTCCCGCGCATGTCACGCACTCATCGCATCACGATTCTCGCCGGTGACGGCATCGGCCCGGAAGTCATGGCCGAAGCCCTCCGTGTTCTCGACGCCGTTGAAACGAAATTCGGTTTCTCCGTTTCCCGTAGCGAACACTTCGTCGGCGGTGCCGCGATCGATGCCACCGGCCACCCGCTGCCGCCGGAAACCGTCGCCGCTTCGGAACAGGCGGACGCCATTCTCTTCGGTTCCGTCGGCGGTCCGAAGTGGGAAAACCTCCCGCCGGACATCCAGCCGGAGCGCGGCGCACTGCTGCCACTCCGCAAGCACTTCGGTCTTTTCGCCAACCTCCGCCCCGGCGTTTGCCTCCCTGCCCTCACCCACGCTTCCCCGGTGAAGCAGGAGCTCATCGCCGATGGCTTCGACGTGCTTTGCGTTCGCGAACTCACCGGCGGCGTCTATTTCGGTTCCCCCAAAGGCCGCCACGAAGAAGACGGCGAGCCCGTCGCGCTGGACACCATGATTTACAAAAAGAGCGAAATCGAGCGCATCTGCCGCGTCGCCTTCGTCGCAGCCCAAGGCCGCAAGAAGCAGCTTCTTTCCGTCGATAAGGCAAACGTCCTCGCCTCCTCCGTGCTGTGGCGCGAGACCGTGATCGAAGTTTCCAAGGATTATCCGGACGTCGAGCTTTCCCACATGTATGTCGATAACGCCGCCATGCAGCTCATCCGCCGCCCCGGTTCGTTCGACGTGCTCGTCACCGAAAACCTCTTCGGCGACATCCTTTCCGACGAAATGGCGATGATTTCCGGTTCCCTCGGCATGCTTCCATCCGCCTCTCTCGGCAAGGTGAAGGAAAACGGTCTCTACTTCGGCATGTACGAGCCATCCGGCGGCTCCGCACCGGACATCGCAGGCCAAGGCATCGCCAACCCGATCGCCCAAATCCTCTCGCTCGCCATGCTTCTGCGTTTCTCCCTCGGCGAAATCGAAGCCGCGGACGCCATCGACAACGCCGTCGCCGCCGCTATTGCAGGTGGTTTCCGCACCGGCGACATCGCCACTGGCCGCGAAGGTGAAACCAAAGTCGGCACCACCGCCATGGCCGACGCGATCCTTGCGAATCTGTAAACGGTTCAACTATTTTATCTATCAAAAGACCTCCGGCTGCCAACAGCAGCCGGAGGTCTTTTGTTCTTCAAAGTAGCTGGGCCATCCTGGCCCAGGCCGTTCAGGAGGCGTCCCGCCTCCTTCTCTCGGAAAGAAACCACAATGAGAGCACAGCGGCCATTGTGGTTCTCGACCCATTGCCGAAATTGGAGCACGGACTTCAGTCCGTTTGGCTTCGATGGCTGGATTCTCCGGATCGGACTAAAGTCCGTGCTCCAATTTCCTCCAACGCTTCCGGCAAGCCCTTTTGGCAATAGGCCTAGAATTCGTTTGAAAGCCTCTCGCCTCGAAGAGACATCGACTGTTGGCAATCGACCTATCCGCACCAAAGGTGCTTCACAACGAGCAACGCGAGCGCCGCCCTGGGTTAGAAGATCGTTTGATGATTCGAGCGCTGAAAGCGCGGAACAAATCGTGCGGATTGTGTCGCCCTTTCAGGACTCCAAAATATCGGGGGACATTTCCCCAGGGCGGCGTTTGCTCCGCTGCACTTGCCCTGGGCTGGGCTGTGCCGCACCTGCGGCGCAAAATCCCCAACCCGCCAAGCTCTCGGTCTTCGCCGCGGCTATCCTTCAAAAAAGCCTATCCATCCTCCTCATCATAAAATCCTGAAAATTTAAAGCTACTGGACTTTTCCGCCGTTTTCACAGAGAAATTCAATGTTCTCCCCAGATATGACCGAAACGCAGCAATGGTTTTCTGTGCGTTGCCTCTTCTCCCATCCCACCAGAGCAGAGGACGGAGATGGGCAACTCTATGAAGAACGAATCACACTTTGGAGATGTGACAGCTGGGACGAAGCTTATCGTTTGGCCCGCCTCGAAGCCGAGACTTATGCCAAGGAAGCAGATGCCATCTTGATCGGCACGACGGATGCATTTCATCTATTTGATGCTGAGTGCGGGCACGGTACTGAGGTTTGGTCCACAATGCGTGGGAGTCACCTCGATTCAAAGACCTACACCAATACCTTTTGCAATACCGACAGAGACCGGAAGCATGATTACACCGGCCTAGAATAAAAAACTGGAGAACAAGCGGATGCAGGCAGCCGCGCTGCGCACGGCTCCTCATCCTTTACGTTAGCAAAAAATGAATCCCGAGACCTACGCCGTCATAAATATCGGAATTGCGGTCTTGATTGCAGTTCTCAGCATCCCGCTAATTTTGCGAAAGGTTCCCATGAACCACGCATATGGAATCCGTTTCCCACAGTCCTTCAAATCGAAAGAAGCGTGGCATGAGATCAACGAATATGGAGGGAAAGTCTTTTTGATTTCCGCCCTTCCAGTCTTGCTTTCAGGGATTTACGGATTGACCCAGAAACCTCAGAATTACTCTCTGATCGGAACTGTTGTTTTGATGATGTCAGTGATAACCGCTTACCTAATCAGTTACAGGAAGGCACGACAAATTAACCAAAACAAAAACCCCCAACAACAACTATCAGGGTCCGAAAAATGACACAAAACATACTACTGACACTTATCACCTTCGCGCTGACGGGATGCGATCACTCTACTCGTTCTCCTGCCCTCCCGGATAACGTTCAGGAAGGTCGCCCTATTGTAATCAAGGAAGGGCAAGCTGTCATTCTCGTCCCTGAAGGCAATAAGTCCGTCATGATCGGTGCGTCAGTAGTCAATGGAAAGCTCTCAATTTCGGAGGTCGATCCAAAAGGAAGGAGTTTTTCGATTACCTGGAACAGTGCGGATTCATGGGAAACTTCCGTGATGAATTCAACAGAGGAAGGAACGACTGTAACAATCGACAAGGATGGCGACGGACTACCAGATCTTCGTACCATATTAAAAGAAGGCTCCGCATCAAGATATCAACTGAAGGAACCCAATTGGATCGAACTCCAATCAACACACTAAAGCCAACAGTCGGATGAAGGCAATCGGCTCCGACGTCTGATCCTTAACCTTCTCTTAAAATGATGCGCATTCTCTCCATCTTCCTGCTGGCAATATCGCTCGTCACGTCCTCTTCCGCCGAAATCACTCTTGAAGAAGCCAGGAGGAACGGAATGCAGGAGACGCTGCGGAACTACATCGGGCAGAACTCGATTATCGCCGACATTTGTGTGTTCGAACAAACTTGGATTCCCGCGTCTCCAAAATTCCCAAAGGGCCGATTGATTCGCCGGGCTGTGGTCACGAATGTTCACTGTGGTCCAATACGTATTGGTGATCGGATCGAATATATGAATTTCATCGAAGAGCCTCCGAAGCTGTTCAACTCTTTTACATCAACAGTCCCAGGGGAGCTGCTAACGTTTTTCTATTCTCCTGGAAACTCCCAGAAAGTTGAAGATGGCTGGCTGAAGATCGGAGGAGACGACCACTGGGGTTTTTCGAGAATTAACCACGTTTTCGCAGATCTTTTTGCACTTGAATTGAAGACCCATCCAAAGCTCAAACCCACAACGAACAAGGTGATAGAGGCAACCCGCTGAAACGAGTGCCTTACCCTCTGATGTTACAAAAGGAGGCGTCCCGCCTCTCCAACGGACTGGGCCACGATGGCCCAGCCGCTTTTTAGATCATTCTCTCACCCGCGCGTTGCGGCGTCGGCTTCGATGGCTTTCCAGAGGTTTTCCAGACCGGCTTTGACGTTTTGTTTGGAAGTCTCCAGATCGGTGACGACTTCGGATTTTCCGTAGAGGTAGAATTTGATCTTCGGCTCGGTGCCGGAGGGACGGACGGCGAAGGAACGACCGTCTTCGAGATCAACGAAGATCATTTTTTCCTTCGGCAGGAGATCGCCTTCCTGATCGAAAATATCCTGCTTGGCGAAATCGCGGACGCGGATGACGGCGGTGCCATCGAGCGTGGTCGGTGGGTTTTCGGCGTAGGAGGTCGCGAGCGCCTGGATTTTCGCGGCACCATCGGCACCTTCCATCACGAGCGATTTGCCCGCTTCAAGGTAGTAACCGTATTTGTTATAAATCTCGTCGAGCAGTTCCGGCAGCGTCTTCCCTTGCGATTTCGCATAGGCGGCGACTTCGGCGAACATGAGCGTCGCGCCGTTCGCGTCCTTGTCGCGCACGGCGTCGGAACCGAGGTAGCCGTAGCTTTCCTCTCCGCCGAAGACGAAGAAGCGCGAGTATTGCAGGCGCAGTTCGCGGGTTTCCGCTTCGCTGAGCGAGCGGTAGTCGCCTTTCTTGTCGGCGGGGATCGCTTCCTCATACTTGCGGAGCTTGCCGGCGATGTATTTGAAACCGGTGAGAGTATCGACCACGCTGACGCCGAAGGCATCGGCGATGGCGCGTTGCAGCTCGGTGGTGACGAAAGTTTTCACCAGCACGCCGCGGCTGCGGTTCGATTGGGTGAGCCAGCCGAGATCGAAACAGGTTTTCAGGCGATACCATGCCATCAGCGAGCCGATCTGGTTCCCGGTGAGCAGCACCATTTCGCCGGATGCGTTACGCACCGCGACGCCCATGCGGTCGGCGTCGGGATCGGTGCCGATCACGATTTCCGCACCGGATTCGTTCGCGAGATCGATGGCCATTTTCAACGCGGGAGCGTTTTCCGGATTCGGGGAATCGACAGTCGGGAAACGCCCGTCCTGCACATCCTGCTCGGGCACGGTGAGCACTTCGAAGCCGAAATCACGCAGCATCGGCACGTTGATGTGGCCACCAGTGCCATGCAGATTGGTGAAAACAATTTTCGTCGATGCCCCTTCGAGCAACGACGGTTGGAGCAGCAGGGTTTTCAGGCGCTCGATGTAGCGGGCATCCATTTCCGCACCGAGAACGGTGACGGTGCCTCGCTCGGATTCGGGCACCGATTGGTAAGTTTCGGAAACGATGGCGTTCACTTCCGCGATGATCGCCGGGGCGTGGGGATCGACGATTTGCGCGCCGTCGTCGAAATACACCTTGAAGCCGTTATCGTGCGCCGGGTTGTGGCTGGCGGTGAGCACCACACCCGCGTCCGCACGCAGTTCACGCACGGCGAAAGAGAGTTGTGGAGTGGAGCGCGGACCATCGAACAGATAGGCATCGCAACCGAGATTGGCGCAGGTTTGCGCGCAGAACTCGGCGAAATCGCGCGAGAAATGGCGGGTATCGTGAGCGAAGACGAGGGTCGGCTTGCGCTCCCTGCCTGCGAATTTCTTCGCATAGGCGATCAGACCACGGACGGCGCGGCTGACGTTGTAGAAATTCATCGTCGCGGTGCCCACGCAGGGATGCTCCGGGCGACCGTTCGGTCCGCCGTTTCCTTGCTCGGCGGAAGTCACGTTCCGGCCGATGGTGCGACCGCGCAGGCCACCGGTGCCGAAGGCGAGTGTTTTGAAAAAGCGGTCGTTCAGTTCTTCCCACTTCCCGGCAGCGGCCAGTTCTTGCACGGACTTGAGTGGAAGATCGCTGGAAGCGCCGCTGAGCAAGAGCTCGATGTTGTTTTTCGCGGATTCCAGAAGGCGGCCATCCGCCACGGCCGAAGAAAGAAGGTCGGAAACAGGGCTCATTTCGAGCTGGATGGTAGTGGCTTTTCGGGTCATGGCAATGCCGTCCATGCATCCGCTCTGCGAAAAATCGGTTCTCCGGCGTCAACCCCTGCTCAACGGGGAAACCGACGCCGTGCGCCTGATCGATGGTGCGGGAGACGGCCTGCCGGGTGTGATTCTGGAAACCTTCGCGGACCGCTGGCTGGTTTCCACCACCGGCCAGTCGATCCCTACGAACGTCGCCGAATGGCTGAGGGATCAGAACCGCCCGACGTATTGGAAACAGCTCGATCAGCACCAGAAAGAGTCCCCCTCCCATCTCTGCGGCTCGGAAGTGAACGAACCTTTTTTAATTCGAGAAAACGGCGTGGCGTCCGAGATTTCGTTCCAATCCGGCTATTCGCAGGGAATTTTCCTCGATCAACGCGACAATCGCGCGGAAGTCCGCCGCCACATGGCTCCCGGATTGCGCTTGTTGAATACCTTTTCCTACACTGGCGCGTTCTCGGTGCACGCCGCGATGGCCGGTGCGGAAACGACGACGCTCGATCTCTCCCAGCCGTATCTCGATTGGGCGAAGCGGAATTTTTCCCACAACGGGCTGGATCCCGCGCAGCATCATTTCTGCAAAGGCGACACCTTTCACTGGTTGCGCCGCTTCCGGAAACAGGGCCGCGTTTTCGACGGCATCGTGCTCGATCCGCCGACGTTCTCCCGGGATGAAAAAGGCAAAGTCTTCCGCGTGGAAAACGACTTCGGGGAACTCGCCGCGCTCGCCATTTCCTTACTTGCACCGGGAGGTTGGGTGCTGTGCTGCACAAACTTCCGGCGGATGTCTCCTCGGGAATTCGAACGCCAGCTTCTCGATGCCGCACCGCGCAGGATGCAGGCCACGCATTCGCAAATGCCACTGGATTTCACCGATGTTCCCTATCTGAAATCGGTGTGGCTGGAATAGTGCATTCTGAAAATCCCATCGAGATCGCGAAAAACACAAAGATTCGGGACGTCGGTATGTTCCGTGAACTCCAAGGCCAAATTTTTTCAGATTTGAACAAACGCAAAAACAAACTTGCCGATTTCGTGATCTGGGCATAAAGAATCGCCCGACACGCAAGGGCTGCACGCATTCGCCGCCGCATCCCTTCGGAATCGGCCATTTTCGCCGCTCAATGATTTTCCTGGAACGACCACTACAGAACCCAACCGCCGACCTGCCCGACCGGTCGTGCGTTCCTGTCTCCGCGGTATGAGCTGGTGTCTGGTTTCACGTTCCACATTCCACTTCGCACGGGTTGTGTGCGTCGGCTCCGTCCGTCCACGCACCGTCACGTCGCATCTACCCACTGGAGGACACTGCCATCGCTAAGCCACAAAGAGACCAAAACAGGGGTCGTTACCGCGATATGACGCGGGTGAACGACCGCATCCGCGCACCGAAAGTCCGTGTCGTCACTTCCGACGGCCAGCAACTTGGGGTGATGACCACTCGTGACGCCCTCATCAAGGCCCAGTCCGTGGGGCTTGATCTCGTCGAAATCGCAGGCCAGGCCGATCCGCCGGTCTGCAAGATCATCGACTATGGCAAGTTCAAGTACGAGCAGTCGAAGCTGAAAAAACAGAAATCCAAGGCCTCGACGCGCATGAAGGAAGTGAAATTCCGCGTCGGTACCGGCACGCACGACTACAACATCAAGCTCGGCCGTGCCGAAGGTTTCCTCGATACGAACCACAAGGTCCGTTTCGTCCTCCAGTTCAAGGGCCGTGAAAACGCGCACAAGGATCTGGGTTTCGTCGTGCTCAACAAGATCATCGAAGACCTCAAGTCCATGGCCCAGGTCGATCAGCCGCCCAAGCTCAACGGCCGCGCCGTCGCCATGATCCTCTCCCCGCTGCCGCAGCATCAGCGCAAGCGCAAGTTCCACCTCTTCCACGGCGAGCTGCTGGAAGAAGACGATCTTGATGACGAATCTCACGAAGAGGAAGAGTTCGACGACATTCCGGACGAAACTCCGGATGAAGTCCTGTGAAATTCCAGAGAAAAGGGGCATTCGTGTCCCTTTTCGTTTTCCCCACTATTTCCGGAATGCTCTATCTTTTCGACATCGACGGCACGCTCGTGGACACCGGCGGCGCGGGCATGACCGCCCTGCAAGAAACGGCGCTCGCCATTTTCGGTGGCAAAGGCCCGGACCTCGACCTGGCGGGCAGCACCGATCTGAGCCTCATCACCTACATCCACGCGCATTTCGGCAAGGAGACGACGGAGGAAACCACCACCCGTTTCTTTTCCTTCTATCAGGATCGCCTGAACTGGAATCTTCAATATGGGGATTTCGGAGGTCGCGTCATTCCCGGAGCCACCGCCCTGCTCTGCGAATTGAGCGGTCGTCCGAACGCGACTCTCGGCCTGCTGACCGGAAACATCGCCGGTGGCGCGGCCGCCAAGATGCGGCACTTCGGCCTCGATGCGTATTTCCCCTTCGGCGCCTACGGCTGCGACTTCGCGGATCGCAATCTGCTGGGCCCCCTCGCCCTTGAGCGCGCCAACGCCCACGCCGGAACGACGTTTTCTCCCGGCGACACCTGGGTCATCGGCGACACCCCGAAGGACGTGGCCTGCGCCAAGGCCTTCGGTGCACGCAGCCTCGCCGTGACGACCGGAAGATTCAGCGCGAGCGAGCTGGCGGCCTGCGGGGCGGATCGTGTGGTCCATTCGCTGGAAGAAGCGGTATCGTGGATCTGAAACTTTTTTCAACTTCCGTGACAGACAGCCCCCGGGTCGCACGTATCGTATCTCTATTCCGGCCATGAAATTCCGTCTTTTATTCCTCACCTGCCTCCTCAGCGGATCGCTGATGATTTCCGCGCGGGGTGGTGAAGCGGTCCTCATGAACGAGGAAAATCCCCAGTCTCTCCCAGTGTTGACCCAAATCGAAAAACCCTTCGTTTTCATTTACGGAGAGTGGGCGGGAAAAGCGAAGGTCGAAGACGGCATCGCCAAACTCGACCCGGAAAACGGCAAAGGCGGCGCCGGAACCAACGAAAACATGTCCGCCTCACCCGATCAGCGCCCCATCCTGCGGATCACGATCGGCAAACAGAACAAGGCCAAACGCCTGTCGCTGATTCTCAGGGACGCTTCCGGCCGTTCCGCGACCTGGCACTACGATCTGACCGTGCTGACGCCCGAAGTGCCGACTTTCCTCCGCCCGATGGGCAATCGCCCGCTTTCGCAGCCGCACTCGATCGACAAGGTAAACGGCCAGCCCGGCTCCTTGCCCGATCTGCAAAAACTGACACAGTGGAAACTCGGCGGCGATTCGTCGGATGATGCATTGAACGCGGAAGTTTCGGTCATTCTGCTCTCCGATGAATGAGCGGGCTGCGGTTGGGAAAGCTCTATCACCATCTTTCCTGAGACCTATAAGTCCCCTGAGTTTTCCCATCGCCTTTTCTCCGAAGCGAGATAGCTTCACAACGCATGGCAGCGGATGAAAATCGCGATTTCTGGTGGCGGGCCGCCCACCGGGTGACTCGGCGGATCAACGTCAGCTGGTGGCTGGACAAGCTTTCGATGCCGCTGCTTGTGGGTTCATTGATCGCCTCCAGCGCTTCCTTGCTGCTTCGTCGGCTCCATCCGGAATGGCCGTTGGAAATCGTCATCGGTGCCTGCCTTCCGGGAATCGTCCTGATCGTCTTCATCGCTTATCGCCGGGCGAAAAATCATTTCGAAACCCCGGAAAACGGCCTCACCCGACTCGAAGCCGATCTCGGGCTGCACAACGCCCTCCACGCCGCGGAAGCCGGTATCCTCCCATGGCCGGAAAAACCCGGGGCCTTTCCGGAAAACTACCCGTGGAACCGGTCGCGACTCCTGATTCCCCTGCTCGGCTCGCTTCTCCTGTTCTGCGGCGGCTGGTTTCTTCCGTTATCCACTCCCCACGGAACGGATAGGCCACCCGACCAGCCCCTTTCCTGGCAGAAACTCGACGCCGAACTGCAACGCCTCGCCGACGAAAAACTCGTCGACGAATCCTATCTTGAGGAAACCCGCGACAAGCTCGACGAACTCAAAGCCCAGAAAGAAGAGCAATGGTTCAGCCACTCCTCGCTGGAAGCCACCGATGCGCTGGAAAAAAGCCATCAGGCGGAAAACCAGCGCGTGCAGGACGAACTGGAAAGCGCGCGCAACGCCCTTGAATCTCTCTCTGCCACCGGAACTACCGGCAGTCAGGAAGAGCGGAAAAAACAACTCGATGCCTACGAGCAAGCTCTTCAAGGCCTGCAAAACGGCTCGATGAAGCCGAATCCCCAGTTGCTGGAGCAAATGAAACAGCTCAACCCCGAAAGCCTCGGCAAGCTGACACCCGAACAGCTTCAGCAATTGAAGGAAAACCTGCAAAAACAGGCGCAGGCCATGCGAAACTCCCAGGGCAAAGGCTCAGGACAGGGTGAAGGCGACGATTGGTCCGACGAACTGCTTTCCGGCGATTCCCCGAATGGAAGCGGCAGCGGGTCGGGAGATTCCGGCGATCAATCAGGCCCCGGCAAAGGAGGCATCCAACGAGGCCCGGGCCATGATCCGAACCTGCTGGGCGACGGCAGGGACGGCACCGAAATCGGCGAGATGACCGGACTCCAGGCCAAGGACCTTTCCCGTTCGACTCCCGGAGATCTGCTCGAACTCCAGAACGGTGAGCACGTTGTGGACAAGCAAACCACCGGCATCCAGCAAGGCGGAGAAGCCGGAGCCACCGGAAAAGGCGGAGATCGCGTCTGGCGGGAAGCGCTCGATCCCACCGAACAACGTGCCATCAAACGTTTTTTCGAATGATCGCGAGACCTCCTCCGGTTTTTCCCGAACCGGCATAAACGTCACAAAGACCATTTTTTCCGTGTCATCGGGGCCGGTGGTCGCTTCACTTTCCGCCGTTCCCACGATGCCGGAAAATTCAGAAGAAACCTTACTCCTCGTCGACCCAGATCACGATTTCCTCGATTGGGCGACCAAGCATCTGACGGCCAAAAATCTGCGTATCCTGCGCTGCGACAACGCCGCGAACGCGATCAAGGTCGTCGAAAAAACACCGGTATCCGTCGTGATCGCCGCCATGCAGATCGAGCCATTCGACGGCATGGAGCTGCTGAGCCGCATCGTCCGGCAAAGCCCGCACACGCTGGTAATTCTCACCGCCGGATTCCCCACCACCGCGCAGATCATCGAGGCCACCCAGCACGGCGCGCACGATGTGCTGCGCAAGGAATCCCTCGCCTTCGAGCTCCGCCCGGTGATCGAATCCGCTCTGCAAACCCAGGAAGATCGCCGCAGCGCCGGTCAGCAGGATGCCGAATTGCCGACCCTCGATGGCCGGGTGAAAATCATCGGCGTTTCCCGCGCCCTTCAGGAAGTTTTCAAGCTCGTCGGCCGGGTCGCCCGTTCGGACGCGCCGGTTCTCATCAGCGGGGAAAGCGGCACCGGCAAGGAACTCGTCGCCAAGGCGGTGCATGAATACAGCCCGCGCCGCCAGCGGGAAATGATTACCATCAACTGCGGTGCCATTCCGGAAAACCTGTTGGAAAGCGAACTTTTCGGCCACGAGAAAGGATCGTTCACCGGAGCCATCGCCCGCCGCGCCGGGCGCTTCGAGCAGGCCGATGGAGGCACCTTGTTTCTCGACGAGATCGGCGACATGCCGCCCTCTATCCAGGTCAAGCTGCTCCGTGTGCTCCAGGACGGCTCGTTTTCCCGGGTCGGCTCGAACGAAACGCTCACCACCGATGTCCGGATCGTCGCCGCCACGCACAAGAACCTCTCCGCGGAAGTCGCCGCCGGTCGTTTCCGCGAAGACCTCTACTACCGCCTGAACGTGGTGGAAATCCGCCTGCCCGCCCTGCGCGAACGCATCGAGGACATTCCCCTTCTCGCCGAGTTTTTCCTGCAAAAGATCACCCGCAAGAACGGCATGGCCCGCGTCCGGATTTCCTCCGAAGCGATTTCCGCCCTGCAGGCCCATCATTGGCCGGGCAACGTCCGCGAGCTGGAAAACACCATGGCCCGCGCCTGCGCACTCGCGTCCTCCCAGATCCTGCTGCCCGCCGACATCCCGCTCGCGAATTCTCCCGGAAAATCCCAGGAATCCCTGCTTCAGGCACTCGACCTTCTCATCAACGCCGCGCCCGCCGGCCGGAATATCGTCGAGTGGATCAACACGGAAATCGTCAACCGCGCGCTCGAACAGGCCGATGGCGATCTCAAGGTCGCCGCCAGCGCGCTTGGCCTGCAGGTGGACGAACTGAAAACGTTGCTCGCCCGCAAGCCCTGAGCATGCCGGAATTTCCATGATCTCCGGACTCGCCATCGCCACGGGGCGCTTCTAGTTTTTCCGGCATCCGATGAAGTTGTGGCCGTTCGTATGTTTCCTGCTGGCGTTGCAGTCCCCGGTAAGCCCGGCGCAGACGACGCCCTCATCCGCCCCGTCGGGCGATGAAGCGCTGGCGGTCGGACTGTGGGAACTCGCCATTTCCCGTTACAAGACGCAACTCGCCAAACCGGGCCTGAAAGCCGACGAAAAAATCCCCCTCACGCTGCGGCTCGCGGAAGCGTGGATCCGCTTCGATCATCCAAAGGAAGCCCTCGCACTGCTGTCCGCCCCCGAGGTCGAAAAAAATCCCGACTCCCGGTTCTGGAAAGCCCAGGCGCTTGCCCGGCTGGACCGACCTGAAGAAGCCATCGCCCTTTTCCAGATCCTCGCACTGGAAACCGAAAACCGCTTTGCCGTCGAATCCTCCCTTTCACTCGCGAATCTCCTGCTCGCCCAAAACCGGCAGACCGAAGCGCTCGAAGCCATGGACCGGCTCATCCGGCAATCCTCGCCGGAAGTCTCCCTCGATGCGAAGCTGCGCAAGGTGGAGATTTTGCTGGATTACGGGCACCCCTCCGAAGCCCGCAGCGCGATGCCCGCCGCCGGGGAAATCCCGGAGCAAAAAAGACCCTTCGCCGATTTTCTCGAAGCCCAGCTCCTCCTCGCCGAAGGAAAACCCGCCGAAGCCGCGCAAAAATTCTCCTCCCTTCTGGAAAAACCCGAGGGCCAATCCCTGATTCACTATCACTCCGCCGCACTCGGTCTCGTCGATGCCCTCCAGGTCCAGGGAAATCCCGAAGAAGCGATCCGGGTACTGATCGATTTCCTCCAGAATCATCCGGAGACGCCCTTGATCGAGAGCATGTTCGACCGGCTCATCCACTGGATGCCGGAAAAACCGGAAACCACCGATCCCTTCTTCCTCCGCCTCACCCAATGGAGCCAGACGGAAACCACTCCTTCCGAGAGCGGCCTCATCTCCTCCCGCGGCTGGCCCGTTTACACCTCTCCCGGCCTGCTCGAATCCTACGCCACCTTCGCCCGCGCCATCGCGCTGCATCGCATCGGCATCCCTGCCAGCCGTGAGGAAGCGCGAATTCTCCTCTCCCGCCTCATGCTGGAGCCATTGCCTCCTTTCCTGGCGAACCGGGTCATCCTCCAGCAAGGACGCTGGCTGCTGGAACAGGGAAAATACGCATCAGCCGCCCTTATTCTCGATACGCTCCGCTCCGGCAGACAAACCTCCACCCCCATCGGCGAAGCCGCCTTTCTCGAAGCCACCGCCGCTTTTCAGTCCGGCGACCTCCCGAAAGCTTCCCGCCTCTTCGAAGAAGCCGCCACCTCCCTCCATGGCGCTTCCGCCCAGATCGCCCGGACCAACGCACGGCTCGCCACCCTCAAGGGAAGCACACTGCCCGGCGACGGCACCACCAAGGATCCTCTCCTGCGAACCGAACTTCAGTTAGAACGAGCCTTGGGTGAGCCCGATCCTGCCACCGCGCGGAAACTCATCGACGCATTTCTCAGCGAACACCCCGATCATCCCCGCGTGCCGGAAGCCCGCCTGTGGGGTGCCGAATGCGCGCTTTCCGCCACCCCTCCCGATCTCCCCTACGCCACCGCCCAGCTCGAAATCCTCACCAATCTCCCGGAGGCCCGGGAAACCCTCCCGGCCACCGCATTGGACCGCGCCCGCCTGCGCCTCGCCGATCTTTCGGAAAACCCCGCCGAGACCATTCCTCTCGCCAGATCCCTGATAGAACGCCATCCCGATTCCCCCTTCGCTTCCGAAGCCGCATTCATTCTCGGACGCAACCTTTTTGAATCCGGAAATTTCAACGACGCCCGGCTGGTGCTGGAACGCCTCGCCACCACCGATACCGACCCCTCGCGCGCGCAAGCCTGCTGGCTCATCGCCGCCCGCTCCGCCGCCCTCGGCGGCACCCCCAAGTCCCGGGAAGAAGCGCTCATTCTTTTCGATAAAACCATCGGTCTGGATGGTCCTCTCACCCCCGTCGCCGTGCTGGAAAAAGCGCGCCTGATGATCGACGTGATGGATTTGAACAAGCTGCCGGAAGCCATCCGCTTTCTCCGCAACTGGTTCAATACCCTCAAGGAAAACGATCCGCTGCGCCTCCCCGCCGGACTGCTGTTGAGCGAAGCCTATTACGCCCTGGGTTCCTCCGATCCCAAGTCCCTCGAAGAAGCCCTCGCCATCTACAACCAGCTGCTCGTCCACGCCAAGGACCAGCCCGCCCTCTATCACCGCCTCCAATACCTCCGTGGCATGGCGCTGGAACACATGCCCCTGCCGGAAAACCCGGCGCAGATGCGCACCGCCGAGGCATTCGCCGCCTACTACTCCGTCCTCGAATCCACCTCCTCATCCAATCCACCCGCCGAGTGGGATTACTTCGAACGCTGCGGATTCAGCGCTTTCGTCATTTTAAAGAATGAAAAGCGCTGGAAAGCTGCGATTGATGTCGCGGAAAAAATCGCTTCCTTCAAGGGACCGAAGGCCGCCGAAGCCGAAGCCGCCGCCCAGGCGCTCCGCCTCAAACACATGATCTGGGAAGACTGATTTGGGTAAAACCTGAAAATCTGAAAATCTGAAATCCGAAACGTTCAATGCTCAACCTCCTCATCACCGGAATCTCTGGCCGCATGGGCCAAGCCCTCGTCGCAGCCGCCGAAGCCGATCCCCACGCCACCGTCGCCTCCACCCATGACCGGGGAGAAAACCTCGAAGCTGCCATGGCGAAGGCCGATTGCGTCATCGATTTCACCATCCACACCTTCACCCGGGAAGTGCTCGAAACGGCGAAAAAACTCGGCACCCGCCTCGTCATCGGCACCACCGGCCACACCGACGAAGAACGCGCCCTGATTTTCGAAGCCTCCAAAACCCTGCCGATCGTCTTCGCCTCGAACTACTCCGTCGGCATGAACACCCTCTTCTGGCTCACCCGTGAAGCCGCCCGCGTGCTCAGCCAGGACCGCTTCGACATCGAGGTCATCGAAATGCACCACAAGCACAAGATCGACGCCCCTTCCGGCACCGCCCGCACCATTCTCGAAATCCTCAACGAGGAAACCCGCACCTCCTACGAAAAGGACGTCGCCCATGGCCGCGTCGGAAACATCGGCCCCCGTCCGCCACGCGAGATCGGCATGCACACCCTGCGCGGCGGCGATGTCGTCGGCGATCATACCGTGCTCTTCGCCGCCGATGGCGAGCGCTTCGAAATCACTCACAAAGCCTCTTCCCGCATGACCTTCGCCGCCGGAGCCGTCCGCGCCGCCCATTGGCTCGCCGACAAACCCGCCGGACTCTACGACATGCAGGACGTTCTCGGTCTCAAATAAACGCAATTCCAGGTCCCCGCTTCGTTTTTCCACCCACCGCTTCCCGCCATGCGCCCGTATTTCACCCTGCCATTCCTGCTTCTGCTCGCCGCCTGCCAACCCCGGGAAAAAACGGCCGAATCCGAAGCCCCGGCCACCGTCCAGCCGATCATCATCCCCGGCGAAACCCGGCCCGCACCGGTGGACATCAAGACCTCCGTCGTCCGGGTGAACTCCACCCAACAGAAATGGAATCCCTCCCAGCCGTGGGAAAAACTCTCTCCCTCCTCGCGGCGCGCACTGGCAGCCATCGTCGGCCCCCAACAAGTCCTCACCACCGCCGAACTCGTCGCGGACGCCACCTATCTCGAATTCGAATCCCCCGACGGCACACGCTTCACCCGCGCCAGCGTCATCGCCGTCGATTACGAGGTCAATCTCGCCCTGCTAGGACCTGCGGACGAAGAGGACGGAAAAGCATTCTTCGCCGGAACCAACCCGCTCGAACTTTCCGAGCCTTCGGAAATCGGCGATAACCTCGACATCCTCCAAATCGAAGGAAACGGCACCAGCCTGCTCACCGCCGGCACGTTCCAGAGCATCGATCTCGCCGCGAATTTCCTGCCCGGCCAGAACTTCCTCACCTATCAGGTCAAAGCCTCCATGCAGGACGCCGCCAGCAGTTTCTCCCTGCCCGTGCTCCGCGAAAACAAACTCGCAGGCGTCCTCATCAGCTACGATTCCAAGGATCAGATCTGCGACGTCACCGCCACCGACATCGTTCGCAGCTTCATGGAAGACGCCGAAGGCGGCACCTACAACGGCTTCCCCTCGCTCGGCGTCTCCATCGCCCGCACCGAAGACCCGTCGTTTCGCAAATGGCTCCAGCTTCAGGACGATCAGGGCGGCATCTACGTCAAATCCGTCCGCAAAGGCAGCTCCGCCGATCTGGCGGGCATCCGCCCCAGCGACGTGATTCTCGCCATCGACGACCAAAAAATCGACCGTCTCGGCTATTTCGAGCACCCCACCTACGGCAACGTCTTCTGGGGCCACCTCGTACGCGGCAGCCACGCCACCGGCGACGTCATCACCCTCTCGCTCCAGCGCGAAGGCAAGCCGCTCGAAGTCAAAGCCACTCTCACCCGCCAGGAAGAAACGAAAAAACTCGTGCCGGACTACCACTTCGGCCAACCGCCGAACTACGTCGTCAAAGGCGGCTTCATCTTTCAGGAACTCTCCCGCCCCCTGCTCGAAGCCTTCGGTGACGACTGGCCCAGCCGCGCCCCGCTCAACCTGCTGGACACCTACGAAAACCCCGAAAAATACGAAGACCGCATCGAACGTGTCATCTTCCTCAGCGGCGCCATCCCCACCCCCGCCACCGTCGGCTACGAACGCCTGCGGAACCTGATCGTCCACAAAGTGAACGGCCGCGAGATCAAGAACATGAAAGACCTGATCTCCGCCTTCAACAGCAACCTTCAACCGCTGCACTCCATCGAATTCCTCGACGAAAATTTCACCATCTATCTGGACGAAAACCTCTCCACCGTCGTCGATAACCAACTCGTCAAACGCGGCATCAACCGGCTCTCACGGACGAATTGAGATCGTAATTTTTCCAACAATTCCCGGATCTCGTTCCACCTTCTCCACCTTGGCACGGCGCTTGCGAAAAAGGCCGTCATGCCAAACCAGTCCAAAAACCTCTCGGAAACGGAACAGGAACGCCCGCCACAATCCCAGGACAGGCAACCCGGGCGCGAGGCGGAAATGATTCCCCTGCCGCAGTCGGAAAACGCCTCCATTCTTTCCGCACGCAAGCTCGTCGGCAAGGTCGCCCTCATCACCGGCGGGGATTCCGGCATCGGCAAAGCCACTGCACTCGCCTTCGCGCGCGAAGGAGCCAACGTCGCCATCGTTTACCTTGAGGAAACCGAGGACGCGCTGGAAACCTGCAAACTCATCGAAGAAAAGGAAGCCTCCTGCCTGCTGCTGCAAACGGACATCTCCACGCGCCACGCCTGCCTCGAAGCCGTCAAAGCCACGATTTCCCGCTTCGGGCACCTCGACATTCTCGTCAACAACGCCGCCGAGCAGCACCCCCGCTCCACCATCGGGGAAATCACCGAGGAACAACTGGAAAAAACCTTCCGCACCAATGTGTTCCCCATGTTTTACCTCACCGCCGCCGCCCTTCCCTATCTGGAAAAATCGTCGGCTCCTTCCATCATCAACACCACCTCCGTCACCGCCTATCGCGGCAGCCCGGAGCTGCTCGATTACTCTGCCACCAAGGGCGCGATCGTTTCCTTCACCCGCTCGCTGTCCGGCCAGCTCGCGAAGAAAGGAATCCGCGTCAACGGCGTCGCACCGGGGCCGATCTGGACACCTCTGATTCCCGCCACCTTCGATCCGGAAAAAGTCGCGGAATTCGGCTCCGACGTCCCGCTCGGTCGCGCCGGAGAACCATGGGAATGCGCCGAATGCTTCGTATTCCTCGCCAGCGCCTCGGCCAACTACATGACCGGTCAGGTCCTCCATCCCAACGGTGGAGAAATCATCAACGGCTGAAACCGACGCCGCGCATGTCGCACTCCGGCTTTGCAATTCACCATTCCCATTCCGTCGGGACATGAAAAAATTCCTGCGACATCATGCTCGCTCACCCTGCTGGTCGTGTTTTTCGCTCTGTGATCCGCAGGCCATAAGGACCGCCGGAAAGCAAGGAAAGTCGGCGCGCCGAACCCAAAAACCGGACATTGAGGAAACCGCAACGGATCGGAAAAAATCGTGTTGAAGCTGAAACAATCCCGGAATTGAGCCCGTAAAAGGGAAAAACCCGTCGGTTTCGCTTCCTATGAAAAAACAGCCGCTCCGCTGCATTCTTTCCATCCTCGCTTTCCTGGTGCACGGCATCCCCTTGGGTCACGCGGCAAACGCCTCGGACGCCGCCCCCGTGACTCTCGAAGAAACGGCGGCCTCCTGGCGCATGGACAACGGGATCGTGCAAGCGACCATCAATAAAAGAACCAGCCACATGACCTCCCTCCGTTACCGGAATCTCGAGCTCATGGGTCCGGGCGGCATCTGGCAGCAACCTCCCGGCGGCAAAGTCGAAGCACGGGTCACCATCGATCCCCGGCAAAACGGCGGCACCCGTGCCGAAGTCTCCCTTCGTGGCACCGGCAGGCGCATGAATATCGAGATCCGCTACACCCTCGAACGCGGAGCCAGCGGCGTTTACACCTACGCCATTTACACCCACCCCGCCCACTACCCGCCAGCCGGTTTCGGGGAAAGCCGTTTCATCACCAAGCTCGATCAACGTTTCGATTGGCTCACCGTCGACAAGGACCGGAATCTGCCGATGTGCAACAATGACGACATCCAGAAAAGCGTCGTCATCAATGCCAAGGAACAGAAAATCCTCGGCACCGGACTTTATAAAAACTCCGTCGAGCACAAATACAGCTACTGCGCCCGGCTCTACGAACTCCCCGCCTACGGTTGGTCCAGTATCAAGGATCACGTCGGAATCTGGTTCATCAATTCCTCCACCGAATACCTCGGCGGCGGCCCCACCCGCATCGATCTCGTGTGCCACCTCGATGCCACCATCGCCCACCCGATCATCCTCAACTACTGGACATCCGGCCACTACGCGGGTGGTACCAATTCCCGGGTCGAAACCGGTCACGACTGGAGCAAGGTCGTCGGCCCGATTTTCATTTACTGCAATTCGCTCCCCTCTCCTCAAAAGGCCACTGCGAAAGACCTCGAAACGTTCAAAAAAACCCAGGGAAATCCGGTGGTTCCCGATGCATGGAGCGCCAATGCCAACGCCCTCTTTCACGACGCCCTGCAACACTCCAAGCGCATCCGTGCGCAGTGGCCGTTCTCGTGGGTGAAAGGCGGAGGCTACCTTCACAAGGAACAACGGGGCCAGGTATCGGGACGCCTGATCCTCGACGATCCACAAGCTTCCTCGAAAAAACTCCCCGGCCTGAACGTCGGGCTGGCCCATCCCGACTATGAAGGGCCTGGCGGACGCTTTCTCCGCCGCTCCGGCAACGGCTCCCGCATCACCTGGGAACACGACGCCGTCCACTATCAGTTCTGGGTCAAAGGAAACGAAGACGGCCAATTCCATATCCCGAACGTCACTCCCGGAAACTACACACTCTACGCCTTTTCCGATCAGGTCCTCGGCACCTTCAGCAAGGCGGACATCACCGTAAAGGCCGGTGAAACGTTGAACCTCGGCAAGCTGGAATGGAAACCCGTCCGCTACGGCAGGCAGCTCTGGGACATCGGCATCCCGGATCGCACAGGCTGCGAATTTTACAAAGGCGACGGGCAAAACTACTGGCTCTGGGGCTGGCCGGTGCGCTACCCGCTGCTGTTTCCCAAAGATCCCGTCTACACCGTCGGTAAAAGCGACTACCGCAAAGACTGGTTTTTCACCCAAAGCCCCCGCGGCCAATCCCGCGCTTGGCTGAATCCCGACGCCACCGATCCCGCCCATCAACGCTTCGGCTGGATGCGCAAGGGCACCTCGGGAAAAGACATGTGGCGGGAAATCGGCTGGGGCAGCGCCACCACCTGGACCATCCGCTTCAATCTTCCCGAAGCCGTCCAAGGCACCGCCACCTTGCGTATCGCCCTTGCCGGTTCCGATGGCGGCGGTCCCGATGGACTCGGCGTCGCCGTCAACGATCAAGCCGTCGGCAACATCCACTACATTTCCACCAACGCCCTGCGCTACAACACCGCCATGGGTGTGTGGCGGGAATACAAGCAGGCGTTCGACGCCACACTCCTCAAGCCCGGTGAAAACACCATCAAACTCACCGTCCCCGCCGGAAGCCTGACCACCGGGGTCGTTTACGATTATCTCCGCCTCGAACTGGCTGAATAAAAGTCTCTTGTGGGCAATGCCCCACTTGGCGACCACCGCTTTGCTATTGCCAAAAATCCACCAAAAGCCAGCCTTCCATCCTTGATGGACTCCGCCGACGCATCCGCAAAATCCTCGCATCTCATGTGGTGGTGTCTCGGGCTTCTCGCGGTCTGTGCCGCGTTTATCTCCGCAGGCTACGTCTACTCGAACTGGCTGGGTCAAAAAGACCTCGACGCCTTCCACGCCAAATTCAAAGCGCTCGGTTATGAAACCAACCTGAAGAAAATCTACTCCCGCCAAATCCCGGACGAGGACAACTTTTTCAAACATCCGGCCGTTCAGGCGGAATTGGTGGCACCTGAAAAATCCCGGATTAACTGGTTGATCCGCGATAAGCTGAAAGCTGTCGCACCCAAATCCAGGAGTACCTCTCATTGGTCTGAGCTCACCGAATCCACCGACATCACGAAGTGGGGCTACGGCGAGGCGGGAGCTTCCCCCAAAGAAATCGCCGACGGTCTACTGACGGAACTCACCCCGGAGATCGAAAGATTACGAAAAATCCGGAAAGCCTTCTCCCGTCCGGACCACCAGATGAGTTATTCTTGGGAACCCTATCAGGGAATAGAGACTCCCCGAGCCGAGGAAATGTTCCTGATCAACTCACTGTATTTCTCAGAAGGACGTTTGGCTTTATTTCATGCGTTTTCAGAAAATCGTGAAGAATTTTTCAAATGCATCGAGTCCCAGTTCTCATGCTTTCAGCTCACTCAGTCCGAGCCTCCCGGTTTCTTATCTTTCCTTATCCAAACCTCGATCATCAGATCCATCGCTGGGAACATCAAGGATGCTCTTTCTCTCAATGATCGAAGCGATGACGAATATCTCGCTCTGGAGGAAATCCTCTCCCTCTTCGATCTCGGTTCGGATTTTGAAAAAGCTTACTACGGAGAAATGGCATGGTCGTTTCTTCTCAACCGCGTCGCGTTGTTTGCACAACCCCACGATCCGATCGAAAGCTGGGAATGGAACGTTGAAGAGATTTGGGGAAATTTCAAATCTACGGTTCGCAGCCTCCGCCCCAACGGAATCGCCGCGACGAAGCATGTCCGGGCACGGGAAATTTCATTGGAACATTTCGCTCGCGGGACCAACCGCTTCACCCGCCCGATTTCCGGCGAGGACTATCAATATTTCGAAACCTTGTGCGGACAGACCTCCGATGTGGAGACCATTCATTGGGGATTCCTGCACCGAATGATTGAGAGGTATATCCAGGATCACAGTCTGATCCACCTGCTGCGCACGGAAATCGCTCTCAGGCGGTATCACCTCAAACACGGAAACTACCCCAAATCCCTCGATGCCCTGGCTCCGGAATTTTTACCATCCGTTCTGGAAGATCCTTACGACCGGAAACCGCTTCGCTATCGCTGGAATGACGCCCATTCCGTAATCCTCTGGGCGATCGGAACCGATGGTGTGGACAACTCCGCCACCCCTCTCAAAAAGACCAACGACAAGGTCGGCGATCTCGTCCGTGAAATCCATGGAACGCCCGTGTCCTCACCGGCCCATTAAATCGGGAAAGCGCAAGCATCCCTGACCATGGACTGCGGGCAGCCCACGGTCCCTCCGATTATCATTCCGATGCGTTCTCCAATCGCTCCCGCCACCAGCGTGTGCCGATATGCGGTGCGTTGAGATCGACGCGTTCGCCCATCATGGGAGTGGAGATGTCGATTCCGGATTCGGTGGCAAGGCGCAGCACTTCATCCAGTGGTTCCTCCCAGATGTGCATGGCCAGATCGAAAGTGCCGTTGTGAAGGGGCAACAACCAGCGTCCGCGCAAGTCACGATGCGCTTGGATGGTTTGCGGCGGATGCATGTGAACATACGGCCATTGCTCGTTGTAAGCTCCGCTCTCGATCAAGGTCACGTCGAAGGGGCCGAAGCGCCGGCCGATCTCTGCGAAGCCATCGGAGTAGCCGCCATCTCCGCTGAAAAACAGTCGGAAATCCCCGTCCTCGATGACCCACGAAACCCACAAGGTTTTATTGGCATCGAGCAAACCCCGCCCCGAGAAGTGCTGCGCGGGGGTGGAGGTGAGACGCAGACCATCCACTTCGATGGACTGCCACCAATCGAGCTGGCGGATTTTTTCCTTCGAGACACCCCAGTGTGCCAGACGGTCGCCCACACCGAGCGGTGTAAGAAACATTTCCGCCTTTTCGCGCAACATCCGGATCGCCGTTCGGTCGAGATGGTCGTAGTGATCGTGCGACAGAATCACGGCGCGAATCGGCGGCAATTCATCGAGCGCGATGGGCGGTGCGTGGAAACGTTTCGGACCCGCGAACATCACCGGAGAAGCGCGTTCGCAAAACACCGGATCTGTCAGCCACCACTGGCCGCGCAATTTCATCAACACCGTGGAATGCCCGAGTCGATAGAGGCTCCGATCCGGCGCGGCATCGAGTTCCGCACGGGTCGGTTGCCGGAACGATACGGGAGAAGCCGGAATCGTACCCGGAGGTTTGTTGAAAAACACTTCCCACCACACCCGCAGCGTGGACTCGGGCAAATCGCCTGGACCGGCCGGACGCGGATTGTGAAAACGTCCATCACGGAATTGAGGGGAAGACGAATAATCGCCGAAGGAAACACGAATCATGGTAAAATAAATCAATGCCCAAATCGCGGAGCAACCGAGCAGGAGCTTTGTCAAAAACCAGATACGACGTCGCATGTCATTTTCAAGCGTTCAGGCGCTTTTTATCGGAAGGCCTCGGCTTTTCCAAGATTTCCTTACCCACTTCGACGGGTGGCGTGGACGGAAATTTCGCAGGCGGAATTTCTTTTCCCAAGGAACTGCGAGTGCCAGACTCCGAAACATGCGATGAAGGAAATACTCGGAAAAATCGGAACGTGGATTTTCTGCCTGTTGCTGGGCGTGACGGTCGCCAAGGGAGAATTGTCTCCCGAGGTTTACCGCGACCTGCAAAAAGAGGCGGAGGAGGAGTTGAGAATCAAGGTGTCGAAGGTGACATCGAAACCGGCGGGAATTTTCGACCGCTCCAACTGGACTGAAACCATCGAGGCCACCGTGGTGGAGGTCGTGCGGTCGAAGTCGGGAGTGAAGAAAGGCGAGGTGATATCGATTGTCTATCATCGTCTGGTTCCGAAGAAGGGTTGGGTGGGACCGTCTCCGCCTCCGCGGTTGAAGGAAGGGAACGAATATCCGGCGTTTCTGAAAAGAGACGAAGGACAGCGGTTTTCCATCGCGGCGAGAGGAATGAGCTTTACTCGGATCAAATGAGTAATCGGATAGATTTTCACTCTCCCCCATGGAAAAATCCACCGTTCTCTCCCGGTATTCGTGGAATGGCAATGAGGAACAAGAACTGTCGCCGACTCTCGGAAATGCTTGAGCCGAACGCGAAAAAGATCGTTCAAACCACCGGAAAGAACCGTAGACAATGAACCTCTTCGGCGATCAGTCAGCGGGAAATTTACTGCCTTATGACGGGACGGTGAATTACCACGGCGTGGTGATTTCCGCGCAGGAGGCGTGGGAGTTTTTCGAAACGTTGCTCAGCAAAATTCCGTGGGAACAGGATGAAACGGTGATATTCGGAAAACGGATCGCCACCGCTCGGAAAGTCGCCTGGTATGGCGATTCGGACTTCGAATACGCCTATTCCGGCACCTCGAAGCGGGCGCTGCCGTGGAATGACGAACTGCGACGGCTCAAGACGAAGGTCGAACAATGCTCGGGAGACACGTTCAATTCCTGCCTGCTGAATCTCTATCATCATGGCGGCGAGGGCATGGGCTGGCACAGCGATGATGAAAAATTACTCAAGTGTCACGCCGCCATCGCATCCGTGAGCCTTGGTGCGGAGCGGAAATTTTCATTCCGTCACAAGCGCACCGGTGAAACCCTCTCCGTGATTCTGGAACACGGCAGCCTGCTCGTGATGAAGGACGAAACGCAGACGCACTGGCAGCACATGGTGCCAAAAACGACGAAAGTGCGGGAGCCGAGGATCAACCTGACATTCCGCACCATCGAAGCATGAATCAGGCAGGATTTCCCCCGCCCTCATCAAACCGTCTGCAGATAACGGATCTGCGCCTCGGCTTCCGGATTTTTCGGCAGGTCGGCGACTTCCTCGGTGGTATCGGCGAGGAGTTCTTCGCGGAATTTGGCGATGATCGCTTCCACCGGCCACGACGAGGCTTCGCCGAAAGCGCAGATGGTGCGGCCATCGATCTGATAGGCGACACTTTCGAGCGTTTCGAGGTCTTTCGGGGTGGCGGCTCCGGCGACGAGGCGGTCGGAAATCTTGCGCATCCAGGTGGAGCCTTCGCGGCAGGGCGTGCACTGGCCGCACGACTCGTGCGCATAGAAGGCGTTGAGGTTGTTGAGCACCCAGGACATTTTCCGGGTGTTATCGAGCACGATGACACCGCCGGAACCGGCCATCGAGCCGCAGGCGGCGAGGCTGTCGAAGTCCATCGGAATGTCCCAGAATTCCAGATCCCGGGTGGAGCCGTCCGGGTTCTTGAGTTTGAAAATTTCGTCGCACTTGAGGACTTTCGAGGAAGATCCGCCGGGAATCACCGCCTTGAATTCACGGCCTTCCTTCGGACCTCCGCACATGTCGTAGAGCAGTTCCCGCATGGTGATCTTGCCGACTTCCACCTCGAAGTAACCCGGCTTTTTTACGTCGCCGGACACGCAGAGGATGCGGGTGCCATTGTTACGGGGCACGCCGAGCTTGGCGTATTCGTCGCCACCCATGCGGATGATGTGCTTCACGTGGCAAAGCGATTCCACGTTGTTCACGATCGTCGGGCACATGTAGAGACCGAGAGCCGCCGGGAAATACGGCGGCTTGATGCGCGGATAAGGACGCTTGCCTTCGAGCGACTCGATCAGGCCGGTCTCCTCACCGCAGATATAAGCGCCGGCACCGCGATGGACGTAAATTTCCACATCGAACCCGGAACCGAGCACGTTTTTCCCGAGAAGATTCTTCGCCCGTGCTTCCTCAATCGCCTTCTCGACGATCAGCGCCGCTTCCGGGAATTCCTCGCGGATGTAAATGAACGCGGTGTGGGCACCAACGGCGTAACAGGAAATGACCATGCCTTCCACCAGCTGGTGCGGATCCTGATGGAGAATGTAGCGATCCTTGAAAGTGCCGGGCTCGGATTCGTCACCATTGCAGATCAGATAGACCGGCTTGGTGTTGTTCGGAGGAATGAAGGTCCATTTCATCCCGGTCGGAAATCCCGCCCCGCCCCGCCCACGCAGGCCGGATTTTTTCACCTCTTCGGTGATGTCCTTCGGCTGCATCGCGATGGCCTTTTTCAGGTCTTCGTAGCCGCCATCCCGCATGTAGCACTCGATGGAAGTGTCCCATTCCTCGCGGTCCACATTCTTGAAAATGAGGCGGTATTCGCGAGGGTGAGGTTCTTTGCCTGTCTTGTAAGTGATCATGGGATTTCGGAAACTGTGGGAATTCGCTCCAGCAGGAGCCCGTGGAGAACGTCAATGATTAGGTGCCGACGGAACGCCGGTTGTCTGCATCCGCGTGTTCAGCCTGATTGTTGGTCTCGATAAGTTGCCATCCGAGCTTCTTTGCCAAGTCTCTGGCATTCTGTTTCATGGCATCAATTTTGAACTCTTCCGGGTAGATATACCTCTCGGTTGGATTCATGGCGACATCGGAATCTTCTATATGGATGGTGATTGTCTCGCCCACTGAAAGCCGTTGAGTGAGCCATGCCAAATTCTCCTGAGTAGCTGTATGAAGTCCTCCTACGGTCAAATCCAACGATTGCTCGGGCTGTCCTGAATCGGTAAACTCTCCATTTCTATTCGCCCACGTCACGATCGCTGTCAAAACGCCCAGACCTTCTACACCCGCGAGGCAGATTTCCGATCCGTTCCGAAATATTCTAAATGCGACCATGGCTGAATTTAGTGCCGAACAAATCGTTCAAAATCTTTCACGTTGCGTGTGCCCTCCGCTTCACGTTCGGCGCGGAGATTCACCCGGCATTTCCCGGCTTCTTCCCGAGAGATCCCACCTCCTCCTTGCAGCCATTCCAGTGCCTGCAAGGGCGTGAAACCGGCATTTTTCCGGTTCGCACGTTCCTTCGCCTTTCGGGGGGCACGATGGACCGCCCCTACCCTCGAAGTCAGTTTCTGATGATCGTTCATGCCCATGTGGTAACAATTACCTTATGGATTACCGTTCCGCCAGTTCCTCTTCGGAATACTTTTTCAAAAGTGCCTCGGCGTGCTCGGAAGAAATTCCTTCGTGAAAATCATCGTTCACCATGCACACCGGTGCCGTGCCGCAGGAGGCCAGGCATTCGGCGAATTCCACGGAAAACCGTCCGCAGGGAGAAACGCTGATCGGGTGATGATGCGAATCCGAGTTCGAGCGGTCGATGCCGGTCAGCTCGCAAAGCTTTTCCATCAGCTCGTAGCTACCACCCATCGCGCACGAGAGAGTGCGACAGACGCGGATGTGAAATTTTCCGGGAGCCGATTGACGGAAGCCCGGATAAAAGGTGACCACCTCCAGCACCTTGATCGGCTCCAGTTCCAATTTCCGCGCCACCCATTCGATGGAATCCGCGGAAATATAGCCGAACTTGTGCTGGACGATATGCAGGAGCGGCAAAGTCGCCGAACGCTTGCTGTCCTGATAGTGGGAAATCCGCTCGTCCGCTTCCGCCTCCAGCTCCGGAGTCACCGCGAATGGCTGATAGAACTTCGTACCCGGTGTTTCGTGCGAAGCGATCGTTTCTTCGAGAGAGGAATGAGACATGGGATTTGGGAAAAATCGCGGTTTATTTCGAAAGGATGGAGCCGAGATGGTTCATCACCGATGCGGGTCCCATATACTTTCCATCGACGTAGCTGGTCTTCAGCAGATTCCCCTGAAGATCGGTGAGCACCAGATTCGGGATACCGGTTCCGGGATGTTTGAATTCTTTCTTGAAACGCGCCACTTTGTTCAACCTGAGTTGCGGCCAAGGCATTTTCAGTTCGGCGGCGTATCCTTCCATATCCTTTTCGCTGTCGTCGCTGGTAATCAGAACGACTTCAAATTCAGGAGATTTATTTTTGTTATAAAATTCCACCAGACTCGGCGTGAATTTATGGCAGGGACCGCACCAGGAGGCCGTGTAATAAAACAGATAATACTTGGTCGGTTTGGTGAATTCGTTCACCCGCCGCAGGGATTTTCCTTCCAGCTTTACGAGATCCTTTTCGAACCAGGAATCGAACGGACTGGCGGCCGGAGCCTTCCATTCGGCGAGCCGCTTGGCATCCGCCTCGCTCAGATCCGAAGCCTTCACCTTCACGGTCTGCCCGGAAGCGGTCCTGAATTCCCCCACCGGATTTCCATCGGTGTTGTCGACGGACACAAGCTCCATCTGGACGCCTTTACCCTGTCGATTGGTCCACGTTTCCATGGCCGCGCTGGCGAAGCAGGCGGAACAAACGAAAAGAGCGCAAAACAAACGAAGAGCTTTCATGGCAGAAATCGGTTAGCGGTCACACTCGCCCATCACGAAGTCGAGCGAGCCCAGAATGGCCGGAATGTCGGAAACCATGTGGCCCGGCAGCAGGTTGGAAACGATGGACAGGTTGCAGAACGAGGGGCTGCGGATTTTCAGGCGATACGGCACGCCGCCGCCTTTGGAGTGGATGTAGAATCCGAGTTCGCCCTTGGGATTTTCCGCCGCGAAATACACTTCTCCTGGGGGCGCGTCGATGCCCTGGGTGGCGACGATGAAATGATGGATGAGTTCTTCCATGGACATGAGCACGCGCTCCTTGTCCGGAAGCATGCTCTTGGAATCCGCCAGATTCACGGGACCGGACGGCATGGTATCGAGCACCTGGCGGCAAATGCGGATCGACTGGCGCATTTCCTCCATCCGTACCTGATAGCGGGCGTAGCAATCCCCCTCTTCCGCGATCGGTACGTCGAACTCATATTGCTCGTAACCGAGGTAAGGATTGTCCTTGCGGAGATCGCGGGCGACTCCGGAAGCGCGGAGATTCGGGCCGGTGAGTCCCCAATCGATGGCGGCTTCCCGTCCGATCACGCCGATATCTGCCATGCGATCGAGGAAAATCTTGTTCTTATCGAGCAGCTTGCCGATCTCATCGATCGTGACAGAGCATTCGTCGAGGAATTTGCGAACGGC
Organism: Luteolibacter sp.; assembly: GCA_047606285.1. Classification (GTDB taxonomy): domain Bacteria; phylum Verrucomicrobiota; class Verrucomicrobiia; order Verrucomicrobiales; family Akkermansiaceae; genus Luteolibacter. The sequence goes on along the minus strand of JASGEP010000018.1, from coordinate 4,705 downwards.
GGCCTCGAATCCGGCGGGCATGTCGCGGAGCTGACCACCGACCCGGGTGTAGGATGTGGTGAAACGGGCACCGGTGAGCTGTTCGCAGAGGTTGTAGACTTTTTCGCGCTCGGTGAAGGTGTAGAGGAAAACGGTCATCGCACCCACGTCCATGGCGCACACGCCGACGCCGAGCATGTGGGAGGAAATGCGGGCCAGCTCGCAACAGAGCACGCGCAGCGCCTGCCCTCTCGGCGGCAAGGTCCAGCCCATCAGCTTTTCCACGGCGCAGGCATAGGCCACGTTGTTCGCCAGGGGCGCGAGGTAATCCAGTCGGTCCGTGTAGGGAACGAACTGGTTGTAATGCATGTTCTCCGCGATTTTTTCGTCACCGCGATGGAGGAAACCGACGTCCGGCACGGCCGAGTGGATGATTTCGCCGTCCAGCTCGAGCACCAGCCGCAGCACCCCGTGGGTGGCCGGATGCGAAGGCCCCATGTTCAGAACCATGCGTTCGCCCACGAGGTCGTCCGTTTCAGCGTGATAGCTGTCGGCGGCGCGCGCCGCACGGGCGATCGTATCGGGGGCTTCGAAGTCGGTGGTGGTGCTCATGCGAGTTTGCCTCAACACTAAGCACCCAAAGCGCCCCTAACGGCAAGGGGTTTGTGAAAAATTTCACAAACTTCCCCGACCATAGCGTTCGCGGAACTGCCTCAACAGCTCATCCACGCGATCGGTTTCCGCCGCTGAGGAGGAAGCGCACGGCGAAGGAGCATCGGACTGGATCGTAAATCCCTGATTTTCAACATCGGAATCTTTCGAAACAGGCTCGGCTGCGGGAGCGGATGCGACCGAAGGTTCCCCGACGATGGACGCGGGCACGAACCCGGACGCCGGAGCGGCTTGAGCGGTGGATTGCGTCAAAAACGGATTCGCGACAGGTTGCGGAGCGGTAGCGACGGGTTGTGCCGGTGGCTGGAAAGCGGACTCGGCGGGGGCCGCCTGAAAGGGCTGGAAGGCCGGTTCCTCACCTGCGGAGGGTTCCATCTGGAAGGGAGACGGGAAATTCGGCGCGGGTACCGAAGTCGGCTCCGGCTGGGCAAACCCCGGTGCGGGGGCGGCTTCCGGTTTCGCGATAGCCGCAAACGGATGATCCGCCGAAGGTGGCGCGAAAGTCGGCGATGGCCAGGTGGACTGCGGTTTTACCTCGCTGGCCTCGACATCGACCGCGGGAATATCCTGGGGTTTGGAAAATGGATTGAAGGCGGGCTCTTCCGGCTCGCTGCGCAGGAATGGATTTTCCTGGGCGATTTGGGAAAATGGCTCTTCGACCGTTTCCACCTTGGAAACCAGCCCGTGCGTCGCCGGACTGAACACGCTGGCCACCGCCGGAGCGACGACAGGTTCCGTTTCCCGTGGTGGTCCTTCATCGTTCGGCGCGGTTTCCACCGTGACGGGAGCAGCCGGGGAATCCGACACCTCCTCGGCCGGAGGACGCGAAACGGTTTCGGCGGAATCCGCCCAGACCGCCGCGGCGGCGCGGATGATTCCCCGGGAATGCGTCCCGGCTTCCCCGAGATCGATTTTGCCCAGAATTTCGCGGCCTTTTCCCGGAGTACGGGAATCGATCAAGGCGACCATTTCCTCCTCGGTGAGAGGTTCGAGAGGCACCACCACTTCGGAAAGACGATCCGCCAGACCACCACTCAGGCGCGGCTTGAACGCACTGTCCCAGATGTCCTGATTGAGCGAAAGAATCACGTCGAGGCGTTCCACCGATTGACGGAGCGAGCCGAGAAACGCGGCAAGGCGCAGGGCTGCGGTTTCGTCCGCCGAAAAACCTTCCAGATCGTCCGCCACCAGCACCACACGCACCAGGGACGTCAGCAATCCCAACAGAGCAGCCAGGCGCTCCATGGAATCGCCATCGCCTTCAGCCGGGGTATGGCTGAACACGGTTTCCGAAAGGACGCGCGCACGGGTGGGATCCTCCAGAGAAGTCGCCGCGAAACGGAACAGCGCATTGACCCAGAACGACACTTCACGCAGCGGCAGATCGTTGCGCTGGGAAAGTTCCAGGCTGAGACGAGGGCCGAGCACTTCGAAATTTTCATGGGCCCAATGCGCCGTCACCGCGTTCGGATGATGGAAATCGAACGTCTCGACCGGCTTGTTCTGAAGCGCGGCGAGCGCCCCTTCCCGATCCTGACAAGGCACTTCACCGGAGCGGACCAGCGGCTGCAGCGCCTGGGAAAACAAACGTCGGGCCAGCAGATCCAGCACGCTCAGACCACCGGAAGCCGGCAGGGCGCGGACCAGGCGGCGCAAGGTGTCGTCGATCACGGATGCCGCGTCGATCCGGTATCCCGAGGCCGCCTGAAGCGGCACGAATTCATGGGAAATGCCGAATTCATGCTGCAAGCGAGACAACAGGTGCGTCTTGCCGTGGCCCGCGCGCGGAGCTTTCAGCAGGATGCAGCGACCGGCGTTTTCCACCGGCACCGACAACACGTTCCTCAATTGCTCGTAGGCTCTTCGATTGACCGGCTCGGCGTGGGAAGAAGGAAGGCGTCCGAAAGTTTCAAACAGCATTTGGAACGGTAGATCACTGGCCATGGGGAGATACTTGGATAATTCTGCCAAGGATTCTGCATGGCATTTCCCGTTTCACAAGAACAGAGGAAAGGAAAAGAAAAGGCGCCCCTGCCGCGTCCTTTTTCTCTCACTTTCCCGGAACTTTTCCGACGATTTTGGAAGCTTCCAGACCTCCCCAATAGCGGCTGTCCAGAGAGTTCGTCACGTTATCCCCGAGGACAAAATATCGATCGGACGGGAGTGTATAAGGAAACGAAACGGAACGAAATCCGGGTAAGGAAACGAGAGGATCCGGTACGGTGTATGCCGGAATACGCACATGGGACGGCGGAGCTTCCTTTTTACCATCCACGTATAAACCGTCGGGCCTGATTTCAATCACCTCCCCCGGAAGTCCCACGATTCTCGATACCCAGCGATCGGATTGAGACAAGGGGGATTCGAATACGATGACATCCCATCGTTTCAGTGAAGATCGCGACAAGGTTTCCACCTCGATCACTTCTCCCCTTCCGATCGTCGGCTCCATGTTGGAAGACGCCTGCCGCATCTGCTTCTTCGTGCAACCCGCCAGCGACATCATGAAAACCGTGCCGATCACAAACCCGTAAAACGTCAGCTTTTTCATTTCTCTTTCCCAGTGGTGTTTTGCGAACGCCAATACTCCAGCCGCTCCTTGATCCGCAGCTCCAGCCCCTGATTGCCGGGTTGATAGTAGATTTTCCCTTCCGGCAGATAAGCCTGAGGAACGTAGGCACCTTCGTAGTCGTGAGAATACAGATAGCGCATCGCCTCGTCGGATTCTCCCGAGGCGGCAGCGAGCTTCTTGCGGGTCTTCGTCCTCAAATGCGGCGGGACAGCTAGAGTACGGCCGTTTTCCACATCCGCCATCGCACGACCGAGAGCCATGTAGGCGGTGTTCGATTTCGGCGCGGTGGCCAGATAGACCGTAGCGTGGGCGAGCGGGATGCGGCCTTCCGGCAGGCCCACGAACTCCAGTGCCTGATGCGCGGACATCGCCACTCTCAACGCATTGGAATCCGCCAACCCGATGTCTTCGGAGGCGGAAATGACCAATCTCCGGGAAATGAAACGCGGGTCTTCCCCGGCGTGCAGCATCTTCGCCAGCCAATACAGCGCGGCATCCGGATCGCTGCCACGGATCGATTTGATGAACGCGGAGGCGGTATCGTAATGCGCGTCGCCATCGGCATCGTACACGACCGCCTTGCGTTGGATGGATTCCTCGGCCACGGAGAGCGTCAATTTCACCACTCCATCTTCCTGCGGCGTGGTCAAAACCGCGAGTTCCAACGCGGTCAGCGCCTTGCGTACATCGCCGTCGGATTTTTCCGCGAGGTGCGAAAGCGCGTCGGGATCGGCCTCCACCGGCGTCTCCCCCAGCCCGCGTTCCCGATCGGAAATCGCGCGTTCCAGCACCTTCACCACGTCATCGACGGGCACCGGTTCAAGCTGGAAAATCTGCGAGCGCGAGACGAGCGGCGAATTGACGTGAAAGTAAGGATTGTGCGTCGTCGCGCCGATGAAACGCACCACGCCTCGCTCGATGTGCGGCAGCAAGACGTCCTGCTGCGCCTTGTTGAAACGATGGATTTCATCGATAAACAAAATCGTCGTTTCGCCCCGAAGTTCACGCCACGTCCGCGCCTGATCGATCTTCGCGCGGATCTCGGCGACGTTGGATTCCACGCCATTGAGCGACTCGAAGCGCGAACCCGTCGTCCGCGCGATCACGCTGGCCAGCGTGGTTTTCCCGGTGCCGGGCGGTCCGTAAAAAATCAGCGAGGTGAAACGGTCACTCTCGATCGCACGACGCAGCAGTTTCCCTTCCGCCAAAATGTGCTGCTGTCCCGCCACTTCATCGAGCGAACGAGGACGCATCCGTGCCGCCAAAGGCTCCGGAGGAGTCGGTTTTTCGGACAAAGCCGCAGGAGTGGTAAAAAGATCGGACACCGCCGTGAAGATTCCATTTCATGGGAAAACGACAACCCCAGAATGGAGCGCCGACGTTCACGTCGGCTCGCGAAGAAAAAAGAAGAGCCGACGTGAACGTCGGCGCTCCATTCTGGGGTTGTCGTTTTCCCATGAAATGGAATCTTCACGGCGGTGT